>JAKAUQ010000034.1 GCA_021827705.1 Actinomycetes bacterium
CTAGGGCAGCGCGCCGTCTTGCTCGAAGGCCGCCGCCAGGCGGCGCAGGAACGCGCGAACGGTGGCGCGCGCCAGGCGGGACAGGCCGGCCTCGTCCAGGGCGTGGCCGGCGCGTCCCAGGGGCGGGCGGTACCGCCCGATCAGCGTGAGCTCGCAGCGCTCCGGGTCCAGTTCGGCCACCTGCAGCGTGCCCACGAGGCGCGGGAAGAGCCCGGCGGGTCCGGTCGCCTCCCAGTGGAGGGGGATCGCCACCCCCTCCTCGGTGGTGACCGGCTCGCCCAGATGGACGGCCACGGTCTTGGCCAGCCAGCCCCGCGATCCGGGGCCGACGCGCACGACCATCGACTCGGCGTCGTCGCGGGCGGCGTCGAGATGCGGAATCAGCCAGGCGCCGCCGGTGAGGCGCCGGGCCACGGCGTCGGCGGACCGCTCGATGTGCACCGTGTCGCGCACGTCGATGGAATCGGGGCCGGCGTGGCGGTGACCGACCACGTGGTAGGTGCCTGCGGTGATCATGCGGTCGCGCTCGACCAGCGTGGCCAGCGTGGTCGTGGCCAGCTCGGCGCGCAGGGCGGCGGTGGCCTGGGACCAGGTCTCGTGGACCGGGCAGACGGTCTCCCACTGGCAGGGCTCGTCGCCCAGCACGCACGTGTCCGTCTCCAAGGAGCCCTCGCCGGCCTCGACGACCTCGAGGAGGGTGATCTCGCCGGGCGGACGCGTCAGGCGGTAGCCACCGTTGGCCCCGAAGTAGGACGTGGCGATCCCCGCCTGGACCAGGTTGCCCAGGATCTGGGACACGAAGGTGCGCGGCACGCCCATCTCGACGGACACCTGGCGCAGCTTGGTGGGCTGGTCGGCGTCGAAGTGCGTGGCCAGGCAGATCGCCGAGCGCACCACATAGTCGCCCCGCTTGGACAGCTTGACCTTCACGGCGCCACACTACCGGCGCCTTCCGGCGCTGATCAGGCGATGTCGGCGCGGTGCGGCGGTCGCGCGGGCGCCGGGGTGAGCAGCGCGGTCAAGAACGCGTCAAGCTCCTCGGCACGCCGGCGGTCGTCGCGCGCGGCCCGCAGCGTGCGGGCACTAGCCAGCGCCGCACCCCCGGCCAGCACGATGAGGGCCACCAGCGAGGCCCCGATGGCACCCGCGACGATGACGCCGAGCAGTTCCGTCATGCATCCATGGTGACGTGCTCCCCCGTCGAGGGGAACCCAGGATCCACCTGCGCACCACGGAGAAATGGCCGAGGTGCCCGCGAGGATTCACGGGGCTGGGCGCCGCCCACGCGGCCCGCTAATCTCGACCAATGGAACTCCTCGATGCGGTGCGCGGCGGCGCCGATGCGGCCACCTTGGCCGAGACGCCCCTGCCGACCACCACCCGCGCGGTGTACGTCGAGCGCCGCGACCAAGACATCTTCGCGGGACGGGCCACCCGCGACAAGGACCCCCGCGAGAGCCTGCACGTGGGCGAGGTGCCGCTGCCCGAGTACGCCCCCGACGAGGTAGTCGTCGTCGTGATGGCCTCCTCGATCAACTTCAACACCGTGTGGACCAGCATCTTCGAGCCCGTGCCGACCTTCGGGTTCCTGGACCGCCTGGGCCGCGAGAGCCGCTGGGGCGCGCGCCACGCCCAGGACTTCCACGTCGTGGGCTCCGACGCGGCCGGCATCGTGGTGCGCGTGGGCTCGGCGGTGCGCAACTGGAAGCCGGGCGACGAGGTCACCATCCAGTGCAACTACGTCGACGATCAGGACCCGTCGAGCCACGACGACTCGATGCTGGCGGGCAACCAGCGCATCTGGGGCTTCGAGACCAATTTCGGGGGGCTGGCGGACATCACGATCGTCAAGGCCAACCAGCTGATGCCCAAGGCGGCCCACCTGACCTGGGAGGAGGCGGCGGTCAACGCACTGTGCAACTCGACGGCCTACCGGATGCTCGTCTCGCGCAACGGTGCCCCCGTCACCCAGGGCGACAAGGTCCTCATCTGGGGCGCGTCGGGCGGCATCGGGTCCTTCGCCGTCCAGCACGTCCTCAACTCGGGCGGCGTGCCCATCGGGGTCGTGTCCTCGCAGGCCAAGGCCAACACCCTGCGCGAGCTGGGATGCCGCCACGTCATCAACCGGGCCGAGCGCGACTACCGGTTCTGGAAGGACGAGCACACCCAGGACGAGTCCGAGTGGCGCCGCCTCGGCCGCGACATCCGCGACCTGGTGGGCGAGGATCCAGACATCGTCTTCGAGCACCCGGGGCGCTCGACCATGGGGGCCAGCGTCTTCGTGGCCCGGCGCGGCGGGACGATCGTCACCTGCGCCGCCACGACGGGCTACATGGTCGAGTACGACAACCGGCACCTGTGGATGCGCCTCAAGACCATCCGCGGCTCGCACTTCTCGAACTACCGCGAGGCCTGGGACGCCAACCAGGCCATCGTCGAGGGCCGGGTCGTGCCCCCGCTGTCGGCGGTCTTCCCCCTGGAGGGCACCGGTGAGGCGACCTACGAGATGCACCACAACCGCCACGAGGGCAAGATCGGCATCCTGTGCGCGGCCGAGCGCGAGGGGCTGGGCATCTCGGACCCGGCGCGCCGCGCCGCGGTGGGCGAGGACCGCCTCACCATCTTTCGCCGACACGACCGGGAGGGCTGATGGCGTCGCTGCTGGAGGAGATCGACCACGTGGCCATCGCCGTGCGCGACCTGGACGCGGCGGTCGCGTGGTACGCGGAGACCTTCGGGGCTCACGTGGTGCACCGCGAGGTCGTCGAGAGCGACGGGGTGGCCGAGGCGCTGATCGCGGTCGCTGACAGCTACGTGCAGCTGCTCACGCCGACGCGCGCCGACTCGCCGGTGGGGCGCTTCCTGGAGGCGCGCGGCGAGGGCCTCCACCACGTCGGCTACCGCGTCGCCGACTGCGCGGCGGCGCTGGCCGCGGTGCGGGCCCAGGGGGGTCGGGTCCTGGACGAGATGCCCCGCCCGGGGTCGCGGGGAACCCTCGTCGCCTTCATCCATCCCCGCGCCGCCTTTGGCACGCTGATCGAGCTGGTGGAAGAGGCTGCGCCCTGACATCGACGGGGTGGTGCCCGGGTGGGTAGCCTGACCGGCTATGGAACACACGATGGCTGACCGCCTGGCCGATCTGGAGGAGCGCCGGCGCGAGGCCCGTGCCGCGGGCGGGGCTGCCGCCATCGAGCGCCACCACGCCAAGGGCAAGATGACCGCGCGCGAGCGCATCGAGTACCTGCTCGACGAGGGGACCTTCACCGAGCTGGACATGCTGAGCCGGCACGGGGCCTCGGGGATGGGCCTGGAGGACAGCCGCCCCTACACCGATGGGGTGATCACCGGGTTCGGCCTGATCGATGGGCGGCGGGTGTGCGTGTTCTCCCAGGACTTCACCGTGTTCGGGGGGGCCCTCGGGGAGACCCACGGCGCCAAGATCCACAAGATCATGGACCTGGCGCTGGCGACCGGGGTGCCCGTGATCGGCCTGAACGATGGGGCGGGCGCCCGTATCCAGGAGGGCGTGGCCGCGCTGAACGCCTACGGCGGGATCTTCCGGCGCAACGCGGCGGCCTCGGGGGTCGTGCCCCAGGTCTCGGTGATCCTGGGCCCGTGCGCGGGCGGGGCGGTCTACTCGCCGGCCCTGACCGACTTCGTCGTCATGGTCAAGGACACCAGCCACATGTTCATCACCGGTCCCGACGTCGTGCGCACGGTGACCGGCGAGGTGGTCACCCTCGAGGAGCTCGGCGGCGCCCAGACCCACGCGACCAAGTCGGGCGTGGCCAACTTCGTGCTGGCCGACGAGCGCAGCGCCCTCGACGAGGTCCGCTACCTGCTGTCGTTCCTGCCCTCCAACAATCTGGAGGAGGCCCCGCTGGTGGCCACCGACGACCCGGCCGACCGGGTGTGCGAGGACCTGCGCTCGCTGCTGCCGACGTCGGCCAACCAGCCCTACGACATGAAGAAGGTCATCACCAGCATCGTCGACGACGGCGACTACCTCGAGGTCCACGCCGGATGGGCCCAGCAGATCACCTGCGGCTTCGCGCGCGTGGGGGGACACAGCGTGGGGATCGTCGGCAACCAGCCCGCGGTCCTGGCCGGCGTCCTCGACATCGACTCGAGCGAGAAGGCGGCGCGCTTCGTGCGCACCTGCGACGCCTTCAACGTGCCCATCATCTCGCTGGTCGACGTGCCCGGATTCATGCCCGGGACCGACCAGGAGTACGGCGGGATCATCCGCCACGGCGCGAAGCTGCTCTACGCCTTCTGCGAGGCGACCGTGCCGCGCATCGGGATCATCACGCGCAAGGCCTACGGCGGCGCCTACGTGGTCATGAACTCCAAGTCCATCGGCGCCGACCTGGTCTTCGCCTGGCCGAGCGCCGAGCTGGCCGTGATGGGCTCCTCGGGTGCCGTCGAGATCGTCTACCGGCGCGACCTGGCCGAGGCCGACGACCCGGCCCGCCGGCGCGCCGAGCTGGTCGACGAGTACGAGGAGCGCTACGCCACGCCCTACATCGCAGCCGAGCGGGGCTTCGTCGACGACGTCATCGACCCGGCCGACACCCGTCGCGTGCTGGTGCGCTCCCTCGAGCTCCTGCGGGCCAAGCGTGAGGACCTGCCCAAGCGCAAGCACGGGAACGTCCCCTTGTGAGCGGGCTACGGCCCCGGCCGGGCCCCCGAGCCGCCGACGTGGCCCTGGTGGCCGCGGCCGTGGCGCTGGCCGCGGCCCCCACGCCGCCCGTGCCGGCCGTGCCGGCCGATCCCACACCGGCCTGGCGCTTCTCGGGGCGCTGGTTCCGCGCCGGCCGCTACGACCTGCGCCGGCCGGTGCGGCGCGCCTAGCGCTGCGGGGCCCGCTCGACCAGCGAGATCAGGTCGGCGATGATGGCCGCGATCTCGTAGTCCTTGGGGGTGTAGACGGCGGCGACGCCCAGTGCGCGCAGGCGGGCGGCGTCGGCGGCGGGCACGATCCCACCCACCACCACCGGGACCTCGACGCCCTGGGCGCGCAGGTCGGCCAGGACGCGGGGCACCAGCGTGAGGTGGGAGCCCGACAGCAGCGACAGGCCCACCAGGTCGACGTCCTCGTCGCGGGCGGCGGCGGCGATCTCGGCCGGCGTCAGGCGGATGCCCTGGTAGACGACCTCGAAGCCCGCGTCGCGGGCCGCCACGGCGATCTGCTCGGCGCCGTTGGAGTGCCCGTCCAGGCCGGGCTTGGCGACCAGCAGGCGGGGCGGCGCGCCGCGCGCGGTGGTGAGGGCCCCCACCCGGGCGTGCAGCTCGGCGAAGGCCGGTCCCCGGCCGCCGATCCCCCCGCGCACGCCGGTGGGGGCGCGGTACTCGCCGAAGACCTCGCGCAGCGTGTCGGCCCACTCGCCGGTCGTCCCGCCCGCGCGAGCCAGGGCCAGCGTCGGCTCCATGATGTTGTCGGCGGCCTCGGTGCTAGCGGCCACCCGGGCCAGCTCGGCGCGCGCGGCGGCCACAGCGGCCTCGTCGCGCTGGGCACGCCACGCGCGCACGTCGGCCACGAGCCGCTCCTCGACGGCGGGGTCGACAGTCAGGATCGCCGACTCCCCGTCGGCCGTCAGGGGCGACGCGGCGGTCTCGATGAAGCGGTTGACGCCCACGACGACCTGCTCGCCGCGCTCGATCCGGGCGACCCGGGCTGACTGGCTGGCCACGAGGCGGGCCTTCAGCTCGTCGATGGCGGCGAAGGCGCCGCCGAGGGCCAGCACGTCGTCCAGCTCGGCACGCGCCGCGCTGATCAGCTCGTGGGTCTTGGCCTCCATGACGATGGAGCCGGCAAAGAGGTCGGGGTAGTCGAGCAGGTCGCTCTCGTAGGCCAGCACCTGCTGGATCCGCAGGCTCCACTGCTGGTCCCACGGGCGCGGCAGGCCGAGGGCCTCGTTCCAGGCGGGCAGCTGGATGGCGCGCGCCCGGGCGTCGGCCGACAGGGTGACCCCGAGCAGCTCGAGCACGATGCGGGCCACGTTGTTCTCGGGCTGTTGCTCGGTCAGGCCCAGCGAGTTGACCTGGACGCCGTAGCGGAAGCGTCGCAGGGCCGGGTCCTCCACGCCGTAGCGGGTGCGGCAGATCTCGTCCCACAGCGTCGTGAAGGCCCGGACCTTGGCCACCTCCTCGACGAAGCGCACGCCGGCGTTGACGAAGAAGGAGATGCGGCCCACCACGCGCGGCATCGCGGCCGGGAGCACCTTGCCCGAGGCGGCCACCGCGTCGAGCACGTCGATGGCCGTGGCCAGCGCGTAGGCGATCTCCTGGACCGGGGTGGCCCCGGCTTCCTGGAGGTGGTAGCTGCACACGTTGATCGGGTTCCACGCGGGCACCCGGTCGATGCCGTAGGCGATCATGTCGACGATGAGGCGACGGGACGGGTCCGGGGGGAAGATGAAGGTCCCCCGGCTCAGGTACTCCTTGACGATGTCGTTCTGCGTGGTCCCGGCCAGCGCGGCCGGGTCGACGCCCTGCTCCTCGGCCAGGACCAGGTAGAGGGCCCAGAGCCACGCCGCCGTGGCGTTGATCGTCATCGAGGTGTTCATCTGGTCGAGGGGGATCCCGGCGAACAGCTCGCGCAGGTGGCCCAGGTGCGCCACGGGCACCCCGACCTTGCCGACCTCACCGCGCGCGCTGGGGTGGTCCGGGTCGTAGCCAGTCTGGGTGGGCAGGTCGAAGGCGATCGAGAGCCCCGTCTGGCCCTTGGCCAGGTTGGCGCGGTAGAGGGCGTTGGAGTCCACCGCCGTCGAGTGGCCCGAGTAGGTGCGCATCACCCAGGGTCGGCGGGCCTCGCTCATCGCGCGTAGTGGTAGAAGCCCTGGCCGCTCTTGCGGCCCAGGAGCCCCGCGGCGACCATGCGGCGCAGGCGCGGGACCGGCGCGTAGTTCGGGTCGGCGAACTCCGCGTAGAGCGTCTCGAGGATGGCCAGCGACGTGTCCAGCCCCACGAGATCCAGCAGCGCGAAGGGCCCCATGGGGAAGCCGCAGCCGCCGCGCATGGCGGTGTCGATCCCCTCCAGGGAGGCCACGCCCTGGTCGAGGAGGCGCACGGCGTTGTTGAGGTAGGGGAACAGCAGCGCGTTGACCACGAAGCCCGCCTGGTCCTTGACGACGACGGGCTCCTTGCCGCAGGCCACGACGAAGTTGGTCACGGCCAAGATCGTCTCGTCCGCCGACGTCAGGGGCCGCACCACCTCGACCAGCGCCATGGCCGGGGCGGGATTGAAGAAGTGGATGCCGCAGACCAGCTCGGGCCGGCTGGTCTGGACGGCCAGGTCGATCACCGACAGGGTCGAGGTGTTGGTCGCCAAAATGGCTCCGGGGCGGGTCACCTCGTCGAGCTCGGCGAAGAGAACCCGCTTGACGTCGAGGTCCTCGACGACCGACTCGATCACCAGGTCGCAGCCGGCCAGGTCCTCGATCTCGGTGGTGACCCGGATCCGGCTTCGGAGGGCGGCGGCCTCGTCGGCTTCCCTCGTGCCGCGAGCGACCTGGCGGGCCAAAGAGCGGTCCACCACGGTGAGCAGTGCCTCGCCGGCCTCGGCACGGCGTCCCCGCACGATCGCCTCGGCACCGCCGGCGGCCACGACCTCCGCGATGCCCGCGGCCATGATGCCCGACCCGACGACCCCCACCGTTCGGAAGTTCATTGCTGGATAGTACTGCCCACGTCCCGGAGGCGGGAGCGGGGACGGGTCGCTACCGGGGCCGCTGGCGCCTCGGGGACCCAGCGCCCTCGTGCATGGACCTGGGCCTGGCCGACGCCGACCCCCGTGCACCACGACCGTGAGAGCACTCGACATCGCGCGAGCACCAGATCCTTCGCCTCATCGCCCGCGGCTTCAGCTACCGCGACGGGGGCGTCGAACTCGGGGGGCCGTCAAGACGGTCGAGAGCCACGGGTCGTCGGTGCCGCGCAGGTTGCAGCTGTCGAGGCGCCACGAGCTCCCGCACTGGGCTCACGAGCGGCGCCCGCTGTAGCGCGCTGGGGAGCTAGTCCTCGAGTTCGCGCACGGTGACCGACTCGATCCTCACTACCTCGCGCGGCGTGCCCGAGCGGCTGCCCAGGGCGTCGATCGTGGCCACCACGTCCAGACCGGCCACCACCTGGCCGAACAGGGAGTACAGGGGCGGCAGGCGCACCCCGTCCGGACCCGAGATGACGAAGAACTGCGAGCCGTTGGTGTTGGGCCCGGCGTTGGCCATGGCCAGCGAGCCCAGCTCGTAGCGGCCCGCGGCGGGCAGCTCGTCGGCGAAGCGGTAACCGGGACCGCCGGTCCCGGTGCCGGTCGGGTCGCCGCCTTGGAGCACGAAGCCCGGGATGATCCGGTGGAAGATGATGCCGTCGTAGTAGTGGAACCGCGCCAGGTACACGAAGCTGTTGACGGTCACCGGGGCGATCGCGGGGATCAAGGCCAGCTCCAGGGTTCCGTGCGTGGTGACCATGGTCGCCTGGTAGCGCCGTGCCGGGTCGATGACCATGGGTGGCGCCTCGTCGAAGCGGATGCGGCGCTCGCTCGAGCCGTCGGGGTTGGGGATGGGCTGGGTCATGGTGCCTCGTTGATGGTGACGGTGAGCATGCGCTCGACGACGGTGGGGGTGCCGCTCGACGAGCCCAGGAGGTTGATGGCGTGCACGACGGACTGGCCCGAGATCACCTGGCCGAACAGCGAGTACTGGTTCGGCAGCGACTCGCCCGAGGGGCCCGTGACGATGAAGAACTGGCTGCCGCCGGTGTGGGGGGCGCCGGTGTTGGCCATCGCCACCGAGTACAGCGGGTAGGTCGGGCTGCCGGTCTTGGGGTACTCGTCGGCGATGGTGTAGCCCGGGCCGCCCGCGCCGGTGCCCGTCGGGTCGCCGCCCTGGACGACGAAGCCCGGGATGACCCGGTGGAAGATCACGCAGTTGTAGAAGTGGTGCTCGGCCAGGAACACGAAGTTGTTGACGGTGATGGGGGCCGTCGCGGCGTCGAGGCGGATGACGAAGCTCCCCGCGGTCGTGGCCACGTGGGCGTAGTAGGTGATCGTCTTGGAGATCGTCATCGGCGGGGCGCTGGTCCACGACAGCGTGTTGACGCGCGTCGTCGTGGCCGCGGGACACCCGGCCTTGACGGCCACGGCATTGGCCCGAGCCTGCGCGCCGCTGGCCGCAGCAGTCGTGGTCGTGGTCGTGGTCGTCGAGGCGGCCGTGGTGGTCGTCGTCGTGCTCGTGGCGGCAGTCGCGCTGGGGGAGTGGTGGGTGAACAGGAGGGCCGCGCTCAAGATGACCGCCGCCGCCACCACGACCACGATGGTCCCGTTGCGCACCTGGCGGCGGCGCTTGGCCGCGCGCTGGAGCGCCTCGATCTTCTCGCGTCGGGCCGCCTTCTGCCGGGCTCGTTTCTCGGTCGCCATGGGTGCGAGACTAGTGGGCCCGCCGGGGGGGCTCGGGTCGTCAACTAAGTTTGACTTATGGCGCTGGTGGTTCAGAAGTACGGGGGCACCTCCGTCGGCGACGCCGAGCGCATTCGCGCCGTCGCGGACCACGTGGCAAGGACCCGGGCCGCGGGCGACCAGGTGGTCGTCGTGGTGTCGGCTATGGGCAAATCAACCGACGACCTGCTGCGGCTGGCGGGTGAGGTCTCGCCCACGCGCCCGCCTCGCGAGCTCGACATGCTCCTCACGGCCGGCGAGCGCATCTCGATGGCCCTGGTCTCGATGGCCCTGGCGGACCACGGGGTCGAGTCAGCGTCCTTCACGGGATCCCAGGCCGGGATCATCACTGACACCGACCACACCCGGGCCAAGATCCTCGAGATACGCCCCAACCGCGTGCGCGAGGCGCTGGCCGAGGGCCTGACGCCGGTCGTGGCGGGCTTCCAGGGCGTGTCCACGGAGCGGGACATCACGACGCTGGGGCGCGGCGGGTCCGACGTTACGGCCGTCGCCCTGGCGGCGGCCCTGGGGGCCGACGTGTGTGAGATCTACACCGATGTGACGGGCGTCTTCTCGGCCGACCCGCGCGTCGTGTCCAAGGCGCGACGCCTGGCCAAGGTGTCCTTCGATGAGATGCTGGAGATCGCGGCCACCGGTGGGCGCGTCCTCATGCTGCGCTCGGTCGAGTTCGCGCGGCGCCACCGGGTGCCGTTGCACGTGCGCTCCAGCTTCACGTGGGAGCCGGGAACGTGGATTGTGGAGGAGGACCCCACCATGGAGGAGGCAGTCGTGTCGGCGGTCACCGACGACACCTCAGAGGCCAAGATCACCGTCGGGGGGGTCCCGGACCGGCCGGGCGTTGCCGCCCGGCTGTTCCGCGAGCTGGCCAATCGCAGCGTCAATGTGGACATGATCGTGCAGAACACCGGCACCAACGGGCTGACGGACATCTCCTTCACGGTGGCCCAGACCGACCTGGCGCTGGCCCGGGAGGTGTGCGAGACGGTGCGCGCCGAGATCGGCGCCGCCGAGGTGAGCTCGGACAGCCAGATCGGCCGGGTGTCCATCGTGGGGGCCGGCATGAAGTCCAGCCCGGGCATCACGGCTCTGATGTTCGAGACGCTGTCGTCTCATGGCATCAACATCGAGATGATCTCGACGAGCTCGATCCGGATCTCCTGCGTCGTGCGCGCCGACCGCGTGGCCGAGGCGGTGCGCCACCTGCACACCGCCTTCGGGCTCGACGCGGTGCGGGGGGAGTGAGCATGCGCGTCGCGATCGTCGGGGCGACCGGGCAGGTCGGGACCGTGATGCGCACGATCCTGCGCGAGCGGGCCTTCCCGGTGACCTCCCTGCGCCTGTTCGGCTCGGCGCGCTCGGCCGGCACGACGCTGGACTGGAACGGCGAGGCGATCTCGGTCGAGGACGCCGACGGGGCCGACTTCGCGGGCATCGACATCGCCCTGATGTCGTGCGGGGCCCCGGCGTCGCGGGTCATCGCGCCGCGCCTGGCCGCCGCTGGGGCGGTCGCCATCGACAACTCATCGGCCTGGCGCATGGACCCCGATGTCCCCCTGGTGGTGCCCGAGGTGAACGCGCACGCCCTGGGCTCGATCCCCAAGGGCATCGTCGCCAACCCGAACTGCACGACGATGGCCGCCATGCCGGTCCTCCAGCCGCTGCACGCGGCCGCCGGGCTGCGCAGCCTGGTCGTGGCCACGTACCAGGCCGTCAGCGGCGCCGGGCGCGCCGGGGTCGACGAGCTGTTCAACCAGCTTGAGGCCCAGCGCGACCGCGACGCGCGAGTCCTGACCTTTGACGGGACGGCGCTGCCGCTCGCGCCGGGCACCACGTTCCCCCTGACGATCGCCCACAACGTGGTGCCCCTGGCTGGTGCGCTGGTCGAGGACGGCTCCGGCGACACCGGCGAGGAGCGCAAGCTGCGCGACGAGAGCCGCAAGATCCTCGGGATCCCGGACCTGGCCGTCGACGCCACCTGCGTGCGGGTGCCGGTTTTCACCGGGCACTCCTTGTCCATCACGGCCTCCTTCGCGCGGGACCTCGATCCCGCCGCCGCGATCGCGCTCCTGGAGCGGGCCCCCGGCGTGGTCGTGAGCGACCTGCCCACGCCACGCCTGGCCGCGGGCCGCGACCCGTCCTACGTGGGCCGGGTCCGCCGGGCCACCACGGTGGCGCACGGCCTGAGCCTGTTCGTCACCGGGGACAACCTGCGCAAGGGAGCCGCACTCAACGCGATCCAGATTGCCGAGGCCCTCGCGGCTCAGTGAGCGGCGCGGGCGAAGCGCCGGTCGGGGACCAGCCACAGCACCATGACGCTCACGTAGGCGGTGTAACCGAGCCACGGGCTCACCAGGGCCAGCCCGATGCCGGCGACGTAGCCGAGGAGCGACAAGGTGCCCTTGATCCCTCGGCCCACCACCCGCGCGACGTGCGGGTGGTCCTCAGCCCGGATGATGGCTCGCGTGAGCAGCTGATAGCAGGTCGCGGCGGCCAGGGCGACGACGCCGTAGGTGACCGCGGGCGCGGTCGCGTCGTACTGCGTGCCCACCCACTGGGTCATGACCGGAATCAGCGACAAGGTGAACAGCAAGGCGAGGTTGGACCACATGATGGCCGCCGAGATGCGCGAGGCGGCCCGCAGCAGGTGGTGATGGTTGTTCCAGTAGATCCCCAGGAAGAGGAAGTTGGCCGCGTCCACCAGGAGGGTGGGGGCCACGTGGCCCATGGCCGCGAGCGTCGGATGGGCCGGAGCGCGTAGCTCGAAGGCGGTCAGGGTGATGACGACCGCCAGGACGCTGTCCGAGAAGGCCTCCAGGCGCTCGACGCCCAGCTCTTCGTGCCGGTGCTCGCGCGTCACGGCCCCATTGTGGTCGCCACTGGCGCCGGACGGGGCGATCAGTCGATGCTGTCGCGCCCGAAGCGTCGCCGCGCCAGGTTGACGCAGTGGTCCCCGAAGCGCTCGTAGAAGCGGGCCAGCAGCGCCACCTCCACCGCGACGGGCACCGGCATCGACCCCGAGGTGAGCTCGGCGGTCAGCGCCACGTGCAGCTCGTCGAGCTCGTCGTCGACGTCCTCGATCGAGGACGCGTCGCCGCGACCATCCAGGATGACGTCGGTGGCCTGGCGCCAGATGACGGTGGCGACCTCGCCCATGCGCTCGACCAGGCCGCGGCTCCGGGGGGACATCTCGGATCCCAGCCCGCGCGCCGCCCGCCGGGCGATGTGTTCGGCCAGGTCGCCGTTGCGCTCGATCTCGGGCAGGATGCGCAGCAGGTCGAGGAGCTCCTGGCGGTCGTGGGGCGCCAGCGCGCCGCCACCCACCAGCTCGGCCTCGGCCCGGGCAATGACGCCCTCAACGAGGTCGTCGACGACGACATCGGATTCGACCACGCGGATGGCCAGTTCGCGGTCCCCGGCCAGTAAGGCGTGCGTGGCCTCGGCCATAGCCTCTCCAACCAGGGCGAACGCCTGGACCAGGGGTGGGCGCATCCGGGGCGTGATCCCCAGGGACGGCGGTGCGGACGCGCTCGAGCGGGCCACGCGCGTGGAGAGTCCGAACCGTCGCGTCACCGCGACAGGCTACCCTCCGCGCTAGGAGACGGACACGAGGAGGTCCCCCCGTGGCGAGTGTGTGGCTGGTGGTCGGCGTGGTCGTCGGGGCACTCGCCGCGGGTCTGGTGGCCCAGCGGCGAGCGCGCCTCCAGGGCGTCGAGCTGGCCGGAGCGCGCCAGCAGGTGGCCGTCGCCGAGGCCGAGCTGAGCCACCTGCGCGAGGCCGTGGAGCGCGAGCGCGTCGACTTCGAGCGTCAGGCGCGCGAGGCCGACGCGCGCTTCGAGGTCCTGGCCAGCCGGGTCCTGGCCACGACGGTCGAGCACTTCGGCAGCACCCAAGGGGAGCTCCAGCGCGAGCGCGACGCCCGACTCGAGGTCGCCCTCGGTCCCCTGCGCGAGGCCCTCGACAGCTACCAGCGGCGCCTGGCCGAGTACGACAAGGAGCACGTGAACGCGCTCAGCGAGGTCCGCCAGCGCGCCGACGACCTGCTGAGCGTGCAACAGCAGGCCCTGGGCGAGACCTCACGGCTCAATCAGCTGCTCGGCCGCTCCAGCGAGCGGGGTCGCTGGGGCGAGGTCCAGCTGGCCAACGTGCTGTCGGCCTCCGGCCTGGTGGAGAAGATCGACTTCGACCTCCAGGTGACGACGGCGACCGAGGAGGGTCGTCGCCGGCCCGACTGCGTGGTCCACCTGCCCGGCGCCCAGGTGGCCATCGACGCCAAGTTCCCCTTCGACCGCTTCGAGGAGGCCCTGAGCATCGAGGATCCCACGGAGCGCGAGGCACGCTACCGCGAGCACGCCCAGGCGCTGCGCCTCCACGTACGGGCTCTGGGGGACCGCGCGTACTGGTCGTCTCTGGACGCCTCGCCCGAGTTCGTGGTCTGCTTCGTGCCCTCCGACGCCGCGGTGGCCACGGCGCTGTCGGTGGACTCCGAGCTGTCGGCCACCGCCACCCGGGCCCGCGTCCTGCTCACCGGGCCCACGACCCTGCTCGCCCTGCTGTGGTCCGTCCAGTCGGTGGTGCGCCAGCACCGCACCGCGGTCAACGCCGAACAGATCCGCGCCGAGGCGGAGAAGGTCTACGAGCGGGTCCGCGTGGTGGCCGAGCACCTGGGGGCCCTGGGCAAATCGCTCAACGACGCGACGCGGCACTTCAACAAGCTGGTGGGCTCGGTCGAGTCGCGCCTGCTCCCGGTGGCCCGCAGTCTCCACGGCCTCGGCGTCGCCCCGGCCGCGCGCGTGCTGGGCGCCACCCCCGAGGTGCCGACGCTGCCGGTGGGGCTCAGCCCCCAGCGCTGGGACGACCTGCCCGCGCGTGACCAGGACACCGGGGCCCTGGACGCCGAGGTCGTCGAGCCTGGTGCTGACGAGGGGGACGCGCCCCAGTAGGTTGGACCCCTGTGGCTTGGTCGCGCCAGCGTCGTCGTACGAGGGCGTGGACCGTGGCCGCACTGGCTGTCACGGTCGTCGCGGTGGGCTTCGCCGCCGATGTGGCACGCGCGGCTCACGGCGCGCGCTCGGTGCGCCGCAGCGAGAACCGGTCCTTCGGGCAGCTCGTCAACACTCTCGTGGCCCGCGAGAACGCCTTTGACGGACACCTGGCTTACCTGCTGGAGCATGGCGGCTCGCTGACCCGTGTCGTCTTCACCGCCCGCCTGAGCCAGCTGGCAGCGGCCCTGCCCTCGTGGGCCGAGGAGGCGACGCTGCTGCGCCGCCCGATCATCGCCCACCAGCTGAACGTCGTCGTCGCTCAGGTCACCGAGGAGCGCGCCGACGACGCCACCACGGTCCTGGACGCCGTGGCCAGCGCGCTCCATCTGCCCTGGGTGGCCCTCAGCACGCCCGGCGGGACGCTGGCGGCGGCCCAGGCCGGGCTGCGGGCGACGGCCGCGACCTGGTCGCGAGCGCGCTACGGCCTGGTGCACGAACCCGGGCTCGTGCACCTGGGGGCGTTGACGACGCTGGTGGCCAACCTGGCGCTCCCGACCACGCTGGCGACCCTGGCCGCCTCACCGTCCCTGCAGCTGCACCGCAGCGCCGGGATCAGCGCGCTGGAGGTCACGCCGACCCCCCTCCCGGCGCCCGCGGGCGAGCTGCTGCTCTTGGCGGCGCCATCGACCTCCCTGGCCGCGACCGTCACCAACGCCGCCGACACCTACCAGCCCGTGGCCCTGACCGCGACGATCGCCAACGCGGCCGGGACGCTCATCCACGTCGTGCACGAGCACGCGACCCTAGGTCCGCTGAGCTCCATCGGGTTCTCTCTGGGGACCTACTTCTTGGCGCCGGGATCCCGCGGCACCCTGGTGCTGACGCTCTCGGGGGTGCCGGCGGGGGGACGCTGGCCGACGCTGCGGCGCTACCGGCTCGTGGTGGCGCCCTCGGGTACCAGTGGGTAGCCCGGGAGCGTACGATGGCGGGGGGCTGAACTGGAAGGAAGGACATCGTGACTGAATCGATAACCGTCATCGATAACCGGACGGGGGAGTCCCACGAGATCCCGATCC
Source organism: Actinomycetes bacterium (assembly GCA_021827705.1). GTDB lineage: Bacteria > Actinomycetota > Acidimicrobiia > Acidimicrobiales > RAAP-2 > RAAP-2. The sequence continues at coordinate 15,516 of JAKAUQ010000034.1, forward strand.
GTAATGGAGGCGTGGCGGCCAAGGACTTCACCAAGGCCGTCCCCGGGGTCTGGTTCTTCGACCCGGGCCTGGTATCGACGGCCTCCACCGAGTCGGCCATCACCTACTTGGACGGCGAGGCCGGGATACTCCGCTACCGCGGCTACCCGATCGAGCAACTGGCCGAGAAGTCGACCTACCTCGAGGTGGCGTACCTGCTCAACTACGGCGAGCTGCCCACGACCGAGCAGTTCGCCTCCTGGAAGCGCGAGGTCACCTACCACACCTACATCCACGAGAACGTCCGCAAGCGGTTCCTGGAGGGCTTCAACTACGACGCCCACCCCATGGGCATGCTGGTCTCGGCGATCGCCGCTCTGTCGACGTACTACCGCGACTCCAAGGTGCTCTTCGAGCCCGAGGTCCTGCACAAGCAGGTGGTGCGCCTGATCGCCAAGATGCCGACGCTGGCCGCGGCCGCGCACCGGTTCTCGGTAGGGATGCCCTTCGTGTACCCGGACAACAGCCTGGACTACACGCAGAACTTCCTGTCCATGATGTGGAAGGTCGCCGAGCCGCGCTACGAGGCCGACCCGGTACTGGCGCGCGCCCTGGACATCCTGTTCATCTTGCACGCCGACCACGAGCAGAACTGCGGCACGACGGCGATGCGCACGGTGGCGTCCTCGCACGGCGACCCCTACGTCGCCACGGCGGCGGCCACGGCCGCTCTCTACGGCCCGCGCCACGGTGGGGCCAACGAGGCGGTGCTGAAGATGCTGGCCAAGATCGGCAGCTACGACAACATCCCGGCCTACATCGAAGAGGTCAAGAAGGGCAACGTGCTGCTGGAGGGCTTCGGCCACCGGGTCTACAAGAACTACGACCCGCGCGCCAAGATCATCAAGCAGACCGCGGACTCGGTCTTCTCGATCACCGGGCGCAGCCGGCTGCTCGACATCGCCTTGAAGCTCGAGGAGATCGCCCTGGCCGACGACTACTTCATCTCCCGGCGTCTCTACCCCAACGTGGACTTCTACTCGGGGTTGATCTACCAGGCGATGGGCTTCCCGACCGAGATGTTCACGGTGCTCTTCGCGATCCCGCGCACCTCGGGGTGGCTGGCCCACTTCCAGGAGCTGCTGGACCAGAACCAGAAGATCATTCGCCCGCGCCAGCTCTACACCGGAGCCGACACGCGCGACTACGTCGCCATCGACCAGCGCTAGGGGCGGTGCGGGCCCGTCGCGGTGCGGCGGGCCCGCTCAGCCCTCGCTGGCCAGGGCCTCGAGCATCTGGGTGGCGTGCACGCGGGGGTGCTCGGTGTGACCGGCGATCCAGTCGGCCACGCTGTAGGAACCGCGCGTGCTGTGCTCGCCGCGCCGCTCCAGGTCGGCGGGCGTCAGCCGGTGCAGGATGTCCACGGCGGACGTCCGCAGGGCCTCGATGATCGCCAGGGACGTCGTCACGGGCGCGCCGGCGTAGTCGAGGGCGGGCGCCGTCGCCCAGCCGGCCTCGTCGAAGGCCAGCAGTGCGGTCCCGGGAGCCTCGCCGAGCAGGCGCCGCAGGCGACTGGCCGCCTCGATCTCGGCGTCGGCCAGATGGTGGATGACCTGGCGGGCGGACCACTCGCCTTCGGCATGGCGATCCAGGTCGGCCGGGTCGATGCGGCGGGCCACCTCGACGAACACCGCAGTCGCGGCGGCGTAGTCGGCGATGGCGTCAGTCATGTCCATGGCGTGAGCCTATCGGGGGTCCCCGGGCGCGGCCGCCGCGCGGGAGGGGTCGATGACGCGCACCAGACCCTCCTGGACCATCGAGACGCACAGCTCGCCGTCGCGGTCGAACAGGAAGCCGCGCGCCAGGCCGCGGGCCCCGTGGGCGATGGGGGAGTCGGTGTCGTAGAGCAGCCAGTGGTCGGCGCGCACCGGACGATGGAACCACATGCAGTGGTCGAGGCTCGCCCCCATGAAGGTCCCGTCGTCCCAGCGCACCGCGTGGGGCGCCAGGATCGCGTCGAAGAGGCTGAGGTCGCTGGCGTAGGTGACGACGCAGGCGTGCACCAGCGGGTCGTACGCCGACAGGTCGCCGTCGGCCCGGATCCACAGGCGCTGGCGCGGCTCGCGGTCCCGGTTCGGGCTCCAGGGCAGCTCGCCGATGAAGCGCTGGTCGATGGGGTGCTGGCGCTTGAACCACGCGTCGAAGACCACCGGCTCGTCGGCCAGGCGTGCCGCGAGCGGGGGGATCGTCTCGGGATCGGGCGCGTCGGGCATGGGGAACTGGTGCTCGAGGCTGGGCTCGTCCTCGTGGAAGCTGGCCTGCATGTTGTAGATGGCCATCCCGCGCTGGATGGCGACCACCCGACGCGTGGTGAAGCTGCGCCCGTCGCGGATCCGGTCGACCTCGTAGAGGATGGGCAGCGTCGGGTCGCCGGGACGCAGGAAGTACGAGTGGAGGGAGTGCACGCGGCCGTGTTCGACCGTGCGGCCCGCCGCCATCAGGGCCTGGGCGGCCACCTGGCCGCCGAAGGTCCGCAGGCGCTCCTCGCGGGGATGCTGGCCCCGGAAGGTGTTGACCTCGATGACCTCGATGTCGAGCAGGTCGAGCAGTTCCTCCAGGGCGGTCGTCATCGCCCCATTGTGTCACCGTCGACCGCGCACCCTCCGGGGTCGGTAGACTGGTCAGGATGATTCAGCGGCTGCGGGCGGTGCACGCCTGGTCTCAGACGCACCAGGGCCGCAAGGTCGTGCGCTTCACCTCGGTGTCGGTGGTCTCGACCATCGTCTCGTTCACCGCGATCTCGGTCATCTACGGCTTCCACCTCCTGACCGGCGTCATCGAGTCGACGGTGGCCGGGAACCTGATCGCCACGGTCCCCTCCTACTACCTCAATCGGACCTGGACTTGGGGCAAGCGCGGCCGGAGCCACTTCCGCAAGGAGATCGTCCCGTTCTGGACCATGTCCTTCCTCGGCATCGCCGTGTCGATGCTCGGGGCTACCTGGGCCAAGGAGCAGGTCAAGGAGCACACCTGGCCCCACCTGGTCAACACCGGGCTGGTCTCCACCACGAACCTGGTGAGCTTCGGGCTCTTCTGGATCTTGAAGATGATGGTCTTCAACCGGATCTTCCACGTGGCGGACCACGAGGTCCCCACCGAGCCCGTCACCGAGGACGTGCGCGGCTAGTCGCGAAAGTTGGTGAACTGCAGGGGCACGACGAGGTCGGCCTCGCGCAGATGAGCGATCACCGCCTGGAGGTCGTCGCGCTGCTTGCCCGTCACGCGCACCTGGTCGCCTTGGACCGATGAGCTGACGCCCTTCAAGCCCAGGTCCTTGACCAGCTTGTTGATCTGGCGGCCCACCTCGGCGGTGATGCCGGCGCGCAGGCCCACCCGCTGGCGCGCCGTGCCCTTGGCGGCCTCCTCGACCCGGCCCGGATCGAGGGCCTTGAGCGAGATGCCCCGCCGGACGAACTTGTCCTGGAGCACGCTGTAGAGGGCGGCCAGGCGGTCCTCGGTCGAGGCGCTCAGGGTCAGCTCGTGGTCGCCCAGATCGATCAGCGCCCCGGTGCCCTTGAAGTCGAAGCGGGTCGTGGCCTCGCGATTCGCCTGGTCCACAGCGTTGCGGACCTCCTGGGTGTCCAGCTCGGAGACGACGTCGAAGGTGGGCATGGACCCATGCTAGGCCGGAGGGATCGCGCGGTCGGCTGGAAGCGCGCCGCGGGCTCCAGTAGGATGCTGCGCGGGTCGGTGCCCGAGCGGCCAATGGGATCTGGCTGTAAACCAGACGGCTTTGCCTACGGGGGTTCAAATCCCTCCCGGCCCACCAGACCACCGGTCGCGCTGGCGCGCGACCGGTGGCGTGCGCGCTCGGAGGTTCCGGGCGCCGAGAGGAGTCGCGTGCGCCGCATCCGGGTCGTGGGGGCCGGCGTGCGCCGACTCTACGAGCGGGGCGCGACGAGCTTCGAGACGACGGTCAGCGCCCTGGAGCGGCGCTACACGCCCCTGGGCCGCTTCCGCCCCGGCCCGTTCGCCGGCTGGTCCTTCCTGTGGCAGCCGGCCCTGCTGGGTCTGGTCGCCATGAGCCTGATCCTGGCGGGCGGCTCCTTCACCAACTCACCCTTCAAGCTCGACATGGCCGGGACGTGGTTCTTCGGCGAGCCCTCGGCCAGCCCGGCGGGCACGCCGTCGATCACCAAGTACCTGGTGGCGGTGGTGCTGACCTACGGCGGACTGGTCTTGCTGATGCGGGTGTGGCTGCGCCTGGCCGAGGTGATGAAGATCCACCCCGGGGCCCCCCTGCGCCCGCTGTGGGTGATGCTGGTCTTGTGGAGCCTGCCGATGGTGGTGGCCCCCCCGATGTTCTCTCGCGACGTCTTCAGCTACGCCGCCCAGGGCGAGATGACCAGCTACCACATCAGCCCCTACATCTACGGGCCCTTCACCCTGGGCTCGAGCCCGTACGTGAACCCGGTAGATCCCCTGTGGGGCAACGCCCCGGCCCCCTACGGTCCGCTGTTCTTGTTCCTGGACGGCACCATCACGCGCCTGAGTGGCCACAACGTGCTGGTCACGGTGCTGGTGCTACGGCTGCTCGAGGTGGCGGCCGTCGTCGGCATCGGCTACGGCGTGGCGATGCTGGCCCGTGGCCTCAAGCGGGACCCGGGCGAGGCCTTCGTGCTGGGCGCGCTGAACCCGCTGGTGCTGCTGACCCTGATCGGGGGGGCCCACAATGACGCGGCCATGACGGCGCTGCTCGTTCTCGGCGTGGCCCTGGCCGTGCGGGGCCGAACGTGGTGGGCCCTGGTCCTGTGCGCGGCGGCCACTGCGGTCAAGGCCCCCGCGGCGGTGGGCCTGGCCTTCGTCGCCTGGACCTGGCCGGGGATCGCCGCGACCGTGCGTGCGCGCGTCGTGCCGGCGCTGAAGGCCGGCGTGGTGCTAATCGCGACGCTCGTCGTCTCGACGTGGATGGCGGGCTTCGGCTTCGGGTGGGTGCGCAACCTCCTGTCTAACGGCACGGTGCGCTCGTGGGCCGCTCCGGCCACGGCGGTGGGGATGGCGCTGGGCAACGCCCTGCACGCCGTGGGCCTGGAGGCGATCTCGGTGCGCTCGGTGCTCTCGGTCACGCGGGTGAGCGGCCTGGCGGTGGCCGGCGGCATCACGCTGTGGCTCCTGTGGCGCAGTCAGGAGCGTGGCTGGGTGCGCTCGCTGGCCGTGGCGCTGCTCCTGATCGTCGAGCTCGGGCCGGTCGTCCAGCCCTGGTACCTGGCGTGGGGACTGATGCTGCTGGCGGCCAGCTACCGGGGCCGGGAGCACTTCTGGCTGCTCTTCTTGTCCATCACCGGCCCCTTCATCGGCCTGCCCGGGGGCCGACAGCTCCTGACCGGGCTGGCGCACGGGAACCCGCTGCTGCTGGCCGGTGCGGTGGCGGTCCTGGGTGGGGTGCTGGTGGTGCCCATGGGTCGCTGGACCCAGTGGTCGTGGGCCTCCGAGGTGTCCGCGCCGACCGACGAGCTGGCGGTGGCGGCCGAGCGCTAGGAGGCGGCGGCGCCCGGGCGCCCCGGCGTGCTCAAGACACGCTGGTACTCGACCACGTCCAGCCACTGGCCGTGTTTGCGGCCGACCTCGATCTCCGTTCCCACCAGGGTGAACCCGCACTTCTCGTGCAGGCGGATGGAGCCCTCGTTCTCGCCCACGATGCGGGCGACCATGGCGTGGAACCCGGACTCCTGGGCTAGGGCGACCAGGGCCGTCAGCAGCCGCTCGCCCACCTGGCGACCTCGGGCCGCGCGGTGGACGTAGACCGAGTTCTCGACGGTGGTGGCGTAGGCCGGGCGGTTGCGGAACGGCGACACCACGGCGAAGCCGATGACCCGCTCGCCGCGCGCGCCCGGCGCGCCCACGACACCCTCATCGTCGATGGCGACCAGGCACGGGTGCGTCGCCCGGTGCTGCTCGATCCAGGCCTCCTGGTCGGCCCGCGACCGCGGAACCAGGTCGAAGGTGACGGTCGTCTCGGTCACCTCGGGGTTGTAGATGGCCATGAGAGCCTCGGCGTCGGCCACCTCGACCAGCCGGATGCGCATGGGTCCAGGGTACTGGGCGCACCCGGGGTGGAAGAGGTGCTGGGCACCAGGTAGACTTGCGCACTGCGTCGGCGACGGCGCGCGCCCTCTTAGCTCAGTGGTAGAGCACTTCCATGGTAAGGAAGGGGTCGTCGGTTCAATCCCGACAGAGGGCTCGCCAGGCGGCGTAGCTCAGGTGGTTAGAGCACACGGCTCATAATCGTGGTGTCGCGGGTTCGACTCCCGCCGCCGCTACCAGGCATGCGACAGGAGAGGAGCGATGGCCAAGAACGAGAAGCGGGTCCAGGTCACCCTGGCGTGCGAGGAGTGCAAGCGGCGCAACTACATCACCATGAAGAACAAGGTGAACGACCGCGAGCGCATCGAGATGCGCAAGTACTGCCGGTTCGACCGGCGCCACACGATGCACAAGGAGACCCGCTAGAGGTCCCGGCTCCCGGGGTGGTAGGCTGGACTCCCTTGACCGACAGGTCGAAGGGCAGTGGCTCAATTGGTAGAGCACCGGTCTCCAAAACCGGGGGTTGGGGGTTCGAGTCCCTCCTGCCCTGCTCGGGGTGGGACGTGAGGAAGACGAGATGAACCGCGAACAGAAGCGACTCATGCAGCGACAGGGCCAGTTGGGCACCGAGGGCACCTCGGCGCGGCGGACCACGTCGGCCCAGGACCTGCAGCGCCGGCGCGCCGAGCGCACCCACACCGGCCAGTTCGTGCGCGAGGTGCGCGAGGAGATGCGCCAGGTGGCCTGGCCCAAGCGCCCCGAGGTCATCAACTACACCTCGATCGTCTTTGGCGTCCTGGTCTTCATGACGGCGCTGATCTTCGGCCTGGGGGCGGGCTTCTCCCGGTTCGTGACCTTCTTCTTCCAGCGGTGAGCATGAGCGACCTGTCCGTCCCCGACCACGACGAGCTCGACGTCGAGCTGATCGAGGCGCCCCCCGAGGTGGAGAGCGCCTTTGACCGGCCCGGGCGTTGGTACATCGTGCACACCTTCGCCGGCCACGAGCAAAAGGTGATCGGCGCGCTGAACAACATCGTCAAGAGCCGCGACCTGGGCGACCGGATCTACGAGGTCTACCTGCCCGAAGAGGACGTCACCGAGTTCAAGGGTGGCAAGAAGGTCACGGTCTCCCGGCGGGTCTTCCCCAGCTACCTGCTGGTGCGCTGCGAGCCCGACCCGGAGATCTTCTACGTGATCGGCTCGACTCCCGGGGTGACTGGCTTCGTGGGCGCCGAGAAGACGCGACCGACGGCGCTCACCCGCCAGGAAGTCGACAACATCATCCGGCCCCACGTCGAGGGCGTCGAGGTGGTGCCCAAGCGGCGCGGTCCCACCCACGAGTTCGAGATCAACGACACCGTGCAGATCAAGTCGGGTCCCTTCGCGACGTTCTCGGGCCACGTGGCCGAGATCAACGAGGACCAGCTCAAGGTCAAGGTGCTGGTCGACATCTTCGGCCGGGAGACCCCCGTGGAGCTCGACTTCACGCAGGTCACGAAGCTCTAAGCAAGGAGAGGACAGGCATGGCCAAGAAGGTCACCGCCGTGGTGAAGATCCAGCTGGACGCTGGCGCGGCGACACCCGCCCCGCCGGTGGGCACGGCCCTGGGGCCCCACGGAATCCAGACGATGGAGTTCTGCAAGCAGTACAACGCGGCCACCGAGTCGATGCGCGGCACCGTGATCCCCGTGGAGATCACCATCTACGAGGACCGCAGCTTCACCTTCGTGCTCAAGACGCCGCCGACGCCGGTGCTGCTGCGCCAGGCCGCGGGGCTGCCCAAGGGCGCCAAGACCGCGGGCCGCGAGACGGTCGCCTCGATCACCGACGCCCAGGTCGCCGAGATCGCGTCGACCAAGCTGAAGGACCTGAACACCGACGACCTCGACATGGCCAAGCGCCAGGTGGCGGGCACCGCGCGCTCCATGGGCATCGCGGTGGTGGGGTAGGAGAGCACTGTGAAGCACGGCAAGAAGTACACCAACGCCCTGGCCCAGGTCGATCGCACGTCGCAACTGACGGTCGCTGAGGCCATCGAGAAGGTCAAGGCGATCGCCTCGGCCGGCTTCGACGAGACCGTCGAGCTGGCCGTGCGCCTGGGGGTCGACCCCCGGCGCGCCGAGCAGATCGTGCGGGGCACTCTCTCGCTGCCGGCCGGCACCGGCAAGACCAACCGCATCGTCGTGTTCGCCGCCGGTGAGGCGGCCCAGGAGGCGCGCGACGCTGGGGCCGACGAGGTCGGCGCCGACGACCTGGTGGCCCGGGTGGCCGGCGGGTTCTTGGACTTTGACGTGGCCATCGCCACCCCGGACCTGATGGGCAAGGTCGGGTCGCTGGGCCGGGTCCTCGGTCCGCGCGGGCTCATGCCCAACCCCAAGACCGGCACCGTGACGATGGACGTCGCCAAGGCGGTCACCGAGTTCAAGGGCGGACGCGTGGAGTACCGCACCGACAAGGTCGGCAACGTCCAGCTGCGCGTGGGCAAGGTGAGCTTCGCCTCGGCGGACCTGTCGCGCAACGTGCACGCGGTGCTCGAAGAGCTGGTACGCGTCAAGCCGGCCAGCGCCAAGGGTCGCTACCTGCTGGGCGTGACCCTCTCGTCGACCATGGGCCCCGGGGTCAAGATCGACCCGACCCACGCCCGCGAGCTCGACGAGGTCGCTTCGCCCGCCTGAGTTGCGGGCACCCGGGGCCAGCCAGTAGGCTGTCCCTTCGCGCCGCCAGGCGCCACAGTCGCAAGTCGCCGAAGACATCCGGTGGGGAAACCCGTAATGGACCGTTGGTCCGCCTGACGAGGGATGGGAGCTCCTCTGGATGTCACGGCCCGATCCGGACCGCGTCCGGGAGAGGAGCACCATGGCCACCGCCCACGCTGACAAGGCCGCCGTCGTCGAGGAGGTCGCCGCGCGCGCCCACGCGACGGCCACCGCCGTGGTGACCCAGTATCGCGGGCTCACCGTCGCCCAGATCTCGACCCTGCGCCGCCGCCTGCGGGCGCTGGGCGCGGACTACAAGGTGTTCAAGAACACCCTGGTGCGCCGGGCCATCGTCGGCACGGCCATCGAGCCGCTGACCGGCTACCTCGAGGGGCCGACCGCCATCGCGTTCGTGGACGGCGACGTCTCGGCCGTGGCCAAGGCGCTGCGCGACTTCACCAAGGAGGCTCCGGCTCTCGTCGTCAAGGGCGGCGTGCTCGACGGGCACGCGCTGACCCCGGCCGATCTGGTGGCCCTGGCCGATCTGCCCAGCCGCGAGGTGCTGCTCGCCCAGGTGGCCGGGATGCTGGCCGCGCCGATGCGCACCCTGGCTGGCCTGCTGCAGGCCCTGCCCCAGAACCTCGCCTACGGGCTGGCCGCCCTGCGCGACGCGCGCGGCGGGGTTCCGGCGTCCGAGGTCGAGGTGGCCCCAGCCGCTGACGAGCCCGCCGGCGGCGCCGAGGCCGAGGTCGAAGTCGAGGTGGTCCCGGCCGCGGAGGAGCCCGCCGGCGGCGCCCCCGAGGTCGCAGCCGAGGTCGAGGTGGCCGACGCTGCCGCGCCGAGCGCCGAGCCCACCGACGCGGCCTCCTAGACCGCACCCGTCCACATCAAGATCACAACTAAAGGAGCATCATGGGTTCACTGACCAAGGAGCAGATTCTCGACGGCATCGCTGAGCTGTCGGTGATCGAGCTGAGCGAGCTGCTCAAGTCCTTCGAGGAGAAGTTCGGGGTCTCAGCCGCGGCTCCCGTGGCCGTCGCGGCTCCCGCTGCGGGCGGGAACGGCGCCGAGGCCGAGGCGGTCGAGGAGAAGAGCGACTTCGACGTCATCCTCGTGAGTGGCGGTGAGAAGAAGATCCAGGTCATCAAGGAGGTTCGCACCCTGACGAGCCTCGGCCTCAAGGAGGCCAAGGACCTGGTCGACGGCGCCCCCAAGCCCGTCCTGGAGAAGGTTTCCAAGGCCGACGCCGAGAAGGCCAAGGCGGCCCTCGAGGGCGCCGGCGCCACCGTCGAGCTCAAGTAGGCCCGCGCGGGGCGGCGGGGCTCGGCCCCGCCGCCCCCGCCGGGGTACTTGACCCCGGCACGGAAGTTGCCTATGGTAGCGCCAGCCGCTTGGCGGCTGGGCGTCCTGTGGTGACGCCCTACTTGCGTGTCGGCGCAAGTAGGCACTAGACTCGGTAAACCGTGCCCCTGCGTCCCGCTTCGTCGTCCCCAAACGTCGCCGTGGATGCCGCCTGGCCGGTTTCGCCTGGTTCGCCCACCTATCGGAGGATTGACCGTTGACGCCACGGATCAGCAGCCCGGACCGCTTCAGCTTCTCCGCCCTGGGCGAGGCCTACCCTCTGCCCGATCTCCTCGAGATCCAGCGGGACAGCTTCGACTACTTCATGCGCGACGGGCTCCGGGAGGCCTTCGCGTCGATCTCGCCGATTACCGACTTCACGGGCCGCCTGAGCCTGGAGCTGGAGTACGACCCCGACGACGCGGACCTCAAGAGCCCGCCGAAGTTCACCGTCGAGGAGTGCCGCCAGCGCGCCACGACCTACTCCCAGCCGGTCTTCGTGCGCGCCCGCTTCTTGAATGCCGAGACGGGCGAGATCAAGGAGCAGACGGTCTTCATGGGGGACTTCCCCATCATGACCGAGCAGGGGACCTTCATCATCAATGGGACCGAGCGCGTGGTCGTCAGCCAGCTCGTGCGCTCGCCGGGCGTGCTGTTCCAGCCCGGCAAGGACGACAAGGTCGCCTTCGAGGGAACCATCCACCCCAGCCGCGGCGAGTGGCTCCAGGTGGACCTGGAGGAGAAGCGCAACAAGGCCGCCAACGCCGGGGCGCGCATCGCGCGCAAGCGCCGCGTCTCGATCTTCACGCTGCTGCGGGCGCTGGACACCGCAATCGATGAGGCGTTCTTCGAGAAGTTCGTCGCGCATTTCGACTTCCTCGACGACCAGTACCGCGCGGACTGGAAGAAGGCCCACCTCGAGATCCAGCGCCACATGGAGAAGCACGGCATCGAGGACTCGCCCGAGGGCTTCCAGCGCGCCAGCCAGGAGACGGCCTGGCTCGAGATCTACCGCCGGGCCCGGCCCGGCGAGGTGCAGACCGTGGAGGCGGCGCGCCAGTACTTCGAGGGCGCCTTCTTCTCCGAGAAGCGCTACGACCTGTCCCGGGTGGGCCGCTACAAGCTGGACCGCAAGCTCGGTGCCGAGCTCGTGCGCAACGTGGAGCTGTTCGGCGACGTGCTCGAGCAGCCCCACGCGGAGCTCTTTGTGCTGGCCAAGGCCGAGGTCCTGGCGGCGGCGACCTACCTGCTGAACCTGGCCCGCGACCGCACGGCCAAGGACACCGACTACCACATCGACGACCAGGACCACTTCGCCAATCGCCGCATCCGCAGCGTGGGCGAGCTGATCCAGAACGCCCTGCGCACGGGCCTGTCGCGCATGGAGCGCGTGGTCCGCGAGCGCATGAACACCCAGGACGTCGAGGCCATCGCGCCCCAGACCCTGATCAACATCCGTCCGGTGATGTCGGCAATCAAGGAGTTCTTCGCGACCTCCCAGCTGAGTCAGTTCATGGACCAGAACAACCCCCTGTCGGGCCTCACGCACAAGCGCCGTCTGTCGGCGCTGGGGCCCGGCGGCCTCTCGCGCGAGCGCGCGGGCCTCGAGGTGCGCGACGTGCACTCCTCGCACTACGGGCGCATGTGCCCCATCGAGACGCCTGAGGGTCCCAACGTCGGCCTCATCGGGTATCTCGCCAACTACGCGCGGATCAACGAGTACGGCTTCATCGAGACGCCCTACCGGGTCGTGGAGGGCGGTCGGGTGACCGGCGAGGTCCGTTACTTCACCGCCGACGAGGAGGAGCGCTTCGTCATCGCCCAGGCCAACACCGAGATCGGCGAGGACGGCAGCATCAAGGCCGACCGGGTCCTGGTGCGCCGCGGTCCGATCGGGACCGGCGTGCGCGTGGGCGCGGCCTCGCGCTCCTCGTCGACCACCTCGGAGATCGACTTCGTCGCACCCGACGAGGTCGAGCTGATGGACGTGTCGACGCGCCAGATCATCTCGGTGGCCACCTCGCTGATCCCCTTCGTCGAGCACGACGACGCCCAGCGGGCGCTGATGGGCGCCAACATGCAGAAGCAGGCCGTGCCCCTGGTGAGCCCGGAGGCCCCCTTCGTGGGCACCGGCATGGAGCTGCGGGCGGCCCTGGACTCGGGCGATGTGCTGGTCGCCGAGGGCGACGGCGTGGTCCGCTCGGTGAGCGGGGACCGGATCCTCGTCGAGTACGAGCGCAGCGCGGTGGACCGCTACGGGCGGCCGCTGGGCAAGAAGACCTACACACTCAACAAGTTCCGGCGCTCCAACCAGGACACCTCGATCAACCAGAAGCCCCTAGTGTTCGGGGGCGAGACGGTGAGCACCGGTGACCTGCTGGCCGATGGCACCTCCACCTCGCGCGGCGAGCTGGCGCTGGGCAAGAACCTGCTGGTGGCCTACATGCCGTGGGAGGGCTACAACTACGAGGACGCCATCATCATCTCGGAGCGCCTGGTGCGCGACGACGTGCTGACCTCGATCCACGTCAAGGAGTACGAGATCGACGCGCGGGACACCAAGTTGGGTCCCGAGGAGATCACCCGCGACATCCCGAACCTGCCCGACGACATCCTGGCCGACCTGGACGATCGCGGCATCGTGCGCATCGGGGCCGAGGTCGAGCCCGGCGACATCCTGGTGGGCAAGGTGACCCCGAAGGGCGAGACCGAGCAGTCTCCCGAGGAGCGCCTGCTGCGCGCCATCTTCGGCGAGAAGGCCCGCGAGGTGCGCGACACCTCCCTCAAGGTGCCCCACGGCGAGTCGGGCAAGGTCATCGACGTCAAGGTGTACAGCCGCGACGAGGACCACGAGATGCAGCCCGGCGTCAACCAGCTGGTCAAGGTGTACGTCGCCCAGAAGCGCAAGATCGCCGAGGGCGACAAGCTGGCCGGCCGCCACGGGAACAAGGGCGTCATCTCGCGCATCCTGCCCGAGGAGGACATGCCCTACCTGGCCGACGGGACGCCGGTCGACATCATCTTGTCGCCCCTCGGCGTGCCCAGCCGCATGAACGTGGGCCAGATCCTCGAGAGCCACCTGGGCTACGCCGCCCGCTACGGCTGGAGCGGCGTCGAGGTCAACCCGGCGGTGGGGACCTCGGGCCACGACGACCAGTACGAGAGCGGCGGCCGCCCCTACCGCAAGACCCGTCCGCGCACCGAGCCAGCCGTCTACGTGGCCACCCCGTCGTTCGACGGTGCCCACTGGGACGAGTCGGACCGGACCAAGGACCGCCCGACCATCCAGGCGCTGTTCGCCAGCCTGAACGTCGACGGAGCCCACGGCGAGCGCATGCTGGCCGGCGACAACGACGGCAAGGTCACCTTGTTCAACGGGCGCACCGGCCAGGCCTACGACCAGCCGATCTCGGTGGGCTACGCCTACATGCTCAAGCTGGCCCACATGGTCGACGACAAGATCCACGCCCGGTCCACGGGCCCGTACTCGATGATCACGGCCCAGCCCCTGGGCGGCAAGGCCCAGTTCGGGGGCCAGCGCTTCGGGGAGATGGAGGTGTGGGCCCTGGAGGCCTACGGCGCCGCCTTCGCCCTCCAGGAGTTGCTCACGGTCAAGTCCGACGACATGAAGGGCCGCGAGCGCGCCTACGAGGCCATCGTCAAGGGTCAGAACCTGCCCAGCCCCGGCATCCCCGAGTCCTTCAAGGTGCTGATCAAGGAGATGCAGTCGCTGTGCTTGAACGTCGAGGTGCGTGACCGCGTGGGTGCGCACGTCGACCTGGCCGACACCGAGGAGGACTTCTTCTCGGTCACCCGGGAGCTGGGCATCGACATCAGTCGGCCCGAGCGCGGGTCCGACGAGGAAGACGCCCGCCGCGCCGCCGAAAGGAAGTTGTCATGAGTCCCGTCGACGTGAACCAGTTCAACGAGCTGTCCATCGGTCTGGCCACGGCCCAGAACATCCGTAGCTGGTCCTCGGGTGAGGTCAAGAAGCCCGAGACCATCAACTACCGGACGCTGCGCCCCGAGAAGGACGGCCTGTTCTGCGAGAAGATCTTTGGACCCCAGAAGGCCTGGGAGTGCGCCTGCGGCAAGTACAAGCGGGTGCGCTTCAAGGGCATCGTCTGCGAGCGCTGCGGCGTCGAGGTCACCAGTGACAAGGTGCGCCGCGAGCGCATGGGCCATATCGCGCTGTCGGCGCCGGTGGTGCACATCTGGTACCTGCGCGGGACGCGCTCGTGGCTGGCCTACCTGCTCATGGGCACGGCGCCCAAGGAGGAGCTGAAGGCCAAGCAGCTCGAGAAGGTGATCTACTTCGCCGCCCACCTGGTCACCTACGTGGACGAGGAGCGTCGCCACCAGGACCTCGGCGAGCTGCGCCAGGCCCTCAACGACGAGCTGGCCGAGATCGACCAGCGCGAGGCCGGGTCGGTGGAGCGCAAGCTGGTCGACATCGAGGCCCGGGCGACCAAGCTCGAGTCCGACGGGGCCCGCGACTCCGAGCTGCGCAGCCTGCAGCGCACCGGTGAGAAGGAGCTCGACGCGGTGCGCACGCGCTACGCCGAGGAGCGCGAGCTGGCCCGCCAGGCCTTTGACACCTTCGAGAGCCTCCACTCGCGCCAGATCGTCGAGGACGAGGTGCTGTACCGCGAGATGGAGTTCCGCTACGGCGAGTACTTCACCGGCGGCATGGGCGCCGACGCGATCATCCAACTCCTGGACCGGATGGATCTGGACGAGGAAGAGCGCGTCATGCGCGAGATGATCGACGCGCGCGACGGCCGCAAGCCGCTGAGCGCCCAGCGGCACGCCAAGTTCCTCAAGCGCCTGGCCATCGTCCAGTCCTTCAACCGCCGTGACGACCAGGGCCGACGCATCAACGACCCGCGCGCCATGGTCCTCGAGGCCGTGCCGGTGATCCCGCCCGACCTGCGCCCCATGGTGCAGCTGGACGGCGGGCGCTTCGCCACCAGCGACCTGAATGACCTGTACCGCCGCGTGATCAACCGCAACAACCGGCTCAAGCGGCTGCTCGACCTGGGCGCGCCCGACATCATCGTCAACAACGAGAAGCGCATGCTCCAAGAGGCCGTCGACGCCCTCTTCGACAACGGGCGCCGCGGCCGGCCGGTCGTGGGCCAGAGCGGTCGCCCGCTGAAGTCGCTGTCGGACATGCTCAAGGGCAAGCAGGGCCGGTTCCGCCAGAACCTGCTGGGCAAGCGCGTGGACTACTCGGGCCGCTCGGTCATCGTGGTGGGCCCCCAGCTCAAGCTGCACCAGTGCGGCCTGCCCAAGATGATGGCCCTGGAGCTGTTCAAGCCCTTCGTGATGAAGCGGCTGATCGAGACGCAGGCCGCCCAGAACATCAAGAGCGCCAAGCGCATGGTCGAGCGGCGCAAGTCGGTGGTGTGGGACGTGCTCGAGGAGGTCATCCGCGAGCACCCGGTGCTGCTGAACCGCGCGCCGACGCTGCACCGCCTGGGCATCCAGGCCTTCGAGCCGATCCTGGTGGACGGCAAGGCCATCCAGATCCACCCGCTGGTGTGCAAGGCCTTCAACGCCGACTTCGACGGCGACCAGATGGCCGTGCACGTGCCGCTGTCGGCCGAGGCCCAGGCCGAGGCCCGGGTCCTCATGCTGTCGGTGAACAACATCTTCACCCCGGCCACCGGACGGCCCATCACCGAGCCCTCCCAGGACATGGTGTTCGGTGCCTACTACCTGACCCAGGCGTCCGACGAGGTCCTCGAGAACCCGCGGGTGTTCCGCCACGTCTACGAGATCGAGGCCGCCCTGGAGGAGGGCACCATCGCGCTGCACACGCCCATCGAGGTCCGGCCCCCGGCCGGCGCTCCCCTGGACACGCGCCTGGAGGCGGCCGGCATCCCCGAGACCGCCGGCCGTCGGTCCCTGGTCACGACGGCGGGCCGGGTGCTGTTCAACCGGGCGCTGCCGGCGGGCTTCCGCTTCGTCAACGAGCTGGTGAGCAAGAACGGCCGACCCATCGGCACCATCGTCGAGGAGATCTCCGGTGGCTACAGCCGCCAGGTAGTCGCCGAGTCGCTGGACGCCATCAAGTCGCTCGGCTTCCGCTTCGCCACCCAGTCGGGGCTGACGATCTCGATCGACGACATCGTCACCTCGCCCGAGAAGGCCGCGATCCTCAACAAGTACGAGGAGCAGGCCGCCAAGGTCGAGACCAACTACCGGCGGGGCGTCATCGTCGACGACGAGCGGCGCCAGCAGGAGATCGAGATCTGGACCAACGCCAACAAGGACGTGGGCGACGCCACCGAGCGGGCCATGGCCCTCCAGGCCGGCAACCCGATCCGCATGATGGTCGAGTCCGGCGCGCGCGGCAACAGCCAGCAGATCCGCCAGATCGCCGCCATGAAGGGCCTGGTGTCCAATCCGCGCGGTGAGATGATCCCGCGGCCGATCAAGTCCTCGTTCCGCGAGGGCCTGTCGGTGCTGGAGTACTTCATCTCCACCCACGGCACGCGCAAGGGGCTGGGTGACACCGCCCTGCGCACGGCGGACTCGGGCTACCTGACGCGGCGTCTCGTCGACGTCGCCCAGGAGCTCATCGTCAAGGAGGAGGACTGCGGGACCACGCGGGGCATGTGGATCGAGCACGTGGCCCCCGACACCCGGGCCCGCCGCTCGCACCTGGAGACCAAGCTGTGGGGCCGGGTCGTGGTCGAGGACGTCACCCTGAGCGACGGCACGGTCGTCGCGGCCGGGACGATGCTCGACCTCGATGACGTGGCGCGGCTGCGCGACGACGAGGCGGTGACGCGCGTGCGCGTGCGCACGACGCTGACCTGCGAGGCCGTCCAGGGAGTCTGCGCGGCCTGCTACGGCCTGTCGCTGGCCACCCACCAGGTCGTCGAGCTCGGCGAGGCGGTCGGCGTCATCGCCGCCCAGTCCATCGGCGAGCCGGGCACCCAGCTGACGATGCGGACCTTCCACTCGGGGGGGGTCACCGAGAGCGACATCACCCACGGACTGCCGCGCGTGGTCGAGCTCTTCGAGGCGCGCACCCCCAAGGGCGCCGCCAAGGTGGCCCAGCACACCGGCGTCGTGCACGTCGAGCTGGTGGGTCGCGAGCGCAAGGTCACCATCGTGGCCGACGACGGCGAGGTCCAGGAAGAGTCGGTGTCCATCGCGCGCCACCTGCTGGTCGAGGACGGCCAGGAGGTCGAGGTGGGCACCCCGCTGCACGACGGCCCGCTGGATCCCAAGCTGATGATGAAGTACCGCGGCACGCGCGAGACTCAGCAGTACCTGGTCGAGGAGGTCCAGAACGTCTACCGCGACCAGGGCGTGTCGATCCACGACAAGCACATCGAGCTCATCGTGCGCCAGATGACACGCCGGGTCCAGGTGGTCGACGCCGGGGACTCGCCGTGGCTGCCCGGCGCGATGGTGGACGTGAAGCTGTTCAACGACACCAACGACTCCCTGGAGGCCCAGGGACGCAGCGCGGCCGACGGCCGGGCTCAGCTCATGGGGATCACCAAGGCGTCGCTGGCCACCGACTCGTGGCTCTCGGCGGCCTCCTTCCAGGAGACCACCCGCGTGCTCACCGAGGCGGCCATCGAGGGCAAGCACGACCGGCTGGTCGGCCTCAAGGAGAACATCATCATCGGCAAGTTGATCCCGGCGGGCTCGGGTCTGGACCACTACGGCCCCCAAGCCGTGCGCCTGGACATGCCCGGTGCCGAGGTGCTGCCCGTGTGGGCGCAGCGCAGCGACGAGGACTTCGACCTCGCGGGGCTGCTGGGCGAGACCTACGGGGAAGACACGTTCAGCGCCGACCTGGCCGCCTTCCAGAGCATTGGGGCGCACTACGACGAGTCCGCCCTGCCCGAGGACGACGCGCCGCGACCCGAGGACGACCTGGGAGGGCCCCAGGCGGTGTAGCCGTTTGCCGGTACGCCCCGGTGTGCCGTAGAATAACCAGTCCGCGCCCGCCGTCTGCGGCGGCGCCACGTACGAGTTGGAGAAGAGGTTTCGCGTGCCCACCATCGCGCAGCTGGTCCGCAAGGGTCGGCAGGTCAAAGTGTCCAAGACCAAGACGCCCGCCCTGAAGGGCGCGCCCCAGCGCCGGGGTGTCTGCACCCGGGTGCACACCGTCACGCCCAAGAAGCCCAACTCGGCCCTGCGCAAGGTGGCGCGCGTGCGCCTGACCTCGGGCGTCGAGGTGACCGCGTACATCCCGGGCGTGGGCCACAACCTGCAGGAGCACTCCATCGTCCTGGTGCGCGGGGGCCGCGTCCGGGACCTGCCGGGCGTGCGCTACAAGATCATCCGCGGCGCCTTGGACACCTCGGGCGTCCGGGACCGCAAGCAGGCCCGTAGCCGCTACGGCGCCAAGAAGGAGAGCTGATGCCTCGCAAGGGACCCGCGGATCGCCGCGAGCTGGTCGCCGACCCGGTCTACAAGTCGGTTCTGGTCACCCAGGTCATCAACAAGGTGCTCGAGCGCGGCAAGCGCACCGTGGCCGAGCGCATCGTCTACGGCGCGCTCACGACCGTGCAGGAGAAGACCGGCGCCGACCCGGTTGCGGCGCTCAAGCGCGCCCTGGAGAACGTGCGCCCCGAGCTCGAGGTGCGCAGCCGCCGCGTGGGCGGCACCACGTACCAGGTCCCCGTCGAGGTCCGGCCGCGGCGCGCCACGACGCTGGCCATCCGCTGGCTGACCGACTTCGCCAAGAAGCGCCGGGAGAAGACTATGGCCGAGCGCCTGGCCAACGAGATCGTCGACGCGTCCAACGGGGTGGGGGCGGCAGTGAAGCGCCGCGAGGACATGGCCAAGATGGCCGAGTCGAACAAGGCGTTCGCGCACTACCGCTGGTAACTGAGGAGACCGACCCACCCATCATGGCTGCTGCCCGCGACATCGCCCTCGACAAGGTCCGCAACATCGGCATCATGGCCCACATCGATGCCGGCAAGACCACCACGACCGAGCGCATCCTCTACTACACCGGCAAGAACTACAAGATCGGTGAGGTCCACGAGGGTGCGGCGACCATGGACTGGATGGTCCAGGAGCAAGAGCGCGGCATCACCATCACGTCGGCGGCCACCACCTGCTACTGGAACGGCGTGCGCATCAACATCATCGACACGCCGGGCCACGTCGACTTCACCGTCGAGGTCGAGCGCTCGCTGCGCGTGCTCGACGGCGCGGTCGCGGTCTTCGACGCGGTGGCCGGGGTCGAGCCCCAGACCGAGACCGTGTGGCGCCAGGCCAACAAGTACCACGTGCCGCGCATCTGCTTCGTGAACAAGATGGACCGGGTGGGCGCCGACTTCTTCCGCTGCGTGGACATGATCGAGGATCGCCTGGACTGCGTGCCCGCCGTCGTGCAGCTGCCCATCGGCGCCGAGTCCCACTACCAGGGGCTCATCGACCTGACCACCATGCAGGCGATGGTGTGGCGCGACGAGGACAAGGGCGAGCACTACGAGGTCGTCGAGATCCCCGCCGAGTACCGCGAGCAGGCCGAGCAGTACCACACGGCGCTACTCGACGTGCTGACGACCTTCGACGACGCCCTGATGGAGAAGGTCCTGGGCGACGAGGAGGTCACCGCCGCCGACATCCGCCGGGCCCTGCGCCAGGGGACCCTGGAGAACCACTGCGTCCCGATCCTCAACGGCACCGCCTTCAAGAACAAGGGCGTCCAACCCATGCTCGACGCGGTCGTCGACTTCCTGCCCTCACCCCTCGACCTGCCCCCGACCCAGGGGACCAAGCCGGGCAAGGACGAGGTGCTGGAGCGCAAGCCCAGCGACGACGAGCCCTTCGCGGCACTGGCCTTCAAGATCATGACCGACCCCTACGTGGGCAAGCTGACCTACCTGCGCGTCTACTCGGGCACCCTGGAGAAGGGTGACTCGGTCGTCAACACCACCAAGGGCATGAAGAAGGAGCGCCTGGGCCGGCTGCTCCTGATGCACGCCAACAACCGCGAGGACCTCGACGTCATCCGCACCGGGGACATCGTGGCCGCCGTCGGCCTCAAGCAGGTCACGACCGGTGACACGCTGGCCGCCCCGAGCGACCCGATCCAGCTGGAGACCCTGACCTTCCCCGAGCCCGTGATCCACGTGGCCGTTGAGCCCAAGACCAAGGCCGACCAGGAGAAGCTGGGCAAGGCGCTCTACGCGCTCAGCGAGGAGGACCCCACGTTCCGCGTGCGCACCGACGAGGAGACCGGGCAGACGGTCATCTCGGGGATGGGCGAGCTGCACCTGGAGGTGCTGGTCGACCGCATGCTGCGCGAGTTCAACGTCGACGCCAACGTCGGCAAGCCTCAGGTCGCCTACCGCGAGACGGTGCGCCAGAGCGTCGCGAAGGTCGAGGAGAAGTACGTCCGCCAGACCGGGGGCAAGGGCCAGTACGGGCACGTGGTGATCTCCCTGGAGCCGACCGGCCCCGGTGGCGGCTACGAGTTCCTCGACGAGATCACCGGGGGCGTCATCCCCAAGGAGTACATCCCGGCGGTCAACCAGGGCATCCAGGAGGCGCTGACCTCGGGCGTCCTGGCCGGCTACCCGACCGTGGACGTGCGGGTGCGCCTGACCTTCGGCAGCTACCACGACGTCGACTCCTCGGAGATGGCCTTCAAGATCGCCGGGTCCATCGCGGTCAAGAAGGCGGCCCGTCTGGCCCATCCCGTCCTGCTCGAGCCGATCATGGCCGTCGAGGTCGTCACGCCCGAGGACTACATGGGTGACGTCATCGGTGACCTGTCCAGCCGCCGGGGCCGGGTCGAGGGGATGGAGCAGCGGGGCAATTCGCAGGCGATTCGCGCCCAGGTGCCACTGGCGGACATGTTCGGCTACGCTACTGACCTGCGGTCGCGCACCCAGGGGCGCGCGACGTACACGATGCAGTTTCACTCGTACGCGGAGGTACCCGACGCGATCGCCAAGGAGATCGTCGCCAAGGCCACCGGCGCGTAGGAGGACTGGGCAACCAGTGCAAAATAGGTCCAAACCGTCGTCGGGGAGGGCCGCAAGAAACCCGACGGACCCACGGTGGGGCCGTCCAGAGACAGAAAGTTAGTCCCCGACAATGGCAAAGCAGAAGTTCGAGCGCACCAAGCCGCACATCAACATCGGGACGATGGGGCACATCGACCACGGCAAGACGACGCTGACCGCGGCCATCACCAAGGTTCTGTCCTCGCGCATCCCGGGCACCTCCTTCACGCCCTTCGACCAGATCGACAAGGCCCCCGAGGAGCGCCAGCGCGGCATCACGATCTCGATCGCCCACGTCGAGTACGAGACCGAGCACCGGCACTACGCCCACGTCGACATGCCCGGCCACGCCGACTACGTCAAGAACATGATCACCGGCGCCGCCCAGGTCGACGGCGCCATCCTGGTCGTCTCGGCCACCGACGGTCCGATGCCCCAGACCCGCGAGCACGTGCTGCTGGCGCGCCAGGTCGGCGTCCCCTACATCGTGGTCGCCCTGAACAAGGCCGACGCGGTCGAGGACGAGGAGCTGCTCGAGCTGGTGGAGATGGAGATCCGCGAGCTGCTGAACTCCTACGGCTTCCCCGGTGACGACACGCCGATCGTGCGCGTCTCGGCCCTCAAGGCCCTGGAGGGCGACGAGGAGTGGGGCAACAAGATCATCGAGCTGATGGAGGCGGTCGACAGCTACATCCCCGAGCCCCAGCGCGCCACCGAGAAGCCCTTCTTGATGTCGATCGAGGACGTCATGACCATCACCGGGCGCGGCACCGTCGTGACCGGCAAGGTCGAGCAGGGCGTGATCAAGGTCGGCGACGAGGTCGAGATCGTGGGCCTGCGCCCGACGGCCAAGACCGTGGTGACCGGCATCGAGATGTTCCGCAAGCTGCTGGACCAGGGCCAGGCGGGCGACAACCTCGGGGCCCTGCTGCGCGGGACCAAGAAGGAGGAGGTCGAGCGCGGCCAGGTGCTCTGCAAGCCCGGCTCGATCACGCCGCACACCCAATTCGAGGCCTCGGTCTACGTGCTGACCAAGGAGGAGGGCGGCCGCCACAAGCCGTTCTTCACCAACTACCGGCCGCAGTTCTACTTCCGCACCACGGACGTCACCGGGACCATCGAGCTGCCCGCGGGCACCGAGATGGTCATGCCGGGCGACAACACCGAGATGAACGTGACGCTCGGCAAGCCCATCGCCATGGAGGAGGGCCTGACCTTCTCCATCCGCGAGGGTGGCCGGACAGTCGGCTCGGGCCGCGTGACCAAGATCGTGAAGTAGCCCCGTGGCTGAGACGCGCCAGATGATCCGGATCCGGCTCAAGGCCTTCGACCACGGGGTGCTCGACCAGTCCACCGCGAAGATCGTCCAGACGGTCGAGCGGACCAACGCCCGGGTCCAAGGACCCGTGCCGCTGCCGACCGAGACCCACCGCTACACGGTGGTGCGCGGCCCGCACAAGCACAAGGACAGCCGCGAGCACTTCGAGATGCGCGTGCACAAGCGGCTGCTCGACATCGTGGACCACACGGCCAAGACGGTCGACTCCCTCCAGCGGCTCGACCTGCCGGCCGGGGTGGACATCGAGATCAAGATCCGCCAGGTGTGAGCCACGGCCCCGCCGGCATTGCGCCGGCGGGGCCCCGTGGTGTAGGGTGGGTAGCCCTCGCAAGAGGGCAGCAAGTGACGTGTCCGGTTGCCTCGCAAGAGGGACGCCGGACCGAACCAGTCGTGCGCTCCGTTCGGGTCTCCCGAACGGAGCGTCTGTCTGTCGGCAACCGACGGACGAGGAGAAGAGGTAGAGGTGGCGACCAAGGCGATCGTCGGCGAGAAGGTGGGCATGACCCAGGTCTGGGACGACCAGCACCGGGCCGTGCCCGTCACGGTGGTGCGGGTGGAGCCGGCCCGCGTGGTCCAGGTGAAGACCGGGGCCAAGGAGGGCTACAACGCCGTGCAGGTGACCTGGGGCACCCGGCGACCCACGACCCTCAGCCAACCCGAGCGCGGCCACTTCGCCAGCGCTGGGGTGACGCCGGGGACGGGCCTGGTCGAGTTGCGCCTGGAGGACGCCGCCCAGTACGCGGCGGGCCAGGAGATCGCCGCCGACGTCTTCAGCGTCGGCGAGCGCATCGACGCGACGGCCGTCTCCAAGGGCAAGGGCTTCGCCGGCGGCATGAAGCGCCACAACTTCAAGGGCCAGGGCGCGGCGCACGGCAACCACAAGCACCACCGGGCCCCGGGCTCCATCGGGGCCTGCGCGACGCCCGGACGGGTGTTCAAGGGCACGCGGATGGCTGGGCGCATGGGCGGGACCCAGGTGACCACGACCAACCTCGAGGTGGTCGCCGTCGACCCCGAGCGCCAGGTGATCCTGGTCAAGGGGGCGGTCCCCGGACCGCGGGGCGGCGTCGTGGTGCTGCGGACCTCGGTGAAGAACCCGATGCGCGCCGGAGGTGTGCGATGAGCGAGACGACGCGACTGCGCGGCCCGGTGGCCAAGGAGCGCCCGGCCCTGACGGCCCGCCAGGTGGAGCGCCGCAGCCTGGACGGCACGGTGCTCTCGGTGGTCGACCTCGCGCCCGAGGTCTTTGGCCGCGAGCCCAACGTGGCCCTGCTGCACCAGGTCGTGACGGCCCAGCTGGCCGCCCGGCGCGCGGGCACCCAGTCGACGCGCACGCGCGCCGAGGTGCGCGGGGGCGGCAAGAAGCCGTTCCGCCAGAAGGGCACCGGCAACGCCCGCCAGGGCACCATCCGCGCGCCCCAGTACCCCGGCGGCGGAATCGCGCTGGGCCCCAAGCCGCGCAGCTACGAGCAGCGCACCCCGAAGAAGATGATCCGGGCGGCCCTCTATGGCGCCCTGTCAGACCGGGCGGCCGAGGGCCGCGTGGCCCTGGTCGACTCCTACGACGCCTGGAGCGAGCCGCGCACCAAGGAGGCGCGGGCCGCGCTGGCCGCCCTCGGGCTGGACGGCCGGGTCCTGGTGGTGCTGAGCCCCGAGGACCGGGTCGCCCGCTACGCCTTCCGCAACCTCGCCGAGGCCCCCACGATCGCGGCTGGTGAGCTGAGCGCCTACGACGTGCTCGCCGCCGACTGGATCCTCTTCAGCGACGCCACGCTGCCGGCGGGCGAAGGGAGCACGCATGCGTGAGCCGACCCAGATCCTGGTGCACCCGGTGGTCTCCGAGAAGACCTACGCCCTCATGGAGCGCCACACGTACGTCTTCGTGGTGGACGAGGCGGCCACCAAGATCGACGTGCGCAACGCCGTCGAGCAGGCCTTCAACGTCAAGGTCTCCAAGGTCAACACGCTGCGCCGCCGCGGCAAGGCGACCCGCAGCCTGCGCACCGGTGTGCGCGGCGCGCGTCCCGACACCAAGCGGGCCATCGTCACCCTGCGTTCGGGTGACTCGATCAACCTCTTCGAGAGCTAAAGGACCCCCATGGCACTGCGCGCGCGCAAACCCACCAGCCCGGGCCGCCGATTCCAGACCGGCCCGGACTTCGCCGAGCTGACCCGGACCCGTCCCGAGAAGTCCCTGCTCGAGCCGCAGTCCTCGACGGGTGGCCGCAACGCCTACGGGCGCAAGACCTCGCGCCACCGCGGAGGCGGCCACAAGCGCCAGTACCGCGTCGTGGACTTCAAGCGCGACAAGGACGGGGTGCCGGGTCGCATCGCGACCATCGAGTACGACCCGAATCGCTCGTGTCGCATCGCCCTGGTGCACTACGCCGACGGCGAGAAGCGCTACATCCTGGCGGCGGCCGGTCTGAAGGTGGGCGACCGTGTCGAGTCGGGCCGCCGCGCCGACATCCGCACCGGCAACGCCCTGCCCCTGCGCTTCATCCCGACCGGCTCCACCGTCCACAACGTGGAGCTGCGCCCGGGCGGGGGCGGCAAGATGGCCCGCAGCGCCGGCATGAGCGTGCAGCTGGTGGCCAAGGACGGCGACTACGCGACGCTGCGCCTGCCCTCGACCGAGATGCGGCGCGTGCCCCTCGACTGCCGGGCGACCCTGGGGACCGTGGGGCACGCCGAGCACGAGTTGATCAAGATTGGCAAGGCCGGACGCAACCGCTGGCGCGGCGTGCGTCCCCAAACTCGCGGGGTCGCCATGAACCCCGTCGACCACCCGCTCGGCGGTGGCGAGGGCAAGACCTCCGGTGGGCGCCACCCGGTCTCGCCCTGGGGTCAGCCCGAGGGGCGCACCCGCCTGCCCAAGGCGTCCGACGCGCTCATCGTTCGCCGTCGTCGTGGTCGCGGATCGCGGAGGTAGGACATGTCACGCAGCCTGAAGAAGGGCCCCTTCATCGACGCTCACCTGCTCAAGAAGGTGGACGCCCTGAACGCGGCCAACGAGAAGCGGGTCGTCAAGACCTGGAGCCGGCGCTCCACGATCATCCCCGACATGGTCGGGCACACCTTCGCGGTCCACGACGGGCGCCGGCACGTGCCGGTGTACGTCAACGAGGCGATGGTGGGCCACAAGCTCGGTGAGTTCGCGCCCACGCGGACCTTCAAGTTCCACGCCGGCCAGGAGAAGGCGGGGCGTCGCTGATGACGGGTCCCAAGACCAACGAGCGCCCGGGGACCCGCGCGGTCCTGCGGGGCTACCGGATGTCGGCCTCCAAGGCGCGCGTCGTGCTCGACCTCATCCGGGGCCGAGACGTGCAAGCGGCCCACGAGATCCTGGCCCTGACCACCCGCGAGGCGGCCCGCGTGATCGACAAGGTGCTGGCCTCGGCCGTCGCCAACGCGGTCAACAACGACGGCCTCGGGGCCGACGAGCTCTACGTGTCGGCGGCCTACGCCGACGAGGGCGCGACCCTGAAGCGCTTCTCGCCGCGGGCCCGGGGCCGGGCCGGCAAGATCGCCAAGCGCTCGTGCCACATCACGGTCATCGTGTCGCGCCTGTCCGAGGAGCGCCTGGCCCTGGTGCGCGCCGCGCGCAGCGCCCAGGCGGCCGCCTCACGCAGCCGGCGCGTGGCCTCGTCGCGTCGCGCCCAGCGCACCGCGAGCGCGCCCGCCGTCGACGAGGCCCCCGTCGTGGAGACCCCAGGCGACGAGATCGCCGCCGACCAGACGCTGGGTGACGAGGTCACCGGGGACGAGGAGGCCGCCGGGGCTCCCGAGGCCCGGGAGGGCTCCGAGGCCGCTCAGGCCGGGGCCGACGAGCCCGCAGAGACGGAGGAGTGATGGGTCAGAAGGTCAATCCCTACGGGTTCCGTCTCGGGATCACCACCGACTGGAAGTCCCGGTGGTTCAAGGAGAAGGGCTACCGCGAGTTGGTCGTGGAGGACTGGCGCATCCGGGACTACCTGGTGCGCCAGCTCGAGAGCGCCGCGGTGAGCCGCATCGAGATCGAGCGCACCTCGGACCGGATCCGCGTCGACATCCACACCGCGCGCCCCGGGATCGTGATCGGGCGCCGCGGCGGTGAGGCTGACCGCCTGAAGAAGGAGCTCGAGCGCATCACGGGCCAGCGCAACCGCGTCTCGCTCAACATCCAGGAGATCAAGCAGCCCGAACTGGACGCCGCGCTGATCGCCCAGGGCATCTGCGACCAGCTGGTGCGCCGCATCGCCTTCCGCCGCGCCATGAAGCGCGGCATCCAGACGGTCCAGAAGGCCGGGGCCCTCGGGGTGCGCATCCAGGCCTCCGGACGCCTGGGCGGCGCCGAGATGTCGCGCACCGAGTCCTACCGCGAGGGCCGCGTGCCCTTGCACACCCTGCGCGCCGACATCGACTACGGCTTCCGTGAGGCGCGCACCTCGACGGGGCGCATCGGCGTCAAGGTCTGGATCTACAAGGGCGACATCCTGCCCTACCAGCTCTCCAACAACGAGAAGATCGTGCGCGAGGCCGCCATGGCGGCCGGCGAGGCCGTGCCGGTGGGCGCGACCCCGGGGGCGCCCAAGGGCGTCGTGCGCGCCGGCGGCGGCCGCCGCCGGGCCGCGGCGACGACTCTCGAGGAGCACGAGCTCCTGGCGGCCGCCGACGAGGTCGAGGCCGTGATCAACGTGGAAGAGGACATCGAGCGGCGCACCGCCTCGGGGCGGGCCGACACGCCGCACTTTCGAAAGGACGTGGAGTAGCCATGCTGATGCCGCGCAGGGTGAAGCACCGCAAGCAGCAGCGGGGGCGGATGGGCGGCGTGGCCAAGGGCGGCACGGAGCTGACCTTCGGTGACTTCGGGATCCAGGCCCTCGAGGCCGGGTGGATCACGGCGCGCCAGATCGAGGCCGCCCGTATCGCCATGACCCGCCACGTCCGCCGCGGCGGCAAGGTCTGGATCCGGGTCTTCCCGGACAAGCCCGTGACCCAGAAGCCGGCCGAGACCCGCATGGGATCGGGCAAGGGCAACCCGGAGTTCTGGGTGGCCGTCGTCAAGCCCGGCCGCGTGATGTTCGAGCTGGGGGGGGTAGACGAGCCGCTGGCCCGGGCCGCCATGGAGCGCGCCATCCAGAAGCTGCCCATCAAGGCGAAGTTCGTCGTGCGTCCCGGAACCCACGGCACCCCGGAGGTGGCGATCTGATGGCCAAGACGAGCGAGCGACGGGCCGAGGTGCGCCAGCTGGGCGACGCCGAGCTGCTGGGCCGCCTGGCCGAGACGCGCCGGGAGCTGTTCAACCTGCGCTTCCAGCAGGCCACCGGCCAGCTGGACAACTCCGGACGACTGCGCGAGGTGCGCCGCGACATCGCGCGGCTGGCCACCCTGGTGCGCGAGCGGGAGATCGCGGCCGCCGAGGCCGAGGGAGAAGGTGCCTGATGGAGCAAGCCGATACCACACCGGTGCGCGAGAACCCGCGCAAGGTGCGTGAGGGCATCGTCGTGTCGGACCGCATGGTCGACACGGTGGTGGTGGCCGTCATCGAGCGGGTGCGCCACCCGCGCTACGGCAAGACGGTCCAGCGCACCAAGAAGCTGTACGCCCACGACGGGGGCGCCGACGCCCACGTCGGGGATCGCGTCCGGGTCCAGGAGACCCGGCCGCTGTCCAAGACCAAGCGCTGGCGCGTGACCGAGATCGTGGAGCGGGCGCGATGATCCAGCAGGAGTCCCGACTCAAGGTGGCCGACAACTCCGGGGCCAAAGAGGTGCTCTGCATCCGGGTCCTGGGCGGGTCGCGCCGCCGCTACGCGTCCATCGGGGACGTGTTCATCGCCACCGTGAAGGACGCCATCCCCGGGGCCGCGGTCAAGAAGGGCGACGTGGTGCGCTGCGTGGTCGTGCGCACGGCCAAGGAGAAGCGGCGTCCCGACGGCTCGTACATCAAGTTCGACGAGAACGCCGCGGTGCTGATCAACGACCAGCTCCAGCCCCGCGGCACGCGCATCTTCGGCCCGGTGGGGCGCGAGCTGCGCGACAAGAAGTTCATGCGCATCATCTCGCTGGCTCCGGAGGTGCTCTGATGAAGATCCGCAAGGGCGACGAGGTCCTGGTGATCTCCGGGAAGTTCCGCGGGGAGCGCGCCATGGTCGAGGAGGCGCGCCCGCGCCGCCAGCAGGTCATCCTGGATGGCCTGAACATCGCCAAGCGCCACACCAAGCAGACCGGCTCGATGCTCCAGGCGGGCATCATCGACAAGCTCATGCCGATCCACGTGTCCAACGTCGCCCTGTGGTGCGACGGGCACAAGGGTCCGGCCAAGGTCGGCCACCGCGAGGTGGACGGCGTCAAGGTCCGCGTGTGCCGTTCGTGCGGGGAGGTGCTGTGAGTCATCCGCGACTGAAGGAGCGCTACGACCAGGAGATCCGGTCGTCGCTGCGCGACGAGCTGGGCCTGGCCAACATCATGCAGGTGCCGCGCCTGGAGAAGATCGTGGTCAACTCGGGCGTCGGGAGGGCGACCCAGCAGGCGTCGCTGATCGAGGGCGCCCAGCGCGACCTGGAGCAGATCACCGGCCAGAAGCCCGTGGTGACGCGGGCCAAGAAGTCGGTGGCCAGCTTCAAGGTGCGCACCGGCCAGCCCATTGGGGTCAAGGTGACCCTGCGCGGCGACCGGGCCTGGGAGTTCTTCGACCGCCTGGTGAGCCTGGCCATCCCGCGCATCCGGGACTTTCGGGGGCTGCCCCCCCGCTCGTTCGACGGGCACGGCAACTACACCTTCGGGATCAACGACCAGCTGATCTTCCCGGAGATCGACTACGACAAGATCGACGCGCCGCGCGGGTTCGACATCACGATCGTGACCACCGCGACCACCGACGAGCAGGGACGCGCGTTCTTGCGCGCCTTCGGCTTCCCCTTCAAGCAGGAGACACGATAGGTATGGCCAAGAAGGCTCTCCGGATCAAGCAGCAGCGCACCCCGAAGTTCTCGACGCGCGCCTACACCCGGTGCCAGCGTTGCGGTCGACCGCGCTCGGTGTACCGCAAGTTCGGCCTGTGCCGCATCTGCCTGCGCACCATGGTGCACGCGGGCGAGGTTCCGGGCGTGACCAAGGCGAGCTGGTAGGAGGCACCATGACGATGACCGACCCCATCGCCGACATGCTCACGCGCATCCGCAACGCCAACGCGGCGGCGTTCGACCATGTCTCGATGCCCAGCTCCAAGCTCAAGGAGTCCCTGGCGGGGCTCTTGCAGCGCGAGGGATTCATCGCGAGCTTCCGCGTCACCCCCACCGAGGGGCGACCCGGCGCGACCCTGCGCATCGACCTGAAGTACGCCACCGACCGCACGCGCTCGATCGTCGGGCTCAAGCGGGTGTCGCGGCCCGGCCTGCGGATCTACCGCAAGTCGACCGAGATGCCCAAGGTGCTCGGCGGCGTGGGCGTGGCCGTGGTCTCCACGAGCCACGGCCTGATGACCGACCGCGAGGCCCGGCGGGCCAAGCTGGGCGGCGAGGTGCTCTGCTATGTCTGGTAACTCGAGCAAGGAGGAGGGCCATGTCACGGATCGGCCGTAGCCCGATCACCGTGCCCGACGGCGTGTCCGTCGCGGTGGCCGACGGCCAGGTGACCGTCACGGGACCCAACGGGGTCATGACGCGGCGCCTGCCCGAGGGCATCGCCGTGCACCAGGAGGGCGCCACGCTCTCGGTGACCCGCGCCAGCGACGAGACGGCCCACAAGGCCCTGCACGGGCTGACGCGGACGCTGGTGGCCAACATGGTCACGGGCGTGACCGCGGGCTGGACCCGGGAGCTCGAGATCATCGGCGTGGGCTACCGCGCCGCGGCCAACGGCCCGTCCGCCCTGGACCTGTCGCTCGGCTTCTCCCACCCGGTGAGCTTCGCGGCCCCCGCGGGCGTGACCTTCGAGGTCCCCTCGCCCACGCGCATCGTGGTCCGGGGCGCCGACAAGGAGGTCGTGGGCCAGGTGGCCGCCTCCATCCGCAAGCTGCGCAAGCCCGAGCCCTACAAGGGCAAGGGCGTGCGCTACGCCGGGGAGCGCGTGCTGCGCAAGGCTGGAAAGGCGGCCAAGTAATGCGAACCACCCGTGAGCTGCGCCAGCGCCGGCACGCCCGGCTGCGCAAGCGTCTTTCCGGGACGCCCGAGCGGCCCCGCGTGGCCGTGAGCCGGTCACGCCGGCACATCTCGGCCCAGATCATCGACGACGTCGCCGGCCGCACGCTGGTGGCCGTCTCGTCGGTCGAGCCCAGCCTGCGCGAGGTCGCGGGCGGCAACGTCGCCGGGGCCCAGGCCCTGGGCGCGGTCCTGGCCGAGCGCGCGCGCCAGGCCAACATCTCGGCCGTGGTCTTCGACCGCGGCGGCTACGACTACCACGGCCGGGTGGCCGCCTTTGCCGAGGCGCTGCGCGCCGGCGGACTGGAGTTCTGATGGATCTCGAGCAGTTTGAGGAGCGCACCATCAAGGTGAACCGCGTGGCCAAGGTGGTCAAGGGCGGCCGGCGCTTCTCGTTCACCGCGCTGATGGTGATCGGGGACGGCGCCGGGCGCGTGGGCCTGGGCTACGGCAAGGCCAAGGAGGCCGGGCTGGCGGTTCAGAAGGGCATCGAGGAGGCGCGCAAGAACCTCTTCGAGGTCCCCCTGGCCGGCACGACGATCATCTACCCGGTGCTGGGCCAGGCCGGTGCGGGCCGGGTTCTGATGAAGCCGGCGGCCCCCGGCACCGGCGTGATCGCTGGCGGGGCGGCCCGCGCCATCCTCGAGATGGCCGGCGTCAAGGACATCGTGGCCAAGTCGCTGGGCTCGACCAACGGCATCAACGTGGCTCACGCCACCATCGCCGCCCTCAAGCAGCTGCGCCGCCCCGAGACCGTGGCCGCCCAGCGCGATCGGGCCCTCGACGAGGTGATCCCGAGCGGGACGCTGCGGGCCTACCGCGAGCGCCAGCGGGCCGGCGACCTGTTCAAGACGGAGGCCTCGTCGTGACCCAGCTCAAGGTGACCCAGGTCCGCTCGACCATCGCCACCAAGCCCAAGCACCGCGGAACGCTGCGGGCCCTCGGCCTGCGCCGCCTCGGTCAGTCCAACGTCCTGCCGGACCGGCCCGAGATCCGCGGCATGATTGCCCGGGTCCCGCACCTGGTCAAAGTAGAAGAGGTGTCCCAGTGAGACTGCATGACCTGAAGCCGGCCGCCGGCTCGACCCACCGCAAGAAGGTCGTGGGTCGCGGCATCGGCGGCCACGGCGGCAAGACGGCGGGCCGGGGGACCAAGGGCCAGAAGGCCCGGCGGACGATCCCGGCGGGCTTCGAGGGCGGCCAGCTCCCGATCCTGGCGCGCATCCCCAAGCTCAAGGGGTTCACCAACCCGTTCCGCGTGTCCTACACGCCGGTCAACCTCGACGCCCTGGGCGCCCTGGGTCGGGCCGAGGTTGACGTGGCCACCCTGGTCGCGGCGGGCCTGGCCCGGCGCGGCGACCTGGTCAAGGTCCTCGGGCGCGGCGAGCTGCACGCGCCGCTGGCCGTGAGCGTGCACGCCGTGTCGGCGAGCGCCCGCGCCGCCATCGAGGCCGCCGGAGGCTCGGTGACCATCCTGGACAAGCCCTTCGCCGTGCGGCCCCCGGCCGCCGGGAACCAGCACCAGAACCGCTGACGCCCGTGCTGCGCCGACTCGGGAACATCTTCCGCGTACCGGACCTGCGCAACAAGGTCCTGTTCACGCTGGGCATCATCTGCCTCTACCAGCTGGGCGCCAACCTGCCCATCCCGGGGGTCAGCTGGTCCCAGGTCCGGGTGCTGCAGTCCAAGGCCGGCGCGAGCGGCGTCCTGGGCTTCCTCAACCTGTTCTCCGGCGGCGCGCTGACGCGCCTGGCGGTGTTCGGCCTGGGGGTCATGCCCTACATCACGTCGACCATCGTCATCCAGCTGCTCACGACCGTCATCCCCAAGCTGACCGAGTGGCGGGACCAGGGGGCCGTGGGCGAGAAGAAGATCACCCAGACGACGCGGTACCTGACGATCGGCCTGGCCCTCCTGCAGTCGACCGGCCTGATCTACGCCTTCCACGGCCACGACCAGGCGCTGCTCGGCTTCACCATTGGCGTTGCTGGGCTTCACCATCGACCTGATCCCCAAGTTCAACCTGGCGCTCGGGCTGTTCATGGTGGCCATCCTCACGGCGGGCACCGCCTTCGTCATGTGGCTGGCCGAGCTCATCACCCAGCGCGGCATCGGCCAGGGGATGAGCCTGCTGATCTTCGCCAACGTCGTGGCGGGCCTGCCCTCGGGGGGCCGGGCCGTCTACGCCGAGGGCGGGATGCTCAAGTTCGTGGTGCTGGTCATCGTGTCCATCGCCCTGCTGGTCCTGATCGTCTTCATGGACAACGGCCAGCGGCGCATCCCGGTGACCTTCGCCCGCCGCGTGGTCGGCCGCCGCGAGATGGGGGGCAACTCCACCTACATCCCGCTCAAGGTCAACCAGTCCGGCGTGATCCCGATCATCTTCGCCTCCTCGGTGCTCTACATCCCGGTGCTGATGAGCAACGTGGTGCCCTGGGCGAGCTTCCAGCACTTCGTGAACTCGTCGCTCCAGCCGACCAGCTTCTTCTACATCCTCTCGGACTTCTTGCTGATCGTGGCCTTCACGTTCTTCTACGTGTACATCGCCTTCGAGCCCCACCAGCAGGCCGAGCTGCTGCGCCAGCAGGGTGGCTTCGTGCCGGGCATCCGGCCGGGCCTGCCCACCGAGCGCTACTTCGCCAAGATGCTCTCGCGCCTGACCACCGTGGGCGCGGTGTTCCTGGCCGGGGTGGCCGTGGTGCCCTCGGTGCTGATGGCCCTGTGGCACATCAACCGGTTCCCGTACTACGGCACGACCCTGCTGATCGCGGTCGGCGTCGCGCTCGAGACCATGCGCCAGATCGACAGCCAGCTGATGATGCGCAACTACGAGGGCTTCCTGCGGCGCTGACATGGAACGTCTGATCCTGGTGGTGCTGGGCAAGCAGGGGGCGGGCAAGGGGACGCAGTGTGAGCGCCTGTCGGCTGCCTACGGCCTGCCCCACGTCTCCACCGGCGACATCCTGCGGGCTGCCGTGCGGGCCCGCAGCCCCCTGGGGCTCGAGGTGGCCGCGGTCCTGGAGGCCGGGGCCCTGGTCTCCGACGAGTTGGTCAACCGGTTGGTCGCGGATCGCCTGGCCCAGGCCGACGCCGCGCCCGGCGTGCTGCTCGACGGCTACCCGCGCACCCGGGGCCAGGCTGAGGCCCTCGAGGAGATCGTCGCCCCCCACACGGTGAGCGCCTGCCTCGACCTGGCCATCGACGTCGAGGTCGCCACGGCCCGCCTGGCCGCGCGCCGGGTCTGCGCGAACTGCGGGGCCATCTACCGCGTCGGGGACCCCGAGGCCGACAGCGGGGTCTGCTCGGTGTGCGGGGGCGCCGTCGTCCAGCGGGCCGACGACCGCCCCGAGGCCATCGCCGAGCGCCTGGCCGCCTACGAGCGCGACACGGCGCCCCTGCTCGACTACTACCGCGAGCGGGGCGTCCTGGCCCGCGTCGACGGGGCCGCCGGCCTCGACGAGGTGACCGCGGCCCTGCGCGCCGCCATCGACGCCCGGGTGCCGCGATGAGGCGCTCGCCCGACGAGCTGGCCAAGATGCGCCGGGCCGGGCGCGTGGTGGCCGAGATCCACGAGGCGACCCGTGCCGCGATCGCCCCGGGCGTGACCACCGCCCGGCTCAACGAGGTGGCCGCCGAGGTCCTGGAGCGGCGCGGGGCGCGCTCGAACTTCCTGGGCTACCACGGCTTCCCGGCCGTGATCTGCACCAGCCCGAACGCCATGATCGTCCACGGGATCCCCGGCGACTACACGCTGGTCGAGGGCGACATCATCTCGGTGGACTGCGGCGCGATCGTCGAGGGCTACCACGGCGACGCCGCCTACACCGCGGGTGTGGGCGCCATCGACGCGGCCAGTGCCCGCCTGCTCGAGGTCACCGAGCGCTCGCTGTGGGCCGGCATCGCCCAGCTGGTCGCGGGCCACCGCCTCCACGAGGTGGGGCGCGCCGTCCAGGAGGTCGCCGAGGCGGCCGGCTACTCGGTGGTGCGCGAGTACGTGGGCCACGCCATCGGCACCGCCATGCACGAGACCCCCCAGGTCCCCAACTACTGGCCCGGCACCCCGGGGCCGACGCTGAAGACCGGGATGGTCTTCGCCATCGAGCCCATGGTGAACATCGGGGCCCCCGACACCTACGTCCTGGAGGACGGGTGGGGCGTCATGACGGCCGACGGGTCGCGCTCGGCCCACTTCGAGCACACGGTCGCCGTCACCGACGAGGGCCCCGAGGTCTTCACCATCCTGTAGCGGCCAGGCGCGCCAGCGCCGCGTCGGTGCGCGTCCCCCACCAGAACAGGTCGCGCCCCTCGACCAGGCGAACCGGGGCGACCGCGGCCAGCTCGGCGGCGTGGCGCGGCCCGAAGGGGTAGGGCTCCGAGGGCGCGAGCACGAGGTCGGGGCGCCGCAGCGCAACCGCGGCGAGCTCGCGGTGCGGATAGGGACCCGCGCCGGCCAGCACGTTGGCGCAGCCCACCTGGGCGAGCAGCGACGTCGCGTAGGTCGGGGCGCCCAGGAAGATCCAGGGCCGGCGCCAGATGACGACGGCGACCCGGCGCTCGGGCGGCGGCGGCGCCGGACGGGGCCGGGGTGCCCAGGCGGTCCCCGTCGCCTCGGCCAGGGCCCGCAGCGCCCCGTCGCGACTGGCCAGGCTGGTGACGGCCAGGGCCAGGGTGGCCAGCCCGCGCGCGCGCAGCGCCCGGTCGTCGTCGTAGCGGTTCTCCTCCTCGTCCAAGATGACCAGGTCGGGTCGCAGCGCGGCGATGCGGGCGAGGTCGGGGTCCTTGGTCCCCCCCACCACGGCGGCCCCGGCCACCGGGGGGCAAAAGCGCGTCACCCCGATGGGGGCGATCCCCCAGGCCACCAGGGTCTCGGTGACCGAGGGGACCAGGCTGACCAGGCGCACTAGCTGTCGGGGTGGGCGCGGTCGTGGTAGCGCTGGGCGAACAGGGCCGCCTCGGTGCGCCGCTGGAAGCCGAGCTTGGCCAGCAGGTTGGAGACGTAGTTCTTGACCGTCTTCTCGGCCAGGAACATCTCGGCGGCGATCTCGCGGTTCGACAGCCCCTCGCTCAGCAGCTCGAGGATCCGGCGCTCCTGGTGGCTGAGGCTCTCTAGGCGCATGTCCTCACTGATCTGGCGGCGCAGGCGCTCGCGGGCCCGCTCGACCTGGTCGGAGGTCAAGAGCAGCTCGCCGGCCGCCGCGCGGCGCACCGCGTCCACCAGGTCCTCGCCGCGCACGTTCTTGAGCACGTAGCCGCGCGCCCCGGCCAGCACCGAGGCCGACAGGGCCTCGGAGTCGGCGAACGAGGTCAGGATCAGGCAGGCCAGGTCGAGGCGGCGGTCGCGCAGGGAGCGGCACAGGTCCACGCCGCTGCCGTCGGGCAGCCGCACGTCGAGCACGGCCACGTCGACGTCGTCGAGGGGCACGATCTCGGCCTCGGCGACCGTCCCGGCCTCGGCCAC
Organism: Actinomycetes bacterium; assembly: GCA_021827705.1. Taxonomy (GTDB): domain Bacteria; phylum Actinomycetota; class Acidimicrobiia; order Acidimicrobiales; family RAAP-2; genus RAAP-2. Next base: position 51,534 of record JAKAUQ010000034.1, read on the forward strand.
CACGCGCAGGTCCGGGTGGGACTCGAAGAGCTCGCGCAGCCCGCGGCGCACGATCTCGTGGTCGTCGACCAGGAAGATGCGGATCACGTCAGGCCATCCGCCGCGCCGTCCACCGCACCAGTGTGCCACGGCCCGGCGCGGACTCGACCTCACAGGAGCCCCCCAGGCGGCGGGCGCGCTCGCGCAGGTTGCGCAGGCCCCGCCCGGGACCCACCGGCGCCACGAACCCGACGCCGTTGTCGCGGATCTCCAGGACCAGCAGATCACCCTCGGCGCCCAGGGAGACCGCCAGGGTGCTGGCACGCGCGTGGCGGGCCACGTTGGCCAGGACCTCGCGCAGCGCCTGGAGGGTGTGGCGCGCGACCCGGCTGGTCACCTCGAGCGTGGGCTCGGCCAGCGTCAAGGTGACCGACACCCCCAGACGGGTGGCCACCTCGTCGACCATGGCGCGCAGGCGCTCGGTCAGCTCGGGTGCGTCGACCTCGTCGGCGTCGATGGCGAAGATCGTGGTGCGGATCTCCTGGATCGTCTGGTCGAGCTCGTCGACGGCCCGATCGATGCGCTCGCGGTCCTCGTCTCCCAGCGCGGAGCGCAGCGTCACCTGGAGGCCCAGACCGACCGCGAAGAGCCGCTGGATGACCGTGTCGTGCAGCTCGCGCGCCAGGCGCTCGCGCTCGGCGGCCAGGGTGAGCTCGTGCTGGCGATCCCGCAGGGCCGCCTGGTCGACGGCCAGCCCGGCCGCGCGCCCGAAGGCCTCCACCAGCGCCTGGTCGTCGTCGCTGAAGGGCTGGTCGTCCTCCCGGTCGGCCAGGTACAGGTTGCCCAGCACGTGGCCGTCGCTGGCCCGCACCGGGACCCCGCAGAAGCGCCGCATCGAGGGGTGGCCGGGGGGAAAGCCGACGGCGGCGGGCTCGGCGGCCAGGTCCTCGACGCGCAGCGCGGCCGCGCGCGCGATGACCTGGCCGAGGACCCCCCGCCCGCTGGGGGGCGAGCCGATGGCGGCCGCCTCTTCGTCGCTGAGGCCCGAGGTGACGAAGCGTGCCAGGTGCTGCCCGTCGGGCCCGAGCACGCCGAGGGCCCCGTAGCGCGCGCCGACCAGGCGCCGCGCGCTGTCGACGACCAGCTGCAGCAGGCTGGACAGGTCGGCGTCGGACTCGATGGCCAGCATGGCCTCGATGAGCCCGTAGAGCCGCTCGGGGTCGCCGATCCGGTGGTAGGGCACGGTCCTAGCCTGGCACAGCCTCAGCCGACGCGTTCTCCCGACACCACGGTCAAGGGCAGCTCGATCAGGCGGGCGCCGGCCGCCACCGCTCGGGTCAGCGCCTCGCTCAAGGTGAACTCGGTCTCGGGCACGGCGGCGATCCCCGAGCCCATGACCGACCAGGTGGCCCCGTCGTCTTCCAGCCCGTCGATCTGGACGCTCAGGACGTCGCCGCGCTGGGCGGCCGCGATCACGGCGTCCTCGGTGCTGGCCAGCAGCAGGTGGTGGTCGTCGGTGACGGCAATGCGGGCCGGCAGGGCGGCGGGCAGGCAGCGTACCGAGATGATGACGCGGGCCAGCACGGCCTGGCGCAGGCGCGCCAGGCAGTCGCTGCGCGGCAGCGTCATGCGCCGCACCCGCCGGGGCGCACCGGTCATGGGTCCAGCATGCCGGGGAGCGCGCGGGGGCTGGTAGGGTCAGGGGTCACATTTCACCGCGTGGGGGCGCCCTTTTGCGTCCGCACAAAAAAACGGTAGACTGGACACCCGGCCCGTGGCGACCTCGGTCGCCGTCGTGTGGTCGGTCACGTCGCACAAAAGGAGATGGACCTGAGCAAGCCGAAAGAGGACGCGTTCACCGTCGAGGGGACCGTGGTCGAGCCTCTGCCCAACGCGATGTTCCGCGTGGAGTTGGAGAACGGGCACACCGTGCTCGCGCACTCCTCGGGCAAGATGCGCATGCACCGGATCCGGATCCTGCCCGGTGACAAGGTGCAGGTCGAGATCACCCCCTACGACATGTCCCGTGGGCGCATCACCTATCGGTACAAGTGAGGTCACCAGACATGAAAGTTCGCGCCAGCGTCAAGACGATGTGTGAGAAGTGCAAGGTGATCCGACGGGGCGGTCACGTCCGCGTCATCTGCGAGAACCCCCGGCACAAGCAGCGCCAGGGATAGGAGAGAGAATGGCCCGTATTGCCGGTGTCGACATCCCGCGCGAGAAGCGCACGGTGATCGCCCTGACCTACATCTTCGGGATCGGCCCCACCACGGCCGCCCAGATCTGCGCCGCCACCGGGGTCGACGAGTCGATCCGGGTGCGTGACCTCACCGACGGTGACGTCAACAAGCTGCGCACCTACATCGACCAGAACGTGACCGTCGAGGGCGACCTGCGCCGCGACGTCGCCCAGGACATCAAGCGCAAGATGGAGATCAACTCCCTGCAGGGGATCCGGCACCGCAAGGGCCTGCCGGTGCACGGCCAGCGCACGCGCACCAACGCCCGCACCCGCAAGGGTCCCAAGCGCACGGTGGCCGGCAAGAAGAAGGTGACCAAGTAATGGCCAAGCCCACTGCCTCCGCCGCGCGCAAGACGCGCCGCCGCGATCGCAAGAACGTGGCCTTCGGCGTGGCCCACATCAAGAGCTCATTCAACAACACGATCGTCTCGATCACCGACCCCGAGGGCAACGTGCTGTCGTGGGCCTCGTCGGGCAACGTCGGCTTCAAGGGGTCGCGCAAGTCGACGCCCTTCGCCGCCCAGCTGGCCGCCGAGAAGTGCGCCCGCGCGGCCATGGAGCACGGGGTCAAGAAGGTCGACGTGCTGGTGCGCGGCCCGGGCTCGGGTCGCGAGACCGCCATCCGCTCGATCGCCGCGGCCGGCATCGAGGTCGTGGCCATCAAGGACGTGACGCCGCTGCCCCACAACGGCTGCCGGCCCAAGAAGCGTCGGCGGGGGTAGGGACATGGCTCGCTACACCGGACCCGTCTGCCGCCTGTGCCGCCGTGAGCGGACCAAGCTCTACTTGAAGGGCGAGCGCTGCCTCTCGCTCAAGTGCCCGGTCTCGGAGAACTCCGACCGCCAGGCCCGCGCCTACCCGCCGGGCATGCACGGCCGCGACCGCCAGCGCCAGGGCTCCGAGTACCTGGTCCAGCTGCGCGAGAAGCAGAAGGCTCGCCGCACCTACGGCCTGCTCGAGAAGCAGTTCCGCAACCTCTACGAGGAGGCCAACCGGCGACCCGGCGTCACCGGCACCAACCTGCTGCAGTTCCTGGAGCTGCGCCTGGACAACGTGGCCTACCGGGCCGGGTGGGGCGCCTCGCGCGCCCAGGCCCGCCAGCTGGTGCGCCACGGCCACGTGACCGTCAACGGCAAGCGCGTCACCATCCCGAGCTTCCGGGTGCGCCCGGGCGACGCGGTGAGCCTCAAGGGCGCCACGCGCGACAACTTCAACGTGCGGCGCAATCGCGACGTCCTCGACCGCTCGGTCCCCGGGTGGCTCGAGACCAGCGAGGACGGCTTCGCCGTGGCCATCCGCATCGTCCCCCAGCGCGAGCAGATCGACGAGTCGATCCGCGAGCAGCTCATCGTCGAGCTCTACTCCAAGTAAGCCGGCAGCGAGGTTTCCATGCTCATCATTCAACGACCCACCATCGAGGCCCTCGGCGAGGAGGAGGCCAACCGCCAGTCCTTCGCCATCGGGCCGCTGGACCCCGGCTTCGGGCACACGCTGGGCAACGCCCTGCGGCGCACCCTGCTCTCGTCGATCCCGGGCGCCGCGGCCACGCGCGTCAAGTTCGACAGCGTGCTCCACGAGTTCGGCGTGATCGAGGGCGTCAAGGAGGACGTCCAGGACATCTGCCTGAACCTGAAGGACCTCCTGGTGCGCGTGCACAGCGACGAGCCCGTCGTGCTGCGCCTCGACAAGCGCGGCGAGGGCCCGGTCCTGGCCGCCGACCTGTCCACGACGGCCGACGTCGAGGTTCTCAACGGGGACTTGCACCTGGCCTACCTGACCAGCGCCAAGGCGGCGCTCGGCTTCGAGCTCACCGTTGAGCGCGGCAAGGGCTACGTGGGCGCCGAGTTCAACAAGTCGGGCGCGGCGATCGGGGTCATCCCGCTGGACGCGATCTTCTCGCCGGTGCGCCGCGTGAGCTTCCACGTCGACCCGGTGCGCGCCGACCAGTCCAAGGACTTCGACCGCCTGGTCCTGGAGGTGGAGACCGACGGCTCGATCAGCCCGTCGGAGGCTCTGGCCTCGGCGGCCAAGACGCTGGGCTCCCTGGTCGAGCTGATCGCCAGCTTCGACGAGGCGGCTCCCGCCCTGGAGCTCGGCGACGTGGGCTCGGCCCAGGCCGCCGCCAGCGAGCTGGACGTGCGCATCGAGGAGCTCGGCCTGACCGAGCGCTCGCGCAACTGCCTCAAGCGGGCCGGCATCAACACCGTGGCCCAGCTGGTCAACGCCACCGAGCGGGACCTGACCTCGATCACCAACTTCGGCGCCACGTCGCTGCGTGACGTCGTCGAGCGCCTGGGCGAGCGCGGGCTGGTCCTGCGCGTGGAGGACTGACGTGCGTGCCACCCCCAAGCGCGGACGCCGCTTCGGCGGGGACGCCGCCCACCAGAAGGCCATGTTCGCCAACCTGGTCGCCTCGATGATCGCCGCGGAGTCGATCGTCACGACCGAGGCCAAGGCCAAGGCCCTGCGCCCGGTCGTCGAGAAGGTGGTCACCACCGCCATCAACGCCCCCGAGGGGTCGGTGGCCGCGCACCGGCGCGTGGTGGCCCTGATCCGCGACAAGGACATGGCCAAGAAGCTCTTCGACGAGATCGCCCCGCGCTACGCGGACCGTCCCGGCGGCTACACCCGCATCCTCAAGCTCGGGCCCCGTCTGGGCGACAACGCCCCGATGGCGCGCATCGAGTTCGTCTGAGCCCATGGCGGCCACCCACCGGTGGCGCCTGGACATCGCCTACGACGGAGCCGGCTTCGCGGGCTTCGCGCCCCAGCCGGGGCGCCGCACCGTCGTCGGCGTGCTCGGAGGGGCCCTGGCGCGCGTGGCGCGCCTGGAGGCCCCGCCCTACCTGACCGGAGCGGGCCGCACCGACGCCGGGGTGCACGCGCTGGGTCAGGTGGTCTCGACGGACCTGCCCGGCCACTGGGAGCCCCCCGAGCTCGTCTCTCACCTGAACGCCCTGGCGCGCCCGGACCTCGTCGTGGGGCGGGCCCAGATCCTCGAGGGATTCGACGCGCGCCGGGAGGCACTGTGGCGCGCCTACCGCTACCGCGTCGTCGAGGCGCCCGCCACCAGCCTGGTGACCGCGCACGCCTGGGCGGTGCCGGGGCCCTTGGACCTGGCGGCCATGGACCAGGCGGCCGCGGCCCTGCTCGGCGAGCACGACTTTCGCGCGTTCTGCCGGCGCCCGCCCGATCACGGCCCCGCTGACCCCCTGGTGCGCCGCGTCCAGGTGGCGCGCTGGCACGCGACGGGCGACGACCTGGCCCTCGGGGCGGGGCGCTACCTGCTCTTTGACATCGTGGCCAACGCCTTCTGCCACCACCAGGTGCGCACCCTGTGCGCCTTCCTGGTCGCGGTCGGACAGCACCGCCGCAGCGCCGACGAGCTGGCCGCACGCCTGGGGGCCCCGGGCCGCGATGGCCTGCCGGCTCTCGCTCCCCCCGGGGGCCTCAGCCTGCTCGCCGTGGGCTACGACGCGGGCCGGGGCGGGGCCTCGGGACCACCTGGTGAGGACGAGCCCACCCACTAGTGTCGTGCCGCCCTGGTGGCGATGGCGGGGCTCGGCGACTTGTGAACCCGTGCACACCTCTGGACGCTGCTGGAGGGCGGGCCTACGGTTCGGGAGGAGTCGACGAGGAGGTTGACGATGAAGCTCAAGACGGCGGGACTGAGAGTTCTCGCCCTGGCGCTGGTGGTCGGAAGCGTGCTCGTGGGAGGGACGGGAGTGGCGGTTGCGGCTGGCTCGCCATCGCCGCAGGGTCCGCCGACGTACGGTGTTCCACCCTACGTTCCCGCACAGGCATCGCAGTGGACCATTTCCGGCGTGACGCCAACGATGACGATATCGGTTCAGGGCGGCAATGCGGGTCGGATTTGGCAGGTGTATCAAGTCACCAACGTCGGCACGACGCCGCTGAGCAAGGCAATAGTGCAGGTCGGTATCATGGACGTCGACGTTAACGGCACGTGGTGTTACTCGACCTCCTGCCTGGGGTTAGTTCAGCTGCTGAACTCCAACGGCGTCTTGCCCATCGGGGAGACGACCACCGGGGTCGATGTCCAGGACCTGGGAACCATCAACCCGGGTAGTTCCTCCGACCACGTCCTCAACATGAGATACGACTCCAGCGTCCTAAAGTTCGAAGTCTGGATCTGGGTGTGGTACCTGCCCTAGTCAGGGGGACGGCGGCTGCCCGAGCAGAGTGATTGCGGTCCACCGCGTGCGTGAGCACTGCACGCTGCGTGGCGCTGGGAGTGCGTCCTGGTTGGCGCCCGTTCTGGGAACACGGGGACTCACCGCATCCGATCACCAGGTGGCTGGTGCCTCCTCGGTGGGTCACGCGGCACTCGCGAAGCCCTGGTACCGGGCGTCGTGACGCGAATGGCAGCCCCCCACGTGCTCGCACGGGTGCTGCGTCCCTGAGCCGACGGCCCGGCCGCCGTTGGGGGCACCCGCTGCGTCTAGCGCCGTCGTCGCCGAGGGCGGACGGGGTGCGCTCGGGCACTGTCGCCGTGCGTGGCGCGTGGCGCGAGCGATCCGTAAGATGCGGATCACGTCGAGGCGCAGGCGCAGCGGTGACGGCGATCGTGGCCGTCGCGCCCCAGCCTGACGACCGGTGTCAGGAGAGCCCGGGGGCGCGCCGGGGGACGGGGGGTCCCATGGCCACGACAACCACCACCGACCACGAGGCGAGCGACCGCCGGCTGCGCCGGGTCCTGTCGCGCAGCCAGCTGCTGATGCTGTCGCTCGGCGCCATCATCGGCTCGGGCTGGCTGTTCTCGGCCATGACGGCCGACGCCCTGGCGGGGCCGGCGTCCTACGTCTCGTGGATCGTCGGGGGCGTGCTGGTGCTGCTGATCGCGGTGGCCTACGCGGAGGTCGCGACCATGCTGCCGCGCTCGGGGGCCATCGTGCGCTACCCCCACCTGACCCACGGGGGCTACACCGGGTTCATCCTGGGCTGGGCCTACCTGCTGGCCAGCGCCTCGGTGCCGGCCATCGAGGCCATCGCCACCGTGCAGTACATCGGACCCCAGGCGCCCGCGAGCTGGCACCTGCTGGAGTCGCCGGTGACGACCTCGTCGATCCTCCACTTCCCCGAGGGCTGGCTCTTCACGGTCTTCTTGCTGCTGGTCTTCTTCTTCATCAACCTCTACGGGGCGAGGTTCCTGGGTCGCCTGAACAACACCGTCATGGTCTGGAAGATCCTGATGCCGGTCGCCACCTTCATCTTGATCTTCTTCCTGTCGTTCCACTCCGGCAACTTCTCGCCTCCGGGAGGCCCGGCGATCGCTGGCTGGCACGAGGTCTTCTACATCATCCCGGGCGCCGGGATCATCTTCTCCTACCTGGGTTTTCGCCAGGCGCTGGACTTCGGCGGCGAGGCGCGCGACCCCCAGCGCGACATCCCCTTCGCCACGGTGGTCTCGGTGCTGATCGGCATCGTCATCTACACGCTGCTGCAGATCGCCTTCACCGGTGGCATCGTGTGGCACTACTTCGGGATCGCCACCAACGACTACGCGGCCCTGGGGTCGCCCTCGTCGGCCGCCACGCACGTGCTGGTCACCGCGAGCCCGTTCTTCGCCATCATGAAGGCCTCCGGGGTCGCCTTCCTGGTGTCGGTGATGTCCTACCTGCTGATCGCCGACGCCTTCGTCTCCCCGATCGGCACCGGCTACATCTACCTGGGCACCGGCGGGCGCACCATCTACGGCATGGGGGTCTCGGGCTACGTGCCGGCCGCCGCGACGCGCGTGAGCCGGCGCACCCGGGTCCCCTGGGTCGCGCTGCTGGCGTCGTTCCTGGTGGCCGTGGCCTTCGTCTCGCCCAACAAGAGCTGGTTCTCCCTGGTGGGCATCATCACCTCGATGACGGTCTTCACCTACATCATGGGCGGCGTGTCCCTCCAGATCTTCCGGCGCACGGCCCCCGACCTGGCGCGCCCCTTCCGGCTCGGGGGGGCAGCCCTGTGGTCGCCGCTGGCGTTCCTGGCCGCGACCGCCATCGTCTACTGGTCGGGGTTCGCCACCGACATCGAGCTGGTGGCCCTGCTGTTCATCGGCCTGCCGCTGTACTCCTGGTTCTTCGCGGGGCCCCGGGGCTACATGCACCGCGGGGCGGCCGTGGTCGTGGGGGCCGTGTTCCTGGTGGCCTGGGTCCTCCTGATGCACTGGGGTCACTGGGTGCTCTCGTCGGCTCTCGCGACCAACCCGGCCGAGCACGCCCCCTTCGTCACGTGGTACGCGCTGGTCGCCGTCGCCGTCTACGGCTTCACCGGGCTGTGCTGGCTCTTCGGCAACACCGAGGGCCGCCACCTGATCGTGCGCTCCCTCTGGCTGATCACCTACATCCTGGCCGAGGTGCTGCTCGCCTACTACGGCGCCTTCGGCGTCACCGCGCACGTCCCCAAGCTCCTCACCTTCCCCATCGACACGATCTGGGCGCTCGTGATCGGCCTGGCCTGCTACTACTGGGCCGTCGCCAGTGGCTACGAGACCGACGAGATCCGCGCGATCACCGCCTCGGGGTCGGGACTCGTGGCCGAGGGGCCCGCCAGCGACGCGGAGGCCTAGGCCGTCGCCTGGGTCGCGGTAGCGGTCGGTCGATAGGCTCGCGGAGATGACCGACCCGACTGCTCCGCCACGCCCCCAAGACGACCTGTTCCGTCACGTGAACGCCGCATGGCTCGCCGAGACCTCGATCCCACCGGACCGCTCGCGCTACGGGTCCTTCCACGAGCTGGCCGACGCCGCCGAGATCGCGGCGCGCGCCATCCTCGAGGAGTGCCGGCAGGCCGCGCCGGGCTCCGAGGCGCGCAAGATCGGCGACCTCTACGCGAGCTTCCTGGACGAGGAGCGCGTCGAGGCCCGGGGCGCAGACCCGATCGCGGCCACGCTGGCCGAGGTCGCCGCGGTCTCCAGCATGGATGAGCTGGTGGCCCTGCTCGGGCGCCTCGAGCGCAACGAGGTCGGTGGCTTCTTCGGCACCTACGTCGACCAGGACCCCGGCGACCCCGAGCGCTACCGCGTGCTGCTCGAGCAGGGGGGCATCTCGCTGCCCGACGAGAGCTACTACCGCGAGGAGCACTTCGCCAGCGTGCGCGAGGCCTTCGTGAGCCACGTGGCCCGCTCCCTGGCGCTGGCCGGCTGGGACGACGTCGACGCGCGCGCGGCGCGGGTCCTGGAGCTCGAGACGGCCCTGGCGGCGGGCCACTGGGACCAGGTGGCCTCGCGCGACGCGGTCAAGACCTACAACCTGATGACCTTTGACGCCCTGGCCGGTGTCGTCGGCCCGCACCTGATCACCTGGCGCGCGGCCCTGGGCGCGCCCGCGGTGGCCTTCGACGAGGTGGTGGTGCGCCAGCCGAGCTTCGCGGCGACCCTGGCGGCTCAACTCGTCGAGGACCGCCTCGCGGCCTGGCGCGACTGGCTGGCCTGGCGGGTCGTGCGAGCGGCCTCGCCCTACCTGTCGTCGGCCTTCGTCGAGGCCCACTTCGACTTCTACGGGCGCACCCTGACCGGCCAGCCCGAGCAGCGGGCGCGCTGGAAGCGCGGCGTGGCCCTGGTCGAGGGGACCCTCGGCGAGGCGCTGGGCCGGCTCTACGTGGAGCGCCACTTCGCCCCGGCGGCCAAGGCCCGCATGGACGAGTTGGTCACCAACCTGCTGGAGGCCTACCGCCGCTCGATCGCCGAGCTGGCCTGGATGAGCCCGGCCACGCGCCAGCGCGCCCTGGCCAAGCTGGCCACCTTCCACCCGAAGATCGGCTACCCGGTGCGCTGGCGCGACTACGCCAGCGTCGAGATCGACGCCGGCGACCTGATCGGCAACGTCCGGCGCGCCACGGCCTTCGAGGTGGCCCGCCAGCTGGGCAAGATCGGCCAGCCCGTCGACCGCGACGAGTGGTTCATGCTGCCCCAGACGGTCAACGCCTACTACAACCCCGGGATGAACGAGATCGTCTTCCCGGCCGCCATCTTGCAGCCGCCCTTCTTCGACCAGCACGGCGACGATGCGTCCAACTACGGGGCCATCGGCGCCGTGATCGGCCACGAGATCGGCCACGGCTTCGACGACCAGGGCTCGCGCTACGACGGTGCGGGGCGCCTGGCCGACTGGTGGGAGGCCGCCGACCGGGCGGCCTTCGAGGAGCGCACCGCTGCCCTGATCGGCCAGTACGACGCACTGGTGCCCGAGGGGTCAGTGAACCACGTCAACGGTGCCTTGACCATCGGGGAGAACATCGGGGACCTGGGAGGACTGGGCATCGCCTGGCAGGCCTACCAGCTGTCCCTCGCGGGGGCCGCCGACCCGGTGATCGAGGGTCGCCGCGGCGCCGAGCGGTTCCTGATCGCCTGGGCGCGCGCCTGGCGCTCCCTGTCGCGGCCCGAGGAGACCGAGCGGCTGCTGGCCATCGATCCCCACAGCCCGCCCGAGTTCCGCTGCAACCAGGTGGCCCGCAACCTGGAGGTCTTCTACCAGGCCTTCGGAGCGGGGCCCGGCGACGCCATGTACCTGGCGCCCGAGCAGCGCGTCACCATCTGGTAGCCAACTTGCCCACGACGTTATCCAGCCGGTAGGCTGGAACCCCTGGCATGCCCGACGCGGCCGCCCCAAAGGAAGTCACCGTGCGTACGTACAGTCCGAAAGCCTCTGAGATCACCCGCGCCTGGCACGTCATCGACGCCGAGGGCCTGGTCTTGGGGCGCATGTCGACCGTCGTGGCCTCGCTGCTGCGCGGCAAGCACCGCCCGACCTTCGCGCGCCACCTGGACACCGGGGACTACGTCATCGTGGTCAACGCCGCCCGGGTGGTGCTGACGGCCAACAAGGCGGCCCAGAAGTTCGCCTACCACCACTCGGGCTACCCCGGGGGCCTGCGCCAGACGTCGTGGGCGACGCTGCTGGCCGAGGACCCGGTCACCCTGGTGACCAGCGCCGTGCGCGGCATGGTGCCCAAGACGCGTCTGGGCCGGGCCCAGATGCGCAAGCTGTTCGTGTACGCCGGACCCGAGCACCCCCACGCGGCCCAGCAGCCCGTGACCTATGACACCTCGGCGATCCGACGCGGCTAAGGAGACGTTCGTGACCACTCCCATCCAGTCCACCGGTCGACGCAAGGAGGCGGTGGCCCGCGTGCGGCTGCGCCCGGGCACCGGGACCATCACGGTCAACGGGCGTACCTTCGAGGACTACTTCACCTCGGCCACGCACCGCCAGATGGTCCAGGAGCCGCTGCGCCTGCTGGACCAGGTCGAGGCCTACGACGTGGATGCCACGATCGAGGGTGGTGGCGTGGCCGGCCAGGCCGGGGCCCTGCGCCTGGGGATCTCCCGCAGCCTGATCGAGGTCGACGAGACGAACCGCGCGGCCCTGAAGAAGGGCGGCCTCCTCACGCGCGACGCGCGCAAGAAGGAGACCAAGAAGTACGGCCTGAAGAAGGCTCGCAAGGCCCCGCAGTACTCGAAGCGGTAGGCGTGGCCGTGCGTTTTGGCACGGACGGCATCCGCGGACGCGCCTACGAGGAGGTCTCCGAGGACCTCGCCTACCGGCTGGGCCGGGCGGTGGCCGCGGTCTTTGCCGCGCCGGTCGTCGTGGGCTACGACACCCGCGAGAGCTCCTGGCCCCTGGCCGCCGCCGTCCTGGCGGGGCTGCGCGACGGTGGGGCGCGGGCCGACGACCTGGGCGTGCTGCCCACGCCGGGGGTGGCGGCCGTGGCCCGCGAGCGAGCGGCGGTGGGAGTGGTCGTCTCGGCTTCCCACAACCCCTACCGCGACAACGGGCTGAAGGTCTTCGGTCCCGGCGGCGCCAAGCTCGACCTGGCGACCGAGGCGACCCTGGCGGCCGCCCTGGGCGAGGCGCCCGGACCGGACCGGGCGATCACCGTGGCCCACCGGCCCGACCTGGGTGCCCCGGAGGTCTACCTCAACGTCCTGCGGTCCCTGGTGCGCGTGCCCGCGAGCGGCCTCCACGTGGTGGTCGACTGCGCCAACGGCGCCGCCAGCGCGGCGGCGCCCGCGCTGTTCGCCTCGGTGGGCGTCCGGGTCACCGCCATCCACAACCAGCCCGACGGGCGCAACATCAATGCCCACTGCGGCTCGACCGACGTGGCCGACCTGGTGGCCACGGTGCGCCATCTCGGCGCCGACCTGGGCCTGGCCCTCGACGGGGACGGGGACCGGCTGATCGCGGTCGATCGCACCGGCACGGTGCGCGACGGCGACGACCTGTTGGTGCTGTTCGCGCAGGACCTGGCCGCGCGCGGCGAGCTGGGCGGCGGCGTGGTCGTGACCACGATGGCCAACCTGGGCCTACACCACGCCCTGGCGGCCGCGGGCATCGAGGTCGCCACCAGCGACGTCGGCGACCGCCACGTGCTGGCCGAGCTGGAGCGTCGCCGCTGGCGCCTGGGCGGCGAGCAGTCGGGCCATCTGATCTTCGCCGACCTCGCGCCCACGGGCGACGGTTTGCTGACGGGCCTGCGCCTGCTCGAGCTGGTGGCCCGGCGCGGGCCGCTCGACGTGCTGGCCGCCCAGAGCTGGCACCGCGTGCCCCAGGCGCTGGTCAATGTGGCGCGCGACGCCTTCGACCCCGACCGCGTCGAGCGCCTCCGAACCAGCCTGGAGGAGCGCTTCCAGCTGACCCCTAACGACTGGCGCCTCGTGGTGCGGCCCTCGGGGACCGAGCCGGTGGTGCGCGTCATGATCGAGGCCCTGCGCCCCGAGGTCGTCGAGGAGTTCACCTCCGAGATCGTGGCCGCCTTCGGCATCGTTGCGGGGGGCCCGTCGAGGGGTGCCGAGTAGGCTCGCTGCCATGTGCGGCATCATCGGCGTGGTCGGCGACGCCGATCCCCTGACCACGCTGCTGGCGGGCCTCACGCGCCTGGAGTACCGCGGCTACGACTCGGCCGGCGTGGCCCTGGTGCGCCCCGGGGAGATGTGGCGCGCCCGCACCGCCGAGGGGACCGAGTCGGTGAGTGCCCTGAAGCTGGCCTGCGCCGATGCTCCCACCGACGCGCGCTCGGGCATCGGCCACACGCGCTGGGCCACCCACGGCGCCCCCGAGGCGGTCAACGCCCACCCGCACGTCGACTGCTCGGGCACCGTGGCCATCATCCACAACGGCATCATCGAGAACCACCGCGAGCTGGCTGACGACCTGCGCGCGCGGGGCCACGTGTTCACGTCGGTCACCGACTCCGAGGTGCTGGCCCACCTGGTCGAGGAGGGCCGTCGCGCGGGCCTCGAGCTGCTCGAGGCCCTGCGCGCGACGATCCAAGCGGTGCGCGGCGCCTTCGCCGTCGCGGTCATGGACGCCACCGAGCCCGACGTGATCGTGGCGGCGCGCCGGGTCTCGCCACTGGTCGTCGGGGTGGCGCCGGGCGTCACCTACCTGGCCAGCGACGTCCCGGCGATCCTGGACCGCGCCCGGGTGTTCTACGCGGTCAACGACGACGAGATCGTGCGCCTGGCCCCCGAGGGCTTCCGGGCCGTCGACCTGGACGGCGCGCCGGTGCGCCTGCGCCAGCTGTCTATCGACTGGGACCTGGAGACCGCCGAGAAGGGCGGCCACGACGACTTCATGATCAAGGAGATCCTCGAGGAGCCCGGCGCCGTGCGCGCGACGCTGCTCGATCGCCGGCGCCTAGACGGCACCATCGCCTTCGACGAGATGCGCGTGGACGACGACGAGCTGCGCGCGGTGCGTCGGGTGGTGCTGGTGGCCGCGGGGACCTCGCACCACGCGGCCCAGGTGGCCAAGTACGCCATCGAGCGCTGGGCCCGCCTCAGCGTCGAGGTCGACATCGCCAGCGAGTACCGCTACCGCGACCCCATCGTCGAGATCGGCACGCTGGTCATCGGGGTCTCCCAGAGCGGCGAGACGATCGACACCATCCAGGCGGTGCGCGAGGCCCACGGGCGCGGCGCGCGCGTGGTGGCGGTCACCAACGTGGTGGACTCGTCGCTGGCCCGCGAGGCCGACGCCGTCGTCTACACCCGTGCGGGCCTCGAGATCTCGGTCGCCTCGACCAAGGCCTTCGTCGCCCAGGTGGCCGCCCTGGAGCTGCTGGCCCTGCGCCTGGCCCAGCTGCGCGGCACCCTCGAGCCCGACGAGGTCGACGCCCTGGTGCGGGGCCTCGGGGCGCTGCCCGCGCTGGTCGAGCGAACCCTGGCCCGGCGCGCCCAGGTCGAGGAGGTGGCCACGGCGCTGGTCGGCGCCCGGGACTTCTTCTTCCTGGGGCGCCACGTCGGGTTCCCCACGGCCCTCGAGGGGGCGCTCAAGTTCAAGGAGATCACCTACCGCCACGCCGAGGGCTACCCCGCCGGCGAGCTCAAGCACGGACCCCTGGCCCTCATCGAGCCCGGCGTCGTGGTGGTGGCCATCGCGACCGATCCGACCCTGCGTGAGAAACTGCTCTCCAACCTGGCCGAGGTCAAGGCGCGCGGCGCCACGGTCGTGGCGATCGTCAGCGACGACGACGAGGTGACCGAGGCGGTCGCCGACTACCTGGTGCGCGTGCCGGTGACCGAGCCGATGTTCACGCCCGTCGTCGACGTCATCCCCCTGCAGCTGCTGGCCTACGCGACGGCCCGGCTCCTCGGGCGCAATGTCGACCGACCCCGCAACCTGGCCAAGACGGTGACGGTCGAGTAGTGGCGGTGGTGGGCGTGGGGGTCGACGTCGTGGACGTGGAGCGCTTCGCCCGCGTGCTGGCGCGCCGTCCCCGCATCGTCGAGCGGCTCTTCACCCTCGGCGAGCAGCGCGACGGGCGCGGCAGCGCCCAGCGCCTGGCCGCGCGCTTCGCGGCCAAGGAGGCGGTGATGAAGAGCCTGGGCGTGGGCGTGGGCTCGGTGCCCTGGACCACCATCGAGGTGGTCAAGGCGCCAAGCGGCGAGCCCCACGTCGAGCTGCACGCGGGCGCGGTCGCGCTGGCCCGGGCCCGCGGCGCGGCCGCCTTCCACCTGTCGCTCACCCACAGCGACCTCAGCGCCATCGCCCTGGTCGTCGCGGAGGACGCGCGTGGTTGAGGGCGTGCGCCGACCCGCGTGGGCCGAGATCTCCCAGGGGGCGCTCACGGCCAACGCCGCGGCCCTGCGCCGCGTGCTCCAGACGACGTCCCTGTGCGCGGTCGTCAAGGCCAATGGCTACGGCCACGGGGCGCCCCTGGCGGCGCGCGCCGCGGTGGCGGCGGGGGCCGACGCGCTGGCGGTGGCCATCGTGGACGAGGGCATCGAGCTGCGCGAGGCCGGCCTCGAGTGCCCGATCCTGCTGCTGGCCGAGGTCCCGGCCGAGACCCTGCCCGACGCGCTGGTGGCCGGCCTCACGGTGACGGTCGGCTCGCGCGCGGGCGCGCGCGCCGTCGTGGCCGCAGCTGAGCGCCTCGGGGGACGCCACCGCGTCCACCTGAAGGTCAACACCGGCATGCATCGCCAGGGCGTCGAGCCCGCCGAGGTCGACGAGGTAATTGACGTGCTGGGGGCCAGCGCGGCCGTCGACCTCGAGGGGATCTACACGCACTTCCCGGTGGCCGACGGCACCAGCGACGAGGATCGCGACTTCACCCAGGGCCAGGTGCGCGCGCTCGACGCGGTCGTCGCGCGCCTGGCCGCTCGCGCGGTGCGCTTTCGGGTCGTTCACGCGGCCAACTCGGCCGGCGCCCTCGGCTACCCGAGCTCGCGCCTCGACATGGCCCGCATCGGCCTGTCGCTCTACGGCTACCTGCCCGCACCCGAGCTCGCCACGCCCCTCGCGGCCGCCGGGGCGCGCCTCGCGCCGGTCCTGACCCTGCGAGCCCGCGTCGTCGCCGTCCACCGAGTCGCGGCCGGGGAGCGGCCCAGCTACGGGCGCCGTCGGGCCCTGGCGCGCGCCTCGACGGTCGTGACGGTCCCCTTCGGCTACGCCGACGGCTACCCGCGCCGGCTCTTCGAGGCCGGGGCCGAGGTCTTGGTGCGGGGCCGGCGCTTCCCGCTGGCCGGCGTGGTCACGATGGACCAGCTCCTCGTCGACGTGGGCGACGAGGACGTGGCCCTCGGCGAGGAGGTAGTGCTGCTGGGATGCCAGGGCGACGAGTGCATCGGAGCCGACGAGTGGGCGCGTCGCGCGGGGACCATCACCTGGGAGATCCTCTGCGGGATCGGGGCCCGGGTGCCGCGCGTGGTGGTCCCGTGAGCTTCGATCCCGACCTGGTGCGCGCCTGCACGCGCTGCCCCCTGGCGTCCTCGCGCACCCACGTCGTGGTGGGGTCGGGCCCCCTAACCGCGCGGCTCCTGGTGATCGGCGAGGCCCCCGGGCGTGACGAGGATCTCCAGGGCCAGCCCTTCGTGGGGCGCTCGGGCCAGCTGCTCTTCCGCCTGCTGGTCGAGGAGGTGGGACTGAGCCGCGAGGAGTGCTACGTCACCAACACCCTGAAGTGCCGGCCCCCGGGCAACCGGGTGCCGGGCCCGGCCGAGCTGGCGGCGTGCCGCCCGTGGCTCGACGAGCAGCGGGACCAGTGCGCGGCCTCCGTCACCCTGGCGGTCGGCCTGACGGCCGCGCGCGAGGTGCTGGGCGCCACCTTGCCCATGGGCCGCATTCACGGCCGCCCGCGCCATCTCGAGGGCGGGTCGGGCCTGGCCACCTACCATCCGGCCGCCGCCCTGCGCAATCCCGAGATCGTCGACGTCATGCGCGCCGACCTCCGGGTGCTCAGTGCGCTCCTGGAGCACGCGTGAGCGCGCGGCGCTGCGCGCGCCCCGAGGACACTGTCGCGGCCGGTCGGGCCCTCGCGGCGTGGCTGGCTCCCGGTGACGTCGTCGTCCTGACCGGTGCGCTCGGGGCGGGCAAGACCGTCTTTGCCACGGGGGTCGCGGCCGGGCTCGGTGTGCGCGAGCGGGTGACCAGCCCGACCTTCACGCTGGTGCGGCCCCACGCCTGCGCCAACGACCGCGGCATCGCCACGCTGTACCACGCTGACCTCTACCGGGTCGAGAGCCTCGACGAGGTGGCCGACCTGGCCCTGGGCGAGCTGGTCGAGGAGTCCGCGGTCGCCCTCATCGAGTGGGGCGAGCGCGGCGACGCGCTGTGGGGTCCGGTGCACTGGGAGGTGCGCTTCACGCTCGACGACGAGGTCCGCGAGCTCGCCCTGGTGGTCCCGCCGGGCCGCGCACCGGCCACCGGGTGGGCACCGTGATCCTCAGCATCGAGACCGCGACGACGGCCTGCGCCGCCGGCCTGGCGGGGGGCCAGCGCAGCGTCGAGGCGCTGCTGGCCAGTGACCGGCGCCACGTCGAGGTGCTGGTCCCGGGCATCCAGGGCCTGCTGGCGGCCTGGCCGGCGACGCTGCGGGACGTCTCGCGCATCGTCGTCGACTACGGACCCGGCCTCTTTACCGGCCTGCGCGTCGGGGTCGCGACGGCCCGAGCGCTGGCCGAGGCGACCGGGGCCGAGCTGGTCGGGGTGACCTCCCTGGAGGTCTACGCGACCCAGGCAGCCGCCCGCGGGGTGACCGGCGCGGTCGTCGCGGTCGTCGACGGGCGCCGCGGCGAGCTCTTCGCCCAGCCCTTCGCCCTCGGCGACGAGGTCGAGGCGCTCGACGCCCCGCGCGTCGTGACCCCCCGGGACCTGGCCGAGCACTGGGCGGGCGGGGCTTCGCCGGTGACCTTCGTGGGCGACGGGGCGATCCGCTACGCCCGGGACCTGGGTGCCGTGCCCGCCGCCACGTGCCTCCTGGTCCCCTGGCCGTCGCCGGTGACGGCGATGGCCATCGGGGCGCGGCGCGAGGCGGCGCCGGTGCACCCTCTCTATCTGCGCGAGGCCGACGCGGTCGCGAACTTCGCCACGCGATCCCGACCGTGACCTGGGCGATCCGCCGGGCCGAGCGGCGCGACGTGCCCGAGATCCTGCGCATCGAGGAGACCCAGTTCCCCGAGCCCTGGACGCGGGGCATGCTGATCGACGAGATGAGCGACGTGGCCACGCGGCGCTACACCGTGGCCGTCGAGGAGGGCGTGATCCTCGGCTACCTCGGGGTCATGTTCGTGCTCGACGAGCTGCACGTGAACACTCTGGGTACCGCCCCGGCCCACGAGGGTCGCGGCGTGGCCACGGCGCTGCTCACCGAGGCCTTCGCCGACGCCGGGGAGCGCCGGATCGCCCGGGCCACCTTGGAGGTCGCCGCCTCCAACACGCGCGCCCAGCGCCTCTATCACCGCTTCGGCTTCGCACCCGTTGGGGTGCGCCGGCGCTACTACGAGCGCACCGGGGAAGACGCCCTGATCATGTGGGCCGACCTGGCCGGGACCAGCACCGCCGGGCCTACGCTGGCGCCGTGAGGGTGCTGGGGATCGAGACGAGCTGCGACGATACCGGGGCGGCGGTTCTCTCGAGCGGCTGGCGTCTGGAGAGCTCGGTCGTCGAGTCCTCGATGGCCCTGCACCGCGACTTCGGCGGGGTGGTGCCCGAGCTCGCGGGCCGGGCCCACGTCGAGACGATCGGGCCCACGGTCCAGGCGGCGCTGGCGGGTGCCGGCCTCGACGGGCGCGCGCCCCGGCTCGACGCGGTCGCCGTCACCACGGGACCGGGCCTCGTGGGCTCGCTGCTGGTGGGCCTGGCCGCCGCCAAGGCCTACGCCCTGGCCTGGGACGTGCCCCTGGTGGCCGTCAACCACCTGGAGGGGCACCTCTACGCGCCGCTCCTGGAGTCGCCGGGCCTGGCCTGGCCGCTGCTGACCCTGCTGGTGTCGGGGGGCCACACCCAGTTGGTGCTGGTCGAGGCGCCCGGGCGCTTCAGCGTGCTGGGCGAGACGATCGATGACGCGGCCGGCGAGGCCTACGACAAGGTGGCCCGCTGGCTCGGGCTGGGCTATCCCGGCGGCCCGCCCATCGACCGCCTGGCGGGCTCCGGAGACCCGTCCTCACTGGCCCTGCCGGTCTCGATGACCGGGGAGGGGCTGGACTTCTCCTTCTCGGGGCTCAAGTCGGCCGTGGTGCGCGCCGGGGAGCGCCACCCGGTGGCGGCCGCCGACGTGGCCGCCGCCTTCCAGGAAGCCGTGATCGAGCAGCTCACCCGCAAGCTGGTCCAGGCGCTGGCCCGCCACCGCGTGGCCGGGGTGGCCCTGGCCGGCGGGGTGGCGGCCAACCGGGCCCTGCGCGCGGCCACGGCGGCGATCGCCGCCGAGCACGGGATCGCGGCCCACCTGCCCAGCCCGGCCTACTGCACCGACAACGGCGCCATGATCGCGGCGGCCGGCCTGGTGCACCTGGCCGCGGGCGACGTGACGGGTCTGGACGGGGGCGTCGATCCGACCTGGGCGCTCGGGGCGTGATGGCGCGCTGGGAGCCCCTGGTGCTGGCTGACTGCGCTGCCGACCCGATGGCGCAGTTCGCCCGGTGGTTCGACGAGGCCGGCGAGATGGCCGACCGGGAGGCCGTGGTCCTGGTGACCGCGACGCCCGAGGGCCGCCCGAGCGCCCGCATGGTGCTGGCGCGGCTCGTTGACGCCGAGGGTGTGGGGTGGTACACGAACTACGAGAGCCGCAAGGGCACCGAGCTGGCCGCCAACCCCCACGCGGCCGTCCTGTGGTACTGCGAGCCCCGGGGCCGCCAGGTGCGCTTCGAGGGGGCCGTCGCCCCCCTGCCCGCCCGCGCGTCGGATGCCTACTTCGCCACGCGTCCCCGGGGCCACCAGATCGGGGCCTGGGCGAGCGCCCAGAGCCGGGTCCAGGCGTCGCGCGCCGACCTGGAGGCGCGGGTGGCCCGCCTCGAGGAGCGCTTCGCCGGCCGCCCCGTGGCGCGCCCACCGCACTGGGGCGGCTACCGGCTCACGCCCGCGCGCGTCGAGTTCTTCCAGCAGCGCCCCGACCGGCTCCACGACCGCGTCGTCTACGAGCGCGCCGGCGCCACCTGGCAGCTCTCGCGCCTGGACCCCTAGGCGCCGGCGGTGCCGCGGGCGACCGCCCGCATCGCCAGGGCCCCGAAGACCACGGCCACGACGGTCGCGGCCACGCCGCCCAGTGCGTAGACGGTGCGCGGGGCCAGGATCGTCAGCAGCGCGCCGCCGGCGACCGTCGCGCCCACGTCGGCGGCCGTGGTGATCGCGCCGAGGGCCGCGAAGACGCGCCCGTGGAGGTGCGCGGCGGCTCGCTGCGAGAACAGGGCGATCGCCATCACGTTGGCGATGCCGACCGCGACCCCCGCGACCACCATGAGCGGATAGATCTCCCCGACGCTGTGCACCAGGGCCACCGCGGCCACCAGCAGGCCGACGGCGACGATCGTCCCGCACAGCCACGCGGCCCGGCGCGGCTCGTCGCGGCCGAGCCGGGCCGCCAGCAGCGAGCCGACCACCGTGCCGGCGCCGAAGGAGGCGCCCAGGGCCCCGTAGGCCAGGGGCGAGCCGTGCAGGGTCTGGGTGACGAAGAAGACTTCGGCGACGTTCACCACGCCGAGGGTGGCCAAGAACGCGAAGATGTCCACGGCCAGTGGGGCCAGCAGGGCGTCGCGCGCCACCAGGGAGATGCCGGCGAAGGCCGAGACGTGCTCGCCGGGGGCTGGGGCCGCCGGACGGCGGTCGTGGACGACGAGGGCCGTTCCGGCTCCCGCCAGTGCGAAGGACCCGGCGTCCAGCCCGAGCGGCCAGCGCTGGCCGACCAGGCCGACGAGCAGGCCGCCGAGCATCGGGCCCACGACCATGGCCAGCCCCTGAGCTGCCTGGAGGGGGCTCTGGGCGCGCGAGGCGTTGGTGGGCCCCGCGATGGCGACCGCCAGGGCCGTGTAGCCCGGGACCGAGACGGCGACCAGGCAGTTGAGCGCGAAGAGCAGCCCGAGCGCGGCCGTCACGCTGGTCAGCACGGCCAGGCCGGAGCAGATGACGGCCTCGGCGAGCCCCAGGGCGACCAGGAGCGGGCGGGCCGCCACGCGGTCGACGACGTGGCCGGCCAGTGGGGCCAGCACGACGAAGGGGAGCGATCCCGCGATCGCCAGGCCGGCCACGCCCCAGGCGTGGCCGAGGG
>JAKAUQ010000029.1 GCA_021827705.1 Actinomycetes bacterium
CTTAGACGACACCACTCCACGTGGAGCAGTTGGTGAAGCCGGCAACCCAGAGCAGGTTGCGAGCCGAGACCACGCATGCACGCTTGACGAGGTCTCGCCTGCCCTCGTACCGCCGTCGATCTCGACTCGCCGGACCCACTGGCGCAGTGATCCGGTGGCGACGCCGAGCTGGCGCGCTACCCGGGTGGTTACTCCGTGGTCGACCAGGTCTTGCGATCGCAGTTCGAGGATCATCTTGACGGCCCGCTCCTTGAACTCATCGGGGTAGCGGGTCGGCGGGAAACCCTTCTTCTTGTCTGACATGTCTCCATCCTCGCTTCCAAGGTATGGAGTCTCCAGGATTCCTGGACCGAATGACTCGCGGTTGGCAGATCCCCCCTCAGATGTCAACTAGACGCGCACCAGTCCCGACTTGGGAGCAACATCACGGTTGGTGTTGCGCGCATTCCAATCTCAAGCAAGCTACGCAGTAAGTTCATCGAAGCGTGACCGCAGAGCGATTTTGGCCCGCTGAAACTACGATGACGACGATGAACGAGAGGCGAATCGACCACCGCGCGATCACGATGCTTTACGTCGCGGACGTGGGGCGATCGCGAGACTTCTACCGCGATCTCGTGGGACTTGATGTTGCCATGGACGCCTCCACGTACGTCGAACTCACCTGGGGCAATCTCATTCTGGGCCTGCGTTCACGTGACAACGCTCGCGCGCAGTTCCCGGGCGCGACGAGCGCAGGCGCGATGGGCGCGTCACATCAGGTCACCATCGAGGTCGACGACGTTGACGAGATGGCCGCACTTCTTGTCGCTCACGGTATCGAACTCCTTCAGGAGCCAACGGACCAGCCGTGGGGCATGCGCTCGACATCATTCCGCGACGCCGACGGGCACGTGTGGGAACTCTGTACACCTATTGAGTGAGGTCCCTCGAAGAGTCGACGTCGGACGACGTCGTGGGCGTGCGATTGGCCTCGATCCAAGCGCGCCGAGCGAAAGGCCAGCGCCCGGGCCGGCATGCACCTGACCACGAGGCGCGCGAGTGGCGCATCGGCTACGCGGCTCTCTCTACACGGGGCTCCGGGTGCGCATTGGCAAGCCGTGTCTGACGGAGCCCGGGCGGGCGCGCAGGGTGCCGTGGCGGGCGATGAGGAGTGGTGGTGTCGGTGTCACCTCGGTGACTGTCGCCTCGACGCCGTCGCGCGCAATCGCGCCGTTATTGGGCGGCGCGAACTCGCGGCCGGCCCCGTCGAAACACCCCTCGAGTGCGCCGGGGCGCGAGGACGGACTGATTACGGGGGATTGAGTCGATTCGTGGGAATCCTCCCACTGGGTGGTGTCGGAGGCGGGACTTGAACCCGCACGCCCCTGAGGGCACCAGCCCCTCAAGCTGGCGCGTCTGCCTATTCCGCCACTCCGACGCGGCTACTCAGTGTACCTGACGTCCCCGGGCCGATCCGCCGCCAGTCGTGGTGGTCGTCGACACTGGTGCGGCGTACCACCAGGAGGGGATCTGGTCGACGAGCTCGGCCAGCGTGTCAGACGGGACCACGCCGCCCAGCTCCATGGACCACGTCTCCAGCGACGGCGGCGTGAACAGTGGGCGCACCCAGAAGCTCTCCATCAAGAGGTTGTCGATCTGGGCCCAGACGCTGCGTGCCGTCACCGCGTTGAACGTGTCCAGTGCCCGGTGATACAGCGCGGGGACGCCCGCGACGACTATGCCCGTCGCGTAGGCGTCGGGGTAGGCCGGACCCACGAAGGAACGCACCATCGTCGCGGGCGACAGTCCGGTCTGACGCTCCACGACGGCCACGTCGGCTCGCGCCGTCGCGATCTCGCTGACCGCCTGGCGCTCGCTGCGCGTGGCCTCCAACGACGTCGA
Source organism: Actinomycetes bacterium (assembly GCA_021827705.1). Classification (GTDB taxonomy): domain Bacteria; phylum Actinomycetota; class Acidimicrobiia; order Acidimicrobiales; family RAAP-2; genus RAAP-2. The sequence continues at coordinate 1,885 of JAKAUQ010000029.1, forward strand.
GACTCCGAGGGCTCTCCACTGGGCCGCCAGCAGCCGGGCTGTCGCACGATCGAGGTCGTTCGGCCCGTAGGCGACCACCAGATGCACCCGCACGCCCTGGGGAGACACCAGGGCGGCGCCGTCGCGGCGGTAGCCCGCAGCGCGCAGCACGGCTCGCGCGCAAGCCACGCAGTCGGTGAGGGGCACCTGTCCCCGCGGCGCCGTGGTGATCGTCACCGGCGGCACGGTGGAGGTCGTCGACGACGTCGTCGAGGCCGGCCCCCCTCCCCCGGGATAGGCGGCATCGCCCTGGGAGAACAGGGCCGAGGTGGCGACCGAGGGGGCGACGCCCGCGCTGCCCCATAGGGCCCTCAGGAGCGCGGTGCGATCCATCCCGATGCTGAGCGCCTCGCGCAGCGGGAGCGTTCGCATCAGCGGCCGGTGCGGGGCGTAGAGCACCTCCTCGAGTCCGTTGGAGGCGCCCAGATGGCTCACGTCAGCGGCGTGCGCACTGATCGCGTCGACCTGCGCCCGGTCGACGGTCAGGGAGAACGACGCGTAGGTCGAGGTGGGCTGGACCGGTGAGGGCGCGTCGACCACCGCGATGATGCGGGAGGGATCCTGGTGATCGACCGGCCAGGTCGCGTTGCGCACCAGGACGACGCGACGTGGCGAGGCCGCGACCACCCGGTAGGGGCCGAGGGAGGGCTCGGCCGCCAGACCCCCGGGTGGGCAGGTGACGGGCTCGCCGCGGTACCCCACATCGTGGAAGAGGAGCGCCCAGGGGCTGTAGGGGTGGGTGAACACCGCCGTCACCTGGGTCCCCCCCGCCCCGAGGCGCAGGCGCGCGATGTCGCGGTAGCCATCGCTGGCCACGCTGGGCAAGGCGCGTGCCGCGCGCCACCAGTCCACCAGATCCTGGGCCCGCCAGGGGTGCCCGTTGCTCCAGCGCAAGCCGCCAGCGAGCGTGTAGACGACCGTCTGGGGGCTCAGCGAGATCAGCTCGGCCGAGGTGATCGCGCTCTGGGATCCCGCCAGGACCCCGGTCGGCGAGGTGAGAAACGCCGAGGGACGCACCAGGTCGAGCAGGGAGCGCAGCGACGGCGACGACGTGGGATCGAGCACCGAGCACCCCACCAGGGCGCCAGGCAGCGAGAGGGTGAGGGTGTAGTGCGGGGTCGACGGCGTCGCGCCGCCGGTGACCTCGGGGACGACGAGGACCGCTCCCAGGGTGAGGACAGCGACCAGGCGCAGTGCGCGACCGGCTCGGCGCACTACTGCAGGCGCAGATCGAGCGTCAAGGTGGCAAAGGTGAAGACCAGGGCCATCGCCACCGTGATCCGGTCGAGGTTCTTCTCCACGACGGTGGAACCCGCTGCCGTGGCTCCGAGGCTGCCTCCCATGAGGTCCGAAATCCCGCCTCCGCGGCCAGAGTGCAGCAGGACCAGGAAGATGAGCGCGACGGCCGATACGGCCTCAATGATGATGAACGCCCAGGTGAACACCGCAACCTCCGCTTAGCGTCCGCCAGCGTAGCAGGACTCGCCCGCCGCGATGATGGCGGCAAAGCTCTCCGCGCGCAGGCTGGCCCCTCCCACCAGGAATCCGTCGACGTCGGCCGCGAGCAGCTCGGCCGCATTGTCCCCCGTCACCGAGCCCCCGTAGAGGACGCGCACGTCGGTGAGGCTGGTGGCCCCCACGGCGGCCCGGATGACCCCGGTCATCTCGGCCACGTCGGCGACCGACGCCGTGCGCCCGGTCCCGATGGCCCAGATCGGCTCGTAGGCGACCACGACCTCCCCCGCCGGAGCGCTCAGTGCGCCCAGGGCCGCCGCGACCTGGCCCTCGACGAAGGCCCGGTGCGCGGAGCGCGCGCGGACGTCCTCGGCCTCGCCCACGCACACGATCGCCCGCAGCCCCCCGGCGACGGCGGCCCGCGCGGTGTCGGCCACGGTCTGGTCGTCCATCCCGTAGAGCGTCCGGCGCTCCGAGTGGCCCACGATCACCCAGCCCACGTGGAGTCGGGCGAGCATCGGGACCGCGATCTCCCCGGTGTGCGCTCCGGCCGGGCGCGGGTTGACGTGCTGGGCGGCGACCTGGAGGGCGCTGTGCTCGGCCTCGATGACCGAGGTCACCGAGCGCAGGTCGACGAAGGGCGGCGCCACGACGACGTCGACGTGCTCGGCCGGCCGGCTGGCCAGGATCACGGCCAGCTGCTGGGTCAGGTGCACGGCCTCGACGTGGTCGAGGTTCATCTTCCAGTTCCCGACGATCAGGGCGCGCCTCACGCGCGGCGCCCCTCGCGCAGGGCCCGCAGACCGGGCAGGTCGCCGAACTCCAGCAGCTCCAGGGACGCCCCGCCCCCACTGGACACGAAGTCGATCTGGTCGCTCAGGCCGAAGCGGGCCAACGCCGCCGCGGAGTCCCCGCCGCCCACGATGCTGAGCGCCGGGGACGCCGCCACCAGGCGGGCGACCGCCTCGGTGCCCCCGGCGAAGCGCGGGTCCTCGAAGAAGCCGAGCGGGCCGTTCCAAAAGACCGTCCGGGCTCCGTCGAGCACCTCGGCGAAGCGCGACAGGGAGCCCGCGCCCACGTCGAAGCCCTCGAAGCCGTCGGGGATCTCGGCCCCGAAGTCCACCACCTCGTCGGGTCCGCCGTCGTCACCCACCGGCGCCCCAACGGCGAGCCCGCGGGTGTCGACGGGGATCACCACCTTGCCCGAGGCCAGCAGGTCCCGGCAGTCCTCCAGGTGCGCGGCGTCCACCAGCGACGCCCCGATGCCGCGCCCCAGGGCCGCCTCGAAGGTGTAGGCCATGGCGCCGCCGACGATGACCGTGTCGGCCCGCTCGACCAGGGCTCGCACCACGCCGAGCTTGTCGGCGACCTTGGCTCCACCCACGATCGCCACGAAGGGCCGGGCCGGCGCGGCCAGGGCGTCGAGCAGGAAGCCGACCTCGCGGCGCAGGTTCGGCCCCGCGGCGCTCGGCACGAGCGTCGGGGGCACCATCACCGAGGCGTGCGCCCGGTGCGAGGCGCCGAAGGCTTCATTGATGTAGTAGTCGCGACCCGCGACCAGCGAGGCCCCGAAAGCGGGGTCGTTGGCCTCCTCGCCCGGGTGGAAGCGCAGGTTCTCCAGCAGCTCGACTCCGGGATGGAGGGCGTTCAGGCGCTCACGGATCGGCGCGACGTCGTAGCGCGTGTCTCGAGTCCCGCGGGGTCGGCCGAAGTGGGTGGCGGCAACCACGCGGGCTCCGCGGGCCTGGAGCTGGGTGAACAGCGGCAGCGCGGTGCGGATGCGAAAGTCGTCGGCGACCTCGGGCCCTTGGGCTCCGGCGACCACCGGCACGTTGAAGTCCACCCGCACGAGGACCGTTCGGCCCTCCAGATCCCAGTCTTCGGGCGTCGGCAGGTCGGCGGCGCTCACGAGCGGCCGACGATGGCGGCCAGATCGACGAGTCGGTTGGCGTAGCCCCACTCGTTGTCGTACCAGCCGAACACCTTGACCAGGCTCGAGCTGTCGTCGAGGGGCTGGACCATCGTCAGCAGCGAGTCGAAGGTGCACGAGGCCGGAGAGCCCACGATGTCGGAGGACACGATTGGCTCGTCGCTGTAGGCCAGGACGTGCGAGAGGGGGCCGGTCGCCGCGGCGGCGGCGAAGGCGGCGTTGACCTCGTCGACGCTGGTCGTGCGCACCACGGCCGTGAAGTCGGTGATGGAACCGTCGGCGACCGGGACGCGCAGCGACGTGCCATCCAGACGACCCTTCATCGCGGCCAGCACCAGGCTGGTGGCGCGCGCGGCTCCAGTCGAGGACGGGACAATATTGATGGCCGCCGCCCGCGCGCGCCGCAGGTCCTTGTGGGGCAGGTCGAGCAGGTTCTGGTCGTTGGTGTACGCGTGGACCGTCGTCATCAGGCCAGCCCGCACGCCGAGGGCGTCGTCGAGCACCTTGACCATGGGCACGAAGCAGTTGGTCGTGCACGACGCGTTGGACACCACATCGTGGCGGGCCGGGTCGTAGTCGCCCTCATTGACCCCCACGACGAAGGTCGCGTCGGCGTCCCCCGAGGGGGCCGAGATGATCACCTTGGGCGCTCCGGCCTCGAGGTGAGCGGCGGCGGCGGCGCGGGTCGTGAACCGCCCGGTCGACTCGATGACCACGTCGACCCCGAGCTCGCCCCAGGGCAGCTGGGCCGGTTCGCGCTCGGCCAGGACCCGGATGGTCCGCTCCCCGACCTGGAAGCCCTCGCCGGTCACGCGGACGGGCACGCCGAGGCGTCCCTGTGTCGAGTCGTGAGCCAGCAGGTGGGCATTGACCTCGGGCGAGGTGAGGTCGTTGACGGCGACGATCTCGACGTCGGCGCGGTCCACGACCGCACGCACGAAGCCGCGCCCGATGCGGCCAAACCCGTTGATCCCCACACGAATGCTCATCCCACACCCTTTCGTCCGTCAGCGTCGACGATGCGCCCCACGGCGCGCGCCAAGTCTTGCACACGGTGTACGTAGGGATTCCGTCCGCTGAGGCGCGCGCGCACCGTGGGCAGCGAGCAGCGATCCTGCCCCAGGGGGCTGTGCAGGTCGACCAGGACGACGTCGGGGACCACGCCGTGGGCCTCGAGCGCATCGATGTGGTCCTGGAGGCTGTAGCCGGCGGTCTCGGGGACCTCCGGGCGCAGATTGGCCACGTAGATCCGCGTGGCCCGCGAGCCCGCGAGCGCCTGCGCCACTCCCGGAACGACGGCGGCGGCCAGCACGCTGGTGTAGAGCGAGCCCGGGCCCACCAGCACGACGTCGGCCCTCTCGATGGCCTCCACCGCGGCGATGGGGGCCGGCGGGAAGGGCGGGTCGAGGACCACCCGCCGGATCGCGTGCTGGCGGTGCACCTCGGTCTGCCCGCGCGCGGATCCAGCATCGGTCGAGGCGCACAGGACGACCCGCTCGCGGGTGGCCGGCAGGATCCGGCCCGTCACCCCGAGCACCTCGGCTACCGCGCTGATCGCCCCCTCGAGGTCGCCGGTCGCGTCGATCAGGCCCACCAGCAGCAGGTTGCCCACCGTGTGCCCGGCCAGCTCCCCCACGCTGAAGCGGTGTTCGAAGGACTCGGCGACTGGGTTGTGGGCGTCGGCCAGCGCCCCGAGGCACTTGCGCAGGTCGCCCACGGCCGGCACGCTGAGCAGAGCCCGCAGGCGCCCCGTCGAGCCGCCGTCGTCGGCCACCGACACCACGCCGGTCACGTCGCTGGTCAGGCGGCGCAGCGCCCGCAGCGACACGGCGGTCCCGTGGCCGCCTCCAATGGCGACCGCTCTCATCGAGCGATGTCGCGGTGGTAGACGGTCGCGGCCACGGGCAGCCGCCGGGCGATCTCCTCGGCGACGGCCACGGATCGGTGCCGCCCGCCGGTGCAGCCCACCGCCACGCTGAGGTAGGCCTTGCCCTCGCGGGCGAAGGCCGGCAGCTGCCAGCCGAGCATGTCGACGATGTCGCTGATCAGGTGCTGGGCGGGCTCCTGGCTCAGCACGTAGCTGGCGACCGCCGGGTCGAGCCCGGTCAGGGGCCGCAACTCGTCGATCCAGTGCGGGTTGGGCAGGAACCGGCAGTCAAAGACCAGGTCGACGTCGCGCGGCATCCCGTGGGAGAACCCGAAGGACACCACCGACACGCGCATGCTGGGGCCCTCGCGCGTCGAGAAGTACTCCTGGATCCGCGAGCGCAGCTGGTTGGGATTCGTGGTCGAGGTGTCGATCACCAGGTCGGCCGCGTCGCGCAGGACCTGGACGGCGGCCCGCTCCCCCGTGATCGCGTCCGCCAGGCTCGGCGCGGGGAAGGGGTGGCGCCGTCGACTCGACTCGTAGCGCTGGATCAGCACGTCGTCGGGGGCGTCCAGGAAGAGGATCCGCACCCCGCCCTGGCGCGCGCGCAGGTCCTGGACGACCCCGAGGACCGCCTCGGCCGACACGCGGCCACCCCGGCCCACGACCAGGGCCACGCCGGGGTACTCGACTCCCCCGCCGGCCAGGTCGCTGACGCGGCCCACCAGCTCCAGGGGCAGGTTGTCGATGACGAACCAGCCCAGGTCCTCCAGGGCCGCTGACGCCGTGGACCGGCCCGCCCCCGACATCCCCGTCACCAGGACGATCTCACTCATCGTCACGTCCCCTCGTGCCGCCCAGCCCGTGCAGGTGATCGTAGAGGCTGCGCGCCACCGGGTGGGGCAGCCCGGCGACCCCGGCGAGCTCCTCGCGCGTGGCGGCCCGGACTCGATCCAGCGACCCGAAGTGTGCCAGGAGGCGCTCGCGCCGCGCCGGCCCGAGACCCGCCACCCCATCGAGAGCCGAGGCGACCATGGCCCGCCCGCGCGTCGAGCGGTGAAACGTGATAGCGAAGCGGTGCGCCTCGTCACGTACGCGCTGGACCAGATACAGCTCCTCGCTGCCGCGCGGGAGCATCACCGGCGTGCTGGTGCCGGGGCGAAACACCAGCTCGTCCCGCTTGGCCAGGGCCGCCAGCTCGATACCCGCGAGACCGAGCTCGGCCACGACCGCCTCGACGGCGTGGAGCTGGCCGAGACCGCCGTCCAGGATCACCAGGCTCGATGGGGCGAAGCGCCCGTCGCCGGCCACCGCGCGGGCCAGACGCCGGCGCACCACCTCGGCCATGGCTCCCACGTCGTCGTTGCCCGCCACCTCGCGCACGTGGAAGCGCCGGTAGGCCGCCTTCACGGGCAGGCCGTCTTCGAAGACCACCATCGAGCCCACGTAGCTGGTCCCTTGCAGATGGCTCATGTCGAAGCACTCGATGCGAAAGGGCGGCGCGGCCAGGTCGAGGGCCCTACCCAGGCCCTCCAGGGCCGCGCTGCGGGCCCGGTGGTCGTGCGCGCGGCGCACCATGTCGCGCTGGAGCACGGCGCACGCGTCCGCGCGGGCCATCTCCACGGCGCGCTGGCGGCGCCCGCGCTGCACCGTGCGCACCCGCACGGCTCGACCACGCCGCTCGGCCAGGAGCGCGGCGGCCACCGGCGAGGTCTCCTCGCTCACGACGACCTCGGGCGGCACCTCCTCGCCGGGGCCGTAGAGGTGGCCGAGGGCCGCCTCGATGATCTCCCCGCCGGTGGCGAGCGCGCCGCCCTCGGCCAGGGTCACGTCGCGCCCGACCACCCGTCCGGCGCGGACCCGGAAGCGCACTACCGCGGCGCGGCCCGCGTCGCTGGCCACGGCCACCACGTCGAGGTCGGAGTGGTCGTCTAGGACGACGCTCTGGTGCTGGGCCGCCCGCTCCAGGGCCGCCAGCGCGTCGCGCAAGCGGGCGGCTGCCTCGAAGTCTCGGGCCGCCGAGGCCTCCTCCATCTGCGTGCGCAGCCGCGTGCGCAGCGGGGCGACGCGGCCCTCGAAGAACGCCGACCACGCCGCGACCTGCTCGGCGTACTGGGCCGGGCTGATCAGGCCGGCGCAGGGCCCGGGGCAGCGCCCGATGTCGTAGAGGAGGCAGGGCCGCCCGAGCCGCTCGTGGTACTGGAACTTGTGACGGGTGCAGGTGCGCAGCGGGAAGGCCTGGGCCAGCTCGTCGAGTACCCGGCGCACCGCGCCGACGTCGGCGTAGGGTCCGAAGTAGCGCACGCCGCGCACGTGGCGCGCCCGCGTCAGGGAGGGCACCGGGTAGGCGGTGCGCTGGTCGATGGCCACGTAGGGGAAGCTCTTGTCGTCCTTCAAGTTGAGGTTGTAGCGCGGCTGGTTCTGCTTGATCAGCTCGTTCTCGAGGATCAGCGCGTCGACCTCGCTCGGCGTGAGGATCCACTCCACGGCGCGGGCCTCGTCCATGAGCGCCTGCGTCTTGGGGTCGAGGGCCTCGCGACGCTGGAAGTAGTTAGGCAGCCGCTGGGCCAGCGAGAGGGCCTTGCCCACGTAGATCACCGTGCCGTGCTCGTCGCGGAACAGGTAGCAGCCGCTGGCCCGCGGGATCGCCGCCGGCCGCGCCAGCGTCATCGCCGCCCCGCCAGTGCGACCCCCATCACCCGCCCGGTCGCGGTGTCCAGCTGGGCGATGTGCTCCGGGGTGCCCTCGCCCACCAGGTCCCCGCCGCGCCGGCCGCCCTCGGGTCCCAGATCGATGATCCAGTCGGCGGTCTTGATGACGTCGAGGTTGTGCTCGATGACGACCACGGTGTTGCCCTGGTCCACCAGGCGGTGCAGGACCGTGAGTAGGCGGTGCACGTCGTCGAAGTGCAGGCCGGTCGTAGGCTCGTCGAGCACGTAGAGGGTGTGTCCCGTGGGCCGACGGGCCAGCTCGGTGGCCAGCTTGACCCGCTGGGCCTCGCCGCCCGAGAGCGTGGGCGCGGGCTGGCCGAGGCGCACGTAGCCGAGCCCGACGTCGGCCAGGGTCTGGATCTGGCGCAGGATGGCCGGCTGACGGGCGAAGAAGGCGCAAGCCTCGTCGACCGGCATGGCCAGCACGTCGGCGATGGTCCGGCCGCGGTACAGGATCTCCAGGGTCTCGCGGTTGTAGCGCGTCCCGTGGCAGACCTCGCAGGTGACGTACACGTCGGGCAGGAAGTGCATCTCGATGCGCAAGGTCCCGTCGCCCGCGCAGGCCTCGCAGCGCCCACCCTTGACGTTGAAGGAGAACCGGCCTGGCTGGTAGCCGCGGACCTTGGCCTCAGTGGTGTCGGCGAACAGGCGCCGGATCTTGTCGAACACCCCGGTGTAGGTCGCCGGGTTCGAGCGCGGGGTGCGCCCGATGGGCTGCTGGTCGACAGCGACCACCTTGTCGAGATGCTCGACGCCGTCGATGCCTTCGTGGGCCAGCGCCTCGGTGCGCGCGCCGTTCAAGGTGTGCTCCAGGGACTGCAGGAGGATCCCGTTGATCAAGGTGGACTTGCCCGATCCGGACACGCCGGTCACCGCGGTGAAGGTGCCCAGGGGCACCTCGACGGTGAGGTCGCGCAGGTTGTTGGCGCGCGCGCCGCGGATGCGCACGTGGTTCCCGTCTCCGACCCGGCGCTGCGCGGGCACCTCGATGCGCCGGCGCCCCGCCAGGTAGTCACCGGTCAGGGAGTCACGGGCGGCCACCAGCTCCTCGCAGGTGCCCGCGAAGACGATCTGGCCGCCGTGCTCCCCCGCGCCCGGCCCGATGTCCACCACGTAGTCGGCGGCTCGGATGGTCTCCTCGTCGTGCTCCACCACGATCACCGAGTTCCCGAGGTCGCGCAGCCGCTCCAGGGTGGCGATCAGGCGGTGGTTGTCGCGCTGGTGGAGCCCGATGGAGGGCTCGTCGAGCACGTAGAGCACGCCGACCAGCCGGCTGCCGATCTGCGACGCCAGGCGGATGCGCTGGGCCTCACCGCCCGACAGCGTGGCCGAGGCCCGACTGAGGGTCAGGTAGTCGAGGCCCACGTCGACCAGGAAGCGCAGGCGCTCGCGGATCTCCTTGATCACCTCGCGGGCGATCTGCGCCTCCCGCTCGGCCAGGTCCAGCCCGGCGAAGTACTCGAGCGCCTCGTCGATGGTCAGCTCGCTGACCTCGGCGATGCTGCGCTCGCCCAGGCGCACGGCCAGCACCTCGGGGCGCAGCCGGCGCCCGTGGCACGTCGGGCACTCCACTTCGCGCATGTACTGCTCGATCTGCTCACGCGACCAGTCCCCGTCGGCCTCGGAGCGCTTGCGCTCCAGCCACTCGACGATGCCCGCGTAGGTCGTCTCGAAGGTCCGCAGGTGGCTCCCGCGCCCCCGGTAGCGCACCGCGACGGGCCGCGCGCTGCCGTGCAGGATCATCTCGCGGTCGCTGGCACGCAGCCGGCGCCAGGGCGTGGCCGTCGAGAACCCGCCCGCCGTCGCGACCGCCTCGAGCAGCCGGTCGAAGTACTTGAAGCGCATGCCGGACCACGGGGCCAGGGCCCCGCCGGCCAGTGACTTGCTCGGGTCCGGGACCACCCGCTCGGGGTCCACCTCGAAGCGCGTGCCCAGCCCGCTGCAGGCCGGGCACGCCCCGTAGGGGGAGTTGAACGAGAAGTCACGCGGCTGGAGCTCGCGAAAGCTCAGCCCGCAGTGCGTGCAGGCCAGGCGCTCGGAGAAGGCCACCTCCTCCTCGTGCTCGCCCTCCAGGAACACCACGGTGACGACGCCCTTGGTCAGGCGCAGGGCCGTCTCGACCGACTCGGTCAGGCGCTGGCGGTTCCGGGGCGCCACACTCAGGCGGTCGAGCACCACGCTGATGGTGTGCTGCTCGTAGCGGGCCAGGGCGATCTGCTCGCGATCGGCCAGCTCGTGGACGACGCCGTCGACCCGCACGCGGGAGTACCCCTGGCTGGCCAGCTCGTCGAGCAGCGTGGAGTACTCGCCCTTGCGCCCCTCAACCACCGTCGCCAGGACCAGGAACCGCTGCCTGGCCGGACGCGCCAGGACCAGGTCGACGATCTGCTGGGGCGTCTGACGCGTCACCACCCGGTCGCACGAGGGGCAGTGGGCCACGCCCACGCGCGCGAAGAGCAGGCGCAGGTAGTCGTGCACCTCGGTCACCGTGCCCACGGTCGAGCGGGGGTTGCGCGAGGCGGTCTTCTGGTCGATGGAGATGGCCGGTGAGAGCCCCTCGATGAAGTCGACGTCGGGCTTGTCCATCTGCCCGAGGAACTGCCGGGCGTAGGCGGACAGGCTCTCCACGTAGCGTCGCTGGCCCTCGGCGTAGATGGTGTCGAAGGCCAGGGACGACTTGCCCGACCCCGACAGGCCCGTGAAGACCACCAGACGGTCTCGGGGCACCTCGAGGGTCACGTTCTTCAGGTTGTGGACGCGGGCTCCCTGGATCCGAATGCTCGCCGTCACGTCGAGAATCTACCGGTCAGGACTCGCCGGCCGGCGCGGGCTCCACCTCGAGTCCCGGTCGGCGCAGGCTGTAGAGGGCGTCGCGCAGTGCCGCGGCCTCCTCGAAGCGCAGGTCGCGTGCCGCCTCCAGCATCGCGGCCTCGATGCGGGCGATCTCGGCGGCGTCGACGGGGGCGGGGGACTCCTCGAGATCCGGGACCGGCGCCCGACGCGCCGGGCGCGCCGCGGGCTCGCTGCGCAGCCGGCTGAGCAAGTCGGTGACCGACTTGGTGATGGTGCGCGGCTCGATCCCGCGCTCCAGGTTGTGCGCCAGCTGGCGCTGGCGGCGGTGCTCGGTGACGGCCATCGCCTCGCGGATCGAGTCGGTCAGCTGGTCGCCGTAGAGCACGGCCCGCCCGTTGGCGTTGCGCGCGGCGCGCCCGATGGTCTGGATCAGGGCGCTGCGGGAGCGCAGGAACCCCTCCTTGTCCGCGTCCAGGATGGCCACCAGGGACACCTCGGGCAGATCGAGCCCCTCGCGCAGCAGGTTGATCCCGACGAGCACGTCGAAGGCCCCCGTGCGCAGATCGCGCAGGATCTCGATGCGCGCGATGGTGTCGATGTCGCTGTGCAGATACTGGACCCGGTAGCCGGCCTTGGCCAGGAAGGTCGTCAGGTCCTCGGCCATCTTCTTGGTCAAGGTCGTCACCAGCGCCCGCTCACCACGTGCGATGACCTGGTCGAGGCGCCCGCGCAGGTCATCGATCTGGTGGCGGGTGGGCACCAGCAGCACCTCGGGGTCGACCAGGCCCGTCGGGCGGATCACCTGCTCGACCACCTGGTCGCTCACCTCGAGCTCGTAGGGGCCCGGCGTCGCCGAGACGAAGACCACCTGGGGCACTAGCTCGATGAACTCGTCGAAGTTGAGCGGGCGATTGTCCAGCGCGCTCGGCAGGCGAAACCCGTGCTCGACCAGGACGTCCTTGCGGGACCGGTCCCCGGCGAACTGGCCGCGCACCTGGGGGACGGCCACGTGGGACTCGTCGATCACCACCAGAAAGTCTTCGGGGAAGTAGTCGAGCAGCGTGTAGGGACGCTCCCCCGCGCCGCGCCCGTCCAGGTGACGCGCGTAGTTCTCCACGCCCGAGCAGATCCCGGTCTGCTCGAGCATCTCCAGGTCGTACTCGGTGCGCTGGCGCAGGCGCTGGGCCTCCAGCAGGCTCCCCCGGGCGTTCAGCTCGGCCAGGCGGCCGGCCAGCTCCTCCTCGATCGCGCGGCAGGCGCGCGCCAGGGTCTCGGCCCCGGTCGCGTAGTGCGAGGCGGCGAAGATCGTCGTCTCGTCCACGCGCCCCCGGTCCGCGCCCGTCAGCGGGTCGAAGAAGGCGATCGACTCGATCTCGTCGAACAGGGTCGAGATGCGCACGGCCTCGTTGGTGTAGGCGGGCTGCACCTCGATGGTGTCGCCGTGGACCCGAAAGGTCCCGCGCTGCAGGGTCATCTCGTTGCGCGTGTACTGCATCTCGATGAGCCGGCGCAGCGTGGCCCGCTGGTCGATCGGGTCGCCCACGCGCAGGGGCAGCATCCGGTCGCGGTACTCCAGCGGACTGCCCAGCCCGTAGATGCACGACACCGAGGCCACCACGATGGTGTCGCGCCGCGTCAGCAGCGCCGACGTCGACGCGTGGCGGAGCCGGTCGATCTCCTCGTTGATCGAGCTGTCCTTCTCGATGTAGGTGTCGGTGCGCGGGATGTAGGCCTCGGGCTGGTAGTAGTCGTAGTAGGAAACGAAGAACTCCACGCGGTTGCTCGGCATCATGTCGCGCAGCTCGGCGGCCAGCTGGGCGGCCAGCGACTTGTTGGGCTCGAGGATCAGGGTCGGGCGCTGGACCTTCTCGACCAGCCAGGCGATGGTCGCGGTCTTGCCGCTGCCGGTGATCCCCTCGAGGGTCTGGAAGCGCAGACCGCTCGAGACGCCGCGGGCCAGGGCCTCGATGGCGGCGGGCTGGTCCCCGGCGGGAGCGAAGGCGGACTCGACGCGAAAGTCGCTCACGCGGCGGCCAGCTGGGCCAGGGCCCGGTCCACGGCGGCGTGCAGGTCGTCCAGCGACCCGTCGTTGACGATGACCACGTCGGCCCACGCCGTGCGCACGTCGTTGGTCACCTGCGCGGTCAGGCGCCGGCGGGCATCGTCCTCGGACATCGCCCGCATCGTGACCAGGCGCTGCAGGGCCACGGCCGGATCAGCCACCACGGTCCACACCACCGATGCGCCCAGCAGGTCGCGCAGCTCGGGACGGTAGAGGGGCACCGCCGCAAAGATCCACGGGACCTCGGCGGCGCTCAGCTGCTGGCGCAGCCGCTCAACGATCGCCGGATGCGTGATCCCCTCGAGGCGCCGGCGCGCCGCGTCGTCGCGAAAGACCACGCCAGCCAGGAACGCGCGGTCGAGGGATCCGTCGCCCGCCAGGGCCGCGGACCCGAAGGCGTCCACGATCGCGGTCCACACGGGGCCACCGGGCTCGGCCACCTCCCGGGCCGCGACGTCGGCGTCCACGACGGGGAAGCCCCGCTGCTCCAGGTACGCCCCGACGGTGCTCTTGCCCGCCCCGATGCCGCCGCTCACAATGACGACGCTCATGACCTCACCGTAGCGACCCCGGGCTCGCCGGCCGCGGGCCGCGCCGCTCTACTCCTCGTCCTCGGTCTCGTCGCTGCTCGCGACGCCCTCGGAGTCGTCGTCGTGCTGGGGGGCCTCGGTGGCGTACTCCGCCCAGGCCGCCTGCGCCTCGGTCTCGGGCGTGAAGTCGCCGTACTCGATGCTCCCGATGTAGTTGCCCTCGGCGTCGTAGGCGTGCTCGCCGAACGCCTCGCGGTACTCGGCCGAGACCTCGCCGCCTTCCAGGGCCTGCTTGATCGACAGGCTGATGCGCCGGCGCCCGGTGTCGAGCTCGATGATCTTGACCCACAGCTCCTCGCCGGGCGAGACCACCTGGTCGGGCGAGTCCACGTGGTGCGTGGCCATCTCCGAGATGTGCACCAGGCCCTCGATGCCGTCGCCCACCTGCACGAACGCGCCGAAGGGCACCAGCTTGGTGACCCGGCCATAGACCAGCTGGTCTACTGCGTGGCCCTCGGCGAAGACCTGCCAGGGATCCATCTGGGTCGCCTTGAGGGACAGCGAGATGCGCTCCTTGGAGTAGTCGACGTCCAAGACCTCGACCTCGACCTCGTCGCCGACCGCCACGACCTGGCTCGGGTGGTCGATGTGCTTCCAGGACAACTCAGACACGTGGATCAGGCCGTCCATGCCGCCCAGGTCCACGAAGGCGCCGAAGTTGACCACCGAGGACACGACGCCCTTGCGCCGCTCTCCGGGCTTGAGGTTGTTGAGGAAGTCGCCGCGCTGCTCCTTCTGGGTCTCCTCGAGCCACGCCCGACGCGACAGCACCACGTTGTTGCGATTGCGGTCCAGCTCGATGATCTTGGCCTCGACGGTCTTGCCGATGTAGGGCTGCAGCTCGCGCACGCGGCGCAACTCGACCAGGGAGGCAGGCAGGAAGCCCCGCAGGCCGATGTCGACGATGAGGCCGCCCTTGACGACCTCGATGACCACGCCCTGGACGACCTCGTTGCGGGTCTTCAGGTCCTCGATCGTGGCCCAGGCCTTCTCGTACTGAGCCCGCTTCTTGGACAGGACGAGCCGCCCCTCCTTGTCCTCCTTCTGGAGCACCAGGCACTCGACGCGCTCGCCCAGGGACACGACCTCGTGGGGGTCGACGTCGTTGCGGATCGACAGCTCGCGCGCCGGGATCACGCCCTCGGACTTGAAGCCGATGTCGAGGAGCACCTCGTCCCGGTCGATCTTGACCACCGTGCCGATCACCAGATCACCGTCGTCGAACTCGAGCACCGTCGAGCCCACCAGGTCGTTCAAGTCCGTGCCGACCAGGTTGTCTTCGGTGATGACCCGGGGGGTGTAGTTGCCCTCGGCGTCGAACGTGCCCATGGGCACATCGGAAAGGAGCGAGCCCTCCGTCATACAGACTGCCTTTTTCGTGACCGCACCGGGATCTGCCTAGACGACACGGGAGGGGCCACCGGTGCTGGCCCGACGGACGAGCCTAGCGCACCTCACCCTTTGGCCGTCGCCCAGTCCCGTCCCCAGCGCAGGGAGATCTCCAGGGGCACGCTCAGCGTGGCCGCCTCGGTTAGCGCCACCGCTATCACCTCGCTCACGGTGGCGCGCTCGTCGTCGGGCACCTCGACGACCACCTCGTCGTGGACCTGCAGGACCAGGCGGGAGCGCCACGGTCCCGCGGTCAAGGCGTGGTCCAGGCGCACCAGGGCGGACTTGAACACGTCGGCCGCCATGCCCTGGATCCCCGCGTTCATCGCCTGGCGCTCGGCCGCCGCGCGCGAGGCGCCGGTCGCCGTCGCCAGGTCCGGGAAGGGCCGGATGCGGCCGGCCTCGGTGCGCGAGAACCCTCGTTCACGGATCTCGGCCACGGTGCGCTCCATGTAGTGGCGCACGGTGGGGAAGCTCGTGAAGTAGCGGTCCATGATCTCGCGCGCGTGCGCGACCGGCAGCCCCAGGCGCTGGCTGAGGCCGAAGGTCTCCATACCGTAGGCCAGCCCGTAGGAGACGGCCTTGGCCTGCTCACGCTGCTCGTGAGTCACCTGCTCGGGGGCCACGCCGAAGACCAGGGCGGCGATCTGGCGGTGGACGTCCCGGCCCGCGGCGAAGGCGGCCAGCAGTCCCTGGTCCTGGGAGAGGTGAGCCAAGATCCGCAGCTCGATCTGGTTGTAGTCGGCCACGGCCAGCCACCAGCCCGGCGGGGGCACGAAGGCGGTGCGCAGGCGGCGTCCCTCCGTCGTGCGTACCGGGATGTTGTGCAGGTTGGGACCCTCCGAGGAGATCCGCCCGGTGCGCGCGACCATCTGATTGAAGATGGCGTGGATGCGTCCGTCGGGGCCGACACTGTCGATCAGCGTGACCCCGTAGGTGCTGCGCAGCTTCTCGACCTCCCGGTAGCGCAGCAGGCGTCCGACGATGGGGTGCTGGTCGGCCATGGCCTCGAGACTGGCCGCGTCGGTCGAGAAGCCCGTCTTGATCTTGCGCACCGGGCGCAGCCCCAGCTCGGTGAAGAGCACCATCTGGATCTGGGGCGACGAGTTGACGTTGAAGGGATGGCCGGCGAGCACCTGGATCTCCTGGTCGAGCTGGGCGGCCTCGGCGGCGAACTCGTCGGCGATCGCCCGCAGCACCGTCACGTCGACGCCCACGCCGATCATCTCCATGCGCGCCAGCACGGTGACCAGCGGCAGCTCGATCCCCTCGTAGACGGCCTCGAGCTGCCACGTGGCGATCTCGCGCCGCAGCGCAGCCCGAACTGCGGCGGCTCGCGACACCTGCTCGATCAGCGCGGACCCCGTACCGTCGTCGAAGAGCTGGCCCGACGTGGCCGCCGGGGCCAGTGCGACGAAGCGCTCGGCCACCGCGTCCAGGTCGTAGCGCCCGCTCACCGAGTCCACCAGGTAGGCCATCAGCGCGCTGTCGTCACGGGGAGTCGGCACCTGGCGGCCGGACTCCAGCAGTTCGCGCACCAGACCCTTGATGTCGTGGCCGGCCAGCGCAGATCCGTCGTAGCTAGCGATCCACTGGGCCTTTGGCACCACGGCGACGCGCGCGCTGGACGCGTCCAGGACGGCCACGTGGCCCCCCCGCGCGGCGATCACGCACTCGGGCGCGCCAGCCAGATCGTCGAGGTCGACCAGGCGCGCCGCCGGCACCACAGCCCCCGCGCGGCGACCCGGCACGGGGCGGTCCTCGGCGCCCGCACCGAGAAGGCCCTCGTCGAGCAGCTGGGCGAAGCGTCGCCGCATGGTTGCCATGTCGAAGCGGTCAAAGAACGTCTCGATCTCGCTGCGGCGCCAGCCGCCCACCGCCAGGTCCGCCAGGTCAACGTCCACGGGCACGTCGCGCACCAGCGCCATGACGTCGGCGTTGTGCCGGGCTCGCTCCTGGTGGATGGCCAGATTCTCGCGAAGCTTGGGCGTGAGCTCGTCGAGATGGGCGAAGATGCCGTTCAGATCGCCGAACTGTGTGAGCAGCCGCGCCGCGGTCTTCTCCCCCACGCCGGGCACGCCGGGCAGGTTGTCGCTGGCGTCACCCCGCATCGCGGCCAGCAGCGGGTAGCGCGCCGGCTCGATGCCACAGCGCGCCACGATGCCGGCCTCGTCGTAGAGGTCGTACTCGGACACGCCGCGCCGGTTGTACAGGACCCGCACGTAGGGATCCTCGACCAGCTGGAAGGTGTCGCGGTCCCCCGACACCACCACGGTCGCGTGCTGGTGGTCGCGCGCCCGGGTGGCCAAGGTCGCCAGGATGTCATCGGCCTCGTAGTCGGGCACGCCGATCACTGGGATGGCCAGTGCCTCGCAGAGCGCGCGAATGAAGTCGAACTGCGGCTCGAGCTGGGGCGGCGTCGCGGCGCGCCCTCCCTTGTAGTCCTCGACCAGGCGGTTGCGAAAAGACCCCCCCGGCAGGTCGAAGGCGACTGCCAGGGCCCGGGGCCGCCACGTGCGCACCAGGGTGTGCACCATAGCGGCAAAGCCGTGCAGGGCGTTGGTGGGCGCGCCGTCGGAGGTCGTGAGGTCGGCACTCAGGGCGAAGTAGGCGCGAAACGCCAGGGACATCCCATCGAGCAGGATGAGAGGGCCCCCCGCCGGCGGCTCAGCCACCGAACTCCCCGCGCAAGATCTCCTGGGCGACGTCGCGCATCCGCACGCGCGCGCGCATCGCGGCCTGCTGGATGGTGTCAAAGGCGGTCGGCTCGTCGACGGCCCGCTCGTCCATCAGCCGCTCCTTGGCCCGCTGGACCAGGTCGCGCGTCTCGATCTTGTCGTCGACCTGGTGCGGCTCGGGGCCGGCCGCCGGCGTCACGGTGGTCGGATCCAGGATCGCGGCCAGCTTGGGCAGCAGCTCGGAGGAGCGGAACGGCTTGACCAGGTAGGCCGCCACCCCGGCGTCGCGAGCGTTCTCGATGAGCGTGCGCTGGGAGAACGCGGTGAGCAAGACGACCACCGTGTCGCCGCCCTGGATGGCCCGGGCGATCTCGATCCCGTCCAGGCCAGGCATCTTGATGTCCAGCAGGGCGAGGTCGGGGTGGTGCTCCTCGATCAGGGCCAGGGCGTCATCACCTCGGGCGGCCTCGCCCACGACCAGGTAGCCGTCGCTCTCGAGCATCTCCTTGAGATCGAGCCGGATGATCGACTCGTCATCGGCGATCACTACTCGTCGTTCCATCCCCATCCTTTGGTTCCCACGACCGGAGCAACTCGTCGCGCTCCGCCACCAGCTCCCCCACCTCGCGCCGCCGGCGCCGCATCTCGGCTGCTGCGACCGCCACGTGGCGCGACAACTCTTCGTACTCCTGCGCTTGCGTCGGGGTTTCCGAGACTAGCGCCCGGATCCGGGCCTCGTCGAGTGCCGCGTTCCACACGGCCACCTGCTCTTCGAGCACGTGCAGGCTTTCGCGCGCCGCGCTCAGCCGTCGCTGGCAGTCCTCCAATCGGCGACGCTGCACCCGCAAGCCCATCGCCCTCAGTGTACGGGCCTACCACCGCGCGCTGGCGACGCACGGTCCCGTGCGCACCGCGTCGGCGAGGCGGTAGCCCAGGCCCCCGGGAGCCGCGACCACGTCGCCCCCGCCCGTGACCTCGACGTCGGCGACGTCGCTCGGCTCGCGCACCGCGTCGGCGGCCAGCATCCGCAGGGCGCTGCGCCCGAGGGGCGACTCGAAGAAGCCCCCGACGTAGGGCCGCAGCCCCAGTGCGCTCGCCCGGCGGCACAGCTCCCGGGCGACCGCCAGTCCCCCGACCCGGCCCGGCTTGACGCACACCAGCTGGGCCGCGTGGTGGGCGGCGACGAGGCGCACGTCGGCCAAGCTGCGCATCCCCTCGTCGACGCTGAGCGGCACCGCGGTTCGCGAGGCCAGGGCCGTCAGGCGGGCCAGGTCCCCCGGGGCGAAGGGCTGCTCGACGGCCACGACGCGCAGCCGGGTCCACAGCGCGGCCTCGTCGGCCAGGACCTCCTCGACACTGGTGGCCGAGGCGTTGTAGTCGAGCAGAACCTCGGAGCCCTGCTCGGCGAGCCAGGCCACCGCGTCCTGGCGCCACTGGCCCGGTCGCACCTTGGCCCGCATCCGCACACCCCCCACCGCCCCCGGCGGCGGGGGGTCGAGCAGCGAGACCGTGACCAGGGACGGGACCGGTCCCGCGACGTGCCACCCGGCTGGGCGCGCCAAGCCGGTCGACCGCAGGTGCAGGTCGAGCAGGGCCATCTCCACCAGGGCCCAGGCCACCCGCGAGGCCGGGCGCGGACCAGCCAGCTGGCCCACGCGGCTCCAGGCCGGCAGCCGGGACTCGCGCGCGACGATTCCCCCCAGGCGCTCGCTCACCTCGGTGCGCAGAGCGTCGACCACCTCCTCGGCGCCGGGGTCCCCGTTGAGCGCGAAGGGCTGCACGCCCACCTCGCCGAACCCCTCCGCGCCCGGCGTGGCCAGTCGGGCCAGCAGCCGGGGCCGGAGATCGTGGTGCTGGCCCGCCGCGCGCACGGGCCGCGCCAGCACCGCGTCGCGACGCCACACCTCGAGTGTCCCGGTGCTCCAGTCGATGGCTGCTACGGTAGACCGGCCTGCCCGGATGGCGGAATCGGTAGACGCGGAGGCCTCAAAAGCCTTTACTCGCAAGGGTGTGTGGGTTCGAGTCCCACTCCGGGCACCCACCGCCGCAGGTGCCTGTCAGACCCTCCCGTCGTGCGTAGCCCTGTTAGCGTGGCGCCGTGAGTTTCGACGTCCCCTGGCGCGACGACGCCGTCGCCCTGTTCCCGGGGCAGGGCTCGATCGCCTCGGGCGCGGGCCGGGCGTGGACGGCGAGCCCCCACTGGTCCCTGGTCGCCGAGGTCTCCGAGGCTGCGGGCACCGATGTGGCCCACCTCCTGCTCGACGCGTCCGACGAGGACGTGATCCGCACCGACCACGCCCAGCTGGCGACCTTCGCCCTGTCCCTGGTCGGCTACCACGACCTGCTGGCCCTGGGGTGGCGCCCCCGCTACCACCTGGGCCACAGCCTGGGCGAGTTCAGCGCCCTGACCGCCGCCGGTGTGCTCACGCTCGCCGATGCCGCGCGCCTGATCGCCGTGCGCGGAGCCGCCATGGCCGAGGCCGCCCGGACCACCGCGGGGGCGATGCTCGCCCTGCTCGGTGGTGACGACGCGGCGCGTGCCCTGCTCGAGCAGCGACCGGGCATCTACGTGGCCAACGTGAACGGGGCCGGCCAGCTGGTCGTCAGCGGCGAGATGGCCGCGCTCGACGCCCTGGCCGGTGACGCCCGCGACCTCGGATTCAAGCGCGCGACCCGCCTCCCGGTCGGCGGCGCCTTCCACTCCCCTCTCATGGTGCCGGCCCAGGGCGCCCTGGACGCCCAGCTGGCGCGCACCCAGTGGCACACGAGTGACGCCGTCGTGGTGGCCAACGTGGACGGTCGGGTCCACCCGGCCGCCGACTGGCCCGACCTCCTGAGCCGCCAGCTCACCAGCCCCATCGAGTTCGTGGCCGCCACGACCGGGCTGCCCGACACGGTCACCGCCAGCATCGAGATGCCGCCCGGCGCCGTGCTGAGTGGGCTCACCCGGAGGATCCGCCCCTTCGCCACCCAGGTGGCCCTGACCGAGCCCGCCGAGCTGCGGGCCCTGGCGTGAGCCGCGTCGTCCTGGTCACCGGCGCGAGCCAGGGCATTGGCGCCGCCATTGCCGCGGGCTTCGTCGCGCTGGGCGACGTGGTTGTGACGCTGTCCCGGCGCGCACTGGCGCCCGCTGGGGTCGCCGAGGCCCTCGCCGTCGACGTCGCCGACAGTGCCGCCGTCACGGCCGCCGTCAAGGGCCTCGTCGAGCGCCACGGGCCCATCGAGGTGGCGGTCCTCAACGCGGGGATCACCCGCGACGGGCTCGCCCTGCGCATGACCGACGCCCAGTGGCGCGAGGTCCTCTCCATCGACCTAGACGGCGCCTTCTACACGGCTCGCGCGGTCCTGGCACCCATGGTGCGCGCGCGCCGGGGGGCCATCATCTTCGTCGGCTCGGTGAGCCCCTTCCTCGGCGTTCCCGGCCAGGCCAACTACGCCGCCGCCAAGGCCGGGCTGGTCGGCCTGGCCCGGTCACTGGCCCGCGAGCTGGCCTCGCGCTCCATTACGGTCAACGTCATCGCCCCGGGCCTCATCGAGACCGAGATGACCCGCGACGTGTCCGCCGACGGTCCCGCCGGGTCCGCGGGCATCCCCCTCGGCCACCGCGGCCAGCCCGCCGACGTCGCCGCGGCGGCGCTGTTCCTGGCCAGCGACGGCGCCCGCTACATCACGGGCGCCGTCGTCCCGGTCGACGGTGGTCTGGCCCTCGGGCTCTAGCCCCGGTTGTGGCCCGCGGCGCGGACCGCGGCCGGCGGCGCGGCATTCAGCAGAGCGGTCTCGATCGTCGTGGCCAGCAGCTCGTGCCCCAACGGGCTGGGGTGGATGTTGCACCCGGTCATACCGCTGCTCGCGGGATACGCGATCAGCAGGCCGGCCGCGCACGGGTCACCACCAAAGGGCGTCGCGGCCGCCTGGAACATGGAGAAGCCGTTGGCGACGATGCCGTGGAACTGCCTGGTGACCTGGTTGATCGTCGCGTCGAGCTGCTGAGCCTCGCCAACCTGGACCGGCTGGCTGTAGTTCAGCGCGTAGTAGTCCACGGCCACCAGAGCATGCGAGTAGTGCCCCTCGACGCGCAGGGCGTGGTAGATGATCGCCAGGTTGGTGGCGATCTGCTTGAGCACCGCGCCGAACTCGCTCAGGTTCAAGCACCCGTCCGCGGTCGTCTCCTGACACAGGAACGCGTCGTTGGCGCCGATGGTGATCGTCACCAGCCGCGTCGCGGGGTGGGTGCGCAAGAAGTGAACGGCGTAGCTCAACTGCGAGCCGGTGTAGCTCACGTGGAGGGGGTAGGCCGTGCGGTAGCCGGCGCTCTGACCGGGCGCGTTCTCACAGCCGTTGGAGGCCGCAGTCGCGTTGATCATCGAGGCGGTCGTCTCCCCCGGGCACGACGCGTTGAACAGGTGCAGGTTCAGCGCCGTCGCGACGTCGTTGGCGTAGCTCGAGAAGTTCGCGGCATCGGCGTAGGTCGCCGCGCTGGTCGTCTGGGGCGGCGTGTAGCCGAAGGCCACCGAGTCGCCCAGCGCCAGGTACGGTGCCCCCTGCCCCCAGCCCGCCTTGTTCCCCGCGGCTCCGGAGGCCGCCGCACTCACCACGACACTCGCGACCAGCATGGCGCTGGCCGCCACGGCCACTACTCGTCGGTACACCCGATGCCCCATCACGCCCCCCTTGGCTGTATGCCCGTGCCCGGGCAGGCTCATCCTAGGGCGCCCTCCCCCGCGGGCGCGGCCACCCCACGGGATCGGGCAGGATCGCGCGGCCATTTAGTACGATACGGCGACACAGAGAAGGGATGAGCATGGACCGCGACGAGGCCTTCAAGAAGTTCACCGACAGCGCCGTCGAGGTGCTGGCGGTGGACCCAGCCAAGGTGACGCCGGACGCCTCGTTCGCCGACGACCTCGGGGCCGACAGCCTCGACCTGGTCGAGTTGGTGATGGCTCTTGAGGAGAACTTCCACGTCGAGGTGGGCGAGGACGAGCTCAAGGACATCACCACCGTCGGCGAGGCCTTCGACCTGATCTACGCGAAGCTCTAGTGCTCGTCGCGCGCACCCCCGAGGGGCCGGTCGCTGGTCGACGCGTCGCCATCACCGGACTGGGCGCGGTGTCGTGCGCCGGCCTCGGCGTGGACGCGCTCTGGTCGGCCCTGCACGAGCCGGTGGCCCCACCCACCAAGCGCGTGGAGCCCTTCGACGCCTCGCACATCGCTGGCCCCAAGGAGTTGCGCCGCCTGGACCCCTTCACCCTCTACGCCCTGGTGGCTGCCGACGAGGCCTGGCGCCAGTCGGGCCTCACCGGACCTCTCGAGGACGCTGGCAGCATCGTCACCACGGGCATCGGCGGACTCCAGTCCATCCTGGCCCAGGTCGAGGTGATGCGTGAGCGGGGGCCCGGGCGTGTTTCGCCCTTCATGGTGCCCATGATGATGCCGAACGCCGCCACTGCGGCCGTCTCCATGCGCTTTGGCCTGGGCGGACCCTGCGAGACGGTGACCACGGCGTGCGCCGCCGGGACCCACGCCATCGGCAACGGGGCGCGTCTGGTGGCCAGCGGACGCTGCCCGGTCGTCGTGGCCGGTGGTGCCGAAGCGGTCCTGGTCGAGATCGCCGAGGCGGGATTCCGCAACATGACGGCCCTCAGCGCGAGCGACCTGTCACGACCCTTCGACGTGGATCGCGACGGCTTCGTCATGGGCGAGGGCGCCGGGATCCTGGTCCTGGAAGACTGGGAGCACGCCGAGGCCCGCGGGGCCCGCATCCTGGCTGAGGTCCTCGGAGCCGCCTCGACCGCCGACGCGTACCACATCACCGCCCCCGACCCCGAGGGCCGCGGCGCGGTGCGCTCGATGCGGCTCGCCCTCGAGGACGCGCAGCTGGAGCCCGGCGCCATCTCGCACATCAACGCGCACGGGACCTCGACGCCCTTGAACGACTTGGCAGAGGCCGTGGCCGTGGCCCGCGTGTTCGGCCACAGCGTGCCGCCGGTGACGTCGGTGAAGGGTCACCTCGGGCACTCGCTGGCCGCGGCGGGCGCCCTGGAGGCGGTCGCCTCGGTGATGACCCTGATCGACCAGGTCATCCCACCCACTGCCGGCACCACCAACGTCGACCCGCAGATCCCCCTCGACGTCGTGCACGGCGCACCGCGCCCGGCCCGAGTCGAGACGGTGCTGTCGAACTCCTTTGGCTTCGGCGGTCACAACGGCAGCGTGATCCTGCGCCGCGTCGAGTCCTAGTCCTCGCTGGCCGCGGCGGGCCGCTCGGCGAAGGCGGCCCGGGCGCCGGCGATGAAGGCCCCCACCGCGACGGGATCCTTGGCTCCGGGCTCGTGCTCGAGTGCCGGGCCGGCCTCCACTCCCCACACGGGCAGCGCCCGCACGACGTCTCCGACCTCGTCGGCGCTGAGCCCACCGGCCACGACCGCGGGACCGAGGTACGGGCCGAACCCGCCGTCCAGGAGCGCCGCCAGCGCGCCCAGCCCCTCGAAGGGGTCCACCACGACGTAGTCGGCCAGAGCCAGCCAGGCGGGCTCGGCGGCCAGCGTGTCGACGTCCAGGCGCACGAACAGCGTGGGCAGGCGCTCGCGCACGTAGCTCATGTCGGCCAGGGCCACCGGCGCCACCAGCTCCACCGCCGACAGCCCCAGGCGGCTGGAGACCTCCACGACGCGCTGGGGCAGCTCGTGGTGGAAGGTCCCGATGGTGATCACCCCCGCGGGCAGGCGGTGCTCGATGGCCCGCGCATCGTCGAGGGTCACCCGCCAGGGCGTGGGGCCGAAGTCGAACCCCAGCGCATTCGCGCCCAGCCCGACCGCCAGCAGGGCGTCATCCTCGGTGATCACTCCGGCCACCTTGATGAGCAGACCTTCCGGGAACAGGCGCACGGGCCACCTCCCCATGGCACGCTACCGGGCCCGGGTCCCTCACGCCACGAACGCCACCGTGAGCTCGCCATCCTCGATCTCGGCCAGGGTTCGGTGGGCGAACCCGAGGGCGCTGACGCTGCCGTCGGCCTGCGCCACCGCGGTCGTGATGCCGCTGGGGCCTACCGGGCCGGCCGCGCGTAGGTACGCGTCCAGGTCAGCCAGGGCGCGCGCCCGTCCCCACACCAGGCGCCAGGGTGGCGTCGCGCCGCGGGCCTCCATGCGCGCGACCATCTCCTGGCCGGGGTAGCAGCCCTTGGTGAAGGACACCACCTGGTCCACGAAGCGGTGCCCGTAGGCGTGGGGGACCAGTCCGCGCGCCAGCTCGGCGGGCCCCGGCCAGCACGCTCCCACCCGGGTCGCCTCGTCGCCTAACGGGTCGGCCGTCTCTCCCTCGTCGACCAGCTCGACCACGCGACGCAGGCGGAAGCGCTCGAGTCTCTGGCGCAGGGAGTCGGCCAGCGCATTGGGCACTCGCAGGATCAGCTCGTCGCCCTCGCGCTCGACGCGCGCCACCCCGACCAGCTCGCCGGTCGGTGCGAGGAACCCGCACCACCGTGCGTCACCGGGCCCCAGACGCTCCAGGTCCTGGGACGCCTGGCTCTGCAGGAAGTCCTCGCCGTCGACCCCCCGCACCCGCCAGCGCCGCCATCCCCGGTCCAGGCCCTGCGCTCCATCCACCCCGCTACGCTAAGGCCCCGACGACCGAGCCGGACGGGTGCCCATGGCTGTGCAGCGCGAACTGACGACTCTGACCTCCTCGCTGGCCGAGCTGGCGGCCCGTCTGACGACCCTGGTGGAGCGCGAGGCCACTTCGCTGCCCCCCGCGGCCTACCAGGAGCTGGTCGCCGCCGAGCGCACCATCGGGACCCTCCTGCGCCGCCTCAACCGCCTCAGCCGCTCCCTGACGTGAGCCCCGGGGCGTCCGCGCACTGGGAGCTAGCCGCCCCGCTGAGCGAGCGCCAGCGCGACGAGGTCCGCGAGCTCCTGACGCGCACCGCGCGCCGACTCGGCCGCGAGGCCCTCGACGAGGGACGCCGCCGGGCTCTCGAACGCGGCGACTCTGCGGAGCACTGGTGCCGGCGCGACGCGGCCGGGCGCCTGCGCGGCTACGCCATGGTGAGCCCCGGTGCGCCCCCGGTGGTGGAGGCCTGCGGCGGCGGTGTGGACGCCGCCTTGCGCCAGGCTCTCCTCGCCCGCCACGGCGCGGTGCTCTGGTGGGTGCGCGCGCGCCGGCCGCCGCGCGGCCGCGTGGAGCGGACCTTGGAGGTCCGCCAGCGCCG
The DNA here is from genome assembly GCA_021827705.1 of Actinomycetes bacterium. GTDB lineage: Bacteria > Actinomycetota > Acidimicrobiia > Acidimicrobiales > RAAP-2 > RAAP-2. Next base: position 27,608 of record JAKAUQ010000029.1, read on the forward strand.
CCTGCCCCTCGCCGTGGCGGTCACCTGGCCCGCCGGGGCCGTCTTGCGCCCCTTCAACCCGGACCGCGACGTCGAGCGCTGGCTGCGGCACAACAACCAGGCCTTCGCCGACCACCCCGAGCAGGGCGCCTGGCGCGCCGACGAGCTGCGCGAGCGCCTGGCCGAGCCCTGGTTCGACGCCGCGGGCTTCCTGGTGCTCGACGACGGCGTGGAGATCCGCGCCTCGTGCTGGACCAAGGTGCACGACCGGGCGACGTCCCCCGGGCGGGTCGGGGAGATCTACGCCGTCTCGGTCGACCCCCGCTGGCGCGGGCGGGGCCTGGGCCGGGCCCTGGTCGTGGCCGGCACCGACACCCTCCACCGTCAGGGGGTCGAGGCGGCCGTGCTCTTCGTGGACCGCGACAACGTGGTGGCGCGCGAGCTCTACGCCGGCCTCGGATTCGACGTCGTGCGCACCGACGTCCTGGTGCGCATCGGGACTAGCCCCCGACCAGACGACCCACCAGCCACGTGACCGCGGCCGCCAGGCCCGCCACCCCGACCTGGCGCAGGGCCCAGCGTACGACGCCGCGCTTGGCGAGCCACCCGATGGCCCCGCCGACCGCCGCCGCACCCACCGCGCCACAGGCGATCGACCACCAGGCGGCATCCGGCGTGCCGGGCACCAGCCACGGGATGAGGGGCACGAAGGCGCCCACGGCGAAGGCCACCAGCGACGCCAGCGCGGCCAGCAGGGGAACGCCCGTGGCCGAAGGGTCGATGCCGAGCTCCTCGCGCGCGTGTGTGCGCAGCGCGAGGTCGGGGTCGCGCATGAGGTCCCGGGCCAGGCGGTCGGCCAACTCCTCGTCGATCCCGCGCTCCTGGAACAGGTCGCGCAGCTCGACGCGCTCGGCCTCCGGGCTCTCGGCGATCGAGCGTCGCTCCACGTCGATCTCGTACTCGAGGAGCTCTTTTTGGGCCCGCATGGACACGTACTCGCCCGTCGCCATCGAGAAGCCGCCGGCCACCAGCCCGGCCAAGCCCGCGAGGCGCACGACGTGCGCGCCGGGGCTGGCCCCGGCAAAGCCCAAGATCAGGGACACGTTGGTGACCAGCCCATCGCTGATACCGAAGATTCCCGCGCGCATCCAGCCGCCAGAGATCTGGCGATGGCCCTCGCGATGCACCCCCGGCTCCGCGCCCCCGTGGTCGCTGCTCACCGGACCAGTCTACGAAACGCGCCGCGCCGCGCCGGCCCGAGCCTACGGTAAAGTCGCCAACGAGCCCCATGACCGTCCTTGATCTCACCGACCTGCGCCGCCACCTGGGCGAGCACCTGGGGTACTCGCCCTACCACCAGATCACGCAGGCGCAGGTCGACCTCTTCGCCGACGCCACCGGGGACCACCAGTGGATCCACCAGGACGTCGCGCGCGCGGCGGGCGGGCCCTTCGGAGGCACGATCGCCCACGGCTACCTGACGCTGTCGCTGCTCCCAGTGCTGCTCGGGGAGATCTGGCAGGTGACCGGCGTGCGCATGGGTGTGAACTACGGCGCCAACCGCGTGCGCTTCCCCAGCCCCGTGCCCGTCGGCTCGTTCCTGCGAGCCGGCGCGACCCTGGTCGGCCTCGAGGACCTCGACGGCGGAGCCCAGATCGTCCTGGACGTCGAAGTCCAGGTGCGCGACGCGCCCAAGCCCGCCCTGGTGGCCCAGGTTCTCTACCGCTACTACCGCTGACATGGACTACCGCCAGTTGCCCCAGGGCGAGGAGAAGACCCGCCAGGTACGGGCCATGTTCGACGCCATCGCACCGCGCTACGACCTGCTCAACCGCGTCATGACCCTGGGCATGGACCGGCGCTGGCGACGCCGCGCCACGGCCGACCTGCGCCTCCCGGCGCGCAGCGTGGTCCTCGACGTGGCCGCGGGCACCGGCGACTTCGTGCGCGAGCTGTCCGCCCAGGGTCTGCGCCCCGTGGCCACCGATCTCAGCGCCGGCATGCTCGCGGCCGGGCGCGGGGTCTACCCGCGCGTGCAGGCCGACGCGCGGGCCCTCCCCTTCGCCACCGGCGCCTTCGACGGCGTCACCTGCGGCTACGCCCTGCGCAACTTCACGGACCTGCCCGCCACCCTGGCCGAGCTGGCCCGCGTCGTGCGCCCGGGTGGTCGCCTGGCCGTGCTCGAGGTGGCCGAGCCGCGCGGCGGCCTCTGGCGGGCGGGATTCCGCCTCTGGTTCCATCGGGTCGTGCCTCTGGTGGGCTCCCTGCTCTCGGACCGCGACGCCTACCACTACCTCCCCCGGTCCACCGCCTACCTGCCCGCCCCGCCCGAGTTGCGTGACCTGTTCACGCGCGCCGGCTTCGTCGCGGTCAACCAGCGCACGATCCTGGGCGGCCTCAGCCAGGAGATCGTGGCCACGAGGACGGCGTGAAGTTCCTGCGTCGGGCCATGGCCCCGGTGCCCACCGCGACCCTGCGGGCCCTGGCCGCGCGCTCGGGCTGGCTGCTCGAGTCCCCCGACATGATCCGCTGCGGGCTCGGCGGCTCCGCCCTGGCCTGGGAGCTGCCCAGCGCGGGCGCGACGAGCCCCCCGCCCTTCCCGGCCACGACCCTCACCGGCGATGACGGCCCCAGCGGCTCCGGCGTCGTCGCGATGGGATCACTTCCCTTCGAGCGCTCCCGACCGGGCACCCTGCACGTCCCGCGCATCGTCGTGACCCAGGACCGCCACGGCGGTGCCTGGATCACCTCGCGGGGACCCACCCCCGACCTGGCGGCGCTGCTGGCCGACGTGGGCGAGCCCACCCAGGGCCCCGTCGGCGTGCGGGCGGTGTCCTACGCCCCCACCCCCGAGGAGTACGCCCACCGCGTGGCCCGCGCCGTCGAGCTCCTGCGCCACGGCCAGTTGGCCAAGGTGGTGCTCGCCCGGGCGGTTCTCGGCTCGGCCACCGAGGAGGTGGACCCGGCGGCCCTGGCCCAGCGCCTGCGCACGCGCGAGCCGCACTGCACGCTCTACAGCCTGCCCCTGCGCTCCGGACGGCGCTACGTGGGCGCCAGCCCCGAGCTGCTGGTGCGCCGCGAGGGTGCGGCGGTGAGCTGCCACCCCCTGGCCGGGACGATCGCCCTGCCCAGCCACGTCGCTCCCGACGACTACGAGGCCTGGCTGCTCGGCTCCCATAAGAACCGCCACGAGCACGACGTGTTGGTCCAGGACATCCTGGACACCCTGCGCGAGACCTACGACGTGGCCGCCGATGCCGCCCCGAGCATCGTGGCCCTGCGCTCGATCGCCCACCTGGGCACCTGGATCACCGGGACCCACCGCGGTCCCGCTCCGACCCCCAGCGCCCTCGACCTCCTGCGTCAGCTCCACCCCACCGCCGCCGTCGGCGGCATCCCTCGCGAGGGGGCCGAGGACCTGATCGGCGCGCTCGAGGGCCGCCCCCGCGGTCCCTACGCCGGTCCGGTCGGCTGGATCGACTCGGCGGGCGACGGCGAGTGGTGGATCGGCATCCGCGGGGTGCTGCTGAAGGGTGCCGCTTTCGAGGCCTGGGCCGGCGCCGGCATCGTCGACGAGTCCGACCCCATCGCCGAGCGCGAGGAGACCCGCGACAAGCTCCTAAGTGTGCTGTCGGCCCTGCTCAGTGACCGCGTGTGAGCGCCGTAGCCGCCCCAGCGACCAGCGCGTGACCAGCCACAGCGCCTCGCCCACGATGGCCCCGGACATCTTGGACTCGCCGCGGGTCCGGTCCGTGAAGGCGATGGGCACCTCGCTGATCGACAGGCCGGCCCGGCGAGCCCGGAAGGTCATCTCGATCTGGAAGCCATAGCCGTCGGCCCGCACGCTCTCGTAGTCCATCTGCTCGAGGGCTTCGGCCCGGTAGACGCGGTAGCCGGCGGTGGCGTCGTGGACCCGCAGCCCCAGCATCACCGAGGCGTACCAGTTCCCCCCGCGCGACAGCAGCAGCCGGGGCACCGACCAGCGCGGCGTGGAGCCGCCGACCACGTAGCGCGACCCGATCACCACGTCGAAGGCCCGCGCCTCGTGCAAGAGGGTCGGGAGCATCTCGGGATCGTGGGAGAAGTCGCAGTCGATCTCGACCAGCAGCTCGTAGCCGCGCTCCAGGCCCCAGGCGAATCCCGCTCGGTACGCGCCCCCCAGCCCCGCCTTGACCGGACGCTCCAGGACCTCGATCTGGCCCACCTCGGCCCCCAGCTCCCGGGCCCGCGCCGCGGTCCCGTCCGGGCTGGAGTCGTCTACCACCAAGACGGTGGCCGCCGGCACGATGCGCCGCAGGGCCCGCACCATCGGCTCGATGTTCAGAGCCTCGTTGTAGGTGGGCAGGACCACCAGCGTGCGCACCGATCCAGCCTACTGCCGGGCCTCTGGTGGATCCCCTCGCCGACGCGACCGCCCGTGGCAGGCTATGCCATGGCCGATGAGCAACCGCGCGCGCGCTTCACCGTGCCCCACGAGCTGCGCATCATCATCAGCATCGGCCTGCTGGTGTTCGTCCTGGAGTATCTGGTCGTGCCCCAGTTCGCGTCGGCGCGCCGCTCGCTGCCCCTGCTGGCCACCATCAATCCGATCCTGGTCGGCGTGGCCGTGGTGTGCGAGCTCGCGGCCATCTACGCCTACATGGAGCTCACCCGCGCGGTGCTCTACCCCTACTCGCCCCCGCGCTATGACACCTTGCGGGTGAACCTGGCCGGTCTGGCCATCAGCCACACCATCCCCGGGGGCACCGCCCCGGCCGGCGCGCTGTCGTATCGGATCTTCAACCGGCTGGGCGTGCCCAAGGAGACCAACGCCTTCGGCATGGCCACCCAGGGCACCGGCTCCGCGGTGGTGCTGAACATCCTGTTCTGGTGCGCCCTGGTCATCTCGGTCCCCCTCCAGGGGTTCAACCCCCTCTACGGCTTCGCCGCCCTGGCCGGCGTCTTCTTGCTGGCCGCCTTCTTCGGGACGATCATCTTGATCACCCGGGGCCAGAGCCACGCCGACCGCTGGCTGCGCTCGATCGCCCGCCGCATCCCCGGACTCGACCCCGACCGGCTCTCGACGATCCTGGGCAAGGTCGCCGACCGCATCACCGTCCTGATCACCTACCGGCGCACGCTGTGGGCGGCCCTGGTGTGGGCCGCCCTCAACTGGATCCTCGACGCGGCCTGCCTGTGGATCTTCGTGTGGTCCTTCGGCCACGTGATCTCGCCCATCGACCTGCTCGTGGCCTACGGGCTGGCCAACGTCCTAGCCGCCATCCCCGTCACGCCGGCCGGCCTCGGCGTCGTGGAGGGCGTGCTCATCCCGACGCTGGTGGGCTTCGGCGTGCCCCACAGCCAGGCGATCCTGGCCGTGCTCGCCTACCGTCTGGTCAACTTCTGGATCCCGATCCCGATCGGTGGCGTCGCCTACGCCAGCCTGGAGTGGCGCCGGCGCGCTAGCTCACCACCGACCGGTGATGGGCCAGTGCCCGCCGCTTGAACTCCGCCTGGGCCGAGAACCCCTCGAGCGCCTGGACCCGGCGCCAGCGCCGGTCGGGCCCGAGCAGCCACGTCGAGGTGTCGTCGCGCCACGTCACCTCGAAGGCGTCGCGCAGCTCGGCGCGCACCACCTCGTCGGCGATGGGCACCAGCACCTCGACGCGCCGGTCGAGGTTGCGCTCCATGAGGTCGGCCGAGCCGAGCAGGATCGTCTCGTTCGGCCCCGGCGGGCCGAACAGGAAGATGCGCGAGTGCTCCAGGAACTCCCCCACCAGGCTGCGCACAGTGATGCTCGCCGACAGGCCCTCGATGCCCGGGCGCAGGCAGCACAGGGTCCGCACCAGCAGGCGGACCGGCACGCCAGCGGCGCTGGCCTCGTAGAGGGCGTCGATCACCGCGGGGTCAGTCAGCCCGTTGACCTTGATGTCGATGCGCCCGGCCGGCCCCCGGTCCCGCTCGCGCGCGATCAGCTCGATGATGCGCGTGCGCGTCATGGTTGGGCTCACGACGATGCGCTCGTAGCCGACGTTGCGGGCGAAGCCCGTCAGGTAGTTGAACAGCTCGCCGACGTCGTGGGTGATGGCCGGGTCGGCGGTCAACAGGCCGAAGTCCTCGTAGGAGCGGGCCGTCTTGGAGTTGTAGTTGCCCGTGGCGATGTGCGCGTAGCGCACCGTGCGCCCCCCCTCGGTGCGCACCACCAGCAGGGTCTTGGAGTGGGTCTTCAGGCCCATGATCCCGTAGACCACGTGCACGCCGGCGTCTTCGAGGGTCTTAGCCCACTCGATATTGGCGGCCTCGTCGAAGCGGGCCTTCAATTCGACCAGGGCCACCACCTGCTTGCCGTGCTCGGCGGCGCGGATCAGGCTCGCCACCACCGGCGAGTCGCCCGACGTGCGATACAGCGTCTGCTTGATGGCTACCACCCGCGGGTCGTCGGCGGCCTGGGCCACCAGCACCTCGACTGAGTCGCTGAAGGACTCGTAGGGATGGTGCAAGAGGACGTCGGCCTCGCGGATCACCGCGAACAGGTCGCCCACGTGGTCCCCCACCAGCAGGCGGGCGGGCGTCAGGGGCGACCATCCCTCGCCCTTGAGGTCGGGCCGGTTCATCTCGTAGAGACCCCAGAAGTCGTGCAGGCCCAGCGGGGCGTCGCTGACGTAGACGCTCTCGGCGTCCAGTCCCAGCTCCCCGAGCAGTAGGTCGAGGAACTCGGGGTCCATGCCGCGGTGGATCTCCACCCGAATCGCCTCGCCGAAGCGCCGACGGCGCAGCTCGACCTCGAGGGCGACCATCAGGTCGTCGGCCTCGTCCTCCTCCAAGGTCAGGTCAGCGTTGCGCGTGACCCGGAACAGGTCCGCCCGGCCCACCTCCATCCCCGGGAACAGGCGGCCCAGGTGGGCCACGATCAGCTCTTCCAGGCGGCACCACCGGCCCGGCCGGGCCTCGAGGAACCGCGGCAGCGAGCTGGGCACCTTGACGCGCGCGCTGCGCTCCTCACCGCTCTCCTGGTCGCGCACCACCACCGCGATGTTGAGGCTCAGGTTCGAGATCATCGGGAAGGGATGGCCCGGGTCCACGGCCAGGGGCGTCAGCACCGGGTACACGTGCTGCTCGAAGTAGCGCCCCAGGCGCGAGCGCTCCTCGGCATCGAGATCCTCGACGTGCACGATGTCGACCCCCGACGCGCTGAGCGCGGGCAGCAAGCCGTCCAGCACGAGGCGATCGAGGCGCTCGACCAGCTCCAAGATGCGCTCGCGAATCATCAGCAGCTGCTGGCGCGGGCGCATGCCATCAACCGAGGGGGTCTCGACGCCGGCGGCCACCTTGTCGAGCAGGCTGACCACGCGGACCTGGAAGAACTCGTCGACCATGTCGGCGAAGATCGCCACGAACTTGCAGCGCTCCAAGATGGGCAGCCCTTCGTCACCGGCCAGGTCCACCAGGCGCGACCCGAATTCCAGGCGCGACAGCTCGCGGCTCGAGAACCGCTCGGGTCCGAAGTCGCGGACAGCCACGACTGCCTACCTCCCTGATCAGCCTGCCACGACTACTCTACGGGCATGTCTCGTCGCCGGCGCGCTACCGCGAGCGTGAGCGCGCCCCGGCGACCCTCGCGCTCCGCGGAGCTCACGCTGCTCATCTTGGCCTGGATCGTGGTGACGGCGTTCTACGCCCTGGCCTGGGTGGGGGCGGTCGGCCACCTGCCCCCGCGCCTGTGGGCGTTCCTGGCCGGCCTGATCGCCATCTCGCTGGGCATGCACGTGGCGGTGCGTCGCCTCGCGCCAAGCTCTTCCCAGGTGCTCGTGCCCATCGCGACCCTGCTCAACGGGATCGGCTACGTGGAGATCGCCCGCTGGGACCCGACCGAGGCCGCCTACCAGTCGCTGTGGTTCCTGGTGAGCGGCGTGGCCCTGGTGATCACCCTGGCCGTGGTGCGCCGGATCCGGGACCTGGACCGCTACCGCTACCTGACCCTGCTGGTGGCTGGCGGCCTCCTGCTGCTGCCCCTGGTTCCGGGCCTCGGCATCTCGGTGGGCGGGGCGCGCCTGTGGATCGGTCTGGGGCCGATCTCGTTCCAGCCCATCGAGGTGGCCAAGATCCTCCTGGTCTTCTTCTTCGCCTCCTACTTCGCGGCCCAGGCGCCGATGCTGTCCACGCCGACCCAGCGCATCGGCCACCACCTGGTCGTTCCCCCCCGCGCCCTGCTCCCCGTCCTGATCGCCTGGGGATTCGCCATCGCCGTCTTGGGTGTGGAGGACGACATCGGCTTCGCCATGCTGCTGTTCGCGCTGTTCATGGCGATGCTCTGGCTGAGCACCGGACGCCTGACCTACATCGCCTTGGGCGTGGGGCTCTTCGCCCTGGGTGCCGCCATCGCGGCGCGCTACTTCAGCCAGGTGCACGTCCGCGTCAGCCTGTGGCTCGACCCGTGGTCGGCGGCCAACTTCTCTTTCTCCCACCAGCTCGCCTACGGCTGGTTCTCCCTGGCCGCCGGCGGCGTCTTGGGCACGGGTCTGGGCCTCGGCCAGTCGGGCACCATCCCCGAGGTGACCTCGGACATGATCTTCGCGGCCATTGGCGAGGAGCTGGGGCTGCTCGGCATCATTGCGGTGCTCGGCCTGTTCGTCTTGTTCATCGGCGAGGGCTTCCGCATCGCCCAGCGCGCCCGCACCACCTACGTGCGCCTGGCCGCGGCGGGGCTGACCACCGTCATCGGTCTGCAGGCCTTCTTCATCGCGGCTGGCGTCTTGCGCATTTTGCCCTTCACCGGCATCACGCTGCCCTTCATGGCCTACGGCGGCTCGTCGCTGGTGGCCAACTACATCATCGTCGCCCTGCTGTTGCGGATCTCGGACGAGAACGCCGCGCCGCGCGGCGGCGGCGAGCTGCGCCGGGTCCCTCAGGTTGGGTCGGCGGCCGACAGCACCTCGGCCTCGCACAGCACCGGCGCCACCACCGGCTGACGCAGGGCCAAGATCAGCGCGTCGCTGACCCGGCAGTCGATGACGCGGCGGCCCCGCGGCGTCATCAGCACCAGCTCACCGAAGAACACGCCGTTCTCGACCCGCGCGATGCGCGCGGCCACCATCTCGCCGCGCAGCTCGCCCAGGACCGTGGTGAACAGCTCGTGGGTGCTCGGCCGGCGACCCACCCGGTTCTCCAGGGCGTTGGCCAGGGCGACGGCCTCGGGCAGCGCGATGGGCACCTCGAGGCTCCGGTAGGGGGCCTCGGCCTCCAGCAGGCGCACCACGGGGGCGGCCTCGCCCAGGTCGTAGGTGACCGACTCGACGGTCATGACGACGTTGGGGACCCCCGCGTCGCTGGCCGCGCGCGCCGGGGCCCCGGCCTCACCGGCCGCCTGCTCGGTGCTCTCGCCCCCCTCGGCGACCGCGGACCCCACGATCTGGGGCCCCGACTCGTCGGGCACCACCGGGGCCGCCTCGGGGGCCGCAGGCTCGGGAGGGGGCATGCTCACGGGCTCATCCCCCGCCGCCGTGACACCGCGAGGACCAGCCCGCCCGCCGCGTAGAAGACCAGCACCGACGATCCCCCGTAGCTGAGCAGCGGCAGCGGGATGCCGGTGATGGGCATGATCCCCATGGTCATGCCGATGTTCTCGAAGCACGAGAAGGCGAAGAAGATGAACACGCCGAGGCCCAGCACCCGGCCCATGGTGTCGCGTGCGGTCTGGCCGACGCGAAACATCCGGAAGGCCACGAAAGCCAGCAGCAGGATGATCAGGGACGAGCCCACGAAGCCCAGCTGCTCGCCGATGGCCGTGAAGATGAAGTCGGTGCGCTGCTCGGGCACGTAGCCGAGCACCGTCTGGAGTCCGCGGAACAGGCCGGCGCCCGTCAGGCCGCCCGAGCCGATCGCGCTCTTGGCGTTGGAGACTTCGTAGACCAGCGGCGCCAGGGCCGGGTTGGTCGAGTTCTGGTTGAGGAACGAGATGAAGCGGTCGACCTGGTACTTGTGCAGCAGGTCGAAGTAGATGGCCCCGGCCACACCGGCCGAGCCGGCCACGGCCAGGGCGGTCATCAGGCGCGGGGGCACGCCGGCGATCACCATCATGGCGGCCACCACCAGCACGATGATGATCCCGGTGCCCAGGTCGGGCTGCAGCACGATGAGGCCCAGGGGAACAGCCCCCATCAGCAAGATCCGCACCACGTCGTACATGGTCAGGCCGTCGGAGCGCCGGTGGGCGTAGGTCGCGATCGCCACGATGAGCACCAGCACGGTGAACTCGCTCGGCTGGACCTGGACGAAGCCCAGGTTGTACCAGCGCTGGGCCCCCAGGGCGCTGGAGCCCGCGACGAACACGCCGGCCAGGCCGAGCAGGGCCAGCACGTAGAGCGGGGTGGCCACCAGCTCGAGGCGCCGGTAGTCGATCCGCGAGAGCAGCGTCATCACCACGATGCCGGCCACCACGAAGATGCCCTGGCGCTCCAGGTAGTAGTGCGGGCTGAAGCCGGCATTGACCAGCGCCTGGCGCGTGGCCGAGTAGATCATCCCGTCGCCGACCAGGCCGAGCAGGATCATCCCGGCAAAGAGGCTGTAGTCGAAGCCGTCGCGGGACCGGGTGCGCTCCAGGACCGCCGCGATCGCGTCGCTCACCCCAGCACCTCGACCAGGGCGGCCCCGTCGATGGGCACCGAGAACCACCACGCCATCTGGCGCGCGCCTTGATGGGCCAGCATCGGCAGTCCGTTCATCGTGATCCAGTGGTGTCGCTCGTGGTGGGCCAGCCAGGCCGAGACGCGCGGCTCATACGTTATATCGACCGCCACGGCACCGGGGCCCGCCACTCTCACGGCCGGCTGGTCGCGGCGCTCAGCGACCGGCACCGTGTTGATGACCAGGTCGAGCGCCTCGCCCGGTGCCAGGGTCCCCACGCCGGGATACCTCGCGGCCAGCGCCGCCAGCGCCGCGGGCCGCCGCGTGGCCACGACCACCTCGCTCCCCGATCCCACCAGGGCATCCACGATCGACCAGGCGGCTCCCCCGGCCCCCAAGACGGCGGCCCGCCGCCCCGCGGGCTGCCAGCCCACCGCCGCCAGGGCGTCGAGCAGCCCGCGACCGTCGGTGTTGGCCCCCCGCACGCGGCCCGCCGTCCGCACCAGGGAGTTCACCCGACCGGTGCGGGTCGCCACCTCGTCGAGGTCATCGCACAGCCGCGCCGCCAGCGCCTTGAGCGGCATGGTCACCGACAGGGCGTCAAAGTCCCCCAGGACCGCAGTGAGGGCCTCAAGGTCGACGACGTCCACGGCGCGCGACGTGCCCACCAGGCCCGCCTGGGCCAGCCCAGCGCGGTGGAGGCGAGGGGACAGCGAGTGGCCCACCGGATGGCCGACGACCCCGAGACGCCAGTTCACGGCAGTCCCCGGGCGGCCGCCAGGCGCTCGTTGGCCAGCTGCTGGGCGAAGGTCACCGCGAAGGCCTCGGTGCCCGCGGCGTCGATCACCGTGAAGTAGCGCCACGGCCCGGGGGGCGCGTGCAGCACGGCGCGCAGGGCCGTGGCCGACACCGTGCAGATCGGGGTCGGCGTCAGGCCCGACACCAGGTACGTGTTGTAGGGCGAGCGCGTCTCGAGCATGGCGTGGGTGACGATGCCGCCATCGCGGCCTAGCGCGTAGAGCACCGTGGCGTCCATCTGGAGCGGGCCCCCCAGGGCCAGACGGTTCAGGATCACGCGGGCCACCCGGGGCATGTTGCGCGCGAAGTAGCCCTCCTTCTGGACAATCGAGGCGGCCGTGAGGATCTGGTAGGCGTCGAGGCCCGCTACCGTGCTCGTGCCCCTCAACCCGACGGCCGCCGCCTCGGCAGCAAAGGAGTCGCGCATCTGGGCCACCAGCTGGGCGGCGCTCTCGGGGGCCACGATGGTGTAGGTCCCCGGGCCGATCATCCCCTCCAGCGAGCGCGTCGCGCCCCAGGGATGGCTGGCCAGGGCGGCCCCCAGCGCCTGGGTGAAGGCCGTCGCGAACGTCGCGCCCTCCACGGCGCCAACCGCGTGGGTGACCTCGCCCAGGGTCTCGCCCACGCTCACGGTGACCCGCGGGGCGCCGAGGACTCCCATCACGGCGGCGAACGACGAGCGCTGGCGCAGCCGGTAGCTCCCCGGCAGCACCACCGGCGCGCCAAAGACCGCCGCGTCGATGCGGAAGGCCAGCGGGCTGGCGATGACCCCCTGGGCGTGCAACTCGCTGCCGATGGTGCTCAACGAGTCCCCGGGCTTCACGACGACCGTCACCACGCGACCGGGGCTGGCCAGCGGATCGGCCTGCAGCCAGAACCACAGCGACCCGCCGCCGGCCACCACGACGAAGGCCACCAGGGCGCTGGCCCACCCGCGCCACCTAGCGCGCACGCAGGGCCTCGAGGTAGTGCTCCAGGAGCACGGTGGCGGCCGCCGAGTCCACCCGCTCGCGGTGCTCCTCGGCCCGGCGCCCCGCGGCGCGCAGCTGGCGGGTGGCCTGCGCGGTCGTGAGGCGCTCGTCCCACTGCAGCACGGTCGCGTGGGTCAGCGCGGCGCGCAGCTCGTGGGCCAGCTGGTTGGCTGCCAGGGTGCTGGCGGTCTCGCGCCCGGCCAGGGACACGGGGCGCCCGATGACCACTAGGTCCACGCTCTCCTCGTCGACCAGGCGCGCGACGGTCGCCACCAGGTCGGGCCCACTGCGCAGCGCGGGTCGCGGGAAGGCCATCGTGCGAGCCGAGTCGCTCACCGCCACGCCGCAGCGCACCGCCCCGGGGTCCAGCCCGAGGATCCGACCCATCACTCCTCGTCCACGGCGGCCAGCGCCGCGGCCAGACCCGATCCGTCGCGCCCACCGGCCACCGCCACGCGGTCGGTGCCTCCGCCTCCGCCCCCGAAGTGCGCGGCCAGGCGCCGCACGGTCGCCGTGGCGTCCACCGACCCGTCGGTCGCCACGGCCAGCGCCACCTTGCCGTCGAGCGTTCCACCCACGACCACCAGGCGCCGCCCGCGGCGCTGGAGGTCGACGGCCAGGCTGCGCAGCTGCTCGCCGTCGTAACCGTCCAGGCGCACCGACAAGATCGGTCCAGTAGCCGCAGCATCGAGCTCGCGGGCCCGGACCTCCAGCTGGCTCCGGCGCAGTTCGCCGACCTCGCGCTCGAGCTCGCGTTGGCGCGCCAGCACCCGTTCGAGAGCGCCGACCACGTCCTCGCGCGCCGTCTTGAGGGTGGCGGCGACCTGACCGACCAGTCCGTCGAGCTCGCGAGCCCGGTGCAGGGCGCCCAGCGCGGTGACCGCCTCCACCCGCCGGGTGTTGGCTCCGATGGAGCCCTCCGCGACCACCAGAACCTGACCGATGTCGCCCAGGCGGTCCACGTGGGTGCCCCCGCAGAACTCCAGGCTGTGGGCCCCCGCGCGCACCACGCGCACCCGCTCGCCGTACTTGTCGCCGAAGAACGCGATGGCGCCCAGGGCCTCGGCCTCCCGCTTGGAGGTGACCACCGTCTCGACGCCGGCGTTGGCCACGACGTCGCCGTTCACGAGCTCGACGACGGCTGCCAGCTCCTCGGGCACCGGAGCGCTCGGGTGGGAGAAGTCGAAGCGCAAGCGATCCGGCGCCACCAGGGAGCCCTGCTGACGCACGTGGTCGCCCAGCACGGTGCGCAGTGCCGCGTGCACCAGGTGGGTCGCGGTGTGGTTGCGCCGCGTCGCCTCGCGGCGCACGGCGTCGATGGTGGCGGCCGCAACCTGGCCAGGCAGGATCTCGCCGCTCACCCGGCCCCGGTGGGCGATCAGGCCGCCCGCGACGACCTGGGTGTCCACGACCTCGAAGCGGCCCGTTTCGGTGACGATGACCCCCTGGTCTCCGACCTGCCCCCCGCCCTCGGCGTAGAACGGGCTCTGGGAGATAAATAGCTCGCTCCACTGCGAACCCGCGAGCAGGGCCACGACCTCGGTCTCCACGCTGTAGCGCTCGGGCTCACGTCCGACGAACTCGGTGACCCCGTGACGATCAACCAGGTCGCGGTAGTGCGCGTCGTCGGCCACGCGCAGCGTCTTGGCCGCCGCCCGGGCTCGCTCGCGCTGACGCGTCATGGCCGCCGCGAAGCCCTCCTGATCTACCCCCAGGCCGGCCTCGGCGGCGACTTCGCGCGTGAGCTCGAAGGGGAACCCGTGAGTGTCGTGCAGTCGGAAGGCCACTTCGCCGGGGATCTCGCGGCGGCCGCTCGCGCTCAGGCGGGCCTCCTCCTCGGCCAGGAGGCTCATGCCGGTGGCCAGGGTGCGGCCGAAGCCGCCCTCCTCGCGCTCGAGCACCTCGACGATGAGGTCGCGGTCGTGGACCAGCGCCGGGTAGGCCACGCCCATCTTCTCGATCGTCGCGTCCACCAGCGGCGCGATCAGCGACGCCGTGCCGCCCGCCCGCCGAGCCGCGAGCACCGCGCGGCGCACGATGCGCCGCAGCACGTAGCCCCGCCCCTCGTTGGAGGGCAGGACCCCGTCGGAGACCAGCATGGTCATGGCCCGGCCGTGCTCGGCGATGCGCCGGATCGCCACGTCGGTCGCCTCGTCGGCCCCGTAGGGGCGGTCGATCAGCCGGCTGGCCGACTCCAGCAACGGGGCGAACAGGTCGGTGGCAAACACCGACTCGACGCCGTTGAGGATCGACAGGACCCGCTCGAAGCCGGCCCCGGTGTCGATGTTCTTGGTCGGCAGATCGGTCATCGAGCCGCCGGGCCCCCGCTCGTACTGCATGAACACCAGGTTCCAGAACTCGACGAAGCGGTCATCGCCCCCGTGGGCCGGGCCCCCGTCCGCGCCGAACTCCGGACCCTTGTCAAAGAAGATCTCCGAGCACGGCCCGCAGGGCCCCGAGTCGCCCATCCCCCAGAAGTTGTCCTCATCGAGGCGCTGGATCCGGTCGGGCCGCACGCCCACGCCGTCGCGCCAGATGGCCTCGGCCTCGTCGTCTGACAGGTGCACGGTCACCCACAGGCGCTCGGGATCCAGCCCGAACACCTCCGTGATCAGACCCCACGCGAAGTTGATGGCCCCCTCTTTGAAGTAGTCGCCAAACGAGAAGTTCCCCAGCATCTCGAAGAACGTCAGGTGCCGCTTGGTGGTGCCAATGATGTCGATGTCGGGGGCCCTAAAACACTTCTGGACCGACACGGCCCGCGGGAAGGGCGGCACCTCCTCTTGGAGGAAGTAGGGCTTGAAGGGCACCATTCCCGCGATCGTGAACAGCAGCGACGGGTCGTGAGGGATCAGGCTGGCCGACGGGACGACGCTGTGGCCCCGGTCGGCGAAGTAGGACAGAAACGCTGTGCGCAGCGCGGCGGCTTCCACGGGTTCACTCTACCGGCGGGCCCTCGGGCGCCTCGGCCGTGTCGCCCCGGCGCGCGCGCCACCGCGCCGCGGCGGGACCCTCGGCTCCCCGACTCCCGGGACGGTAGAAGGGGCGCCCGGGGACCTCGTCGGGCAGGTACACCTGCTCGACCCAGCCGCGCGGGTCCTCGTGGGGGTACCGGTAGCCGACCCCGAAGCCCTCACTGGCCGCACCAGCAAAGCCGCTGGAGCGCAGGTGATCGGGCACCTCGACGGCTCGGGCCCGCACCGCCGCGGTCGCCGCCGCGAGGGCTCGCGTCACCGAGTTGCTCTTGGGGGCCAGGGCCAGGGCCACCGTGGCGTGAGCCAGGATCAACGCGCCCTCGGGCAGTCCCACCAGCTCGATCGCCCGCGCGGCGGCTTCGGCCACCACCAGCGCGTCGGGATCGGCCAGGCCCACGTCCTCACTGGCCAAGATGACCAGGCGGCGCGCCACGAAGCGCGCGCTCTCGCCGCTCTCGAGCATCGTGGCCAGCCAGTACAGCGCGGCGTCGGGATCCGATCCGCGCACCGACTTGATCAGGGCCGAGACCTGGTCGTAGTGGGTGTCGCGCGACTGGCGCACCAGCCGCTGGTCTCGCGCCTGGCGCACGTGGCCCGCCTCGACCCGCGTTCCTTGCGCGGCGGCCAGCGTGGCCGCGGCGTCGAGCGTCGTGAGCAGGGCGCGGGCGTCACCGCTGGCGTAGGCCACCAGCTCGTCCCGCGCGTCCGGGCTCACCGTCACGCCGCGGGCCCCGGCCCCGCGCGCGGCCAGGGCCTCCAGGTCCTCGGGTGCCAGGGGCCCCAGGCGCCACAGCGTGCAGCGGCTGAGCAGCGGCGCGTTGACCTCGAAGTAGGGGTTCTCGGTGGTGGCGCCGAGCAGCACGATGTCCCCCCGCTCGACGGCGGGCAGCAAGAGGTCCTGCTGGGCCCGGTTGAAGCGATGGATCTCGTCGATGAACAGTGCCGTAGCCGCCCCGGTCTCGCCCAGGCGTCGTCGGGCTTGGTCGATTTCCTCGCGCACGTCGCGCACGCCACTGGACACCGCCGACAGGGCCACCAGCTCGTAGCCCGCCCCCGCCGCCAGGAGCCGGGCCAGCGTCGTCTTGCCGCTGCCCGCGGGGCCCCACAGGATCATCGAGGGGAGCCGACCGGCGGCGACCAGCGCGCGCAGGGGTCCGCGGGGCCCGATCAGGTGCTGCTGACCCACGACATCGTCGAGGCGCGTCGGCCGGAGCCTCTCGGCCAGGGGCGCGAGCTCGGCCCGCCGGCGCTCGGCCGCCTCGTCGAACAGGGAGCTCACGCCGGGGGCCGAACCGCCCCGAGTCGCAGTTCGCGCAGCTGGCGCGCGGTGATCCCCTTGGGCGCCCCGGTCATGAGGTCGGTGCCCGACTGGGTCTTCGGGAAGGCGATGACCTCGCGAATGTTCTCCTCACCCACCAAGATGGCGGTCAGGCGGTCGATCCCGAAGGCGAACCCCGCGTGGGGCGGCGCCCCGTAGCGGAAGGCCCCCAGCAGGAACCCGAAGCGCGAGGCGGCCTCCTCCTCGCCGATACCCAGAGCCCGAAAGACCCGTGACTGGATGTCGGCCCGGTGGATGCGCACCGACCCGCTGCCCAGCTCCCAACCGTTCAGCACCAAGTCGTAGGCCTGCGAGCGCACGCTGAGAGGGTCGCTCTCCAGGCGCTCGAGGTCCTCGGGCAGCGGCATGGTGAAGGGGTGGTGCGCCGCCACCAGGTCACCGTCCTCGTCGAAGCCTTCGAACAGGGGGAACTCGGTCACCCACAAGTAGCGGTACGGGCCGGCCCCCACCGGGGGCGCCCCCAGGCTCACGCGCAGCGCTCCCAGCACCCGGCAGGCGCGGTCGTGCTCGTCGGCCACGACCAGCACCAGGTCGCCCGCCCCGGCACCGTCCAGCGTCGCCACGGCCGCCGACTCGTCGGGGCTGAGGTGCCGGGCCAGAGGCGACTCCAGGCCCGAGGCGGTGACCCGGAACCAGGCCAGCCCCTTGGCTCCCAGGGCCCGGGCCTGCTCTGTCAGCGCGTCCAGGCGGCTCCGGGTCATCTCGGCCCCCCCCGGCACGCGCAGGGCCTTGACGCTGGGCGCAACCAGCGCCTGCACGGCGGTGGTGGCGAAGGCGGTCGTGAGGTCGCCAATCTCCATACCGAAGCGCAGGTCCGGCTTGTCGGTACCGTAGCGGTCCAGGGCCTCGGCCCAGGTCATGGTCACGATCTCGTCGGGGGTCTCCCCGGTCACCGCCGCCGCGGCGGCGGCCACGGCCTGGGAGACGAAGCGGACCACGTCGGTCTGCGTGACGAAGCTCGCCTCGACGTCGAGCTGGGTGAACTCGAACTGCCGGTCGGCCCGCAGGTCCTCGTCGCGCAGGCAGCGCGCGATCTGGTAGTAGCGGTCGAACCCGCCCACCATCAGCAGCTGCTTGGCGATCTGGGGGCTCTGGGGCAGCACGTAGAACTCACCGGGGTGGAGTCGCGAGGGCACGACGAACTCCCGGGCGCCCTCCGGCGTGGGCGCCCACAGCAGGGGCGTCTCGATCTCGCAGAATCCCTGGGCGTCCAGGGCGGCCCGCAGCGCCCGGTTGATCGTGGCGCGCACCCGCAAGTTGCGCTGCATCGGCTCACGGCGCAGGTCGAGGTAGCGGTAGCGCAGGCGTACCGCCTCGTCGATCTCGACGCGCTCGTCGAGCGGGAACGGCGGCGGTTCGGCGGCGTTCAGGACCTCGACGTCGCAGTCGGTCAACTCGACCAGACCCGTCGCCAGGCGCTCATTGGCGGTGCCCGCGGGGCGCCGCGAGACGGTCCCGGTCACCCGCACGACGAACTCCGGCCGCACCTCGACGGTCCCGGGGACCACCGCCTGGACGACACCCGTCCAGTCGCGCACGTCGACGAAGACCAGGTGCTCGCCGTGCTCGCGCCGCTTGGCGACCCACCCGCAGACACTCACGCGGCGCCCTTCCTGCTCGACGCCCACGTGACCGCACTGCAGGTCCCGCAGGCTCGTCGCTTCGTAAGAACTCATCGCCGCTCCGTCACTCGCTCTCGCACCGTCGCGACCAGCTCGGACGCCGGGACGGTCACCTGGGCACCCTCGGCGGCGCCGCGCAGGTCCCTAATGGTAACGCTCCCCTGGGCCGCCTCCGTGGGTCCCACCAGCACCGCGACAGCCGCACCGGAGCGGTCGGCCAGGCGCATCTGCGCCTTCATGGAACGCTGGCCGAAAGCGCGCTCGACCACCAGGCCCGCTTGGCGCAGCCGGTCGGCGAGCACCGTGGCGTGGGCTCCGCCGGTCGTGTCGACGACGAAGGCGTCTACCGGGTCAACCTCGCCGCGCAGGCCTTCGGCCTCCCACGCCAGGCGGAGGCGCTCGAGTCCACTGCCGAATCCCACGCCCGCAGTCGCCGGTCCGCCCAACTGCTCGGCCAGGCCGTCGTAGCGGCCACCGCCCCCCACGGCGTTCTGGGCCGCGGCCAGGGCGTCGGAGACGAACTCGAAGGTCGTGCGGGTGTAGTAGTCGAAACCGCGCACCAGCCGGGGGGCCAGCGACCAGGGGATGGCGATGCTGTCGAGACCCGACCGCACGGCGGCGAAGTGCTCGTGGCAGGCCGCGCAGAGGTGGTCGGGCAGCTGGGGGCCGTGCTCGGTCACGGCCACGCACTCGGGTCGCTTGCAGTCCAGGACGCGCAGGGGGCTGTCGGCGAAGCGCGTGCGGTGCTCATCGCACAGCTCGTCGGCGTGCTCGCCCAGGTACGCGGCGAGCACCGCGACGTAGGCCTGACGGCACTCGGGGTGGCCCATCGAGTTGATGAGCAGGCGCACGCGGCGCAGCCCGAGCGCCTCGTAGAACCGGGCCGCCAGGGCGATGACCTCCACGTCGAGGGCGGGGTCCGGTGACCCCAGCGCCTCCACGCCCACCTGGTGATGCTGGCGGTAGCGCCCGGCCTGAGGACGCTCGTAGCGGAAGGCCGGTGTCGCGTACCACACCTTCCAAGGAACGACCGGGTGGTGCTGAACGAAGGCCCGCACCACCGAAGCCGTCCCCTCGGGCCGGAGGGCCAACCGCCGTCCCCCCCGGTCCTCGAAGACGTACATCTCCTTGGTCGCCACGTCGCTGGTCGCACCGATCCCCCGGTCGAACACGGCCACGTCTTCGAACAGGGGCGAGAGCAGCAGCCCGTAGCCGGCTCGCCGGGCCAGCTGCGCGAAGGAGCCGAGGGCCTGCTCCCACCAGGCCGAATCGGGCGGCAGGACGTCATGGGTCCCGATCGGGGCTCGGAAGATCTCCACTCAGGACCCCTTTCGCTGACCGGGCAGCTGTCGGAAGGCGTCGAACACGCCGTCGACCGACTTCAGCGCCACGAGAAGGCTCTCCAGGTGCGCCGGGTCGGCCAGCTCGATGTCGAAGACCATGCGCACGATGCGGGTGCCCGAGCTGGTGGTCGACGACGAGCTGATCGAGAGGTGGTACTCAGCGAAGACCTTCGAGACGTCGAGCAGCAGGCGGGACCGGTCGAAGGCCAGCACCTCGAGCACCGCGCGGTACTGGCCGCCCCCGGCACCGTCCCACTCGACGTCGATGACCCGCTCGCCCAGGCGGTGGGCCAATGCCACGGCGTTGGAGCAGTCGTCGCGGTGCACCGAGACGCCGCGGCCCTGGGTGATGAAGCCCATGATGGGATCCCCCGGCACCGGCGAGCAGCACCGCGCCAGGTGGATCATGACGTCGTCGAGGCCTTCGACGTAGACGCCGGGCCCGCGGCGGTTGGACCGCCCCACGCGCGGCATCTTGGTGACGGTCGTCGGCATCTGGGCGCCCTGGCCCCCGTGGAGCTCGCGCTCGAGCCGCTGGACGGCCGCCAGGGCCGACACGTGGTTGGAGCCGATCGCCACGAATAGCGCATCGACGCCCTCGAGGTTCAGCGAGTCGACCACCGAGGCCAGCGGCTGGGAGCTCAGCGAGGACGACACGGGCAGCCCGGCCCGCCGCAGCGCCTTGATGAACTCCTCGCGCCCCGACTCCATCGCGTCCTCGCGCCGCTCGCGCTGGAACCACTGACGGATCTTGGACTTGGCCCGCGAGGACTTGGCAATCTGCAGCCAGTCGCGTGAGGGGCCCGCGGTGTCGTTCTTGGAGGTGACGATCTCGACCACGTCGGCCGAGTGCAGCACGGTGTCCAGGGGCACCAGACGCCCATTGACCTTGGCCCCCACGCAGTGGTGGCCGACCTCGGTGTGCACGGCGTAGGCGAAGTCGACGGGCGTCGCCCCCTCGACCAGGGCAATCACCCGGCCCTTGGGCGTGAAAACGTAGACCTCGTCGTGGCCCAGGTCCAGCTTGAGCGCCTCCAGGAACGCGACGGGGTCGTCCTCTTCCTGCTCGACGTCGGCCAGGCGCTGCATCCAGGCGATCTCCTTGGCCGACGCGCCCTCCTTGTAGCCCCAGTGCGCCGCGATGCCAAACTCGGCCCGTCGGTGCATCTCGGAGGTGCGCACCTGGACCTCCAGCGACTTGCCACGCGGGCCGATCACCGTCGTGTGCAAAGACTGGTACAGGTTGAACTTGGGCGAGTTGATGTAGTCCTTGAAGCGCCCCTGCACCGGGGACCACAGCGCGTGAATGGCCCCCAGCACGGCCCAGCAGTCGCGCTCCTGCTCGACGATGACGCGCAGGCCCACCAGGTCGAAGATCTCGTCGAACTCCTTGCCGCCCACGACCATCTTCTCGTAGATGCTCCACAGGTGCTTGGGGCGCCCGGTCACGTCCCCGTGAATCCCGAAGCCCTCGAGCTTGGAGGTCAGCTCGTCCATGACCTGGCGCAGGTAGATCTCGCGCTCGGGCTGACGGGCCGCGACCATCTGCTCGATCTCGGCGTAGCGCTTGGGGTGCAGGGTCGCGAAGCTGAGGTCCTCCAGCTGCCACTTGACCTGCTGGACGCCCAAGCGGTGGGCCAGCGGCGCGTAGACGTCGAGGGTCTCCTGGGCGATCGCGCGCTGGCGGTCCATGGGCATGACCGAGATCGTGCGCATGTTGTGCAGCCGGTCCGCCAGCTTGATGATCAGGACCCGCCAGTCGCGCGCCATGGCGATGAACATCTTGCGGATCGTGGCTGCTTGCTGGGCTTCCTTGGAGTCGAACTCCAGGCGGTCGAGCTTGGTCACCCCGTCGACCACGGCGGCCACGTGCTCACCGAACTCCTCGCTGAGCCACTGGGTCGTGACCCCGGCATCCTCCACCGCGTCGTGCAGCAGGGCCGCCGCGATGGTCACCGCGTCCAGGCCCAGGTCGGCCACGATGTCGGCCACGGCGATCGGGTGGGTCACGTAGGGGTCCCCGGTGCGCCGCAGCTGTCCCTCGTGGGCGGTGATCGCGGCCAGTCCGGCGCGCCGGATCACCGTTGCATCATCATCGTGGTGCTCGCGATACCGCGCGACCAGGCGCTCGACCGACGCGACCAGCGCCGCGTCGACCGACGACCGCGGCGTCACGTCCACCATGGGGTCAGCCTACCGGCCCCCTAGCGGCGCTTGGGCTTGCGCCCGCGCGCCTGCAGCGCGGGCTGCCGCGCCGGCCGCGCCGGCGAGGCGGGCCGTGAGGACCCGTCGGTGCTGAGGAGGGCTGCCGTCGCCGGCGTGAGGACCGTGCGCTCAACGCGGCTGGCCACCCGGGAGGCCAGGTCGCGGTAGCGGCTCTCGTGCTCCTTGAGCACGGCCAGCAGCGGGCTGGCAATGAAGATGGACGAGTAGGCCCCGCTGAGCAGCCCCACGACCAGGGCCAGGCCGTAGTTCTGCAGAGTGGTCGCACCCAGGAGGTACGCACCGACCAGCAGCACCGACAGCACGGGCAAGATGGCCACCAGCGACGTGTTGATGGAGCGGGCCAGTGTCTGGTTCATCGAGAGGTTGACCATATCCGAGTACGTGAGGTTGCCGCTCTTCAGGACCGTCTGGCTGTTGTCGCGTACCCGGTCGAACACCACGACCGTGTCGTAGAGCGAGTATCCGAGGATCGTCAGCACGGCGATGACCGTGTCCGGCGTGATCTGGAAGCCGAACAGCGAGTACACCCCCACCGTGACCAGCAGGTCGTGGATCATCGCGACGAAGGCGGCCAGGGCCATCTTGGGCTCGAAGCGCAGCGAGATGTAGACCACGACGGCCAGGAAGAAGACCAGCAGGGCCTCCAGGGCACGCTGGGTGATCTGACCACCCCACGTCGGGCCGACCGTGCTGGTAGATACCTGGTTGTCGGACACGCCGGCCAGTCGGGCCATCGCCGAGATCACCCGATTCTCGATCTGGGTCTGGCTCTGGGTCGAAAAGCTGTTGAGGTCGGCCGAGACCTGGTAGGTGTCCGAGCCCAGCTTCTCCACGACGGGTTGGGGGGCACCGGCGGCCTCGACCGCCGAGGTCATGGCCGAGATCGAGGTGTGCGGGGCCAGGACCTCCCAGGAGCTGCCGCCGCGAAAGTCGATCCCCAGGTTGAAGCCCCGCAGTCCCAAGGAGGCCAGGCCGGCCACGATGACGATGGTGGAAGCGATGAACCAGGTCCGGCGCCGACCCACGAAGTCGAAGGCCGTCAGTCCCCGGTACAGGCGACGGAAGGCACCGATCTCAGCTGACATTGCTGCTCCCCGCCAGAGCCAGGCCCGCGGCCATGGAGATCGCGCTGCCCTCGTCGGCGCTGCGCCGACCCAGCAAGATGACCAGTGGTCGCGTGAAGTACCACGTGATGACGATGTCCATCAGCGTCGAGAGACCCAGGAAGAAGGCGAAGCCGCGAACGCTCCCCACAGCGATCAGATAGAGGAGGACGGCCGCGAGGAGGCTGACCGTGTCGGCGGCCAGCACCGTGCGCCAGGCCGACTTGAAACCGCGGTCCACCGACGTGCGGATCGAGCGGCCCGAGCGGGCCTCGTCCTTCAGGCGTTCGAAGTACACGATGTAGCTGTCCACGTTGATGCCGATCGACACGATCAGGCCCGTGACGCCCGACAGCTCGAAGCTCGGGGCCAGCGCCGTGTGGCCCAGGGCCGAGATGATCGCCCACAGCAGCGAGGCCGCGACCGCGAGGCCCACCACGATCACCAGGCCGAGCAGCCGGTAGTAGGCGATCGTGTAGAGCAGGACCAGCAACAGGCCGACCAGTCCAGCGCCCAGTCCGGCCACCAGGGCGCTATGGCCCAGGGTGGGCGAGACGGTCGTGGTCGTCAGGGGCTCGAGACGCACAGGCAGGGCACCGAACTGCATGGCCAGCGCCAGGTTCTTGGCCGAGGACTCGGTGAAGGACCCCGAGATCTCCCCTTGCCCGTTGAAGGACGTGAAGGTGGCCTGATCCGGCTGGATCAGGGGGGCGGACTGGACCACCCCGTCGAGCTCGATGGCGAGTTGCGCGTGGAAGTTGGCCTGAGCGACCCGATCCCAGGCGGGGCTGCCCGCCGAGGTCAGCGAGTAGTTGACGACCCACGCGCCCACCTGGTTCTGCTGGGCCAGCGCCGTCTTGACCGCCGTGCCCGTCAGCTCGGCCGGCCCCAGGACGTAGCGGATCTGGCTGGTCCCCAGCGCCGGCAGCACGACGGTGGCCTTCGGATTGTCCCGCGCCGGGCTGGTCGAGGCGATCTTCGCGTAGGCCGGGTCCAGCCCGATGTTGTTCGTGGGCTGTCCGGTCGACGAGTTCACCGCCAGGTTCGTAGCGCTCATCAGATACTGCGAGCCGCACGCGGGCACCTGCGTGGTCACCTTGGCCCCCTTGACTGCCGGACCGGTCTCGCACAGCACCGGGCGAAACAGCAGCTGGGCAGTCTGGCCAACCGTCTTGAGCACCGAGCGCGCGTCGGACACGCCGGGCACCGACACCACCACGTCGTGTCCCTGCAGGTTGACCTGGGCGCCCGAGACGCCTAGCCCGTTGACGCGGTTGTTCAGGATGCTGACGACCTCGTTCATGTTGGCCGTCGACGTCGCCGTGGCGGGCTTGTAGACCACCGACAGCCCACCCGCCAGGTCCAGGCCCAACTTGGGGCTCCACCCGGCCAGCACCGTGGCTAACAGCGCCCCAAAGGAGATCACCACGGTCAGCACCAGGCTGACCATCAAGGACCGACGCGATCCAACCTTGGCCATCAGTGGCTGTCACCCGCCTCGAGGTCGGTGCCGGGCGGATCCACCGGCGGCGGGTCGAAGCGCCGGGCGATCGCCGAGGGAACGAAGTCCAGTTCGACGCCGCTCGCGCTGCGCAATGTCACCAGGTCACTGTCAACGCGCACCACGGTGCCCACGAAGCCGCCCACGGTCTGGGCGCGCTGGCCGACCTCGACCTTGCGAGCCTCCGCCCGAGCCGCCTTCTGCCTCTTGCTGCGCGGACGCAGGTAGAAGAAGTACAGGGCGGCGAAGACGAGCAGATAGATGAGCAGGATCGACGATGAGCCGCCCTTGGACGCTGCGAGCATGGTGCCTCCGGTTTGTAACCCCTGAAACCCTAGTCGACCGGGCCACCGCAACTAGACCAGTCCACCACCCAGTCCGGGCAGCCCCAGGTGGCGGTAGGCGGCTTCGGTGGCCACGCGTCCCCGCGGCGTGCGCACCAGGAGGCCGCTGCGCAAGAGGTAGGGCTCGTAGGCGTCCTCGAGCGTGGCCGGCTCCTCCCCGAGGGCGTGGGCCAGCGTGAGGAGCCCGACGGGCTGCCCACGGAACTGCCGGCACAGCAGGCCCAGAATGCGCCGGTCCAGCTTGTCCAGGCCCCGCTGGTCCACCCCGAACAGCTCGAGGGCCGCGATGGCGGTGGCCTCGTCGACGGCTTCGACTCCCGACACCGCGGCGAAGTCCCGCACTCGGCGCAGCAGTCGGTTGGCGATGCGCGGCGTCCCCCGGCTGCGGCCCGCGATCACGGTGGCCGCCGCCGGGCTCACCGCGACCGTCAGCAGCGCCGCGGAGCGCAGGATAATCCGCTCGAGCTCGCTGGGCTCGTACAGGTCGAGTTGCCCCACGAAGCCAAAGCGATCTCGCAGGGGCGCGGCCACCAGCCCCGTCCGCGTCGTCGCGCCAATCAGCGTGAAGTCCGGAAGCTCCAGGCGGATCGAGCGGGCCGAGGGCCCGCGTCCCAGCAGCACGTCGAGGCGGTGATCCTCCATCGCGGGATACAGCACCTCCTCGACGGCGCGCGGCAGCCGGTGGATCTCGTCGATGAACAGCACGTCGTGCTCGTCGAGGTCGCTCACCATCGCCGCCAGGTCGCCCGGGCGTGTCAGGACCGGCCCCGACGTCACGCGCAGCCCAACGCCGAGCTCGTTGGCCACGATGGCGGCCAGGGACGTCTTGCCCAGTCCCGGCGGGCCGGCAAAGAGCAGGTGGTCGACGCTGTGTCCCCGGGCGCGCGCCGCCCCGAGCACGATCTCGAGGTGACCGACCAGTTCGCGCTGACCCACGAAGTCGGCCAGCTGCTGGGGGCGCAGGGAGACCTCGCCGTGGCGCTCGGCGACGCTGGCGTCTGCCGCGACCTCCCGATCGGCCCCGAGGTCGACGTCGCGTCTCACCGGTGCCCCAACGTACGCAGGGCCAGGCGCAAGGCCTCGGACTCGTCGGCGGGCCAAGCCAGCGTGCTGAGCTCGCGAACCTCGCTGCTGGCGTACCCCAGCTGGCGCAGGGCCTCAGCGACGGCGAGCGGGACCGCTGCGGCGGGGCTCTCGGCCAACTTGCCTCGCAGCTCGAGGACGATGCGCGCCGCGGTCTTGGGCCCGATACCAGGAATCGAGGCCACCAGTCGATCGTCGCCCGCCTCGATGGCCGCGCGCAGGGCGGACGCTGTCATCGTGCGCAAGGCAGCCAGGGCCGTCGAGGGGCCGACCCCGGGCGTGGCCAGCAGCTGCGTGAAGACGCCGCGCTCCTCGAAGTCCGCGAACCCGTACAGCAGGATCTGGTCGTCGCGCACCACCGTGTAGATGGCGAGATCCACCGCCTCACCCACCTCGGGTGGTGCCGCCGCGGCCAGGTGCACCTCGTAGCCGACGCCTCCGACGTCGAGCACCACGGCTCCGGAGGGCAGGTGCGCCACGACCTCGCCCCGCAGCGCCCCGATCACGCCAGCGCCCCCGCACCGGCCCGGCGCTCGCGGCGCTCCACGGTCAGGTAGGTCATCGCCAGGGCCAGCGCGTCGGCCACGTCGGGCGGCTCGGGAGGCGCGACCAGTCTCAGCAGTTCCGCCACCATGGCCTGCACCTGGGCCTTGGACGCGGCGCCGTAGCCGGTCACGGCGAGTTTGACCTCCTGCGCGGTGAACTGCCGCACGACCAGCCCGGCCGCGGCAGCCAGCCCGACCGCGACACCACTGGCCTGCGCCACGGGGATGGCCGTGCGAGCATTGCGCTGGTAGAAGACCTTCTCCACAACAACCGCGTCAGGGCTCGCGTGCTCCAGCAGTGCGGCCAACTCGCGGTGCAGCGTGCCGAGACGCTCCTCGACTGGGGCCCGAGCATCGGTGGCGATCAGCCCGGCCCGCACGGCGCGATCGTGTGCCCGTCGGCCCGACTCGACCAGGCCGAATCCGCACCGCGTCAGACCCGGATCGATCCCCAAGACGAACACGTGTTCGATACTACCGCCTGCTCCCCGAGGGGCGCGGATGCCTACTCGTCGAAGGCGCTCATGACGTCGTCGGCGATGTCGAAGTTCGCGTAGACGTTCTGGACGTCGTCGTGGTCGTCGATCGCATCCACCAGGCGCAGAACGCGGCGGGCTTCGCCCTCCTCAAAGACCGGGATCACGTTCTGGGGTACCAGCGTCAACTCGCTGCCGATCACCCGTAACCCGTAGCCCTCGAGCGCCTCGCGCACGCGCGCGAGCTCTTGGGGCTCGGTCGTGACCACGATCTCCTCACCGGCCACCTCGAAGTTCTCTCCGCCGGACTCCAGGACCCATTCGAGCAGCTGGTCCTCGTCCACCGGGCCCGCCAGGGTGATCTGGCCGCGGCGGTCGAACTGCCAGGACACCGCCCCGGGCTCCGCGATGGACCCCCCGTTCTTGGCGAACAGGTGCTTGATCTCGGCGCTCGTCCGGTTGCGATTATCCGTCAGAGTCTCCACGATGACCGCCACGCCCCCCGGGGCGTACCCCTCGTAGGTCACTGACTCGTAGCGCACACCTTCCAGTTCGCCCGTGCCGCGCTTGATGGCCCGCTCGATCGTGTCCACCGGCACCGAGGCGTCGCGCGCCTTCTGGTACATGGTGCGCAGGCTGGCGTTGGCGGTGACGTCGCTGCCACCCTCGCGCGCCGCAACCTCCACCTGTCGGATCAGCTTGGCAAAAACCTTGGCGCGCGCCTGGTCCTTGGCGCCCTTGCGATGCTTGGTCGTTGCCCACTTCGAATGGCCGGACATGCTTCCTCCCGCCCCCAGCGGGGCTCGGCCATGCTACCGGAGAACTAGACCAGCGAGAGGAACAGCTCGTGGATGCGCGTCTCGCCGGTGAGCTCGGGATGAAACGCGCAGCCCAGTGCATGACCCTGGCGCACCAGCACGGGCGTGGGGCCTTCGCCGTGGTCGTGGGAGGCCAGAACCGTAACGCCCTCGGCGAACGAGACGATCTGTGGCGCTCGGATGAAGGCCCCGGCCACCGGACCGATCCCGGCCACCTCCACCACCGTCTCGAAGCTCGCCACCTGACGCCCGAAGCCGTTGCGACGCACGTCGACGTCGAGCAGCCCGAGGCTCCACTGGTCCGAGCGCCCGTCGAGGATCCGCCGGGCCATCATGATCAGCCCCGCACAGGTTCCCAGGACGGGCAAACCGCCCTCAACCAGCTCGGTGAGCGGCTCGCGCAAGCCCCCCGTGACCAGGAGTCGAGCCATCGTGGTCGACTCACCGCCCGGGATCACCAGCCCACTGATTCCCGCCAGGTCCGCCACTCGGCGCACCTCGACGGCCGAGGAGCCGATCCGCTGCAGCACCGCGACGTGCTCGCGCACGTCACCTTGCAGCGCCAGGACGCCGACGGACGCCACTACCAGCCGCGTTCGGCCAGTCGCTGCTCCAACGTCGCGGTCTCCGAGCCACGCATCGCGGCGCCCAGGCCCGTGGACACCTTGGCCACCACGCTCGGGTCGCGGAAGTGCGTCGTCGCCTCCACGATGGCCTCGGCCATGCGGACCGGATCTGCGCTCTTGAAGATCCCCGAGCCGACGAACACCGCCTCGGCCCCCAGCTGCATCACGAGCGACGCGTCAGCCGGCGTGGCGATGCCGCCCGCACAGAACATCGGCACGGGCAGGTGCCCAGTCTCGGCCACCTCGCGCACCAGGGGCAGGGGTGCCTGGAGGTCCTTGGCCAGGCCAGCCAGTTCGGCTGCGTCGGCGCTGTGCACGCGGCGCATCTGCGCGTTGATCGTGCGCAGGTGGCGCACCGCCTCGACCACGTTTCCCGTGCCCGCCTCGCCCTTGGAGCGGATCAGGCATGCGCCCTCGCCGATGCGTCGCAGAGCTTCGCCCAAGTTGGTCGCGCCGCACACGAAGGGGACGGTGAAGGCCCACTTGTCGATGTGATGCTCCTCGTCGGCCGGCGTCAGCACCTCGGACTCGTCGACGTAGTCAACCCCGAGCGACTCGAGGACCTGCGCCTCGGCGAAATGCCCGATGCGAGCCTTGGCCATTACGGGAATCGTCACGGTGGCCTGGATCTCCTGGATCAGCAGGGGGTCGCTCATGCGCGCCACACCGCCGTCGCGCCGGATGTCCGCCGGCACCCGCTCGAGCGCCATCACCGCCACCGCGCCCGCGTCCTCGGCGATCTTGGCCTGATCGGCGTTGACCACGTCCATGATCACCCCGCCACGCAGCATGTCTGCGAACCCGCGCTTGACCAGCGTCGAGCCGACCGTCGAACTGTCAGGGGAAGTCGTCATAGCCCCAGACTACTGGCCCCGCCTACCACTCCTCGAGGGCGCGAGCGCGCACCACGGGGTGGTCGAGATCACCGTCGCGGGGCTCGGCCTGGCCGCTTCGGGGGTTCAACCACAGGCACCGAGTGGCGTCGTAGTCGACCGTGCAGAAGTACGAGTCGGCGGGTATCTCCTGGTTGCCGCAGCGTCGCAGCGCCTGGGCCAGCCCGACCGGATAGCGGATCTGCGCTGCGGCGACCTCGTCGGCGCGATACGCCGTTCCCGGTCCCGCCAGGTTCAGCCGATCATCCGCGTCTCGTCCCACCACGACCGCCGCGCACCCGCGCACCACCAGCCCGAGGCGCTCGCGCGCCAGGCAGTGGGCCACGGCGCCCTCGAGCTCGATGAGGTCGAAGTCGCGCAGCAGCGCCGTCGTGACCAGGAGGGACTGCCCCGTCTGGTGTCGCACCAAGGCCACGTTGTACGCCTCGTCGCGCACGATCACCGGATGCACCCCGCTCACGCCAAAGGTCGCGGTCAGGCGCTCGAGGACCGTGTCCAGGCGATCGCGGTCGTGGGCGTCCCCCCCGTGCGCGAAGCCGGCCGCCATGCGCGTGCCTAAGTCGGCGCTGCGCCGACGCAGGCGCGCCACGCCCGCCGGCGTCCAGATCCCGTAGGCCAGCACCACCGCGGCGGCCACGACGCCCCACCACGCCGTCGCCAGCAGCGCCGCCACAACCAGGCCAATGACGATCAGGGCGACCAGGCTGCTCCAGGCCGCCTGGCGCCGCCAGTACACGCGACGCACCGCCCCCAGGTTGTGCTCGCGCTCGTGGTGCGCGGGCACGTAGGGGCTCTGCCAGGATGGGTCGAGCACGGGTGCGACGAACGCCCCCGTGCCCGCGCGCGGGCTGCGCCGTCGAGTGCGCGAGTGGGAGGCCATCGGGTCCAGGCTACTGCCGACCCGCGAAGCGCCCACGCGCGCGATCGTAGAGGTCCTCGTAGCGACCCACCAGCCGGTCCATCGACCACTGCTCGGCGTACGCGCGGGCGGCAGCCACCCAGTCGGGCCCCGCCGCCAGAGCCTCAGCAATGGCGCGCTCCACGTCGGCGGCGTCACCGGGCTGGGCCAGGACCGCGTGCCCGCCCGCGGCGTCGCGGTATCCCGGGATGTCACTGGCCACGACGGGGAGCTCGGCGGCCATGGCCTCGAGGAGCACCAGACCGAAGCTCTCGCGCCCGAGCGCGGGGGCCACCAGCACCGAGGAGCGCCGCAGCCACATCAGCTTGGTGCTCTCATCGGCCGCGCCCAGGAAATCGAACGCCGGGTCGTGGCCAAAGCGCGCGCGGAGCCCCTCTCCGAGGGGGCCGTCTCCCAGCACGACGCCGCGCCAGGGCGGCGCGCCCCCGGCGTTGTGGCGAACGACCGCCTCCAGCGCTACGGCGGCTCCCTTGCGCTCCTCCAGTCGCCCGAGCAGGAGGATCGTCGCGACCTCGGGGCGCTGGCGGGCCTCGCGGCGCAAGCGCGCCGTCTCGAAGCCGTTGAACAGGACGTCGGGATGCACACCGGCGGCTCGGCCCATGGTCTGGGCGGCGGCGGGGCTGACGGCGGCGACCACGTCGAGGCCGCGGGCCAGCCGGTGCAGCACCGGCGTGGTCCAGCGCGTCGCGGGGCCGGCCCCGGCACGGTGCAGCGTTCCCACACTCGGCGCCCCGTGGCGCAGCAGGGTGGACCAACCCAACACCGGCGCAAAGGGCTCGTGCAGATGGACGACGGATCCGGGAGCCGCCTCGACCAGGGACCGCAGCTGGCGCGCGGCACGCCACGAGATGGTGACCGGGGCGCGCGAGCCATTGGCGGGCACCGCCAGCGTCCGGCCCAGCCGGTGGACGTGCGCCGGCGTGTCGGGGGCCGGGCCCTGCGCGGGTCCGGGGGCCACCAGATCGACGTCGTGGCCCCGCGCGACCAGGACACGGCTCATCGCCAGCGCCTGCTCTTGGACCCCGCCGAACGCCGACAGGGAGTAGGGGCACACCAAGATGACGTGGCTCACGGCGCGAACCGGGCCTGGAGGACGTGCCACTGCTCGGGCGCGCGGCGAATCAGCCCCTCCAACTCGATGGCTACCGCCTGGGTCACTCGGGTCACGTCGTCGCGTAGGCGGCCCTGGCGTTCGGCGGCCACCGGAGGCACCACCACGGCGTAGTGCCCCGATTCTGGCCCGCTGTAGCACGCGGCCACCAGCAGAGTGGCTCCCGTGCGCAGGGCTAGCGTGGCCGGACCAGCTGGCAGGGTCGTGCGCTGCCCGAAGAACGTCACCTCCACGCCGTTACCCTGCAGATCGCGGTCGCACAGCAGCCCGACCACGCCGCGGTTCCCCAAGTGCTCGAGCAGCGCGGTCCCCGCGTGATCATTCAGGGGGATCACGTGGATGCCGATAGCCTCGCGCTCCTGCGCAAACCAGGTGAACATCTCGGGGGGCTCGAGCACCTCCGCCACCGCGGTCATGGGCAGGTCGATCTGGGCCAAGAAGGCACCGCCCCACTCCCAGCTGCCCATGTGGGGCAGGGCCAGGATCATCCCGCGGCCCCGGGCCCGCGCGTCTTCGAGGTGGTGGCGACCCTCAACCACGCGGAAGCGGTCCACGACCTCGGAAGGCGGCGTGGCCGGCAGGCGCGCGCCCTCGACCCAGTACTGCGCGTACGAGGCCATCGCGCGATCGGCCATCCGCCCCACGAGGGCGTCGGGCGTCTCGCCCCTCGAACCCAGAACGTGACGCAGGTTGGCCGTCAGGGGACGCCGCACGGTCGCCCGGCGTCCGGCCGCGATCGCCACGCGACGGGCCAGGGCCAGGGCCAGTGACTCGGGCAGCCATCGCAGCACTCGCGCCGTCGCCCGCCAGACGCCGACGGAGGCCGCCACGGGCGCTAGTGGCGGGCCGCGCGCGCCATCCGACGCCGGACACGGCTGGCGTAGCGGTGCGTGCGCGTGTCGGGCCGCCGCGGAATGCGCTCGGGCCGGGCGGCGGCGTGCCACACCCGCTGAAAGCGTCCCAGCGCGGTCATCGTCGTCAGGGCCAGCATCAGCCACAGCACCGGCAAGAACACCGCCGAGCTCAGTAGTGCCACGCCCAGCAGGATCATGCGCTCGGCACGCTCCATGAGCCCACCGCGGGCCGAGAGCCCCAGGCTCTCGGCCTTGGAGCGCTGGTAGGAGATCAAGAACGTCGTCGTCAGGATCGCGAAGGGCAGCAGCACCAGCTGCCCGTGCCCGTGGGCGGTCAGGTAGTACGCCACCCCGCCCATCAGCAGCGAGTCCGAGACCCGGTCGACGACGGAGTCGAAGAAGCTTCCGCGCTGGCTGGCTCGGTGGGACGCCTTGGCCACCGCCCCGTCGAGCATGTCGTGGAACCCGGTCAGGGCGAGCAGGATGACCGCGACGAAGTGGCGACCCGTCCCGATGGCCACTGCGGTGGCCGCCGCGAAGATCAGCCCGGAGCCGGTGAGGACATCAGCCGAGACCCGCCGCGCGACGAGCCACCGTCCCGCCGGTGCGGTGATCTTCTCCACCCCCGTGCGAAAACGTCCGTCGAACATGTCTCCCCTGGGCCGTTCGCGCCGAGTCTACTCACGTCCCTGGGGCCGACGGCATCTCCAGGTAGGGCTGGACCTTGTGCCAGGTCGACTCCAGTGACTCGGGCAGCACCCGAACCTCGGCGATCGCGGTCATGAAGTTGGTGTCCCCGTTCCAACGCGGCAGCGCGTGCGCGTGCAGGTGCCCCGGAATCCCGGCCCCGGCCGCGCGCCCCAGGTTCATGCCGATGTTCAGGCCGTCGGGACGGTAGGCCAACTCCAGGGCGCGCGCCGCCGCCCGGATCGTCTCGCTAAACACGCCGTACTCCTCGGCGCTCAGCTCCTCGAGACTCGCGGCGTGGCGCCGCGGCAGGACGAGCACGTGACCCGACCCGTAGGGGAACGCGTTCAGGACCACGAAGGAGAGCGGGCCGCGCCCCAGCACCCCCGACTCAGTCCCCACCGGCTCCTCACTTAGGCGGCAGAACACGCACCCGTCGCCTGAGGGCGCGCCGGCCGTGCTGACATACTGCTCGCGCCAGGCGGCCGCGAAGCGCTCGAGGGGCATCTAGAGGTCCTCGGGCGCGCCCCGGCGCGCCACCTCGGTAGCCAGCCGCTCGACCAGGTCATCCACGCTCACGCCGCGCTCGGGATCGGTCGCACCGCGCCGGTTGACCCCCACCGTCTGGTTCCCGGCGTCCTCAGCGCCCACCACCAGGATGTAGGGAATCTTGTCGAGTTTGGCCCGCCGAACGCGCGAGCCGAGCGGCTCGTCGGCCGGCTCAGTCGAGGCGCGCAGCCCCCGGGCCCGGAGGCGCTGGGCGACCTCGTTGGCGTACCCTTCGAACTCGCCACGCACGCTCAGCACGCGGGCCTGTTCGGGGCACAGCCACGTGGGCAGGTTGCCCGCGTAGTGCTCGAGCAGGATCGCCAGGAACCGCTCCACGGACCCGAACAGCGCCCGGTGGATCATGATCACGCGCTCGCGACGGTTGTCTGCGCCCACGTAGGAGGCGTCGAAGCGCTGGGGCGTCTGGAAGTCGAGCTGGATGGTGGAGATCTGGTGGGTGCGCCCGATGGCGTCTCGTGCCTGCACCGAGATCTTGGGGCCGTAGAACGCGCCCCCTCCCTCATCGAGCACCAGATCGAGTGCCGCGGCGCGCGCCACCCGCTCCAGGGTGGACTCGGCCTCGCTCCACTCCTCGTCGCTGCCCACGGCCTTGCCTGCGGGCCGCGTGGACAACTCGAGGTAGAAGTCATGGAGCCCGAAGTCGCCCAGCAGGTCCAGCACGAACTTCAGCAACTTGGCCAGCTCCTCGCCCATCTGGTCGCGGGAGCAGAAGATGTGCGCGTCGTCCTGGGTCATGCCGCGCACACGGGTGAGGCCATGGACAACGCCGGACTTCTCGTAGCGATACACCGACCCGAATTCGAACAGTCGCAGGGGCAGCTCGCGGTAGCTGCGCTGACGCGACTTGAAGATGAGCACGTGGAAGGGGCAGTTCATCGGCTTGAGGTAGTACCGCTGGCCCTCGTCGAGCTCCATGGGCGGGTACATCCCCTCGGCGAACCACTGCAGGTGGCCCGACGTCTCGAACAGGTCGGCCTTGGAGATGTGCGGGGTGTAGACGAAGCTGTAGCCGGCCTCCTCGTGGCGCTGGCGCGAGTACTCCTCCATGACGCGCCGCACGATGCCGCCGCGCGGGTGGAACACGGCCAGCCCGGGACCCAGCTCACTGGGGAAGGAGAACAGGTCCAGCTCTTGGCCCAGGCGCCGGTGGTCACGGCGCTCAGCCTCGGCGAGTTGGGCGAGGTGCTCGTCGAGCGCGGCCGCGCTCTCGAAGGCCGTCCCGTAGATGCGCTGGAGCTGGGGCCGGTGCTCGTCACCGCGCCAGTAGGCTCCGGCCACCCGCGTCAGGCGGAAGTGCCCCAGGCGACTCGTCGAGGGCACGTGTGGGCCCCGGCACAGGTCGACGAAGGCCGCCGAGTTTCGGTATGCCGACACCGCAGATGCGCCTTCCCCCGCCTCGCCGGCGACCCCGTCGATGATCTCGACCTTGAAAGGCTGGTCGGCGAAGAGTGCGCGCCCCTCGGCGATCGAGTGCTCTTCGCGAGTGAAGGGCTGATCCTCGGCGATGATACGCCGCATCTCGGCGTCGATGCGCTCTAAATCGTCGTCGCTGAAGTGCGCCCCGTTGGGCAGGGAGAAGTCATAGTAGAAGCCGTGCTCGATGGTGGGACCGATCGCGTACTTCGCGCCGGGCCACAGTCGCGTGACGGCCTGGGCCAGGACGTGGGCAGTCGAGTGGCGCAGCACGTCGCGCCCCGCGTCACTGGCCGCGGTGACCACGCGAACTTCAGCGCTATCAGGGAGGACCGTCGCGAGGTCCGTCAGCGAGCCGTTGACCTGCGCGGCCACCGCGTCACGCGCCAGTCGCGCACCGATCGCCGCCGCCAGATCCTGGGCCGTGGAGCCTGCTGGCAGCGTCCGCGACGAGCCATCGGGCAGCCGAATCACCACCTCGGACATGTCCACGACTCCTTTCGACCTCTAGAGCGTAACGCCCAGCAGCGCCGCCGCCGGGCCGACGCTGAAGCCCGCGTGGGCGGCGCGATCCATCGCCGCGATCGCCCCAGGCGTGTCGAGGTCGTCGTCGAGCGCGGCGCGCACCTCGTCGATCAGGTTGGAGGGCCGTCCGGCCACCAGCGACGATCGCCAGGTCGCCAGACGCGACTGGGCTAGGTGCAGCAGCTCATCGCGCCACTCCCAGTCCTGGCGGTAGTGCTGGTCGAGCAGGGCCAGGCGCACCGCGGCGGGCTCGGAGCGCGCCACCAGCTCCGAGACGAACACCAAGTTGCCCAAGGACTTGGACATCTTGGTGCCGTCCAGCCCGACGAGGCCCACGTGGAGCCAGTGGTGCACGAAGCCCACACCCGTCACGGCCTCGCTCTGGGCCGCCTCGCACTCGTGGTGGGGGAACACCAGGTCGCGACCTCCGCCGTGCACGTCGACGGTCGGACCGAGCTCGCGCATCGCCAGAGCCGAGCACTCAATGTGCCAGCCGGGTCGTCCCGCACCCCAGCGGGACTCCCAGGCCGGCTCATCGGCCAGGGAGGGCTGCCACAGCACGAAGTCGAGGGGATCGCGCTTGCGCGGGTCCTCGGGCCAGGCACCGTGCTCTGCCGAAACGCGGGCCATGGCTGAGTCGGCCACGTGGCTCACCTGACCGAAGCGTGGAAACTTGGCGACCTCGAAATAGACCCAGCCGTCGCGCTCGTAGGCCAGCCCGCGCTCGAAGAGGCGCCCTATCAGGGTGAGGATCTCCGGGATCGCCGATGTGGCGCGCGGCTCGCTGTAGCAGGGCACCAGATTCAGCAACTGCATGTCGCGCTCGAAGATGGCCATCTCTTGGGCCGCCAGGTCCAGGTAGTTAACGTCGAGCTCGCGAGCCTTGCGCAAGATGTCGTCGTCAACGTCGGTCACGTTGCGCACGCAGCGCGTATCGTGCCCGTCGTCGCGCAGGCGCCGCTGGAGCACGTCGAAGATCAGGTACACGTAGGCGTGGCCCAGGTGGGCAGCGTCGTAGGGCGTGATACCACAGCTGTACAGGGTCACGACCGGGCCGGCCTCCAGCGGGTGGGTGCCCTGGCGGGCCGTGTCGTAGAGCTGCATCACTCCAGACCCGTCAGTCGCACCGCCGCGTGCGCCCGGTGCCGGATATTGACCGTGATGCACACCGCCGTGAAGGCTTCCACCGCTCCGGCCAGTGCCAGCCCGCCGACCTCGACCGGCCGCAGACCGGGCGCCGTGTACACCAACTCGACGACGGCTCGTCGCGCGGCCGCATCGTCACCCACGACGAGAACGTCAGACTCCAGACCACTGGCCAGGTCCTCCATCTGGGCTGCCGGAAGGTGGTGGAAGGCCCCCACCACGCGGCTGGCAGGCAAGGCGGCCGCCACGTGTGCCGTGGCCGATCCCCGTGGCAGAGTCAGGGGCACCAGCTCGGGGCCGTCCTTGGCCAGGGCGTTGACCATCGAGATGACGATCTTGCCAGCCAGGGACTCGCGCAGCCCCCGCACCGTGACCATGGTGGACTCCCACGGCGTGGCGATGACGACGATGTCGGCGTGGGCCGCCTCGGCGTTGCTCGCCCCTCGCACGAAGTCACCCACCACCTGGGCCAGCGCTCCGGCGGCCGTCCCGGC
Source organism: Actinomycetes bacterium (assembly GCA_021827705.1). GTDB lineage: Bacteria > Actinomycetota > Acidimicrobiia > Acidimicrobiales > RAAP-2 > RAAP-2. The sequence continues at coordinate 64,571 of JAKAUQ010000029.1, forward strand.
GCGTTCGGGGTCGCGCGAGCCCAAGATGATGCGGTGCCCGCCTGCTGCCAGACGCACCGCCACGCCACGGCCCGCCGGACCAGTGCCCCCCAGGATCCCCACTACCGTCATCGTCCTCGCCTCGCTCGACTCCGCTCGTTACGCTAACAAGATGGCCCTGCTGACCGATCACCGACTGCTCGTCACGGGCATTCTGACCGAAGACTCCCTCGCCTACGCGATCGCCCGCCGGTCACTGGAGGAAGGTGCCGCGGTCATCGTCACCGGCGCCGGCCGCGGCCTGTCGCTGACGCGGCGCACCGCACGAAAACTGGGCGACGTCGGCGAGGTGCTGGAACTCGACGTCACCGACGTCGGACAGGTCGACGCCGCCGCCGCCGCCGTTCTCGAGCGCTTCGGGCGCCTCGACGGGCTGGTGCACGCCATCGGCTACGCGCCGCCGTCGTGCCTGGGCCAGGGAATGCTCGTGGCGCCCTTCACCGACGTCGCGACGGCGATGCACGTGTCGACCTACTCCCTGGCAACGCTGGTGCGGGCGTTCCTCCCAGCTCTGCGCGCGTCGCAGGCCGTGGGGGGCGCCTCGGTCGTCGGCCTCGACTTCGACGCGACCCGGGCCTACCCCCTCTACGACTGGATGGGCGTCATGAAGGCCGGCCTCGAGTCGCTCAGCCGGTACCTCGCGCGCCAGGTGGGACCCGATCACATCCGGGTCAACTTGGTGGCCGCTGGGCCGATACGCACGATCGCCGCCAAATCGATCCCGGGCTTCTCAGTATTCGAGGACAACTGGGGCGAGCGCGCACCACTGGGGTGGGACGTGCACGACTCCCCCGCCGTGGCTGACGCCACGGTCGCCCTCCTGTCACCCCTCTTGCGGGCCACGACCGCCGAGATCCTCCACGTCGATGGCGGCGCCCACGCCATGGGCTGAGCCACCGCTCGACAACGCCGGCGCCGTGCGCCGCAGCCCACCGTGTCCCCTCATCTCGCCGTCGCTGGTGCGGACCCCGAGAAGGTCGCCTGGAGAGCTGACGTACTGCCAGCTTCGCCCACCGGCCCGACACAATGTGCCCAGTGACCGGGCCCACGTCGCCGCGGCACGAGGTAGACCCCCGCGGTCAGCCCAGGAACGCCGCCCCGACGACGGAGGCGCCTAGAGCAACCATTACGGTCCCGCCGGTCACCCGCAGCGCCACCAGGCGACGCGGGTGGCCAGCCAGCCACTTCCGCGCGGTCCCGGCCACCACTCCCCACGACGAGTCGCTGAGGAAGGCCAGCCCACTGAAGACCACCCCCATGGCCAGCAGCTGCACGGTCGTGGGCGCCCCACCGGTGCGCAAGAAGCGGGGAAACACCGCCAGGAAGAAGACCAGCGCCTTGGGGTTGAGCCCACCGACGGTGAATCCCTGGCGCATCGCGCGCGAGGCGCTGGGCCGTCCTCCCACGGGCGAAGCCATCGTGCGGGCCACCTCACGGCGATGGCGCAGAGCATCCACACCGAGGAACACCAGGTACGAGCCACCCGCCAACTGCAGAGCAATCGATGCGCCCGGCCACCGCGTCACGACCGGTCCCAGGCCGACGGCAACCAGCGACGCCAGCACCAGGGTGCCGATCGAGTTGCCGAGAGCCGAGGCCACCGCGACCCGGCGACCCCAGGCGACGCCCCGCGCTAGCGTGAACAGCACGCTCGGACCCGGGACCACGATGATGACGAGCGAAGCCGCGACGAACCCCCAGGTGATCACGCTCATCGCGCTGCCCAGGAACCTGGTACCGCGTCGTGCGAGACCGCCGACGCCCGCGTCGCAGCCGGTGCCATCTCGAGACGTTAACCGCTGCGCTCAGCCCTCGCTGCTGGCCTCCGCGTCCTCGGGCACCACGGCTCCGCCCGTGCTTCCAGTGATGGCGGCCACCAGTGCTGCCACGACCATCAGCGCGCCCGCAGCGGTGAGCGCGATGTGCAGCCCGTTGGTGAAGGCGCCGTAGGCCGCCTTGACCACCCGGTTGATGATGGCGTCGATGGCCTTGGAACCTCCCTCGTACTGGCGAGCCTGAGCCGAGATGGACCCCGTCGTGAGAGCCGTGATGATCTCCTGGCGAAAAGACGGCGGCACCCCGAGAGCGCTGAGGCGCGCCATCAGCTGGACAGTCAGTTGACCATTGACCAGCGAGCCCAAGACGGCGACACCGGTAACCGCCCCGAGCTCCCGGGCAGTGTTCACCGTCGAGGCCGCCATGCCCGAGTGCTCCGAGGGCAGCGCGTTCAACGCGTCGGAGGTGACCGGCACCACCACGATGCCGAAGCCCACGCCGGCCAGCCCCATCGTCCAGCCCAGAAGGCCGAGTCCGGGATCCCGCGCCACGACGGCATTGGTCGTCAGGACGCCCGCGGCGGCTAGCAGGCTCCCGACCGTCATCGGCAGCCGCGAGCCGACCCGCGCCACCCATCGCCCTGTCACCAGCGATGCGGCGACCATCCCCACCAACAAGGGTAGGAAGTCGATGGCCAGCCGGTAGGCGCCGGCACTGCGCACGACCTCGAGGTACAGCGCGACGAAGAAGAAGATCGAGAAGATCGAGAAGTAGCTGGCGAAGGCCACCGCATTGGCGCCCGCGAAGACCGGTCGCGCGAAGTAGCGCAAGTCCAGCATCGGCTCACGCACCCGCAGTTCCACGATGACGAACAGCCCCGCCGAAACCGCGCTCACCACGAACAGGGCCAGGACCGAGCCAGCGCCGTATCCGACGCTCTCGCCGTGGATGATGCCAAAGGTCACGGTACTTAGCGCCAGCGCGCTCAGGGCGAAGCCCACCACATCCATCGGTCCGCGCTCTCGCGGAGGCCGACTGGGCAGTGCCGCCCACGCTGCGAAGAACGCCAGGGCGCCGAAGAGCACGTTGAACCAGAACAGAGCGCGCCAGCTCCATAGTCCGACCAGGATCCCACCGATCACTGGCCCCGCCGCCAGGGCCAGGCCCGAGACGGCCGCCCACACCCCGAGGGCCCGCGCCCGGGCCCGCTGGAGGGGATAGATGTGACGGAGGATCGACAGCGTCCCGGGCTCGGAGCCCGCGGCCCCGACACCCATCACAACTCTTCCGACGATCAGCTCGCCGACGTTGTGCGCCAGTGCGCTGAGGACCGAGCCAACGATGAAGACGCCGACTCCCGTCAGCAGAACGGACTTTCGCCCGATGAGGTCACCCATCGATCCACTCATCAGCATCAGGCTGGCGAAGGCCAGTGCGTAGCCACCCACCACCCACTGGAGCTGCGTCACGCCGGCGTGTAGGCCCGCCTGCACGCCGGTCAGCACGGGACTGACGACCGTGTTGTCGAGGAAGGTCAGGAACAGGACCGACATGAGCGCCACGAAGCTCACCTGCACCCGAGCTGGATGCAGGCTGCGCGCGCCGCGAGCCGCCCTGCCATCGACGTTGGTCACCAGACCTCCTCTACGGCGGGGGCGCATCGGGCCAGGGCCGAGGCGTCTCCGCTCTCTCAATCGCGCGACGCCCAGCTACGCGCGCACCAATCGGAAGCGGATTCGCGCACTGGCCGTGTCCTTACCCGTGGCCGTGCCCACACTGATCGCGCAGGCGGCCAGGTTCCGCGGCGTCGTGCCGCAGCGCCCCTTGCCGATCTTGCCCGTGTGCACCTTGAACCTGGTCACCGGGAGGACGCCGCGAGCCGTGGTCGTGGCCGGCGTCGCGGTCATGATGTCGCACTGACTCTGTCCTTGCGCGACGGCTAGACACTCCACGAGATAGACGGTCTCGTGGGCCTTGAAGCCCGCGCCCTGCACCCGGACCACCTCACCATTGCGCAACGCGATCGCTGGCCGCACCGTGATGTGCCGTCGCGAATGCGTGGCCGCACCCGCGGAATACGTGCCCAGAGCGAGACTCAGCACCGCTGCCACACTGAGCACCTGAGCCCATCGTCGCATCACCACCTCCTCCAGGCCGTCGCCCGGCGCCCGCGAGATACTCGGTCACCCCACGCCAACTGCATGGTAGCCACATACTTTGTCCAGCACGCCGATCGTCGCGTGGACTACAACAGTGACGTGGAGGGGCGTGTGCACCTGGTGCTCTATGTTCCCCTGCCCCCGCTCGACCAGGTGGTCGATCCCTATCGCCACCCCGGTGCCCTGCCCGCCCACGTGACTCTGTGGGCCCCGTGGTCTGGTGACCGCGATCTATCCGACACCGACTCCAGGGTGTTCGCCGCCGCCCGGTACTGTCCAGGCTGGGACACGGACTTCTTCACGGTCTCCTGGTTCGGGCGACGGGTCGTCACGCTCCAACCCTGCAGCGCCGACCCCTTCGTCGAGCTCCGTGCGCTGCTGGGCGAGCCGCCACACGACGGTGGACCCGCAGCGCGCCCCTTTGTTCCCCACGTCACGGTCGCCACCCGGTGGCCGCACGTCCATCTGCGAGAGGCCGCGCGCTGGGCAGGCACTCACCTGCCCCTGCGAGTCGCCGTCACGGACGTGGCGCTGGCCCGACGTGACGACGTCGCACACGCCTGGGTCGAGATCTGCCGGTGGGCGCTGCGTCCGCCCTCGGGCGTCAGCCAGGACCCCGGGCGGCAACCGGCCCCGACGCCAGGTTGAGACGTCGTGGAGCACTCGGCCGAGCTCGACCAACTGATCGACATCCTCTGGCAAACTCCGGGGCGCCTGCACTGCTCGTCGCGTCCTCCTCGAGCGGCTCCCTCTTCTCGCGAGTGGAGCGCAGTCGAGGTCCTCAGCCACCTGCGCTCGTGCGCTGACGTCTGGGGAGGTGCCATCACCACGATCCTGCAGCGCGACGCCTCCGTGCTGCGGGCGGTGAATCCGCTCACTTGGGCCCAAGGCACGGACTATGTGCGGCGCAGCTACCGTGACAACTGCGAGAGCTTCGCCGTCCAGCGCGTCGCCCTCCTCGACCAGCTGGGCACCCTGACGGCTCACCAGTGGTCGCAACACATCACCGTGACCGGCGCTGGAGCGCCACGGGAGCGATCGGTGGCCGACTACGTGCGCCGTCTCGCGCTGCACGAGCGGAGCCACTGGAAGCAGGTGGCGCGCGTGGTCGGTATCAGCTAGGCCGGCGGGTCAGACACGCGCGGATCCGCCACGACCTCCTCGAGACGCCCGCTCGACTCGTCGTAGAGGAAGCCACGAATCGCGTCACGGTGAGCGAGGAACGCATTGGTCGCCAGGCGGCCCAGGCTGCGGCGCACGTCGGAGACGGGATCGCCGAAGGACTCCAACGGCCACGGGGGCTGCCGGCCGGCCTCGCGCGCGAGATCGGCGACGAACGCGCTCTCGTCCATCGTGCGCAGCCCGCAGTCCCGGTGGTGGATAACCATGATCTCCCGTGTCCCCAGACGGCGCTGCGAGACCACGAGCGAGCGAATCACATCCTCGGTGACAGCACCGCCAGCATTGCGCAGGATGTTCAGGTCACCTTCGTGCAGACCCAAGAGGGCGTACAGATTGATCCGCGCATCCATGCACGTGAGGACAACGACCGGGCGTCGGGGTCGCATCGGCAGGTCACCCAGTCCAAAGTTCGCGGCGTACTGTTCCGCGCTCGTCAGCAACTCATCGGTATGGCTCATGGCTCCCCTCGCCGGTGCTCCGCCCTCTGACGAGGTGGCGCTCCTCACCGTACCGGCCGGGTCAGCGCGTTGCGCGGTCGGAAGCGCCTAGCTCGGCCGGCCTTCGCTGTCCCTTGCGGGAGCGTCCGCGATTGGCGTCCCTACAGTGGGGAGATGACGGCAGATCCCGTCCTGGCATGGCTCCTGGACGCCGACCCGGCCATTGGCTGGCAGGTCCTCCGCGATCTGGTCGGCGCTCCCGAGCCACAGTGGGCGGTCGAGCGCGCCCGCGTGGCGACCGAGGGCTGGGGTGCCCGCCTACTGGCCCTGCGGGACCCGGACGGACAGTGGGCGGGCGGCTCCTTCGTGCCTCGGGACTTCCAGGTGGCCGATTGGGAACGCGAGGGCCAGCCCTGGACGGCCTCCACCTACGCCCTCACGCAGCTGCGCGAGTTCGGAATCGACCCCGCGACCCCGCGCATGCGCGAGACCGTTGAGCTGCTGCGTGACAACTGCCGTTGGGACCACGCCAGTGAGCCGTTCTGGGACGGCGAGGTCGAGGAGTGCATCAACGGGCGTACCGTGGCCGATGGAGCCTACTTCGGCGTCGACGTCACGCCCATCGTCGACCGCCTGCTGTCGGAGCGCCAGGCCGACGGCGGGTGGAACTGCGAGCGGATCAACGGCTCGACCCGATCCTCCTTCGCCTCGACGATCAACGTCTTGGAGGGCCTGCTCGAATTCGAGAAGGCGAAGGGTGGTGACGGCGCCGTGCGGTCCGCCCGCCGCGCCGGTGAGGAGTTCCTGCTCGAGCGCGACCTGTTCGTGCGCCGCACCACCGGCGCTTGCGCCGATGACGCGTTCGTGCGCTTCGTGCACCCGTCGTGGTGGCGTTACAGCGCCTTGCGGGCTCTCGACTACTTTCGGGCCGCCGGCTTGGCGGCGAAGACACCACCGGACCCACGCCTGGCCCGGGCCGTCGCGATCGTGGCGTCTCGTCGTCTCCCCGACGGACGATGGCCCCTCGATGAGCGGCCCGCGGGCCGTACCTGGTTCGAGGTCGACGACGGCGCGCCGGCGCCGTCACGGTGGATCGCGCTGCAGGCTCTGCGCGTCCTGCGGTGGTGGTACGACTCGGGAGCTGGCGTCACCGGATCGCTCTGAGCCACGAGCGTCGACGAACACGAGCCAGCGCGCCACGCAGCACCCGCGCGAGCCGGTGACCCGCCACAGCGCGGCACCCGCCACCGCCGATCCAGCCGCGACCCCGGAGGTGTGTGCGGCTCCGCGAGTAAGTGGCCCCGTCGCGCCCCGCGCGCGGCGGTACCCTCGACCTCGACATTGCGGCCACTGAGTTCTCCGCTGCTGGCGTCACCACGGCGGCGACACGGTGACCTCCCCCCCGGCACCCGGGGAAGGATCGCACCGCCCGAGGGATCGACGAGGTCGTCGCTGGCGAAAGTTTCGTGGTGACCCGCAACGGAATCCCGGTGGCCGAATTGTGGTTCTCCTCGGGTTGGTGTGGGTGAATTCTGGTTATCCGGCGAAGCTCGTCGTCGGCAGTTCGATGGTGAGTCCACCGCAGCACAGGTAGACCATGGCGATCACGGCTTCGGCCGAGTGGTGCCCG
>JAKAUQ010000036.1 GCA_021827705.1 Actinomycetes bacterium
AGGGCGCGCTCGGCCTGCTCGCGGTCGCGCAGAACCAGGCCGTCCACGAACTCCATCACGTAGAAGGGCCTCTCGGCGACGGCGGAGTCGGTACACAGGGCCAGCGCTGCGGGCACTGGGACGCCCTGAGGCCCCAGGGCCGCGATGATCCGGTACTCGCGCGTCATGTCGTGGGCCGTGGGCAGCACGTGAGATGTCGGAGGGCGCCGCAGCACGACGGTACGCCCGTCAGCGTCCTCGACGCGGTAGGTGAGATTCGATCGGCCGCCCGCGATCAGGGTAGCCCGCAGGGGAGCAGCCAGGCCCACGTGACGGGTCAGCCAGGCGTCGACGCGGTCGTCCAGGGCGGGTGCGGCGCTCACGGTCGGAGGCTAACAGGGACCCTGGACGGGCTTCGACGGCCGCCGCGCCCGGTAGGCTCGGGCCCGTGAACGCGGTAACGGACAAGACATTCGCGACGGCGGTCCTCGACCGCTCGCGGGACGTGACGGTCGTGGTGGACCTGTGGGCCTCGTGGTGCGTCCCGTGCCGGATGCTGTCGCCAATCCTCGAGCGCGTCGTCGCCGAGACTCCCGACAGCGTGGAGCTGGTGGCTGTCGACGTCGACCACAACCAGCGCACCGCCCAGGCCATGGGCGTCCAGTCGATCCCCGCCGTGCTGGCCTTCCGCAACGGCAAGGTCGTGGATTCCTTCGTCGGTGCGCGCAGCGAACGCTACGTCCGCAAGTTTCTGCGTCGGGTGTCCCAGGGCGGGTGATCGACGGGGCGGCCGGTAAGGTGACCCCATGACTGTCGTCACCGATGCCACCTTCCAGACGGCGGTCTTGGAGCGCTCCAAGACGGTACCCGTGGTGGTGGACCTGTGGGCCACGTGGTGCGGCCCGTGCCGCACCCTGTCGCCGATTATCGAGAAGGTGATCGCCGAGACGGGCGGCTCCGTGGAGTTGGCCACCGTCGACGTCGATGCCAATCCCCGCGTCGCCCAGGCCTTCGGCGTCCAGTCGATACCGTCAGTCTTCGCGCTGCGCGACGGTCAGGTGGTGGACTCCTTCGTGGGGGCTCTGCCCGAGCACGCGGTGCGCGAGTGGGTGGGTCGGCTGGCTCCCGGATCCTCCCGTCTCGAAGAGCTGGTCGCGCGCGGCGACGAGGCGTCGCTGCGCGAGGCGCACGAGCTCGATCCGGACAACGCGGACGTCGCCGCGCGCCTGGGCGAACTGTGGCGCGCGCAGGGTCGCCTGGATGAGGCCGAGCAACTCTTGACGCCCTTCGAGCGCACGGTGGCGGCCGCCACGGTGCTGGCGCGCGTGCGCCTGGAGCGCCAGGGCGTCGTGCTCGATGGCGACGTCGACTTGACCCTGGATCACCTGCTCGCGCAGTCGGCCACCGACGAGGCGGCGCGGACCAACCTCCTGACGGTTCTCGACGCGCTGGGGCCCGAGGATCCTCGGTACTTGGTGTACCGCCGGCGCCTCATGAACCTCCTGCACTAGTGCGCCCGTACGTCGCTGCGGGACCCCTGCCGCTGGTGCTGGGCGCCCAGCGTCTCGACCTGCGCACGCGGGCCCTGGTCATGGGCGTGCTCAATCGCACGCCGGACTCCTTCTACGCCCCCGCGGCGACGTTCGCGTTCGGCGCGCTGCTGCGCCGGGCCGACCTCCTGGTCGCCCAGGGGGCCGACATCCTCGACATCGGCGGCGTGAAGGCGGGGCCGGGCCCGGAGGTGTCGCCCCTCGAGGAGCTCGAACGCGTGGTGCCCGTCGTCGAAGAGCTGCACCGCCGCTTCGACGTGCCCCTCAGCGTCGACACCTGGCGCGCGGAGGTGGCCGGCGCGTGCTACGGCGTCGGTGCGGTCGTCGGCAACGACATCAGCGGTTTCGCCGATCCGGACTACTTGCCGACCGCGGCGCGCGCCGGGGCGACGGTGGTCGCGACCCACATTCGCCTGCGCCCGCGCGTGGCGGACCCCCAGCCGGTGTACACCGACGTCACCGCGACCGTGCGCGACTTCCTGTCCGAGCGCTGGCTCCGGGCCCAGGCGGCCGGCGTGGGTGCCGAGCACGTGATCATCGACGCGGGACTGGACCTCGGCAAGACGACGGCGCACTCGGCCACGCTGCTGCGCGAATCGGCCACCCTGGCTCAGATCGGTCCACCACTGCTCCTGTCCGCCTCGAACAAGGGATTCCTCGGGGACCTGTTCTCCCTGGCGATCACCGATCGACGCGAGGCGTCGCTGGCCGCGGCGGCCGTCGGCATCCTAGGCGGGTGTCGGGTCCTGCGGGTGCATGATGTGCTGGGTACGGTGCGCGTGCGCGACGTGCTGGCCCGCGTGCTGGGCGAGGCCGCTGCGGCCGGCACCGAGAGGGAGGTCGCGTGATCTCGTCGGTCTGCGTCGTGGGGACCGATCCCACCATGGTCCACGACGAGCTGCACCGGCAGATCGCGGTGGCGCTGGGCGGCCTGGATCCCGCCACCGCCCTCGAGGACTTCACCGCGGGAGCGAGCGAGGACGTACTCTCCCGCGTCGTGGAGGCCCTGCGCACCCCTCCCTTCCTCGTCGACCACCGAGTGGTCGTCTTGCGCGAGGCCCAAGCGCTGAGCCGCGACGCGGTCGGTGAGCTGCTCGAGTGGATGGCGTCGCCCACGCCGGCCGCCGTCCTCGTCGTGGGCGTCGTCGGCGCGCGCTCGGCGGCTCTGGCCCGGGGCGCCCAGTCCACCATCGAGACCGCCGTGAGCCCTCGCGCAACCGACCGAGCCGCCTACGTCCAGGGGCGCTTTGGCGACTACGGCCTGGTCGTGGAATTGGTGGCGGCCCGGGCGGTGGCCGATGCCCTGGGCGACGACATGGCCCGCGTGGATGCGCTGGCCCGCACCTGCCTGGCCGTCTACGGTCCCGGCCCGCGACTCCTCGAGGAGATCGCCCCCTACGTGGGAGACGCCGGGGACGTTCCCGAGTGGGATCTGACCGACGCCATTGAGCGCGGGGACCTGATCACCGCGCTGGCCGTGGCGCGGCGCATGCTCGACTCGGGTGCGCGCAGTGGCCTCCAGGTGGTCAACGCGCTACAGCGCTACGTGCTGCGCTTGGCGCGCCTGGACGGCGCGGGGCTGTCACGCCCCGAGGAGGCGGCGTCGCTCCTGGGCATCAGCGCCTATCCGGCGGGCAAGGCGCTGGCGACCAGCCACCGCCTGGGCAGCTCCCGCATCGCAGAGGCGGTGCACCTGGTGGCGCGGGCCGATCTGGACCTGAAGGGCGGCGCGACCTACGGGAGCCGAGGCGAAACCGGCGACGCCGATGCGACCGACCTCTCCGTGATCGAGGTACTGGTGGCTCGCCTGGCGCGTCTGGTGGGCGCGCGCCCGGGCAGTGTTGCTAGCTCGCGTCGGCGGCGGACCGCTGGGCGTTGAGCCGCCGCATGAGCCCGCTCTTGCGGTTGGCCGCCTGGTTCTTGTGGATGATCCCCTTGGCGGCGGCCATGTCGATGCGCTTGACGGCCACGGCGAGAGCCGCGGCCTCGTCCTGGGTTCCCTGAGCGCGGGTCGCCGTCTTGACGCGCGTGCGCAGCTCGGACTTGACGGCCTTGTTACGCTCGCGCGCCTCTTCGTTGGTGCGGTTGCGCTTGATCTGGCTCTTGATGTTGGCCACGGAGGAAACCTCGTTCAGTCACGGTACACGGGGGCCTTGTAAGGCTAGCAGGCCGCAACGGCCGGGCCACCAGAGGGCCAGTAGCCTGGCTGCACCGTGAGCACGACGCCGACCATCGACCCGGGGCGTATCCGGAACTTCTCGATCATCTCGCACGTTGACCACGGCAAGTCGACCCTGTCGGACCGGATCCTCGAGATCACCGGGGCCGTCGACCCGCGCCTGATGCGGGCCCAGTACCTGGACTCGATGGACATCGAGCGCGAGCGGGGCATCACTATCAAGGCTCAGAACGTCCGGGTCTCCTTCGAGGGACACATCCTGCAGCTGATCGACACGCCCGGCCACGTGGACTTCGGCTACGAGGTGTCGCGTTCGCTGGCCGCCTGCGAGGGGGCCATCCTGCTAGTCGACGCCAGTCAGGGCATCCAGGCCCAGACGCTGGCCAACTGCTATCAGGCCCTCGAGCACAACCTGGAGATCATCGCGGTCCTCAACAAGATCGACCTGCCCGCGGCCGACCCCGAGCGCTGCATCGACGAGTTGGAGAAGGTGCTCGGCCTGCCCGGCGAGGAGGTCCTGTCGATCTCGGCCAAAACCGGGCAAGGCGTGGCCGAGTTGCTGCGCGCCGTCATCGCGCGCATCCCCGCCCCCGGTGGGCGCAGCGACGTCCCGCTACGGGCCCTGGTGTTCGACTCGGTCTACGACCAGTACCGCGGCGTCGTCAGCTCGGTGCGCGTGATGGAGGGGACCCTGCGCTCGGGCACGCGGGTCCGCATGATGCAGGCGGGTGACACCCACGACGTCGAGGAGATCGGCGTGCGCACGCCCGAGATGTTGGCGGTGGATCGTCTGGGGCCAGGCGAGGTGGGCTACCTCATCGCGGGCATTAAGGACGTGGGCGGGGCCCGATCCGGAGAGACCGTGACCGATGCCGTCCGCCCCGCGTCGGCGCCTCTCGAGGGGTACCAGGATCCCAAGCCCATGGTCTTTTGCGGGATCTATCCCATTGATGGCGACGACCTGCCGGACCTGCGCGACGCGCTGGAGAAGCTGAAGCTCAACGACGCGGCCGTCACCTTCGAGCCCGAGACCAGCCGGGCCTTGGGCTTCGGGTTCCGTTGCGGCTTCCTCGGGCTGCTCCACATGGAGATCGTCCGCGAGCGCCTCGAGCGGGAGTTCGGGCTGTCGCTCATCGCCACGGCTCCCTCGGTGGTGTACCGGGCATTCCTGTCCGACGGGACCGAGCGGGACATCGACAACCCCACGGACCTACCCGACCCGAGCCGCCTGGACCACATCGACGAGCCGCTGCTGGCGATCTCCATCTTGACCCCGGCCGAGTACCTGGGCGCGGTGATGGACCTGTGCCAGTCACGCCGCGCCGAGATGACCAAGATGGAGTACCTCTCGGCCGAGCGCGTGGAGCTGCGCTACGCGATCCCTCTGGCCGAGGTCGTGATCGACTTCTTCGACGCGCTGAAGAGCCGCACCAAGGGCTACGCCAGCCTGGACTACGAGCCCCACGGGTACATGACGAGCCCCCTGGTGCGCGTGGACGTGCTGATAAACCACGAGCCGGTCGACGCCTTCTCGACCATCGTGCACCGGGCCAACGCCGACTACTACGGACGTCGGATGGTCGAGCGGCTGCGCGCCCTGATCCCGCGCCAGATGTTCGACGTGCCGATCCAGGCCGCGGTCGGTGGGCGGGTCATTGCCCGTGAGACGGTCAAGGCGCGCCGCAAGGACGTGCTGGCCAAGTGCTACGGCGGTGACATCACCCGCAAGCGCAAGTTGCTGGAGAAGCAGAAGGAGGGCAAGAAGCGCATGAAGAACCTGGGGCGCGTGGAGGTCCCCCAGGAGGCCTTCGTGGCGGCCCTGCGCCTCGAGGAGTGACCACCGGTCCTGGCACTCGGTAGAATCGAGTGCTAACAAGGAGGTGCCATGGCTCGTCGATCGGCGCGCAGGCCGACTGCGTCCCACGACCTGGACGCGCGCAAGGCCACCATCCTCGAGACCGTGGTGCGCGAGCACATTGACTCGGCGCAGCCGGTGGGCTCGTCGTCGGTGGCCGCCCACAGTGACCTGGCGGTCTCCTCGGCGACCGTGCGCTCCGAGATGCTGGCCCTGGAGCGCGAGGGCTACCTGGTGCAGCCCCACACCTCGGCGGGTCGGGTGCCCACCGAGAAGGGGTACCGCTACTTCGTGGACCACCTGCACGAAGGCGTCGTCGGCGAGATCCAGCAGCACCAGATCACCGACTTCTTCGCGACGATGCGCGGTGAGGTCGAGGGCCTCTTCGCCCGCACCTCGTCGCTGCTGTCCCAGCTGACCCACTACACCTCGGTCGTGGTTTCCTCGGCGGGCTCGCGCACGCCGATCGCGTCGTCCCAGCTGGTGAGCCTGGACGCGCGCCACCAGCTGCTGGTCACCGTCTTCACCGACGGCACCGTGACCAAGCACAGCGTGTATCCCTCCTTCGATGCCTCCTACGCCGAGGTGGCCGAGGCCTCGCGCCAGCTCAACGCGCTGCTGCTGGGTACCCAGCTCGACGACCGGCTCGAGGTGCCCTCGCGGTCCGACCACGTCGCGGCCCTGGTGCGCGACTCGGTGGCCACCCTCCACGCCGAGGTGCCCACGCGCGAGGGCGAGCAGCTCTTCATCGGCGGGTCCTCCCGGGTGGCCGAGTCCTTCGACGGCGTCGAGACGGTGCGTCAGGTGCTCTCGATCCTGGAGCAGGAGTTGCTGGTGGTGTCGCTGGTCCAAGACATCCTCGAGCGCGGCCAGAGCGTCGCCATCGGCTCCGAGAGCGGCGTCGCCCCTCTGGCGTCGTGCGCCATCGTGGTGGCCCCGGTGACCGTGGAGGGGCAGCCGGTGGGCGCGGTGGGCCTGCTCGGCCCCACGCGCATGAAGTACGGCGAGGCCATGGCCACCGCCCGGGCGGTCTCCCAGGAGCTGACCCAGCACCTGGAGGGCCACGAGCGTGACTAGTCCCGACCTCTACGAGATCCTGGGAGTCGAGCGCACCGCCTCGGCCGACGAGCTCAAGCGGGCCTATCGCCGTCTGGCTCGCCAGTACCATCCCGACGCCAATCCCGAGGACCCGGGCGCCGAGGCCCGCTTTAAGGACATCTCCCAGGCCTACGAGATCCTCTCGGATCCCGAGCGGCGCGCCAACTACGACCGCTTCGGCGCCGACGTGGGCGCCGGCGGCAGCCCCTTTGGTGCGGGCTCGGTGCAGGACATCTTCGACATGTTCTTCGGGTCCATGGGCCACAGCCCGACCCGGCGGGGTCCCCAGACCGGGCCCGACGCCGAGATGAGCGTCGAGATCACGCTGGAGGAGGCCGCCTTCGGGGCGACCAAGGAGATCACCGCGAGCCTGGCCCAGCGCTGCCCGACCTGCACCGGCTCGGGCGCGGCGCCGGGGACCACGACCACCACGTGCACCGAGTGTGGCGGCCTCGGTGAGGTCCGCCGCGTGCGCAACTCCATCCTCGGGCAGATGGTGACGACGTCGACCTGCCCGCGCTGTGGGGGATTCGGGACGCTCATCGAGAGTCCCTGCCCGACGTGTCGGGGAGATGGACGCGTGGTGGCGCCCGTGACCATGACGATCCAGATCCCGGCCGGGGTCGAGGACGGCTCAACGATGCGGCTGGCCGATCGGGGACCGGTCGGCCCACGTGGCGGCCCGCCGGGACGTCTCTTCGTCCACCTGCGCGTGGCGCCCGACGACCGCTTCCTACGTGACGGCGACGACCTGCATCACCAGGTGCACCTGGCCTTCACCCAGGCGGCCCTGGGCACCTCCGTCGAGGTGCCCACGCTGCGCGGGACGCTCCGCATCGAGGTCCCCGCCGGCAGCGCGCCCGGCGCCGTCCAGCGCATCCGCCACGAGGGGGTGACCCACCTCCACGGCCGGGGGCGGGGCGATCTCTACGTGCACCTCCTCGTCGAGGTGCCCGCCGAGCTGGATGAGAGGTCCGAGGCGCTGCTGCGCGAGCTGGCCGCGCACCGCGGCGAGGCCGTCGCCGAGCCGGCCGGCGGGCTCTTTCGGCGACGGTCAAAGCGGTGAGCGACGCCCGGCGCCGGGCGCTGGCCCAGTTCTTCGTCGACGAACCGACCGCTCCCCAGCTCACCGCGACCGACGACCACCATCTGCGCCGCGTGCTGCGGGCCCGGCCCGGAGAGCACGTCGTGGTGTGTGACGGCCACGGGCGCTGGGCCCTGGCAACGGTCGGCCCCGACGGGCTCGACCGGGTCAGCGAGGTCTGTGTCGACCCGGCTCCGCGCGACACCACGCTCTACCTGGCGCCCCTGAAGGGCGATCGCAGCGAGTGGGCGGTCGCCAAGGCGACCGAGCTCGGGGTGACGCGCGTGGTGCCCTTGCGCACCACGCGCGCCGTGGTGCGCCTGGACGCCGACAGCGAGGAGCGGCTGGTCCAGCGCTGGACGCGAGTGGCCCGAGAGGCCGCGGCCCAGGCGCGGCGCCCGTACCTGCTCGAGATCGGCTCGGCCACCCGCGTGGCCGACGTGCCAGCCACCGTGGCCGTCGCCGACTTTGGCGGCCCGCATCCCTGGTCCCGGGTCGACGCGGTGGCTATCGGTCCCGAAGGGGGGTGGGCGCCCGACGAGTGGGACGCCACGCGTCCGCGGGTCTCGTTGGGTGCTCTGGTGCTGCGGGCCGAGACGGCGGCCCTGGCAGCCGCTACCCTGATGACTCTCGGACGCCTTGACGGGGGCGTCGGCGAGGGCGGAAAGTAGGTAATGATGAGGGGACGTCGATGAGTGAGTGCCTCTTCTGCCAGATCGTGGAGGGTGCCATCCCGGCTGACGTGATCGCCCAGAGCGAGCGGGCGCTGGCGTTCTACGATGTGGCCCCCCAAGCGCCCGTGCACGTTCTGGTGATCCCGAAGGAGCACATCACCAGCGCCGACGAGGTCGCGAGCGACCACGGAGGTGTCGTCGACGACCTGATCATGCTGGCCCAGAAGGTTATGGAGGACGAGGGGGTGCGCCAGCAGGGCTACCGGCTGGTGATGAACGTCGGCCCCGACGCGCAGATGTCCGTGCCACATCTCCACCTCCACGTCCTGGGCGGCCGCCGCCTGGGGTGGCCCCCCGGATGAGCGTCGACGATCCGGCCGCGCCCGTCCGGACCGCGACGACCACCGTGAGCAGCCTGGAGGTCCTGGCGGGCCTGCTCGGGCCGCGAGACGAGCACCTGCGGGTCATCGAGCGTGCCTACCCCGACGCGCGCATCTCGGTGCACGGCAACGAGATCGCGGTGGCGGGGAACGACGCGACCACCATCTTGCGCCTCTTCGACGAGCTGGTGCTGGTGCTGGAGTCCGGCCAGGCGCTGGACCCGGCGAAGATCTCACGCACCATCGACATGGTCAACGACGACCTCAGACCCAGCGAGGTCCTGGCCCACGAGGTCGTGCGCGGGCTGCGCGGCAAGGCGGTGCGCCCGGCGACCGCTGGCCAGAAGCGCTACGCCGACGCCATCGAGGCGGCGACGGTGACCTTCGCGATTGGGCCCGCCGGTACGGGCAAGAGCTACCTGGCCGTAGCGGCCGCCGTCCAGGCCCTGCAGGCGCGGCGCGCCCAGCGCATCGTGCTGACGCGTCCGGCCGTGGAGGCCGGTGAGCGGCTCGGCTTCCTGCCCGGGGACCTGATGGCCAAGGTCGACCCGTACCTGCGGCCGCTCTACGACGCCCTCTACGACATGCTGGGGCCCGAGGGGACCCAGCGCCTCATCGCCAACGGCTCCATCGAGGTGGTCCCCCTGGCCTTCATGCGCGGGCGCACCCTGAATGACTCGTTCATCATCCTGGACGAGGCGCAGAACACCACGCCCGAGCAGATGAAGATGTTCCTGACCCGCATCGGCTTCAACGCCAAGGCCGTGGTCACTGGCGACGTCACCCAGATCGACCTGAGCGGTCACGAGAGCGGGATGGATCGCATCGAGGCGATCCTGCACGATGTCGAGGGGGTGCGCTTCGTCCACCTGGGGCGGCGCGACGTCGTACGGGCGCGGATCGTGGCCGACATCGTGGCCGCCTACGAGGAGCACGGGTGATCGACATCTTCGCCGCCGACGAGCAGCGCGACGTCGCCATCGACCTGGAGCGCTGGACCGAGCTCACGCGCGCGGCACTCGACGACGAGGGAGTGCGCGGCCTGGTCGAGGTGTCGCTGATCTTCACCGACGAGGTCACCATGGCGGGCCTGAACCAGCAGTTCATGGGCGCGTCGGGGTCCACCGACGTGCTGAGCTTTCCGATCGACGAGGAGCCCGAGCCCGGTGGCCGCTCTCCCGACAGTGGGGGCACGGGGCCGGGCGACCCCTCGGTGCCCGACATCCCCCAGCTGCTCGGCGACATCGTGGTGTGCCCGGCGGTCGCCGCGCGCAACGCGGTCGACCACGAGCAGTCCACCCAGGACGAGATCGCCCTGCTCATCGTCCACGGGGTGCTGCACCTTCTGGGTTGGGATCACGAGATCGACGAGGAGGCCGAGCGCATGGAGCAGCGCGAGCGCGAGCTGTTGGCTCGCCACTACCGCGCGCGGCCGTGATCGCCACCGCCTGGTCCGGGGGCGACTCGGCCCTGGTGGCCGTGGTCGCCGTCCTCCTCGTGGTCTCGGGCTTCCTGGCCGCGGCCGAGACCTCGCTGGTGCGCGTGAGCAAGTCGCGCGCCCGCGTCTTGAGCGAGGAGAAACGCCGGGGATCTCGAGCCCTGGCCAGCCTGGTCGCGTCGCCCGAGCGGTTCTTGAACCCGGTGCTCCTGCTGGTCCTGGTGTGCCAGCTGACCTCGGCCACGCTGGTCGGCGTCGTGGCCGGACACCTGTTCGGGCCGGCCGGCGTCATCGTGGCCACGGTGTGCGAGGTCGTGGTGATCTTCGTCTTGTTCGAGGCCATCCCCAAGAACTTCGCGGTCGCCCATCCCGACGAGACCGCTCTGGTCAGCGCGCCGCTGGTGGCGGGGCTGCTGCGCGTGGCCCCGGTGCGCTGGCTGGCCATGGGGCTCCAGGGATTGGCTGGTGCCGTGCTGCGCCTGCTGGGTGCGCCCCCGGGCCCGGCCCGCGTGACCGAGTCCGAGGTCCTGGCCCTGGCCGACGTGGCCCACGAGGACGCAGCCATCGCCTCTGACGAGCGGGCCTTCATCCACTCGGTCATCGAGTTCGGCGACACCATCGTGCGCGAGGTCATGGTGCCTCGACCCGACTTCGTCGACGTCGAGGCCAGCGCCACCGTCGCGGCCGCCCTCGAGGTCGCCGTCGAGTCGGGGCGCTCGCGCCTGCCGGTGCTCGGCACCGGCGTCGACGACGTGGTCGGGATCGTCCACCTGCGCCAGCTGGCCGCCCTGGTGGTCGCGGGCCGCGGCGACGAGCCGGTGGGGGCCCACGCCAGCGAGGTCCATTTCGTGCCCGAGACCCAGCGGGTGGCGTCTCTGCTCACCCAGATGCGCCGCACGCGCGGCCACCTGGTGATCGTGGTCGACGAGTACGGGGGGACCGCCGGGCTGGTCACCCTGGAAGACGTCCTGGAAGAGCTGGTCGGCGAGATCACCGACGAATCCGATCCCCACCAGCAGGTGGTAGCGCACACGACCGGCACTGGCCTGACGCTGAGCGGCCGCCTCAACATCGACGACGCGAACGTCGACTACAACCTGGACCTGCCCAAGGACGGCTGGGACACCGTGGGTGGGCTCGTCTTGGACCTGGCCGGCGGGGTGCCCGAGATCGGCGAGGAGTTCGCGGTCCCCGGCTACCGCCTCACGGTGCTGCGCGTCGAGGGCCGCCGCGTGGCCGACGTGCTGGTCGAGCCCGACGAGGCCTCGTGACGCGCGCTGGCCTGGTCGCCGTGCTCGGGCGGCCCAACGTGGGCAAGTCGACGCTCGTCAACGCGCTCACGCGGGCCAAGGTGTCGATCACGGCGGCGTCGCCCAACACGACGCGGCGCGCGGTGCGCGGCGTGCTGACCGAGGGTGGCGTCCAGATGGTCTTCGTGGACACGCCCGGTCTGCACCGGGCCCAGACCACTCTGGGTCACCGTCTCAACGAGGTGGCGCGCCACGCGGTCAGCGACGTGGACGCCGTGATCGCGGTGATCGAAGCACCCCAGGTCCTGGGGCCTGGCGACCGCGCGACCCTCGGTCTGCTGGTGCGGGCCACGGCCGCGGCCCCGGACCTGGCCCCCGTGGTCGTGGTCAACAAGACCGACCGCGCGGGGCGGGCGACGGTGGCCGAGCAGCTGCTGGCGGCCTCCCGCGTCGTCGAGGAGTTGGCCGCCGCCGCCGGTGTGGCGGAGGCCGCCCAGCGCGTCGAGTACTTCGCGACCGCAGCGCGCACCGGAGGGGGCGTTGACGCCCTGCGGGACCATCTGCGCGCAGCCATGCCCGAGTCGCCCTACCTGTTCGACGCCGACGAGGTGTCCGACGTCGAGTCGGCCGAGTGGGTCGCCGAACTGGTGCGCGAGCAGGTGGTGTGGCGCGCGCGCGAGGAGCTGCCCCACGCGGTGCACTGCCGCGTCACCGAGATCACCGAGCGTCGGGCGCGCGTCGAGATCGTCGTCGAGCGCCCGAGTCAGCGGGCCATCGTGCTCGGGCGCGGTGGCCAGAACCTGCGGGCGATCGGGACGGCGGCGCGCCAGCAGCTCCCCGCGGGGATGTATCTGGAGCTGCGCGTCGTGGTCGAGAGGGACTGGCAGCGTCGCGACGACGTGCTCGACCGCTTCGGCTACTGATCGCCACCGCCGCTCCCGTGGCGGCGACCGCGGCAGCCACGCCGGCGCTGGCGGGGGCGCCCACCAGCACCACGCCCGCCCCGACCGTCGGCGCGACGACCAGGGTACGAGCGACGCGCTCGAGACGTCCAGTGGCCAGCCACGCGCCGGCCAGGGCCGCGGGGACGGCTCCGACGAGCAACGCCAGCAGCAGCGGGCCCGAGACGGATGGACCGCCGAGGGCGCCGGCCGCCGCGGCCAGGGCCAAGGGGACCGACTGGGCCAGGTCGGTGCCCACGAGGCGGCGGCCGGCCAGACCCGGATGCGTCAGGGCGAGCAGCGAGATCATCAGCGCACCCGCGCCCACCGACGTCAGGCCCACGGCCACGCCCCCGCCGAGGCCGATCGCCACGCTCAACCACGGGGGAGGGGTGCTGGCGCACAACGACGCGGCAGTGCCCGAGGCGCGCACCAGGAGGGCGGCGCCACCCAGCAGCAGGACGCCGCCGATCAGCCGTGTCAGCAGGGGCCCCGAGATCGCGGCCGCGGACCCGAAGAGGCGGCCCACCAGCGCACCGGGCACCGCGCCCAGGGCCACGCGGCGAGCCAGGGGCCAGTCGACGGCCCCGCGGCGCCCGTAGGAGACGACCGCCAGCGGTCGCAGGATCGCCGAGGCGACCAGGTCGGTGGCGACCGCGGTGACCGGCGCCACGTGGAACCCGACGATCAGCACCGGGGTGAGCAGCGCCCCACTGCCGGTTCCGGTCATCCCGACCAGCAGGCCGACGACGGCCGCGGTCAGGGCCAGGGAGAGGGACACGGGGCTCCTAATGCACTAGTAAACAACTAGAAATACTAGTTTACTGAACCGGGTCGCGGTCGAGGCCCGTGAGGAAGGAGATGACCTGGTCACGGTCGCGCGTGCGGCGCATCGGCGGCAGGCGCCGGAAGAAGTGGGCGCGGTAGGGGGCGTCGGCCAGGCGGGTGTCCAGCACGGCCACGACGCCACGATCGGTCGACGAGCGGATGAGCCGGCCCACGCCCTGGGCCAGGAGCATCGTGGCGCGCGGCAGGTCGACCTCGACGAAAGGATGCTCGGCGCGCTGGCGGCGTGCGGCGGCCAGCGGGTCGGTCGGGACGCCAAAGGGCAGACGGTCGATGGTGACCAGGTGCAAGGAGCGTCCGGGGACGTCGACGCCCTGCCAGAAGCTCGTCACGGCGAAGAGGCTGGTCTCGGGCTCTTCGCGGAACCGGCGGATCAGGCGGTCGCGGCTGAGCCGTCCCTGAACCAGGACGGGTGTCTCGATGCGGTCGGCGACCGCGGCAGCCACCCGGGCCATGACGCCGCGGTTGGTGAACAGGGCCAGGGTGCGACCCCCCGCGGCGGTGATGAGGGTGACCAGCTCGTCGGTGATCGCCAGCTCGGCTTCGGGTGCGGTGCGCGCGGGCAGGTCGGGGGGAACGTAGAGCAGGGCGTGGTGCCGGTAGTCGAAGGGACTGGCGATGCGCACGATCTCGCATCCGGGCAGTCCGACCGCACGGTCCAGCCCGTCGGGGATCGTGGCACTGACCAGCACGCCCGTGACCCCGGGCCACAGGGTGCTGGCCAGCAGTGGACCGGGGTCCACGACGGCCAGGTCGACCGTGACGTCGCGCTCGCGCTCGGTCAGGTACGCGACGTCGCCGTCGCCCGGCGCCACGAGGCGGCGCAGGTCGACCAGCAGCTGGGCCAGGGGACCGGCGGCACGTCGGAATCGCGCATTGGCGCGCTCGCCGGCCTCGGGGCTCTCCCGCAGGGCGCCCGCCAGCTGGGTGGCCGCCTCGCGGGCCGCCGCGAGCTGCTGGATCAGGCCCTCATCGAGATCGGTGCGCCGCACGACGGCCACGCGGGTGCGCAGAGCCTCCTGGAGGCGCTCGGCGACTCCCGCCACCGCGTCGACCACGGCCACGGGGCCCAGGACCGCGCGCGCGGCCGCCGCGACCACGCGCAGGCGCCCCGGACTCACCGAGGCGCCCAGGAGTTCGGCGGCGATCTCGGGGAACTCGTGGGCCTCGTCGATGATGACCAGGTCGTGTTCGGGGAGAATGCCCGCGCCCACCGCGAGATGCGCGAGGTAGAGGTGGGCGTTCACGACGACCAGGTCGGCCGCCGCAGCCCGGTCGCGCGCCAGCTCGGCGTAGCAGGCCGATCCCTGGGGGCACGCCGCCCGGCCGAGGCACTCGGCCGGCGTGACGGTGATGGCGCGGCGCACGCGCCCGTCGAGCTCGAAGGCCAGCTCGTCGAGGTCGCCGGTCGCTGACGCGCGCAGCCAGGTCTGGATGCGGCGCACCTGCGCCGAGGCGCTGCGGGGCAGGTCCTCTCCGGCGTCTAGGGGGAGCTGGTCGGCGACGCCGGTGCTCAGGCGCATGCGGCACACGTAGTTGGCCCGTCCCTTGAGGACAGCCGTCGTCCAGCCCGGCGCGGTCGCGGCCACCAGCGGGACGTCGCGGTCGGCCAGCTGGTCCTGGAGGTTCTTGGTGGCGGTCACCACGACCGCGCGACGCCCGGCGTCGGACGCTGCGGCCAGGTAGGCCAGGGACTTGCCCACCCCCGTGCCGGCCTCGATGATGGCCGAGCGTTGCGCGGCGATCGCCGCGGCCACCACGTCAACCAAGGTGTCCTGCTCGGGCCGGTCCTCCCGGCGCGGCAGGTGCGCGCGGGCCGCGTCCAGGCGTCGGCGGGCCGCCGCGACGGCCGGCGCCACGCCCGGGCCGTCGCGTCGCGGCGTCGCGTCGGGGGCGTCTTCGGCCTCGGGGACTTCGTCGTCGTCGGGGTCGAAGCTGCGCACGGGGAGACCTTACGTGGCCCCGCTGGATCGGGGCCCGGGCACTAGGTTGGACCCGTGCCGGACCTGCGCCCCCTCCCCATTCCGGAGTGGCTCGACGCCGCGCGGGTGCCCGTCCACGTCGCCGTGGTGATGGACGGCAACGGGCGCTGGGCCAAGCGCCAGGGCCTGCCGCGCACCGACGGCCACGCCGCGGGCGAGGCCGCCCTGATGGACACGACCTACGGGGCTCTGTCGCTGGGCGTGAAGGCCCTGACGGTCTTCGCGTTCTCCACGGAGAACTGGCGGCGGCCCGCCGACGAGGTGCGCTTCTTGATGAACTTCAACCGCGGGCTGCTGGAGCGCCGCTCGCACGAGCTCAATGACGAGGGCGTGCGGATCGTCTTCTCGGGCCGGCGCGACTGGCGCGTGCCACGCCAAGTGCTGCGTCGCATGGACGAGTCGCGAGACCTGACGGCGGGCAACCGACGCATGACCCTCAACATCGCCTTCAACTACGGGGGGCGTGCCGAGATCGTGGACGCCGTGTCGCGCCTGGTGGCCGACGGGGTGAGTGCGTCGGGCGTGAGCGAGAAGGCCATCCGCCAGCGGCTCTATCATCCCGAGCTGCCCGACCCCGACCTGGTCGTGCGCACGTCGGGCGAGCACCGCATCTCGAACTTCCTGCTGTGGGAGCTGGCGTACGCCGAGCTGGTGTTCACCGACGTCTTGTGGCCGGACTTCCGGCGCGAGGACCTCTTCGCGGCCATCGGCGAGTTCCAGCAGCGCGAGCGGCGCTTCGGAGGCCTCGACCGATGAGGCTGGGGCGCCTGGTCGCCGGACTAGGTGCCCTGGTGTACCTGGGCCTGTGGGTCCTGGCGCTGGCCCGCGAGCCCGGCCTGGTGGCGCCGTTGCTCCTCCCGCTGGTCCTGGTCGGGCTGATCTGGGCGGGACTGGCCCTGGAGCGCGCCATCGGCATCCCGCCGCGGCGGCCCAAGTTCCCCCCGCGACCCAAGGACGACCGGTGAGGGAGCTGGCCGACGATGCCGTCGTCCTGCGCACGTGGGCCGAGGGGGAGGCCGACCGCACCGCGACGCTGTACACGCGTCAGGCGGGTCGGGTCCGGGTCATCGCCCGGGGCGCCCGCAAGCCGACCAGCCGCCTCGGCGCCGCGCTCGAGCCCCTGTCGGTCGTGCGCGTCGACCTCATCCAGGGGCGCGGCGAGCGCTTCATCGTTCGCCACGTGGACAGCCAGCGCCACCTGACGACGCTGCGCGCCAGTTACGAGCGGATCGCCGCGGGCTACAGCGTGGTCGAGGCCGTCGACGCCACGCCCGCCGATCACCTGGCCGACGAGGCGCGCTACGAGCTGCTGGTCCGGGTGCTCGAGACCCTGGACGATCCCGCGCTGCGTCCCAACCTGGTCCCGGCGGCCTTCTTCTTGCGCCTCCTCGCCCTCGACGGAGCAGCGCCGGTGCTCGACTGCTGCGTCAGCTGCGGCCGCGGCGAGCCCCTGGTGGCCTTCGACGCGGCCACCGGAGGGGCGCTGTGCGCGCAGTGCCGCCGTGGCCGGGCCGTCTCGGCCGCGGCGCTGTCCCTCCTGCGCCGCATCGGCGGCGGCGAGCTCGGCGTCGTCCTGCGCGAGGTGGACCCACCCGGCGCCGGCGAGGTCCACTCCCTGATGGGCGCGGCCATTGAGGAGCACCTGGGCCGCCGACTGCGGACGCTGGCGGTGTCGCCGGAACCGTCCCACTAGGGTGCGCGCGGGAGGTACGGTGCGCTCGATCGTCTGGTTCCGGCGCGACCTGCGCCTGCACGATCAACCGGCCCTGGCCGCGGCCGCGACGCGCGGTCCCGTCCTCGGTCTCTTCGTGGTCGATCCGGCCCTGGCCGCATCGGTTGGACCCACGCGAGGCTGGTACCTGAGCGAGGCGCTGGCGAGCCTGGCGGCCGCGAGCGGTCACCGCCTGGTCATCCGCGTCGGCGACCCCGCCGCGGTCCTGGTCGCCGCAGCGCGCGAGGTCGGGGCGGCGGCGGTCTACGCCACCGCGGAGACCACGCCGCGGGGGCGAGCCCGCGACGCGGCCGTCGCCGACGCACTGGTCCAGGCCGGCATCGCCTGGCGGCCGATCTCGACGCCCTACGTCGTCGACCCCGGCACGCTGCGCCAGCGCAGTGGCCGCCCCTACCGGGTCTTTGGGGCCTACGCGCGCGCGTGGGCGGACGCGGCGGGGCGCGTTCCGGGCCCCGCCGAGACGCCGCCGGTGACGTGGATCGCGGCCGCCGGGACCGAACCAGCGGCCCTGCGCGCCGTCGTGGGCACGCGGCGCCCGGCGCACCTCGCGGGCCTGCCCACGGCGCCGGCCCCCGCACGGCCGCCCGCGGGAGAGGGCGTCGCCCTCGAGGCTCTGCTCGACTTCGCGGGTCGGGCCGACGGCTACGGCGCCACGCGCGACCAACTGGGGCGCGACGCGACGAGTCGGCTCAGCCCGCACCTGCACGTGGGCGCGCTGCACCCGCGCACGGTGCTCGCGGCGCTCGACGCCGCCGGGCAGGCGGCACCGGAGTTCCGCCGCCAGCTGGTGTGGCGGGAGTTCTACGCCGACGTGCTGTGGCACGACCCGCACTCGGCCTGGCACGACCTGCGCGGCACCGGGGCACCCGTGCCCGACCGGGACGGCGCCGCCCGCGAGCGATTCGGGCGCTGGGCTCGCGGCGACACCGGGCTGGCCCTGGTGGACGCCGGAATGCGCCAGCTGCTCACGGAGGGATGGATGCCTAATCGCGCGCGCCTGGTGTGCGCGTCGTTCCTGGTCAAGCACCTGCACCTCGACTGGCGCTGGGGAGCGTCCTGGTTCCTGTGGCGCTTGGTGGACGGCGACGTGGCCTCCAATCAGCACGGCTGGCAGTGGGTGGCGGGCACGGGCACCGACGCCGCGCCGTACCACCGGATCCTCAACCCCGTGCGCCAGGCCGAGCGCTTCGATCCCGAGGGTGACTACGCGCGGCGCCACCTGCCCGAGCGCTACGGCCCCCAGGCCGTCGTCGCGCCCGCCATGGTGGACCTGGCCATCGAGCGCCGCGAGGCGCTGGCGCGCGCGGCGCTGGCCCGGGGGGCGCCATGAACTTCGGCGTCTACGTCCACGTTCCCTTCTGCGCGCGGCGCTGCGACTACTGCGCCTTTGCCACCTACGCCGATCGCGACCACCTGCGCGGACCTTATGTGGGCGCCGTGCGCACCGAGCTCGAGCGCACGGCCGCCGAGCGCCCGGTGGCCACCTCGGTCTTCTTCGGCGGCGGCACGCCATCGCGCCTGCCGGCCGCTGACCTGGTCAGCGTGCTGGGCGACATCGCGCGCACCGCCGACGCCGAGGTGACCGTCGAGTGCAACCCCGAGGACGCCTCCGAGGAGCGCCTGCGCGCCTACCGCGCCGGGGGCGTGACGCGCATGAGCTTCGGCGTGCAGTCCACGCAGGCCCCGGTGCTCGCCGACCTCGGTCGGCGCCACGGGGTGGGGGCCCACGTGGCCGTCGCGGCCGCGGTCACGGCGGCGGGGTTCACCAACTGGAACATGGACCTCATCGTCGGCTCGCGCGCCGAGTCCCTCGACGACGTCGAGCGCACCGTCCAGGACATCCTGGACCTGGCGACGCCACCACCGCATCTGAGCTGCTACGTCCTGACCCCGGAGCCCGCGACCCCACTGGGACGCGACCCGCGTCGACACCCCGACGAGGACGCCTCCGCGGAGGCCTACGAGCTGGTGGGGCGGCGCCTGGAGGCCGCGGGGTATCGCTGGGAGGAGATCTCGAACTGGGCGCGCCCGGGCCACGAGTCGCGCCACAACCAGCTCTACTGGGACCAGGGCGACTACCAGGGCGTGGGCTCGGCGGCACACTCGCACCGGGCGGGACGGCGCTGGTGGAACGTCCGAACCCCCGACCGCTACATCGGACTCATTGAGGCGGGGCGCTCGCCGGTGGCCGGCGAGGAGGTCCTCGACGACGCGACCCGGGCCTTCGAGCGCGAGTCGCTGGCCCTGCGCACCCGCCGGGGCGTGCCGGTGGAGGCCTTCGACTCCCTCGACGAGATCGCCCACCTGGTCGAGGTGCGCGCCGGGACCGTGCGCCTGGCGCCGCGGGGCCGGCTGCTGGCCAACCAGGTGATCTTGCGGCTGCGCAGCGGACGCTAGGAGAGCGCTCCAGTATCCTTGGCCGATGACCGACCACCGACCCGCCGACCTGCTCGAGAAGGTCGTCAACCTGACCAAGCGGCGCGGCTTCATCTTCCCGTCCGCCGACATCTACGGCGGGTTCCGCTCGGCCTACGACTACGGCCCCCTGGGCGTCAATATGCTGCGCAACGTCAAGGCTGCCTGGTGGCGCTCGATGGTCCAGCTGCGCGGCGACATCGTCGGTATCGACGCTGCCATCCTGGGCCCACCGGCGATCTGGGCGGCGTCGGGTCACCTGGAGACCTTCACCGATCCCCTGGTGGACTGCCTGCGCTGCAAGGAGCGCTGGCGCGAGGACAAGATCGACGGCGTGTGCCCCCAGTGCGGGGGGACCGAGTTCACCGAGGCCCGGGCCTTCAACTTGATGTTCAAGACGCACGCCGGACCCGTCGAGGGAGAGGGCGCGGCGGCCTACCTGCGTCCCGAGACGGCCCAGGGCATGTTCACCAACTTCGCCAACGTGCTCGCGGCGACCCGGCGCAAGCCGCCCTTCGGCATCGCCCAGGTGGGCAAGAGCTTCCGCAACGAGATCACGCCGCAGAACTTCGTGTTCCGCACGCGCGAGTTCGAGCAGATGGAGATGGAGTACTTCGTCCCGCCCGCCGAGGCCGACCACTGGTACCGGTACTGGATCGAGACGCGCTACGCGTGGTACCGCGA
Source organism: Actinomycetes bacterium (assembly GCA_021827705.1). Lineage (GTDB taxonomy): Bacteria > Actinomycetota > Acidimicrobiia > Acidimicrobiales > RAAP-2 > RAAP-2. Next base: position 20,088 of record JAKAUQ010000036.1, read on the forward strand.
CCTCGGGATCCCCGAGAACCAGCTGCGCCTTCACGAGCACGCGCCCGAGGACCTGTCGCACTACTCGCGCGGGACCACCGACGTCGAGTACCTGTTCCCGTGGGGCTTCGACGAGCTCGAGGGCGTCGCCAACCGGGGCGACTACGACCTGACTCAGCACGCTGCGGCGTCGGGCGTGCGCCTGGAATACTTCGACCAGGCCAGCGGCGAGCGTTACGTGCCCTGGGTCATCGAGCCGGCGGCGGGGGCTACCCGGGCCATGATGGCCTTCCTGCTCGCCGCCTACGCCGAGGACGAGGTCGCCGGAGAGACCCGCGTGGTGCTGCGACTGGACTCGCGCCTGTCGCCCTACCAGGTCGCGGTCCTGCCGCTGTCGCGCAAGCCCGAGCTGGAGGCGGTGGCCCAGGAGGTGGCCGCGCGCCTGCGGCCGCTGGTCATGGTGGACTACGACGTCACCCAGTCGATCGGCCGCCGCTACCGCCGCCAGGACGAGATCGGGACGCCGCTGTGCGTGACGGTGGACTTCGACTCACTGGAGGACCACGCGGTGACGCTGCGCGACCGGGACACGACCGCTCAGGTGCGCGTGGGGATCGGCGGCGTCGTCGACGAGGTTCGCGGCCGCCTCGGCCTCAGCTGACCCGCACGCGCTGGCGGTGCGCTCGGGCCTCGAGCAGCGTGGGGACGACGAGCACGGCCCCGAGGCCGGCGCCGACCCAGCAGTCCCCGGTCCAGCCGACCCGGTCGTAGAGCTGGCCCGCTAGCAGGGACCCCGCCGCCGCGCCGAGGAAGCTGAAGGTCATGTAGACGCTGTTGACCCGGCTGCGTGCCTCGGGTCGCAGCGCGTAGATGATCGACTGGTTGGTGATCTGCATGCCCTGCATGCCCGCGTCGAGGAGCACCAGGCCCACGGCCAGTCCCGCCAGCGTCGCGCCGCCGAGTGCCAGGACGATGAAGGCTCCGGCTACCAGGGAGGCGGCCGTCAGCGACGACCAGTGGGTGCCGTGGCGGTCCGCCGTGCGGCCCGCGAGGTTGGCGGCGGTGACTCCCGCCACCCCGAACAGGCCGAAGAGGCCGATCTGGGCGTTGGAGTAGTGGAACGGCGCTGCTGCCAGGTGGAAGGACAGCGTCGTCCAGGCGACGCTGAAGGCGCCGAACACCACCGCCCCGTAGAGGGCCCGGCGCCGCAGGGCGGCCAGGCCCACCAGCGCGGCCGTTCCGGCCAGCAGGTCGCGGTAGCGCACCCGCGGGCGACGGTCCTCGGCGGGCAGCGTGAGGGCCAGGGCCGCGGCGGTCACCACCAGGGCTCCGGCGGCGAGGGCGTAGACGGCGCGCCAGCCCGCACCCTGGGCGACCAGGCCGGCGAAGGTGCGCGACAGCAGCACGCCCACCAGCAGGCCCGTCATCACTCGGGCGATCGTGCGGCCGCGCTGGGTCGGAGCGGCCAGATCGGCGGCCAGCGGCACGATGGTCTGGGCCCCCACCGACACCAGGCCAATGACGAAGGCCAAGGCGGCCATCAGCGCGAAGCGGTGCACCAGCGCGGCGGCCGCCATGACGGCGGCCGCGGCCAGGAAGATGTAGACGAGGAGGGGGCGGCGCGTGAGGAGGTCGCCGAGGGGCACCAGGAGGACGAGGCCGAGGGCGTAGCCCGCCTGGGTGAGGGTCACGAGCGCGGCCGCGGCGGCCGCCGAGACGCCGAAGTCCGTGCGGATCTGGTGGAGCAGCGGCTGGACGTAGTACAGGTTGGCGACGATGACGCCGGTGGCTGCCGCCATCACCGTCAAGCGCCACGGGGCCAGAGTCGCCGGGGGCACCCGAGGGCGCTCAGGCAAGGGAGGTGCCCGGTGGGATCGAGTAGGTGACCTGGGCCTTGGCGACCAGCTCGTCGGTGGCGCGCGACGTGATGGCCACCTCGATGACGGCCAGGCGGCGCCCGAGTTTGAGCAGGTGGGTCCGGGCCACGACGTCATCGAGCGGCGGTCGGCGCAGGAAGTCGATGTGCAAGCTCGTGGTGACGGCCAAGACCACCGGGCCGACCTGGGACATCACCGCGCACCAGGCGGCGGTGTCGGCCAGCATCATCATCGCCGGTCCCGACAGGGTCCCTCCCGGGCGCACGTGGTGGGGCCCCACCGGCAGGGCCACGCTCACCTGGCGGGCGTCGACCGACTCGACCACGGGAATCTCGGCGCCGGGGAAGGCCGCGGCCAGGATCTCCTGCAGCGCGGCCGCGTCGAGGCGGGGCTCGCTCACGCGGTTCTCCGGTAGCGCAGGGTGGCCAAAGGTGCCAGCAGCACGAGGGCCCCGGCGCCCCAGACCAGGGCAATCCACACGGACTGGCCGTGCGGGAGGCCGAGCATAAGGCCCCGTACCGCGTCGGACGCCTGGGAGACGGGCTGGTTACGGACGAAGACCTGGAGCCACGAGGGCATGAATTGCACGGGCACGAAGATCGACGACGCGAAGGTCAGCGGGAAGATGACCGGGAACGTCATCGCCTGGGCGGTCTCGGAGTTGGGCGCGGCAAGTCCGACGTAGGCGAATCCCCACGACAGCGCGTAGGCGAAGTACAGCATCAAGAGGCTGGCCTCGATGTAGGGCCCGAGGCCACCGTGGGGCCGGAAGCCGACCAGGAAGCCGACGCCCGTGATGATGAGCAGCACGACGACGTTGCGGATCAGGTCGGACACCGTGCGCCCCGCGAGCACCGCCATGCGGGCCATAGGCAGCGCCCGGAAGCGCTCGATGAGGCCACGCTGGAGGTCCTCGGCCAGGCCAATGGTCGTGCCGAGGGCGCCGAAGATGGTGGTCTGGACCAGGATGCCCGGGATGAGGAAGTTCACGTACTGGCCGTTGGGGACGCGGATGGCCCCGCCGAACACGTAGCGGAACAGGAGCACGAACATGACGGGTTGGATCAGCGCGAAGACGAAGGACACGGGGATGCGGACGAGCGCCAGGATGTTGCGTCGGGCCATCGTCCACACGTCGCTGACGACCCAACGCAGCGACGGCTCGGCACTCGTGAGCGCCGCGCGTGGAGCGTCGGTGTTGGCGCGCGTCGCGGTGCTCACCGTGGTCCCCGCCCGCGGGGGGTGAGCGCGGGCTCGGGAGCCTCGTCGTCGGCGTGGTGCCCGGTCAGGGCGAGGAAGACGTCGTCGAGGCTCGGCTCGCGCAGGGCGAGTCCCGTCACCACCAGCGCCGCCGCGTCCACGCGGCGCAGGGACTCGGCTGCGGCAGCGGGCCCGTCGTCGACCGTCAGATCCACCACGGTGCCCTCGACGAACAGCGGCTTGGTGGCGACGTCGGTCAGCAGCGTGCTGGCGCGCTGGGCGGCCTCGGTGGAGGGGAACGTGAGCGAGAGCACGGTCGCTCCCAGCCGGGCCTTGAGCTCACCCGCGGTCCCCTCGGCGATGATGCGGCCCCGGTCCAGCACCGCCAGCTGATCGGCGAGGCGGTCGGCCTCCTCCAGGTACTGGGTGGTCAGCAAGACGGTCGTCCCCGACTCGGCTAGGCCCTCGATGATGGCCCAGAGGTCCTGGCGGCTCTGCGGGTCTAGGCCGGTGGTCGGCTCGTCGAGGAACAGCAGCGGCGGTGACGCCACGAGAGCGGCGGCCAGGTCGAGGCGCCGGCGCATCCCACCCGAATAGGTCTTGACGTTGCGTCGGGCCGCGTCGATCAGCCCGAACTCCTCGAGCAGGGTGCGTGAGCGATCGCGCACCACGTCGTGGCTGAGGTGGTTGAGCCGTCCGATCATGCGCAGATTCTCGATGCCGGTCAGGTTGTCGTCGACCGTGGCGAACTGGCCGGCCAGGCCGATCGAGCGACGCACGGCATTGGCCTGGTGGACCACATCGGCCCCGTTGACCGTGGCGGTGCCCGCGTCGGGCCGGATGATCGTCGACAGGATCCGCACCATGGTCGTCTTGCCCGAGCCGTTGGGGCCGAGGAGCCCGAAGATGTGGCCGCGCTCGACTGACAGGGAGACCCCGTCGAGGGCGCGCACGGACCCGTCGCGGAAGGTGCGCACGATGTCGCGCGCCTCGACGGCCAAGTCGTGCACGGCGCGAGTCTAGAAGTTGGCGTGGCCAGCGCAGCGTGGTCCGCGCCCACACGCTCCGGTACGGTGGCGGACATGGCCATCTCGGAGGAGGACATCGCTGCGGTCCGTGCGGCCACCGACATCGTCGCCCTCATCACCGAGCAGGTGGCGCTGCGGCGCTCGGGCCAGCGCTGGGTGGGGCTGTGCCCGTTTCATGCCGAGAAGACGCCGTCGTTCTCCGTCAACGCCCAGGAGGGCCGCTACTACTGCTTCGGGTGCCACGCGGCCGGCGACCAGATCACCTGGGTGCGCGAGACGCTGCACGTCGAGTTCGCCGATGCGGTGCGCCTGCTGGCCGACCGGGTGGGCATCGAGCTGCGCGAGGATCCCGCAGCCAGTCGACAGCGCCACGAGCGCCAGCGCCTGCTGGAGGCGATGTCGCGGGCCGTGGACTGGTACCAGGAGCGGCTCCTGAGGGATCCGGCGGCCCGTCCGGCCCGAGACTACCTGCGTAGTCGGGGGATCGACGGGCACTGGGCCCGCGAGTTCCGGCTCGGGTGGGCCCCTGACGACTGGGACGCGATGGCCCGTGACCTCGATCTCGACGCGCGCACGCTGACCGGTACCGGGCTCGGCTTCGTCAACCAACGGGGGCGGCGCCAGGATGCCATGCGCGCGCGGATCATCTTCCCGATCCTGGATCCCAGTGGGCGCCCCATCGCCCTGGGAGGGCGCATCCTGCCTGGTCAGGTCGGTCACGACGGCCACGCTCCGGCCAAGTACAAGAACAGCCCCGAGACGGCCATCTACTCCAAGCGGCGAACCCTCTACGGCCTGAACTGGGCCAAGGACGAGATCATCCGCTCGGGGGAGATCGTGGTGTGCGAGGGCTACACCGACGTCATCGCCTTCTTCCAGGCGGGTGTGCGCCGCGCTGTGGCGACGTGTGGGACGGCGCTGGGCGAGGAGCACTTCACCGCGATGCGCAACTTCGCGCGGCGCATCGTCCTGGCCTACGACGCCGACCAGGCGGGTCAGAGCGCGGCCGCCGCCGTCTATCAGTGGGAGCGCCGTCACGAGGTGGACGTCGCCGTGGCTCGGCTGCCGGCCGGGCGAGACCCGGCCGATGTCGTCGCAGAGGATCCGGCGGCGCTGGTAGCGGCTGTGGCCGATGCCGTCCCGTTCCTGCAGTTCCGTCTCGACCGCGCGACGGCCACCAGTCCCGGGGCCACGCCCGAGGCGCGGGCTCGGGCCGGAGAGCGTGCCATCGAGGTACTGGCCGAGCATCCGAGCGACCTGGTGCGCGACCAGTACGTGATGCGCGTGGCCGACCGGCTCGGGATCGATGTGGCACTCGTTCGCGAGCGCGTGCGCGCGCAGCTCGCGGGAACCTCCCGTCCCGCGGTGACGCCGCCGCAAGCCGACGTGACCGCTGGGCCCACCGCGGCGCGCTCGTCGCGAGGGGCGCCACCGCGACCGGGCGTAGCGGCACTGCGCCTGTGCGTCCACGAGCCGTCGGCGCGGCCGCACTTCTCGCCGGCCTACTTCGTCCCCGCCGTGCAGCGGCGCGCGTTCGCGGCGCTGATCGAGGAGGCGAGCGTGGATGCGGCGATCGCGTCGCTGGAACGCCAAGGGGAGGCCGAGGCCGCGGACCTGCTGTCGTCGGCCATCGTCAGCGTGCTGCCCGAGCCGCCGAGCGCCGAGATGGTGACCGCTGTCGTCACCCAGCTGGTTCGTCTGGCCGCGACGGCGGCGTTGCGACGCCTGGAGCGCCAGATGCGCTCCGGGGAGATCTCCCCCGAGCGCGCGGGGCTCGTGATCCGCGACGTGAAGGCCCGCCTCGAGATGCTCGACACCGAGCAGGCCGCCGCTGCGGTCTCCTCGCTGCGCGAGTGGCTGGAGGAGGAGTCCGCCGCGTGAACGGGGCTCGGGGGCGTGTGGGCGGTCTCGCGATGCTGCCCCCCCTGTCGCCAGCCGCGGAGCGGCAGCTCTACCCGACCATCGTCGCGGGTCGCGAGGCCGCTGCGCGTCTGACCACCGAGACCGATCCGGCCGCGAGGGCGCGGCTGCTGCGGCAGTGGCGCGCGGGGCAGGATGCTGAGTCGATCCTGCTGCGCGCCACGTGCGGGCTGGTGCGCGCGCGGGTCGTGGAGCGGGGGTTCCGCTTCGGCCAAGACGAGCTGGAGGCTGCGGGAGTGGAGGGTCTGGCCCACGCCCTGGCGCGGTTCGATCCGTCGCGCGGGCACCGCTTTGCGACGTACGCGAACTACTGGATCACCAAGATGGTCCTCGAGGCGGTTCGCGAGCAGCTCGGCGTCACCGACCAGGCGATGCGCCTGGCCTCGCGGGTGGCGCGCCTGCAGCGCCAGCACCCCGGCCGCGACCTGACCGTGGCCGATGTCGCCGCTGCGCTCGGCGTGGATCGCGAACGCGCCTCCGAGGTCCTGCGCGTGGCCCACGATGTGTGGGCCCGCCGGCGCGGTTCGGTGCCGCTGGCCGACGTGGCCATCGAACGCACGCCTACCCCGGATCCCCCCGAGTGGGTCATCGCGGCGCTTCGTGAGTCCTGTGGCGAGGACTTCGAGGCGTTCTGGAGTCACACCGTGGCCGGAGTGCCGATCGCCGAGCTCGCGCGCGCCCGGGGACTGACCCGTCAGGGTCTCGCCAAGCGGCTCGCGCGGTGCCGCGAGCGGGTGCTGGCCAGTGCGCACACCGATCGTCTGGCGGCCTGGCTCGACGCCCAGTGACGCGGCGAGACACGGTGCTAGAGTTTCGTTGCCGTAGCGATCCCAGATAGCTCAATTGGCAGAGCAAGCGACTGTTAATCGCTAGGTTGCAGGTTCGAGTCCTGCTCTGGGAGCCCCGACGATCCTGGTGTGCGCGCGATACGCGGTGGGAGTTGCCACCTGGCGCCGCCAGCGTCTCCCGAGGTCCCCACGCCGGCGAACGGGTCCAGTAGGTTGGGGACCTGCGGGCGCTGCCCGCTGCAGGGCCGTAGCTCAGTGGTCAGAGCAGGGGACTCATAATCCCTGGGTCGTGGGTTCGATCCCCACCGGCCCTACCGTGGGACAGTAACGAAACTCGGTTCCCCGAGTCACGACACTGCCCAATCTGACCCCACCGGTGGGTCACCACGTTCCGATCTTGGCCTCTGTCCCGTGCGTTGCTGCTGCCCGAGCTTCAACAACACGTTCTGCCCTGTGCGGCCGGGGAGCACATCAAGGCATGCGGGCAGCCGGCGGAGTGGCTACTGCCAGCACGTGATTGGGACGGTCTGGTGCCCTTCTGCCTCCCCTGTGAACAGTCTCTCGCGAGCGCAGCACTCGCCGACTTCAGCCGCGCTGGCGACGCACAGCACATACCCCCCATCGAAATGCCACCTGATGACTTCGGGCCAGCCTGGTACGTCGAGCAGCATCTTGGCGACGAGTAGGCACCACCCACCGTCGCGTGGTGATGCCCCACAGCCATTCCAGTAAGCGACCGGTCCATGGTGTGCCCATCGGGCCTCACAAGGTCAGGCAGATCGCCGCGTGGCACCACTAGGGGTACATCACACCCGAGGTCGCGATTCAACTCTTCGCGGAGTTGCCCGTCTTTGAGCCCGCCCCTGATCCCGCCCTCTGGCTCAGCGAGCTCAAAGACGCGGTGTCCGGAGCTCGTCTGGCAGACCGTTCACACCGGCCACCTGTCTGGGATCACTCCGCACACCGACTACGAGGCCGCCGTCGCCCTCCGGGCGGAGCGTGAATCGACACTCGACTCGTAGCGCCAACTCGTCGCGCTGCGTGATTCTCTAGCTGCCAACGGCGACCGGCTCAGCGACGAGCCCGGGAGGTCACCTGGCTGCGGCCCGGTCGTGTCTGCGACCAGACAGTCGAGGAATGGGAGACCAGGAGGCTCTCCTGACACGCTGTGGCTCTGGGGGAATCCCAAGAGCCCGGCCATGGATCATCCAAGTGGTCCCCTGATCTCAGAAGTCCCTCGTTGCGACCTGTTTCAGCCAAAGCTTCCGTGTCTCCGGAGCCGGAGCCGTCTCTCGCTGTCCCCGAGAGAGTTGCGTACCCACGGGTACTGCGGTGCCATGGCAGACAAGGAGGACCCGAATGACCGCACCACTCAAGGTCGATGAGGCGGCCGTCGCGATTGCGACGCAGAGCGCTCACTTCCTCGGCATGACCAAGAAACAGTTCGTCTCGGAGGCCATCACGGCCTACAGCGAGTCACGCCGTCGCGACATCGAGAAGGGTGTTCATGCCGCACTCGGTGCTCTGGATGGGTCCCGGCTCGGCGCCGTGAGCTACCTCTCGGGCCGGTCCCCTGAGCGCATCGAGGAGCTCGGCGGTATCGGGTGAGGCCGGGTCGGTACCCGCGGCCCACGCTCCGCGGTCTTCCCAGCATTGGCGAGGCCAAGGTCCCGCCAGGCACTCCGCGCCTATCCGAACGGAAGCGCCCGCCTCTCGCCAGGCTCCGCGAGGTGGCCGAAGCAGATCCCGCGCGGCGCGAACGCATCGTCGAGCTCGACGACCGGGTCTTCTACAAGGTCAAGATCGGACGATGGCGCGCCGCTCTGCTGATCGTTGACGGCGGGGTCTGGACTGTGGCCGCTGGCTGGCGGCGCGAAGGCGACGCCGACGACTTCTCCCGCGACCTCGGTGAAGACGCCCGTCGCTGGCGTGCCGAGTACAACCGTGACCCCTCACCCACGCCACCACTCACCCACGCCACCACGAGCACCTACACCGATCGACTGCTCCCCACCCTGGCCGACCGCGATCGCCTCGTCCTCGAAGACGCCCTTGCGGTGGTCGACGACCTGCGCGACGAGGTGTCGCCCTGACTCGCGAGAGCGCGTCGTCCGGTAGAGAGGCTCGCGGCGAGGCGGCGGGGTGCGAACTGGGGATCCTGCTGCAGCGCAGCGAGATCGGCGAGGTCTACGTGGCGATCCGCGTAGTGGCGCGCACTCCTCAAGATGTCGACACCACCTACGTGATCATCCTCGACGCCCTCCGCGACATCGTCGATCCCACGGGGTGGTTCATCGATGTCCTGCCCGACCGGCCGTCCGACCCTGGTGCAGTGGTCTGGTCGAACGTCGTCGATGAGGGCGAGCTCGAGTAGTTCCTTGGCAAGGGGTAGTGCCTCGCCTTTCGGCTTCGCATTGCTAGGGCCCTGATCACGAACCCCGGCAGTTAGCAACGGCCCGCATTACTGTTAGCAGACCGTTTCAGACCCTCTCAGAGCCCAGGCGCCGCAAGGCCTGTGAGTTTCGTGACTGTCCCACCGTGGTGTTCCCGGCCTTGGCACGCTCGAGGCCTCACTCCAGGACGATGACGGCCCGGCCGCGTAAGGACCCGTCGCGCAGCTTCTGGTACGCCATGGGTGCGTCGTCGATCCCGAAGCGTTCCACGTGCACCCGGATCTGGCCGCGTCGGGCCAGCTCGACGACCTCGAGGAGCTCGCTGCGCGAGCCCCAGTACGAGGTGCGGACCGAGGTCTCGTAGGGCGTGGCGAAGAATCCCACGGGGATCGTGGCCCCGCCCCCGCCAATGCCCACGATGTGGATGTCGCCACCCACGGCCACGACCTGGCGCGCCACGTCGAGGCTGGCCTGGAAGCCCGCGAAGTCGAACACCGCGCTGGCGCCCCCTCCCGAGGCCGCGCGAACTGCGGCCACGACGTCGGGGTCGTCGGAGCGCAGCGTCTCGTGGGCCCCGGACTCTCGCGCCAGCGCGAGCTTGGCGTCATCGATGTCCAGGGCGACGATGCGCGTTCCGGTGAGGGTGGCCAGCATCTGGATGCCCACGTGCCCGAGGCCGCCTGCGCCCAAGACGACCGTGGTCGTGCCCGCCCCGAGCTGGGGCAGGGCGGACTTGATGGCGTGGTACGGGGTCAGTCCCGCATCCGTCAGCGGGGCCGCCTCCGCCGGATCCAGGTCGAAGATCGGCACCAGGTGCCGGTCGGCGTCGACGACCATGTACTCGGCCATGGCGCCCGGGGATCCGAGGCCGGGCGGGAGGATGCCGAGATCGCTGGCTCGCGTGCAGTAGTTCTCTTCTCCCCGCGCGCACGGCAGGCACGTCCCGCAGCCCCACGGGCCGTAGACCGCGACGGCGTCGCCGACCGCCACCGAGCGCACGCCGGCTCCGACCTCGGCGACGATTCCCACGCCTTCGTGGCCCAGGGTCAGGGGCAGGCTGCCGAACGCGTACTGCTCGGCGGGAACGCTCATGACGAAGATGTCCGAGTGGCACAGTCCGGCGGCCGTGACCCGGAGGAGGACCTGTCCGGGGCCGGGTCTCGGCACGTCCACGTCGACCACCTCGGGTGGCGCGCCGATCTGTCGATACTGGACGGCCTTCATGGTGACCACCTTCCTGCCGGGGATCACCGTCGGTCCCGACGGCGGTCCGGGGACGTCCCCATCATGGCGCACCGTCACTTGGGGGCGACCCGGGTCAGCTGGCCGGAGACGGGGCGCGCAGGTGGCGCAGTCCCGAGCCGAGCTGGGCCAGCTCGTCGAGCAGGGTGGCCGTGGCGCGCTGCACGCCCTCGGCGCCGGCAAAGACGCCGTCGGTGACGGGCGTCGTCACCAGGGAGATCGACACGTCTCCGGCGTGGACCATGCGCAGGGCGCTGAAGACTGTCTTGAGATGCTGGGCCGAGCGGGTACCCATGATCGGCCCGCCGTAGCTGACGATGCCCACGGGCTTGTAGCGCCACTCGTGGTACAGGTAGTCGATCGCGTTCTTGGTCGCGGCGTTGAAGCTGTGGTTGTACTCGGGCACGACGAAGACCAGCGCATCGGCCGCTTCGATGGTGGCCGACCAGCGCCGGGTGTGCTCGTGCTCGTAGCGCCGCTGGATCGGGTGGTTGGGTTCGTCCAGGAGGGGCAGATTGACCTGGGCCAGGTCGACCAGCTCAACGTCGAAGCGGCCGTCAGCCACGGCGACGTCGGCGAACCAGCGGGCGATAGCTGGCCCGACGCGACCAGGGCGCGTCGAGCCGATGATGACCTCGAGGTGGGGCATGCTCATGAAGACTCCTGGCTCACTCGGCGGCCACCACCGCGCGCAACGTGGCCAGGCCGCGGCGGGGGAGCAGCAGTGCGGGTCCTAGGGCCAGGATCGACACCACGAAAGACCTCCAGAACGACGCGCCGAACGCGTGCGCCAGCGCCGTCATCTGGGGTCCGCTCGTTGGCAGTGTACCGGTGGCCAGGGCGCCGCGCGCCGCCGCGACGTGATGCGCGATCTGGGTCTGGAGGACGACGGCGAACACGGCCACGCCCAGGGAGCCCCCGACCTGGCGCAGGATGTTGGTGGCCGAGGTCGCCTTGGGCACGTCGGCGTGCGTCAGGTTGTAGTAGGAGGCGGCCACGAGTGGCATCATGGTCGCGCCCATGCCGAAGCCGCGCACGAAGAGGGCCAGGGCCAGCACGCCATAGTTCGACGTCGCACCGAGCTGGGTGTAGACGAACGTTCCGGCCGCCAGCACCAGCACCCCGACGGGGATCACCGTGCCGGGGCCCCGGAGGTCCGCGGCCAGTCCACCCACCCGCATCGAGATGGCCGCACCGAGGCCCTGGGGCGCCATCATCAGGCCGGCCACCAGCGCGGAGTCGCCCCGCACGAGCTGGTAGTAGAGGGGCAGCAGGAACATCGTCCCGTACAGCGTCGCTCCCGCGAGGAAGATCCCCGTCGAGGCCGCGGCGAAGGCGCGATCCCGGAAGAGGCGCGGATCGATCAGCGGCTCGGGGACGTGCAGCGAGCGCCACACGAAGACGGCGCACAGGGCCAGGCCCGCGGTGAGGCTGCCCAACACGGTCGACCCGTGCAGCCCGCCGCTCGAGCCGATCTCGGCCGGGCCGTAGACGACGAGGGCCAGTCCCGGGGAGGGCAGCGCGAACCGGGAAGGTCGAAGCGGTGGTCGCGGTCGCGATCGGGGGCGGGCAGGATGCGACGCGCCAGTCAGAAGGCGAGGACGCCGACGGGCACGTTGACGAAGAAGATCCACCGCCGCGTGGTGGACGAGATGATGACGCCGCCGATGACCGGCCCGAGAATCGGGCCGAGCAGTTGGGGCACCCCAAGGATGCCCATGACCTGGCCCATCCGCTGGGGCCCGGCCGTGCGCGCCATGATCGACTGGCCAACGGGCATGATCATGCCGCCGCCGATTCCCTGGAGGACGCGGAAGGCGATGAGCGAGCCGGCCGACCACGCCAGGCCGCTGAGGGCCGACCCGACGACGAAGGGTCCCAGGGAGGTCAGGTAGACCGTCCGGGCGCCCAGACGGTGGATGGCCCAGCCCGAGACGGGGATGACGACGGCGAGGGCCAGCAGGTAGCCGGTCGTCACCCACTGGATCGTCGAGACGTCGACGCGGAAGTCGTGGCTGAGCGTGCGCAGGGCGACGGCCACGACCGTCGTGTCGAGGATCGACATCACCGCGCCCAGGACGACCACCACGCCGGCCTTGATGATGATGGGTTCGAGTCGGGGGGCCCGAGCCACGCCTCCTCCAGCTGTCCGTCCGGGGCGAGCCAAGCCATCCAGGTGTCCCAGCCCGGCCACCGCGCCGCCAAGTTTCGCTAAATGCCTTATCCCATCAGTAGAATGACGTTATGGCGAAGCAGCAGCGCTCGGTAGCGGTCATGCGGACCGTCACCGACGCAGTTATTGACCGGCTCTGGACGAGTGACGAGACGCTCATCCGCATCCCGGAGGTGTGCGGCGCGACGGGCGTCAACTACGGGTCGGTGTATCACCACTTCGGCTCGCGCGAAGGCGTTATCGATGCCGCCTACGAGAGGCTGTTCGCCGGACTGATCGGCGAGGGTGTGGCGTCGCTGCGCCAGGCGGCGGAGCGGTCGACCACGCCGGCCGCGTTTGCCGCGTCGCTGCGCGAGATGGTGGCGGGAGCCAGCGCCGACAGCGAGTCCGATCGCGCGCGCGCCATGCGCACGCGCATCGTCGCGGCCGCTCTGGTGCGACCGCACCTGCGTGAGCGCATCGGGTCCACGATTGCCGGGGTGACCGACGAGGTCGCCCGCATCGTGGTCGTCGCCCAGCAGCGCGGGCTGGTGCGTCCCGATCGCCCCGCGCGGGCCCTGGCGGCCGTGCTGGAGGCCCTGGTCTTCGGTCGCATCCTCGAGGACGTCAGCGGGGCGCCGGTCGCCGAGGACGACTGGTGCCAGGTCATCGACGACCTCGTGGCGGGCGTCCTGGTGACCCCCGACGCCAACTGTTGCTGAACCCCTGTCAGACTAAGGACGTGACGGCCCTGCGATGGGCGTGCGCCCTGGCGACGCTGGCGGCACTCCTCCTGGTCGGTGTGCACTCCTCAGCTGTCAGTGCGCGCCCGCCGGTCGCGGCTCCCTGCAGCGCGAGCGCCGTGACCGGACAGCTCACCGACCTGGCGCCCAACGGCGTCGTCGCCTACGGATGCGAGGGTCACTGGGCCTACGCCTGGGTCGTCGCGGGGTCGGGAGCGGCGCGCGTCGCCGTGACCGAGCTGCTGAGCTTCGAGGGTCACGTGTGGCGTCCGGTGTCCCGCCAGCAGAGCTGCTCGCCCGCGACGCTGCCGGCCGAGATCTATCGCCGGGCCTGCTTCTCGAACTGAGCGCGGCCTCGCAGCGTGTCTCGTACGCTAAGGGGTCGTGCGCGGACGCAGCCTGAGGTCGCTGGCTCTCACCGCGGCGCACGACCTGTTCGACCAGTCGACCGGGATCGGGCGCCTGGCCCTGGCCCACGTGGCCATGATGGTCGGCGACACCTTCGTCACGGTGTCCCTGGCCAGTTCGCTGTTCTTCTCGGTCTCGCCGACCGAGGCCAAGGGCCGGGTGTTGGCGTACCTGCTGTTCACTATCGCCCCCTTTGCCGTGGTCTCGCCGGTCCTGGGTCCCCTGATCGATCGATCCTCCAACGGCCGCCGGGTCCTGATCGCCGTCTCGGCGGGGCTGCGGATGGTCCTGTGCTGGGAGATGAGCCAACACCTCAACTCGTTGTGGCTCTATCCTGACGCCTTCGCCGTCCTGGTGGCCTCCAAGCTCTACGTCGTGACTCGGGGCACGCTGGTGCCCGAGATGGCGCGAAGCGACCAGTTGCGCTCTCCGGGGTCCACCGACGTGAGTCCCGCGGGCTGGTCACGAGCCTCCGACACGCCCGAGAGCGGCTTTGCGGGATTCAACGCGCAGCTGACGCTGCTGGGAACGGTCTTCGGCCTGGTCGGAGGAGTGATCGCCGCGGGAATCCTGAAGTCCTTGGGCGCGCCGGCAGTGCTGCTCACCGCCTCGGTGGTCTACGCGGGCGCGATGCTCCAGAGCGGTCGGCTGCCCCGGCCGGCCGTGCGTGCGCGCGTGGAGGCCGCACCTCTGAGCCAGGCCGAGCGGGACCTCCAGGCCCTGCGCCCCTTCGGGGAGGCCCAGCTGGCCTGGGGACTCATCGCTGCCTCCCTGATGCGATTCGCGGCTGGGTTCACGACCTTCCTGCTGGCCTTCGGACTGCGCCGCGAGCACGCCGGGCTGGCCTGGTTCGCTGCCGCACTGGCGGTGTCGGGTCTGGGCACCCTGGGTGGTCTCTCGCTGGTGACGCGCCTGCGCGACCGGGTACGCGAATCGCTCATCTTGACGCTCTCCTTGGTGGCCACGGCGCTCGGCGCGCTGTTCGCGGGTGTCACGGCGACCCTGGTGGCCCAGGTGCTGCTGGCCGCGTGGCTCGGGGTGTGGACCGCCGCCGCCCAGCCGAGCTTCGATGCCATCACCCAGCGACTGGTCGCCCCGGGCGCACAGGGTCGGACCTTCGCGCGCTTCGCGGTGCGCCAGCAGCTGGCCTGGGTCGTGGGCGCGGTGATCCCGGTGGGCGTGGCGCTGCCGTTCGCCACCGGTGACTGGCTGCTCGCCACGGTCACGGCCCTGGGGGCCGTGACCTACGCGGTGGGGCGGCGCTCGACGCGTCCGCTGTGAGCCGCGACCCGGCGGCGGGTGGGACCGATCAGCCGAGCCTCTTGTCCAGCTCGGCGACCTCCTCGCGCAGCTGCGCCGGCAGCCGGTCGCCGAACTGGGCGTAGTGCTCCTCGATCAGGGGCACCTCGGCGCGCCACTCCTGCTCGTCGACCGACAGCAGCGTCGCCAGGGCCTGCGGTGAGATCTCCAGGCCGGTGGTGTCGAGGGCTCCCGGGGCGGGAACGTCGCCAATGGGCGTGGACACGGCCTCGCCCCGACCGGACACGCGATCGAACACCCACGCGAGCACCCGGCTGTTCTCGCCGTAGCCGGGCCACAGGAAGTGGCCCTCCTCGTCCTTGCGGAACCAGTTGACGTAGAAAATCTTGGGGAGCCGCGACTCGTCGAAGCGGTCGGCGAAGCTGAGCCAGTGCGCGAAGTAGTCGGCCATGTTGTAGCCGCAGAAGGGCAGCATGGCGAAGGGGTCGCGCCGGAGGTTCCCGACGGCGCCGGTCGCGGCGGCCGTCGTCTCGGAGGCCATGATCGAGCCCAGGAAGACACCGTGGGCCCAGTTGCGGGCCTGGAAGACCAGGGGCACGACGCGGGCGCGACGACCGCCGAAGAGGATCGCGTCGAGGGGCACGCCGGCCGGGTCCTGCCACTCCGGGGCGATCGCCGGGTCCTGGCTCGCGGGCGCCGTGAAGCGCGAGTTGGGGTGGGCCGCCGGTCCCAGGTCGGGGCTCCAGGGCCGTCCGCGCCAGTCGGTCAGGCCCGCGGGCGGCTCGCCCATGCCCTCCCACCACACGTCGCCGTCGGAGGTCAAGGCGGTGTTGGTGAAGATGGTGTTGGCCTCGATGGAGTACATCGCGTTCGGATTGGTCTCGAAGTTGGTCCCCGGGGCCACGCCGAAGAAGCCGGCCTCGGGATTGATCGCGTAGAGGCGGCCGTCGTCTCCCGGCTTCATCCAGCAGATGTCGTCGCCGATGGTCTCGACCTTCCAGCCCGGCAGGGTGGGCACCAGCATCGCGAGGTTGGTCTTGCCGCAGGCGCTGGGGAAGGCCCCCGCGACGTAGCGCACCTCGCCGGCCGGGTTGGTGAGCTTCAAGATCAGCATGTGCTCGGCCAGCCAGCCGTCGGAGCGCGCCATCACCGAGGCGATGCGCAGCGCGTAGCACTTCTTGCCCAGGAGGGCGTTGCCGCCGTATCCCGAGCCGTACGAGATGATCTCGCGGGTCTCGGGGAAGTGCACGATGTACTTGTCCTCGCTGTTGCACGGCCAGGGCACGTCGTCCTGGCCCGGCTCCAGTGGCATGCCCACCGAATGCAGGCACGGCACGAAGGGGCCGTCCTCGCCCAGGAGGTCCAGGACGGCCGAGCCCATACGCGTCATGATGCGCATCGAGACCGCGACGTAGGCCGAGTCGGTGATCTCGACGCCGATGTGCGAGATCGGTGAGCCGAGGGGACCCATGGAGAAGGGCACCACGTACATGGTGCGCCCGCGCATCGACCCGCGCAGCAGGCCCGTGAGGGTGGCGCGCATCTGGTCGGGGTCCTGCCAGTTGTTGGTCGGGCCGGCCTCGGCGGCGGTGCGCGAGCAGATGAAGGTGCGGTCCTCGACGCGGGCCACGTCGCTGGGGTCCGAGGCGGCCCAGAAGCTATGGGGCCGCTTGGCGTCCGAGAGCCGACGGAAGGTGCCCTGGTCGACGAGCTGCTGGCACAGCGCGTCGTACTCGGCGTCGGAGCCGTCGCACCAGTAGATACGATCAGGGGTCGTCAGGGCGGCGACCTCGTCAACCCAGGTGAGGAGGCGCTGGTGAGTCGTGGGGTGGGTCACGTGATGTCCTTATGTTGGCTAAGCCTGCTGGGGGGCAGGATCGAGCAGTCGTGACCCGTCCGGGCGGCTCCACCCCAACCCGAGGCGCCGACGGACGCGAGGACGACGTCCTGCAGCGTATCGCCCGCGCCGTCGGGGGTCGTGCGCCCGGTCCCGGTGAGGTGTTTATCGGCGACGACGCCGCGGTTCTGCGCCCCCTGGTGGGCCAGGCGGTGATCAGTGTGGACACTGCGGTGTGGGGTGTGCACCTGGACGCCGACCTGTTCACCCTCACCGACCTGGGGTACAAGGCGGTGACCGCGGCCATGTCGGACCTGGCCGCGATGGGGGCCCGCCCGCGGGCGATCCTGGTGGCCGTGACCGCTCCGGCCGGTACCGATCTCGAGGCGCTCCACGCGGGCGTCGGGGAGGCGTCCGCGCAGCTGGGCTGCCCGGTCGTGGGCGGGGACGTGTCGCGCGGGTGTGACGTGGCTGTGGCCGTCACGGTGCTCGGCGAGTGCCCCGGCGGCGGTGCGGTGCTGCGCAGCGGCGCGCGGCCCGGCGACGAGATCCTGCTGACGGCGCCCGTGGGCGCCTCGGCGGCCGGACTACGCCGTCGGCGGGCGGGCGCCTCCCTCGATGACCCGCTGGTCGTTCGCCACCGCCGTCCTCAGCCGCGCCTGCTCGAGGGCCTCGCGGCGCGGGCCGCGGGCGCCCACGCGATGATGGACATCAGCGACGGCCTGGCCCTCGACCTGCACCGACTGGCCGACGCCAGCGCCTGCGGCTTCGCGCTCGACGAGATCCCGACCGCTCGAGGCGCCACGGCCGCGGAGGCCCGGGCGGGCGGGGAGGACTACGAGCTGCTCATGGTCTGCACCGAGGGGTCGGCGCTGGCGTCGGCCTTCGCGGCGCGCGGGCTGGCCGAGCCCCTGCGCATCGGCCGCATTCTCGCGCAGCCCGGGCGCCGGACGCTCCGGGGACGGCCTCTGGGCCGAGAGGGCTTCCAGCACGACCTGTAGCGGGGCCCGAGCCCCACGGGCCTGCGGGGACGGGGCGCTAGCTCGCGGTGGAGCGGCGACTGGCCGGCTTGACGACCTTGCCCGATCGCAGGCAGCCGGTGCACACGTTGAGGTGCGTGGGCGTCGAGCCGACCAGGGCCCGCACCCGCTGGATGTTCGGGTTCCACCGACGCTTGGTGCGCCGGTGCGAGTGCGAGACGTTCATCCCGAAGAACGGCTTCTTGCCGCAGATCTCGCAGACGGACGCCATGGGTGCTCTCCTTCACCGACCGCGATCTCGCGCGGTTAAAGCCGGAGGGTCATTGTAGCATCGGCATCGATGCCGGTACGCACTCGACTCACCGCGAGCGACTTGCGACGGGCGATGGTGACCTTCGCCGGGCTCCTGCACAGCCACCGCGAGCATCTCAACCGACTCAACGTCTTCCCGGTGCCCGACGGGGACACGGGCACGAATATGGACCTGACCGTGGCCTCGGTCGTTGACGCCCTGGCGCCGATGTCCGAGGAGTCGACGATGGATGAGGTCTGTGCCGCGATCGCCCGGGGCTCCCTGATGGGTGCGCGGGGAAACTCCGGGGTGATCCTCTCCCAGATGCTGCGGGGCATGACGGACCGCTTCCGCTCGGTCGTCTCCATCTCGCCCGCGGTCCTGGCTGACTCCCTGGCCCAGGCCGACCGCCTGGCGCGCCAAGCCGTTGTGCGACCGGTCGAGGGGACGATCCTCACCGTGGCTCGGGCCGCGGCTCAGGGAGCCAACGCCGCCAAGTCCTCGATGAGCACCCTGGTCCACGGCGCGCGCGAGCGGGCGCGCGAGGCGCTGGCGCGCACCCCCGACCAGCTGGCAGTGCTCAAAGAGGCCGGAGTGGTCGACTCGGGGGGCAGCGGGCTGGTGCTCCTCTTTGACGCGTTGTGCCACGTCACCTGCGACGACCCGCTGCCCAGCCCACCCGACGCTGAGGACACGGCGTCGGCATCCGCGTCGGCCCGCAGCACGTTCGCGGGCGCGAACTCGCCGCGCTATGAGGTCATGTACCTCCTGGAGGGCGCGGACGAGGGGCTCGACGCGTTCCGCGAGAACTGGACCACGATGGGTGATTCGATCGTCATCGTGGGTGGCGACGGGCTCTACAACTGCCATATCCATACCGACCACATCGGACCGGCCATCGAGGCGGCTCTGGACATGGGGCGGCCGCGCTCGATCCGCGTCACCGACCTGGAAGACGAGTCCGCGATCGCCCACCATGATGTGACTCCCCCCGGTGCGACCTCCGACGCCGTGGTCGCCACTGCCGCCGTCGCGGTCGTGGCGGGCAACGGGCTCGAGAGGATCTTCCGATCCTTGGGCGTCGCGGCCCTGGTGGCCGGCGGGCAGTCCATGAACCCCTCGGCGGCCGAGCTCCTAGCGGCGATCGCCGAGTGCTCGGCCCGCGAGGTCGTCGTGCTGCCCAACAACGCCAACGTCGTCCTGGTGGCGCGCCAGGCTGCCGAGATCGCCACCGTGCCGGTGCGCGTGGTGCCCACGCATGCCGTCGTCGAGGGTCTCTCGGCGCTGGTCGCCTTCAACCCCGAGGCCAGCGCGGAGGCCAACGTCGAGGCCATGGCGCACGCGGCCCAGCGCGTGCGGGCCGGCGAGGTCACGCGAGCCGTTCGTGACGCGACCACCGAGGTCGGCACGGTGCACCAGGGGGACTGGCTGGCCGTGCGGCGCGGGCACGTCACCGCCGTGGCCGACTCGATGCAGAGCGCCTGCCTGGCGATCGTGGACCAGCTGCTCGACGACGACAGTGAGCTGGTAACCGTCGTCGAGGGCGTGGGGGCGCTCGCCGGGGTCACCGAGGCCATCGAGGCTGCGGTGGCGGCTCGCGTGCCGTCCGCCGAGGTGGAGGTCCACCGTGGGGGCCAGCCGACCTACCCCTACTACATCGGCGTCGAGTGAGCGAACAGCCGGCTCGGCCCTTGGGCCGGTTGCGCGACGTCGAGCTCACCCGACTGCGACGCGTCGGGGAGCGTCGGGGAGCTGAGCTGGCCGAGCTGGGCCTGCGCTCGGTGCTCGACCTGGTGCAGTACTACCCGCGCACCTACGTCGATCGCTCGCGCCGGGCCGCACTCGACGAGATCGTTGTCGGTGACCACGTGACCGTGATGGGCGAGGTGCAGCGGGTCTCGGCCCGGCGCACGCGCCAGGGCCGCTCGCTGATCCAGGTCGTCATCTCCGACGGCGCAGCCACGCTGACGATCTCGTACTTCAACCAGCCGTGGCGCCAGCGCCAGCTGGCCGCAGGCGCCACGGTGCTCGTCTTCGGCACCGTCGACGACTACCGGGGCACCCGCCAGATGACCAACCCGGCCACCGACGTCCTGGCTGGCTCGGAGGACGCCGAGACCACGGCCTCGCGGCGAGTGGGGCGGCTGGTGCCGGTCTACGCCACTTCCGAGAGGCTGTCCCTGTCGAGCTGGGAGATCGGGGCACTGGTCGAGGAGGCACTCCGGCGCGCGGGTCCGGTGCTGGATCCGTGGCCCGCCGAGGTCGTCAGCTCCCTCGGCCTGCTGGATCGAGGCACCGCGCTGTGGGCCATCCACGTCCCGCGTGATCAGGCCGACCAGCAGGCGGCGCGCGAGCGCCTGGCCTTCGACGAGCTGCTGCGCCTGCAGCTGGCCTTGGCCCTGCGCCGCCGGCAAGTCGAGCTGTACGGGCACGGCGTGGCTCATCGCGTCGCTTCGCCGGCTTCCCGTCTGGAGGGAGACGACGGCTTGGTCGGGCGCCTGCTGGCCCGCCAGAGCTTCGCCCTGACCGGAGCCCAGCAGCGCGTCTTGCGCGAGGTCCTCGACGACCTGGCCGCACCGGTCCCCATGCATCGCCTGCTCCAAGGCGATGTGGGCAGCGGCAAGACGCTGGTGGCGACCGCCGCCTTGGCCGCGGTGGTCGACGACGGCTTCCAAGGAGCCCTCATGGTCCCCACCGAGATCCTGGCCGAGCAGCACCGGGCCTCACTGCAGCGTGACTTGGGGGATCTCGCCCGGCGTGACGCGAGCGCGCTGGGTGGGCAGCGCGGCGTCGAGATTCGCCTCCTCAGCGGCCGTGTGGGCGCTGCGGCCCGGCGCGCCACGCTCTCCGGTCTGGCCACGGGTCAGGTCGACATCGTCGTGGGCACGCACGCGCTGCTCAGCGAGTCGGTGCAGTTCCACCGCCTCGGCATGGTGGTGATCGACGAGCAGCATCGCTTCGGCGTCGATCAGCGAGCGGTGCTGCGGGACAAGGCCTGGGGATCTCAGCAGGGGACGGTGGATCCCGACCTCCTGGTCCTGACGGCCACGCCCATCCCGCGAACGGCGGCGCTGGCGCTCTTTGGCGACCTGGACCGCTCCGTGATCGACGAGCTGCCCGCGGGACGCGTGGCGATCGCGACGACGTGGGCGGCCACTCCCGAGGCGACCGCGGCTGCCTGGCAGCGCGTGCGCTCCGAGGTCGCGGCAGGTCGACGCGCCTACGTGGTGTGCCCGCTCGTCGAAGAGGGCGGCAAGGTCGAGGCGACCGGGGCGGTCGCTGAGTTCGCGCGTCTGGCCCAGTCCGAGCTGGCGGGTCTGGACATCGGTCTGGTCCACGGCCAGATGCCCGCCGCCCAGCGCGACGCGGTCATGGAGGACTTCCGCGCCGGGCGCCTCGGCGTGCTCGTCGCCACCGTGGTCGTCGAGGTGGGTGTGGACGTTCCCGACGCGACCGTCATCGTGATCGAGGATGCCTGGCGGTTCGGCCTGGCCCAGCTGCACCAGCTGCGCGGGCGCGTGGGGCGCTCGACCTGGCCCAGCTGGTGCTACCTGCTGGGCGCGGCGCCGTCCAGTGAGGGCGAGCAGCGCCTGGAGGCCCTCGTGGCGACGACCGACGGCTTCGCCCTGGCCGAGGTGGACCTGGAGCTGCGCGGCGAGGGGGCGGTCCTGGGCAGCCGCCAACGGGGGCGCAGTGACCTGCGACTCGCCTCCCTGGTCAGGGACGCCGCGCTGGTCGAAAGAGCCCACCACGCGGCCCGGGACCTGGTGGCGACGGGCCAAGCCGACGGGCCCGCCGTGCGCGAGGAGCTCGAGATGCTCGGCGAGGACGTGTCCTACCTGTTCAAGTCGTGAGCACGCTCCCGGGCGCGACGGCCGGGCGTACGACCCCGGGGGCGCGCGACGAGCACGTAGCCTGGCCTCGTGCGCGTGATCGGCGGCCAGGCGCGGGGGCGCGCGCTGCGAGCGAAGCTTCCCCCCACGGTGCGTCCGACCACGGACTTCGCCCGCGAGGCCATCTTCTCGATGCTCGAGAGCCGGGGCGGGGTCCACGGAGCGGTGGTCGCCGACCTCTACTGCGGCTCGGGGGCCCTGGGCATCGAGGCGCTCTCGCGCGGCGCGCGCCGGGTCTACTTCGTCGACGCCGACCCGGCCTGTCTGGCCGCGGCCCGGGCCAACGTGGCGCCCCTCCAGCTGAGCGGCGAGGCGATCTTCGTGCGCGCCGTCCTGCCGGGCTGGGTCCCCGGCGAACCTCTCGACCTGGTGCTGGCCGACCCGCCCTACGGTCCCGTGGACATCGCGGCGCTGTTGGGTGCCGCGCCGGCGTCGCGCGCGGTCATCGAGAACGATCGCTACGCCGAGGCGCCGCCCGGATGGGCTATCGCCAAGCGCAAGCGTTACGGCACTACGCTCGTTACGATGCTGGAGCAAGGTGCGTCGCCCGCGTGACGATCGGACTCATCCCGGGCTCCTTTGACCCCTTCCACAACGGTCACCTCGAGGTGGTCGAGCGTGCCGCCCTGATCTTCGACGACGTTGTCGTGGCCGCGATCCGCAACCCCCAGAAGTCCGAGGCCATGTTCGACCTCGAGGAGCGGCGCGAGATGATCGCCGAGAGCTGCGTTCATCTGACGTCGGTGACCATCGTGTCGATTGACCGGCTGCTGGTGGACGTCGCGCGCGATGTGGGGGCCACCGCCATCGTGAAGGGTCTGCGCGCGGTGTCCGACTTCGAAAGCGAGCTCCAGATGGCCCAGATGAACCGGTCGCTGTCGGGGGTCGAGACCCTGTTCATCCCCACCAGCTCGAGCCACTCCTTCATCGCGTCGCGGCTGCTGCGCGAGGTGGCTCGCTACGGGGGCAACGTGGAGGCGTTCGTCCCCGCCCCGGTGGCCTCGCGGCTCCGGGCCAAGATGGGAGGCGTGGGGTGACCTCATTCGATGGCTACGACGACGATTACCTGACTGGCGAGGCGGGCGACCCCGCAGGGCCTGCCGGTGACATCGACGCCGACCTGGCCGAGCTGATCGAGATCATTCGCACGGCCAAGCAGATGCCGCTATCGAACTCGGCGCTGGTCGCCCGTGACGAGGTCCTCGGGCTGCTCACCCGGGCGCGGGAGAACCTGCCCGATGAGATCCGGGAGGCCCGCTGGGCGCTGCGCGACCGCGAAGAGCTGATGGCCGCCGAGGTGCACAAGGCCAACCAGCTGATGGACCAGGTGCGCGCCGAGGCGGCACGCATGGTCGAGCGCACCGAGATCGTGCGCCAGTCGCGCCAGATGGCCGACCAGATCATCGCCGAGGCCGAGGCCCGCGCGCGCCAGATGATCAACCAGGCCGAGGACTTCATCGATGGCAAGCTGGGGAACTTTGAGATCGTGCTGGAGCGGCTGCTCAAGACGGCCCGGTCGGGCCGCGAGCGCCTGAACGCCCATGGCCTTCCCACGTCCTTGCTCGATGCGCGCTCCGGCGGGGAGTTCCTGGGCGAGGTACCCGCCCAGTCGCCGGCCCCGGCCCCCGCGCCCGCGCCCGTGCCCGAGGACTCGTCCTTCTTCGACCAGGACGCCCCCTAGAGGTGGCCTCGGCCTACGTCGTCTCGGTCGCCCGCCTGCTGCGCGAGGTACCGGCCGTCTTGGAGGTCAACGTCCAGGCGCCCTTCGACGCCGCTCGCGACCGGGAGGGTCTGGACCCCACCGCGAGCGACGTCCCCGACGGCGCGATGGTGACCCTCTCGTTGCGTCTCGAGAGCTACGTCGGGGGGCTGCGGGCGCGCGGGACGGTGCGGGCGCCCTGGCGGGGCTCGTGCCGCCGCTGCCTGACCACGGTGGACGGCCGGGTCGAGGCCGTCGTCGACGAGCGCTTCGTCCCCGAGAGGGGTGACGCCGACGAGTTGGCCTACCGCTACCAGGGCGACGAGGTGGACCTGGCGCCCCTGGTCCACGACGCCGTCTTCCTGGAGCTGCCCCTGGCACCCCTGTGCCGTCCCGACTGCCAGGGACTGTGTCCCCAGTGCGGCGCGGACCGCAACGTCGCGCCGTGCGCGTGCCGCGCACCGTCGGATCCGCGCTGGGATACACTTGATGCGCTCCGATTCGACGTCGAGACCGGCGGGACGGGCATCGCGTGACGACGGCACGCTAGCGGCGGAAAGAGAAGATCGATGGCAGTCCCGAAGCGAAAGACCTCCAAGGCCAAGACGCGCAGCCGCCGGGCGGCCAACTGGCGCCTGAGCGCGCCGGCGCGCAGCCTGTGCCCGCAGTGCGCCTCCGCCAAGCTGCCTCACGTGGTGTGTCCCAACTGCGGCTGGTACAAGGGACGCGTCGCCGTCGAGGTCGACTGAGTTGCCCCTGCCCATCGCGGTCGATGCGATGGGCGGTGATCACGCTCCGGCGGCGGTGATCGTCGGCGCGCGCCGCGCCGTCGACGAGCTCGGGCTCGAGGTGGTGCTGGTGGGCGTCCCCGAGCGCCTCGGCGACGTCGGTGACCTTCCCGTGGTCGCCTGCACCGAGGAGATCGCCATGGACGACGATCCCGCAGCCAGCGTGCGGACCAAGAAGGACTCGTCGCTGGTGCGGGCCGCGGAGCTCGTACGCGACGGGCGGGCCGGCGCGATGGTGTCGGCGGGCAACACGGGGGCCACGATGGCTGCCGCGCTGCTGCGCATGGGCCGCCTCAGCGGCGTGGCCCGCCCCTGCATCGCCCTGCCGATCCCGCGCCCCGGGCACACACCGGCCATCTTGGTGGACGCGGGGGCCAACGCCGAGTGCACCCCCGAGATGCTCGTGCAGTTCGCCACCATGGCGGCCAGCTTCGTGTCGACGCACCACGGCGTGGCCGAGCCGACCGTCGGCCTGCTATCGATCGGTGAGGAGTCCAGCAAGGGGACGCCACTGGTCAAGGGGACCCACGAGCTGCTGGCCCGCTCGAACCTGCGTTTCGTTGGCAACGTCGAGGGCCGTGACCTGATCCCGTCGCCGGTCGATGTCGTGGTCACCGACGGGTTCACGGGCAACGTGGCTCTCAAGACGCTCGAGGGGGCGCTCCGGTTCGTCTTTGGCGCCCTGATCGAGGCGGCGGGCCTCGACGAGGAGAGTCGTGCCGCCGGCGCCGTGCTGTGGCGCACGCTCGGCCCCACCGTGGCGTCCCTGACGCCCGAGAGCCAGGGTGGGGCAGTGCTGCTGGGCCTCAAGGGGATCTGCGTGATCAGCCACGGCTCTTCCAACGACACCGCGGTGCGCAACGCCATCCGCGTGGCGGCCGAGATGCGCGACGCGGACGTCGTGGGCCGCCTGCGCCTGGCCATCGCCGCCCTGATGGCGCGGGATCCCAAAGCCCCCGACGCCGAGCGCTGACTGGCTAGTGTGGGGCCCCAAGGAAGGAGGTCCGGCGATGACCGATGAGACGGACCTCGGCCCGCTCAACCGGGACGTGGTGCTCGCGCTCGTGCGCGAGGAGTTGGCCGACATCCTCGAGAAGGATGCCGCGGAGATTCCCGAGGACGCCACGTTCGCCGAGGTGGGTGCCGACTCCCTGGCGCTGATCGAGCTGGTCGAGGCACTCGAGGAGCGGCTGGCGACGCGCGTGCCGGCGTTCCACATCGACGACGCCGACCTGGAGGGCCTGACCTCGGTTCGTGATGCCGTCGACTACGTGACGGCCAAGCTCCCGGCCACCTGACGAGGGGTGCCCCGGTGCCGGTCGCTCTGGGGGACCTCGCACGACGACTCAGGCTGGACCCGCACAGCGACTACCTGACCGTCGCGCTGACCCACTCGAGCCACGCCGCCGAGCACGGCGGCACCTCCAACGAGCGCTTCGAGTTCCTCGGCGACGCCGTGGTGGACCTGGCCGTCGCCGACCAGCTGGTGCGCGACCACCCCGACCTCGACGAGGGCCAGGCGTCGCTGGTGCGCTCGCGCACAGTGTCCGAGGCGGCGCTGGCCGCGGCCGCCACGCGCCTCGAGCTGGGCGCGCTGCTGCGGGTGGGTCGTGGGGAGCGCAAGACGGGCGGCCCAGCCCGCCCCTCGCTGCTGGCCGACGCCTTCGAGGCCGTGGTCGCAGCCGTCTACCTGGAGCGCGGCTACGAGGCGGCGCGCGCGTTCGTCCGCGAGGCTCTCGAGCCCGAGCTCGAGCGAGCCCTCGCGACTCGGGACCGCGTGGATCCCAAGTCGCGGCTGCGCCAGTGGGCCGAGACGACGGGCCGGGACGTCCCGGTCTACGAGGTCACGGCGACCGGTGTCTCGCACGACCCGACCTACCACGCGACTGTCCGCGTGGCCGGCCACGTCCTGGGGCGGGGCCGGGGGACGTCCAAGAAGGCCGCGGAGGCCGCCGCAGCCCGGTCGGCCTGGGAGCGGCGCGACGATGCCTGAGCTGCCCGAGGTCGAGACCGTGCGGGCCTCGCTGGCTCGCGACATGGTGGGGCGGCGCATTCGCGCGGTCGCGGTGACCAACGGCCGCGCCGTGCGTCGCCACGCGTCGGCGCGCGAGTTCCGCGCGCGCGTCGAAGGCCGCGTCATCCGCAGTGTCGAGCGACTGGGCAAATACCTGGTGATGGCACTGGACAACGGGGACCACCTGGTCGTGCACCTGGGCATGTCGGGTCGCCTCCTGCGGGCCAAGGGTCCCAAGGAGCCGCGCGCCAAGCACACCCACGTCGTGTTCACGCTGTCACCCGCGGGCGAGTTGCGCTACGTGGACCCACGAACCTTCGGCGAGCTGTTCGTGTCGAGTCCTCCAGCCGAGGGCGACGAGGCCGTCCCGGTGCCGGTAGCGCGCCTGGTGATGGGCGGAGACGGCCTGTCGGTGCGGCGCCGGGTGCCCGAGCTCGCCCACCTCGGGATCGACCCGCTGGCCGATCAGGTCGCCTGGGACCGCTTTGGCGCCAGCGTGCGCAGCCGCTCCGGGGCCCTCAAGGCGGTCCTCACCGACCAGGACATCGTGGCCGGCCTCGGCAACATCTACGCCGACGAGATCCTCTTCGCCGCGGGTCTGCGCTTCGACCGTCCGGCGGCCAGCCTGACCACCATCGAGACCCGGCGCCTGTTCCGCGCGGTGATCGAGATCCTGGCCGACGCGGTCAAGGCCGGCGGCTCGACGCTGGACGATGAGCAGTTCGTCGACCCCGATGGGCACCCGGGCTCCTACCAGGAGAGCCATCAGGTCTACGGGCGCGAGGGCCAGCCCTGCCCGCAGTGCCGCCGGCCGATCGAGCGAGCGGTCTTCCACGGCCGCGCCACGTTCTGGTGCCCTGCCTGCCAGGCCTGAGCTCGCGTGAGGCAGTTGCTAGCGTCTAGCCGTGTTTCTCAAGCGTCTGACGATGCGGGGCTTCAAGTCCTTCGCCGATAGTACGGCCATCGACTTCGAGCCGGGGGTGACCGCCATCGTGGGGCCCAACGGCTCGGGCAAGTCCAACGTCGTCGACGCGGTCACCTGGGTCCTCGGGGCCCAGAGCACTCGCGCCCTGCGCAGCGCCCGCATGGACGACGTCATCTTCGCGGGGACCGGGTCGCGCCCGGCCCTGGGGCGTGCCGAAGTCTCCTTGACCCTGGACAACACCTCGGGTCGCCTGGGGATCGAGGGCGCTGAGGTGACCATCGGGCGCACGCTGTTTCGCAACGGGGAGTCCGAGTACGCCATCAACGGCGCGGTGTGCCGCCTGCTCGACATCCAAGAGCTGCTCGCTGATTCGGGCGTGGGGCGCCAGCAGCACATGATCATCGGGCAGGGCCAGCTGGACGCCGTGTTGAGCGCCAGTCCCGAGAGCCGACGCGCGATCATCGAGGAGGCCGCCGGGGTGCTCAAGCACCGGCGTCGCAAGGAGCGCGCCGAGCGCCGCCTGAGCCAGACCCAGGAGAACCTCGAGCGCCTGGGCGACCTGGTGCGCGAGCTGCGCCGCCAGATGCGTCCCCTGGAGCGCCAGGCGGCGTCGGCGCGGTCGTACGTGGAGATCGAGCGGTCGCTCGGGGAGGCCCGTGGTGAGCTCTACCAGCGCCGGCGCGCCGACCTGGCCGCGCGCGAGCGCGTGCTCGAGGCGGCCGATCGCGAGGGTGCCGAGGACCAGGCGCGCCTGGTCGCCGCGCTGGAGGCCCTCGAGGAGGCCAGTGCGGCCGCCGCCGCCGAGATGGCCAGTGGCCGCGGCGAGTCGCTGGCGACCACCCTGGGCGAGGTGCGGCGCCTGGGGGAGCGCTCGCGGGGCGTCGCTTCGGTGATCGTCGAGCGCCAGAGCGCGACGCGGGCGGCCCTCGACGCGGCGGCGGACGTCAACGTGGTGGCGACCCTGGAGGCCGACGAGGCGCGACTCGTCCGGGATCTCGTCGAGGTGGCGCGCGACGAGGAGGCCCTCGTTCCCGAGCGCGCCACGCTGGCCGCGCGCCAGGAGGGCCTGGCCGCGCAGCGGGCCGAGCTGGAGGCGGGGTCGTCGCCCGACGCCTCGGTCGAGTCGGCCGCCGTCGCGGTGCGCGAGCGCGTGGCGGCCGGCGAGCGAGCCCTGGCGGCACTCGAGGAGCGCCGCCAGCGGGTCCAGCGACGGCGCGACGCGCTGAGCGCCAGTGCCGCAGCCGACGAGCGGGTTCGCGGCGAGCTCGACGAGCAGCTGAGCGCGGCCTCCCCGCGGGTCGCGGCCGCGACGGCCGCCGTCTCCGAGGCGCACGCCGCGCTGGCTCGCCTCGAGGAGCAGGCGGTGGCGGCGCGGGGTGCGCGCGACGAGGCGCGGGCCGAGGCCGCCCGGGCCCAGGCACGCGCCGAGGCCCTGGCACGCGCCTACCAGGAGCTGAGCGGCGCCTCCAGCCGCGATGTCCTCGAGGACGTCGCCGGCGTGCTCGGCGCGTTGCTGGACGTCATCGATGTGGACTCGGACGCCGTGCGCGCGGTCGACGCCGCCGTGGGGGCCTCGCTCGGGGCGACGGTCATGGCGGGCCCCGGCGCGGCCCGCACCGCTCTGGAGCGTCTGCGCGACGTCGGCGACGTGGGCCTGGTGCTGACGAGCGGGGCCGAGATCGTGTCTCCGCCCACGCCCGAGGACTGCGAGCCAGTGCGCGCACTGGTGCGGGCCCGCTCGTCGGAGCCAGCCGTCGAGCGGCTCCTGGACTCGCTGCTGACGGGGGCGGTGG
This sequence comes from Actinomycetes bacterium, assembly GCA_021827705.1. Classification (GTDB taxonomy): domain Bacteria; phylum Actinomycetota; class Acidimicrobiia; order Acidimicrobiales; family RAAP-2; genus RAAP-2. Next base: position 49,299 of record JAKAUQ010000036.1, read on the forward strand.
TCGCGCCGACGTGGGAGCGCGCCTTGGAGCTCGCCGCGACCCGGCCGGATCTCGTGGTGGTGACTCGCGAGGGCGACCGCCTGGCGCGTTCGGGCTGGCGCGTGGGGACGGGTCACGCGGCCGTGACCCGGGTGGCGGTCGAGCAGGCCGAGGCCACCGCCGCGGCGGCGGTCAACGTGGCGCGGGGAGCCGACGCGGCCGCGGCGCAGGCCGAGGTGCAGGTGACCAGCCAGCGCGGGGTCCTGGCGAGGGCCGAGCGAGCCGAGGTCGAGGCGCGGAGTCGGATGGCCCAGCTGGCGGCCGAGGGGCGACGCCTGGACGAGCGCCAGGCCGAGGTGGCCGACGCCGTCGTCGCCGTGGAGGGCGAGGAGCGCGAGATCGCGGTGCGGATGGCCGAGCTCGCCGCCGAGCACGACGCCGACCGCGACGCGCTGCCCGCGATTGAGGAGCAGGCCCGCGACGTGGCCGCCCAGCGGGTCGCGCGGGCCCGCGCGAGCGAGCGCCTGCGCGCCCTCGAGGAGGTCGTGGCGGGCCAGCTCCAGGAGCTGGCCCGGCGGGAGGCGGCCGTGGCGGCACGGCGGAGCCTGATCGAGCAGCGCCGCGCCGAGCTCGAGCGGCGCCTGCACGGGCACGCCGATGAGCGCGAGGTGGCCGCCCAGCGACGCCAGGGTCTCGAGGCCGATCAGCAGGCACTGGTCCGCCTGGCCGAGGTGGTCGCCGCCCAGGCCGTCGAGGTCGAGCGGCTCCAGCGCGTGCTCGACACGGACTATCGCGCCCAACTGGAGGTGGCGCGGGCCGGAGCCGCGCACCTCGAGAGCCTGCGCACGCAGCGCCAGGAGCTGGACCAGCGCCTGGTGGTGGCGCGCGACGCGCAGCGCCACGCCCAAGTCGAGCTGGCCGAGCTGCACGCGCGGAGGGCCGCCCTCGAGGAGGCCGTCAGGCGAGACCGCGTGGACCGCGTCGAGGCCGCCGAGCCCGATCCGGCGACCCCGACCGCCGAGCTCGAGGCGCGCGTCAGCGAGCTCGAGGCACGCCGCAGCGCGCTGGGTCCCATCAACCCCCTGGCGCTCGATGAGCTGGCCGAGCTCGAGGGGCGTCACCGCATGCTGGACGAGCAGGTCGCCGACGTGCGCCGCGCGCGCCGCGAGCTCCTCGAGGTCGTGCGGGTCGTCGACGACGAGATCATGACGACGTTCTCGTCCGCGGTGGCCGACGTCAACGAGCACTTCGCGACCCTGGTCACCATGCTCTTCCCCGGTGGGCAGGGTCGCCTCACGTTGACCGACCCCGACGACCTGCTCGCCACCGGCGTCGAGATCGAGGTGCGGCCCATGGGCCGCAATGTGCGCCGCATCTCTCTGCTGTCGGGCGGCGAGCGCTCCATGGCCGCCCTGGCGTTCCTCTTCGCCGTGTTCCGGTCTCGGCCCTCACCCTTCTACCTCATGGATGAGGTCGAGGCGGCCCTCGACGATGTGAACCTGCAGCGCTTCCTCGGGCTCATCGACGAGTTCCGGGCCGAGGCCCAGCTGCTCGTGGTGACCCACCAGAAGAGGACTATGGAGGCCGCCGACGCACTCTACGGGGTGACCATGGTGCCCGGTGGGTCCTCGAAGGTGGTCTCCCAGCGCGTGACCCGCGAGGTTGTGGCGTGATCGGCACCGTGGATCCGTGGCCCGTCGTCGGCGCCGTCGTGGTCGTGGGGGCCGTCGCCGCAGGCACGGTAGGCCGGCGCCGCCGCCGGCGGCGTCCGGTTCCGCCCGCCCCGACGCCCGCCCCGCTGCCCGACGTCCTGGTCACGGCGATCGAGCCGCGGCCGACCCTTCCGGAGCCCGCGATCGACTTGGCCGAGCGGCTCGGGCGGTCGCGCGGCGTCTTTGACCGCCTGCGCGGGCTCACCGCCAGCACCGTGGGCCCCGAGCAGCTCGCCCTGGTCGAAGAGGTGCTGCTGCGCAGCGACGTGGGGGTCGCTACCACGGCGGCGGTGCTGCACCAGCTCGAAGGGGGTGCTCCCGAGGGCGTGGCGGCCGCCGTGCGCGCCGCGCTGCGCGCCGCCCTGGTGTCCGAGCGCCGCCTGCGGGTCGATGCCGATCCGGGTCGGGTGGGGGTGTGGCTGTTCGTCGGCGTGAACGGCGTGGGCAAGACGACGACCATCGGCAAGATCGCGACGCGCGAGGTGCTTCAGGGCCACCAGGTGATCTTGGCGGCCGGGGACACGTTCCGCGCGGCGGCGGCTGACCAGCTGGGCCAGTGGGCCGAGCGGTCGGGCGCCGACCTCGTGCGCGCCCACGAAGGCGCCGATCCCGGGTCCGTCGTGCACGACGCCATTGGCCGGGCCGCCTCGCGGGGCGCGGACCTGGTCTTGGCCGACACCGCCGGGCGCCGAGCCAGCAGCACGAACCTGCTCGACGAGCTGGCCAAGGTGCGCCGCGTTGCGGACCGGGAGCCCGGTCAGGTGCTCGAGACCCTCCTGGTCGTGGACGCGACGACCGGGCAGAACGCGCTCAGCCAGGCGCGCGAGTTCCTCGCCGCGGCCGCCGTCACGGGGATCGTGCTGACCAAGCTCGACGGCACGGCCCGGGGTGGCATCGTCGTGGCCATCGAGCGCGAGCTGGGCATCCCGGTCAAGTTCGTGGGCGTGGGCGAGGGACCCCACGACCTGATTGCCTTTGACCCCGACGCCTTCGTGGCCTCGCTGCTGGAAGCGTGACGGTAGCCTGCCACCATGTTTGACGCGCTGGCCGAACGACTCGAGCGCCTCGGCGCCTCGCTGCGCTCGCGGGGACGTCTGAGCGAGGCGGACCTCGACGACGCCTTCGCGGAGGTGCGCACGGCGCTCCTGGAGGCCGACGTCGAGATCACCGTGGTGCGGGCCTTCTTGGAGGCGCTGCGGACGCGTTTGAGCGGTCAGGCGCTGAGCCAGAGCCTGACGCCCGGCCAGCAGGTCGTCAAGGCGGTCCACGAGCAGCTCATTGAGGTGCTGGGGGGCCAGACCCTCAAGGTGACCTACGCCTCGCGTCCCCCGACGGTCGTGCTGCTGGCCGGACTGCAGGGCGCGGGCAAGACCACGGCTGCGGCCAAGCTCGCCGCCTGGTTCAAGGAGCAGGGCCGTCACCCGCTGCTGGTGGGGGCGGACCTGCAGCGCCCCGCCGCCGTCGAGCAGCTGCGGGTCCTGGGCGCCCAGGTTGGGGTCGACGTGTTCAGCGAGCCGACCGACCCTGTCGCGGTGGCGCGGGCGGCACTCGCCGAGGCGATCCGCGTGGGTCGCGATGTCGTCATCGTCGACACCGCGGGCCGTCTGAGCATCGACCAGGCTCTCATGGACGAGGTGCGGCGCATCAGGGACGCCGTGACGCCCCACTACACGTTCCTGGTGATCGACGCGGTCACCGGCCAAGACGCCGTGCACACCGCTCGCGCCTTCCACGACGCCTTGGACCTGAGCGGTCTCATCGTCACCAAGCTCGACTACGACGCGCGCGGGGGCGCGGTGCTGTCGGCCCGCGGCGTCGTGGGCCGGCCAGTGGTGTTTGCCTCCACCGGCGAGCAGGTCCGCGACTTCGACCTGTTCCACCCCGACCGCATGGCTTCGCGGATCCTGGGGATGGGGGACACCCTGACCCTGATCGAGCAGGCCGAGCGCACGATGGACCGCGACGTCGTGGAGGCCTCGGCGGGACGGCTCCTGGAGGGAACCTTCACCCTCGACGACTTCCTGGCCCAGATGAACCAGGTGCGACGCATGGGATCCCTGGGCGGCCTGATGCGCCTGATGCCGGGGATGACCAAGGAGATGCGCAGTGCGGCCTCCAATCTGGACGAGCGCGAGCTGGACCGTGTCGAGGCCATCATCCGGTCGATGACCCCGGGCGAGCGCCGCACCCCGACGATCATCGACGGCTCGCGCCGTGCGCGCATCGCCCGGGGGGCGGGGACCACGGTCAACGCGGTCAACCACCTGCTCAAGCAGTTCGGGGAGATGCGCCGGATGATGCGCCAGGTGGGCAGCGGCGGGAACGTCCCCGGGATGCCGTCGCGGGGCCGCCTGGCGGCGATGGCCGGGCGCGGGGGCTCCGAGGCGATGCCCGCGGGCTTCGAGGCCCTGGCCGAGGGGCTGCGCGCCGGGCGGCCCGCCACGCCCAGCCCGAAGGGCAAGAAGAAGAAGGGCGGTCGGGTCACCCCTCCCAAGCAGCGATAGACTGGGCCGCTCGAGTACCCCGCCGCGTGGCCGTGGGTCGGGAAGGACAGACGTCGTGGCAGTGAAACTCCGTTTGGTGCGGATGGGCAAGAAGAAGCAGCCGACCTACCGCGTTGTGGCCATCGAGAGCCACCGGTCGCGCTCGGGGGCCTTCCTCGAGATCGTCGGCACCTACCAACCCCGCGGGATCTCCGACGCCGAGCCCGAGACCGTGGCGACCATCGACAACGAGCGGGCGGTGCACTGGCTGCGCAACGGCGCCCAGCCCACCGACCGCGTTGCGCGCATCCTGGAGCGCTCCGGCGCCATGGCAGCGTTTCGCGCGGCGTCCGAGGTGCCCACGGAGGTCGAGCCCTCGTGAGCGACGAGCTGACTCCCGACTACGTCGAAGGCGACATCAACCACGTGGGCGGCGCGATCGCGCCCCTGTCGACGGCCGTGCTGGAGTACCTGGCGTCCGCCCTGGCTGACGATCCGGCCGCCGTGCGCATCGACGTCGCGCGCCGCCACGACAAGGCCGTGCTCTCCCTCTCCGTGGGGCCCGACGACATGGGGCGCATCATCGGGCGACGTGGGCGCACCGCGCAGGCCCTCCGGACGCTGGTGGCCGCCGCCGGATCACGCGAGGGCGTGACGACCTCGGTCGACATCGTCGACTGACGTGCCCGATGGGCGCATGCTCGAGGTCGGCCGGATCGTCCGGGCGCACGGGCTGCGCGGCCAGGTGGTCGTCGACCTGTGGTCGCCTCGTCGCGAGCGCCTGGCGGCTGGCTCTCGGCTGAGCACGCCGCTGGGGAGCCTCGTGGTGCGCGATGCCCACCCCCACGGGACCCTCTTCCTGACCTCCTTCGAGGGGATGGAGCGCCGCGAGGACGCCGAGTCGTGGCGTGGCGCCGTCCTGTCGGCCCCCGAGGCCGGGGGCGAGGACGACACGACCATCTGGATCGACGACCTGTTCGGGGCGGCCGTCTACGACCAGGACGGCCAGCACCGGGGCTCGGTGGTCGGCGTCGAGGCCAATCCCGCGAGCGACCTGCTGGTCCTCGACGACGGGACGCTGGTCCCCTTGCACTTCGTGACGCGCGTGGCGGCCCACGAGCGCGTCGACGTCGACGTGCCCGAGGGGATCTTCCCGTGAGCTTCGCCGTCGACGTCATCACGCTGTTCCCGGAGGCCGTGACCCACTACGCGCAGACCTCGATCCTCGGACGGGCCGCCGCCGAGGGCCACTGGCGTCTGCGGACGCTCGACCCGCGCTCGATGACCACCGACGTGCATCGCACGGTGGACGACACCCCCTACGGCGGCGGCGCCGGCATGGTCATGCGGCCCGAGCCCGTCGTGGACCTCGTCGAGTCGGTGCCCGACTTGGCCCGACCCGTGCTGGCGCTGACGCCCGCGGGTCGACCCTTCCGCCAGGCCGACGCGCGCCGTCTGGCCGCGGGGACCGGCCTCACCCTGGTGTGCGGGCGCTACGAGGGCATCGACCAGCGTGCCCTGGACCTGGTGGCCGACGAGGAGGTGACGGTCGGGGACTTCGTGCTGGCCGGCGGGGAGCCGGCTGCGCTGTGCGTGATTGAGGCGGTCGTGCGGCTGGTGCCAGGCGTCCTGGGCAACGAGGACTCCCTCCAAGAGGAGAGCTTCGGTGCTGGCCTGCTGGAGTATCCCCACTACACGCGGCCGGCCACCTACCGGGGGCGCGACGTCCCCGCGGTGCTGCGCTCGGGGGATCACGCGGCCATCGCCGCCTGGCGCCGGGCGCAGTCGCTGGCCCGCACGCGGGACCGCCGACCCGACCTGCTGGCCCAGCGGGGCGGCCTCAGCGTGCCGGAGCGCGAGCTCCTGGATCGCTACGGGTTGGATGATCCGGCGTGGGGCGAGTAGACTCTACTGACCCGAGACCCGGAGGCTGCCATGATCCCGACCGAACTGATCGACCGTGACTCGCTGCGTACCGACGTCCCGGCTTTTCGGCCCGGCGACACCCTGAAGGTACACGTGCGGGTCGTGGAAGGCACCCGAGAGCGGGTCCAGGTGTTCCAGGGCGTCGTGCTGCGCCGCCAGGGTGCGGGCGTCCACGAGACCTTCACCGTGCGCAAGATCAGCTTCGGCGTGGGCGTCGAGCGGACCTTCCCGGTGCACGCGCCGACGATCGCCAAGATCGAGGTCGAGTCCTACGGGGACGTGCGGCGCGCGAAGCTGTACTACCTGCGCTCGCTGCGCGGACGGGCGGCCCGGATCAAGGAGCGCCGCGTCACCGAGCGTTCCTAGGGCGCCATGGGCGAAGAAGAGCTGGACGACTACGAGGCCAGCCTGGAGTTGTCGCTGGTCCAGGAGTACAAGGCCGTGGTGGGAATGTTCCACTACGCCGTGGAGACGGACCGCCGCTTCTACCTGGCCAACGACGTCGCCGTCGAGGTGCGGGAGACCTCTCCGGCGATGGTCGAGCTGACGCTCACTGACGCGTGGGTGTGGGACATGTACCGCGCGGCGCGCTTCGTGCCCTCCGTGCGGGTGCTGACCTTTCGCGACGTCAACATCGAGCGCCTGCCCAAAGACGAGCTGTAGGGAACCGTGGGGCTCGTCCGGGTCCGGGCGGACCGCCACGCGGCGGCGCGCGTCGACCTGGAGCCCGGCTGCCTGCTCGACGTGCCCGACGGCGTGGCCGCGCTGGTGCTGGCCGCGCGCGGCGTCGACGGGACGGGACCCTGGCTGCGCGTGGGACCGGACTACCCCGCCGCCCTGGCCGCCCGGGACCTGGCGGCGCTGGCCTGGGTCATCGACGTCACCGACGCGGTGGTCGAGGGGCCCGACGCGCTCGACCAGGCGCGCGTGGTGCGCGCTCTGCTCAGCGAGGATGCCGTCAGTATGGAGAGCCCGGTGGCCACACTCGTCGAGGCCTACAATCGCCCAGCTCCACCTCACGCGATCGCCGTATGGGCGTGGGTCGAGGGCGAGCTGCGCGACGGGGAGCGGACCCTGGCGCCCGGGCCCACGCGGCACGGGCGCACGCCCTGGGTCGAGGTTGACTAGGCCCGCGCCGCGCGAGGGCCTCGAGCCGCCCGAGTAGGTTGGTGCCGATGAACATCGGGGCGCACGTTCGCGGCGGCGGCTCGCTGATCCCCTCCCTGGAGGCGGGTGCGGCCCTGGGGGCGACGTCGATCCAGGTCTTCGTCCAGAGTCCCCGCATGTGGAAACCCACGCAGTACGCGCCCGAGGTGCTCGAGGCCTACCGGGAGGCCCAGCGTGCCCACCCGACGATCACGCACACCTTCTGCCACGCCACATACCTGATCAACCTGGCCAGTGACGACCCCGCCCTGCTGGAGCGCTCGCGCACGGCCCTCGCCCACAACCTGCGCGTGGGCCGGCTCATGGGCGCCGCCGGGGTCGTCGTGCACCTGGGCAGCCACAAGGGCGCGGGCTTCGACCCCGCGGTCGCCCAGGTGGCCCAGGCCGTCCAGGGCGCCCTGGACGCGGCCGAGTCGGTGCCGGGGGCGTGCCCGCTGCTGATGGAGAACGCGGCCGGGGCGGGCGGCACGGTGGGGCGGAGCCTCGACGAGCTCGAGGCGGTCCTCGAGGCCACCGGACGTGACGAGCGCATCGGGCTGTGCCTGGACACCCAGCACCTCTTCGCCAGCGGCGTCGACTACGCCACGGTGGCCCGCGCCCGCGCACTGATCCGTGAGGTCGACCGCCGCTTCGGCCTCCAGCGCCTGGCCTGCTGGCACCTCAACGACTCCAAGACCCCCTTCGGGTCCAATCGCGACCGCCACGCCAACCTGGGCGAAGGCGAGATCGGAGCCGACGGCCTGGCTCCGCTGCTCGGCCACCCGGCCGTGCGCAACCTGCCTTGGCTGCTCGAGGTCCCCGGCGACGGCGACGGGCCCCGCGCCCGCGACGTCGAGGCGGCCCGGGCCATCCACGCCGCGGGTCAGCTGCTCTACCAGCGTCCCGCCCGCCACCGTCCCCCCCACCAAGGAGAGCATCATGACTGACGTCCGTATCGAGTCCGACACCATGGGCACCATCGAGGTTCCCGCGGATCACTACTGGGGTGCCCAGACCGCGCGCAGCCTGCACCACTTCGCCATCAGCCACGAGACCATGCCGCCGGCGGTCATCCGCGCCTTCGGCATCTTGAAGAAGGCCTCCGCGCGCGTGAATCGGGACCTCGGCAAGCTCGACGCCGAGCGGGCCGGGCTCATCGAGCGCGCCGCCGACGAGGTGATCGACGGGACACTGGCGGGAGAGTTCCCCCTGCGCATCTGGCAGACCGGTTCGGGGACTCAGACCAACATGAACGTCAACGAGGTCATCTCGAACCGGGCTATCGAGTTGGCGGGTGGACAGCGGGGGAGCAAGGACCCCGTGCACCCCAACGACCACGTCAACATGTCCCAGTCCTCCAACGACACGTTCCCCACCGCTATGCACATCGCGGCGGTGACCGAGATCGCTGAGCGGCTCGTGCCTGCGGTGCAGCGCCTGCGCGACGCCCTGAACCAGAAGGCCGAGGCCTACCAGGGCGTGACCAAGATCGGGCGCACCCACCTCATGGACGCCGTCCCCCTGACCCTGGGCCAGGAGTTCTCGGGCTACGTCGCCCAGCTCGACGCCGACGTCGCGCGCATCGAGGCGACGCTGCCCGGCCTCTACGAGCTGGCGGCCGGCGGCACCGCCGTGGGCACCGGCCTGAACACCCACCCCGAGTTCGGCACCCGCGTGGCGGCCGCCATCGCTGAACTGACCGGCCAGCCCTTCGTGACCGCGCCCAACAAGTTCGCCGCCCTGGCCGCCCACGACGCGCTGGTGTTCGCCCACGGGGCGCTCAAGACCCTGGCGGCGAGCCTGATCAAGGTGGCCGACGACCTGCGCTGGCTGGGCTCGGGCCCGCGGTCCGGCCTGGGCGAGCTGCGCCTGCCCGAGAACGAGCCCGGCAGCTCGATCATGCCCGGCAAGGTCAACCCCACCCAGTCCGAGGCCGTGATCATGGTCGCCATCCAGGTCTACGCCAACGACACGGCGGTCGCCATGGCCGACTCGCGCGGCAACCTGGAGCTCAACGTGGCCAAGCCGGTCATCATCCACAACTTCTGCAACTCGATCGACCTGCTGACCGATGCCTGTGACCGCTTCCGGGAGTTCTGCGTCGAGGGACTCGAGCCCGACTACGAGCAGATCGACCACCACCTGCGCAACTCGCTGATGCTGGTGACGGCCCTCAATCCGATCATCGGCTACGACAAGGCCGCCCAGGTGGCCAAGAAGGCCCACAAGGAGCGCAGCACGCTGCGCGAGGCGGCGGTCTCCCTCGGATTCTTGACCGGTGAGCAGTTCGACGCGGCGGTGGTGCCCGAGGACATGACGCACCCGTGAGGCGTCCGCCGCTGCTGGACCCGGCGGCGCTCGACGCGTGGTGCGCTGCGCATCCCGCGTGGTCCCTCACGCACGGGCACCTCGTGCGCGAGGTGCGCCTCGCGAGTCACCGTGCGGCCGCCGACGTGGTCGTGGCCCAGGTGGCCATCGCCGACCGCCTCGACCACCACGCGGTCGTCACGCTGATCGACCGCGAGGTGCGCGTCGAGCTGTGGACGCACGACCGCGGTGGCGTCACCGAGCTGGATCTGGCCTTCGCCAGCGACTTCGATCAGGTGCTGGCGGCGCTCAGCCCACCGGCAGATCCCACAACGCCATCCACCGGGTGAGGTCGGGCTCGATGGGCAGGTCGCCGCTCAGGAACGAGCGGGCGCGCAGCTCGAGCTCGTTGTCGCGCTGCTCGCCGGGCCGCGGGGCGAAGGGGTAGAAGGTGCCCTGCTTCTCCAGGTAGACGAGGCGCAGATCACCCTCGCCGGGGGCGTGCTGGGGAACGAAGCCGAAAACCGCGCACAGTAGGTGGGGGCCCAGGCCGTGGTCGACCAGCGTGCTGGCCGCGCCGTGGACGCGGGTGACGAGCGATCCGACATCGGCGTCGTCGATGACCACCCAGCGAAAGCCGAACGAGTCCGTGCTCATGGTGACCGTTGACGGGTCGGCGCCCACCTGGAGCAGAGCCAGGATCTCGGCGTCGGACTCGCTGGCATTCTCGCCGCTGCCCGCCTTGAAGCAGACGCCGCCGTGCCCCGAGCTCACCAACTCGAGCTCGGTCTCCAGCGTCAGGGCCGCCGTGGGCAGCGCGAAGAGCTGCTCGAGCTTGGGGGGCACCGGCCGGGTGCGCCCGAAGAGGGTGTCGCGCAGGCCCACTAGGCGTTCATCTGGCGCTCGAGCCGGCTGAGCTGCTCGAGGCGTCGCTCGAGGGACGGGTGCGTCGAGAAGATCGCCGCCGCCGTCCCGCCCGCGAGCGCGGGAGCGAAGAAGAAGGCGTTCATGCCCTCGGCGTGGCGCAGGTCGGTGCGCGGGATGCGGCCCAGATCGCCGCTCACGTGGACCAGGGCGCTGGCCAGGACGCTGGGCTTGCCGATCAGGATGGCGCCGGAGCGGTCCGCGGCCAGCTCGCGGTAGCGCGACAGGGCCATCGTCAGCAGGTAGGCGATCACGTAGATGACGAGGGACACCAGCCAGGTCAGCATCTCCAGCAGCACCAGGTTCTCACCGTCGCGGCTGCGCCCGCCGCCGCCGAGCATCGCGCCCCACATGGCAATGCGGCTCACGAGCCCGGCCAGCATGCCCACGCCCGACGCGATGGTCATCACCGCCACGTCGCGGTGGGCCACGTGGCTGAGCTCGTGGGCCAGCACCGCCTCGAGCTCCTCGTCGTCCAGCCGGCGCATGAGGCCCCGGGTGGCGCAGATCACCGCGTGGTTCGGGTTGCGCCCGGTGGCGAACGCATTGGGCAGGTCGATCTCGGCCACGCCGACGCGGGGCTTGGCCATCCCCGACAGGGCGCAGAGCCGGTCCACGATCTGGTGCAGCCGGGGCTCCTGCGCGGGGGTGACCTCGTGCGCGCGCATCGAGAACATGGCGATCTTGTCGGAGAAGTAGTACTGCGAGAACAGCAGCGCGGCCGCAATGACCAGCACCACGACCGTCGAGACGCCGAGGCGGATCAGGACGGTGACGACGATGGCGTAGAGGAGGACCAGCGCCAGGCCGGTCATGAACATGCGCAGGCTAAGCCCGCGGTCGGCCTCGATGGGGCGCGCGCTCACGCAGGCTCTCCCGACGGGGTTGCCGAGGGCAGCTGCCCATCTGGCGCCGCCATCTGGGCCTTCAGGGCGGCCAGCTGGCTGTCCACTGACGACGAGGAGCTGGCCGCGTCGAGCTGGGCCTGGATGTCGTCGTGCGAGCTGGTCAGGTCGGTCAGGGCGCCCGAGGACAGCAACTCGTCGAGCGCGCCGCTGCGGGCCTGCATCTCGGCCACCTTGTCCTGAGCGCGCTGGAGGGCCGCGCCCGCGTCGCTCATCGACGTCGAGATGCCGCTGACGGCCTCGGAGACGTGGGCCGAGGCCTCCGCCGCGGTGTAGGTGGCCTTGATGGTCTCCTTCTTGGTCCGGAAGGCCTCGACCTCGGTCTGGAGGCGCTGGGCCGTCTCGGTGAGCTTGTCCTCTTGCTCGACGATGGAGGCGTGCTGGGAGTCCAGGTCCTGGAGCTGGGCGGCGATGGCCTCGCGGCGGGTGAGCGCCTCGCGGGCCAGGGCCTCGTTGTTCTGGGCCAGGGCCTCCTTGGCCTGCGCGGCCAACTTGTCGCCGTGGGCCTTGAGCTGCTCGGCCTGCAGCTCGATGCGCTTGCGCGCCGTCGCCACGTCGGCCACCGCGCGGCGGACCTTGGTGAGGTTGTCCAGCTGCTGCTCGTAGGACAGGTCCAGGGTCTGACGCGGGTCCTCGAGCTTGTCGAGGGCGGCGTTGGACTTGGCCTTGAATATCGTCGTCAGTCGCTTGCCCAAGCTCATGAGACCTCCTTGATCACCAGCAACTTTAGGGGCATCCACGCTCTCACGGGACCCCGGCCCTATCCCCGGGTGATGTCACGGTCCTGGCTGCGGGCCTCGTCGGCCAACTCGCGTCGGTACTGGTCGAGGGCGCCCGCCAGTTCCGAGTCCGCCAGGGCCAGCATGCGCACCGCCAGCAGGCCGGCGTTGGCCGCCCCGTTCACCGCCACGGTGGCCACGGGAACGCCGCGGGGCATCTGGACGATGGACAAGAGGGAGTCCAGGCCGTCCAGGCGCGCCAGGGCCACCGGGACGCCGATGACGGGCAGCGTCGTGGCCGCGGCCAGCATCCCGGGCAGGTGCGCCGCACCCCCGGCGCCGGCGATCAGCACCTGCAGCCCGCGCTCGCGCGCGCCGGCCGCGAAGGCCAGCATGGCTTCGGGCGTGCGGTGCGCTGACACCACGCGCACCTCACGCTCGACGCCGAAGCGGTCCAGGACGTCGAGGGCGCCGGACATCACCTCGTAGTCCGAAGCGCTGCCCATCACGACGGCGACGAGTGCCACGGCTCCTCCTCTCGGGTGCCCCACGCCCGTGCTGCCTCCCATGCTGCCACGCGGGTGGGTGACTCCTGCGCGCCCGTGGCCGTCACGTGGCCGAGCTTGCGGCCCGGACGCCAGGCCTTGGCGTAGTCGTGCACCCCGAGGTGCGGCCCGCTCGCCGGTGCGGCGGTGGCGCGCGGCCCCCCCAGCACGTTGACCATGGTGATGTGCGGCGCCGTCGGGGTCGTGGGCCCCAGGGGCAGGCCGGCCACGGCGCGCAGGTGATTGGCGAACTGGCTGGTGCGCGCCCCCTCGATCGTCCAGTGCCCGGTGTTGTGGGGCCGGAGGGCCAGCTCGTTGACCAGCCATCCGCGCGTCGTCCAGAACAGCTCGACGGCCAGCACCCCGACGGCGTCGATGCGGACGGCGATCTCGCGGGCCAGAGCGGCGGCCTGGGCGGAGGCGCCGGCGCCCGCGCCACGGGCCGGGTAGTCCACCTCGACGCAGGTCCCTCCCGCCTGATAGGTGGAGACGAGGGGGTAGGCCACGACGTTGTCCGCCGGATCGCGCACGACGATCTGGGCGGCCTCACCGAGCAGGGTGAGGCGCTCCTCGACCACCGCGACGCCTCCGAGGTCGTCGACGATGTCGCGCACCTCGGCGCCCGTGTCGGGGAAGAACACGCCGCGCCCGTCGTAGCCGCCGGTGGCCGCCTTGACCACGACCGGTTCCCCCAGGGCGGTGAGGAACGCCGCCAGCTCCGGGTCATTGCCACGGGTGACGACCCGGAAGCGCGGCACGGGCAGCCCCCAGGCCGCCAGTGCCTGGCGCTGGTGCGCCTTGTCGGCCGCGTAGCGGACGGCGGCCGGGTGCGGGCGCACCGGCGTGCCCCGCGACTCCAGGTCCCCCAGCGCCTCGAGGTTCACCAGCTCGTGGTCCAAGGTGATCACGTCGACGCGCGCGGCCAGCGCCGCCAGCGCGTCGGGATCCGTCGCCGCGCCCACCAGGCAGTCGGGGATCGTCCGGTGGGCCGGGTCCTCCTCGCTCGCGGCCAGGACGCTCAAGGTGACGGGCAGGTCGCGCGCGGCCTCGCCCATCATGAGAGCCAACTGCCCACCGCCCACGATGCCGATGCGGACGGGCGTCTCGCGGTTCGGGCGCCTCACCGTGAGCACGCTAGCGGGAGTACGGCTCCGCGGGCGGCGCAAACCCGTCGGCTACGGTGGGTCGCGCGCGTCGCGGGAGCGGCGCCGGGAGGGAGTGGTCAGTGGCTGCCGTCGCCAGCATCATCACCATCGCGCTGTTCCTCGTGCTGCTCACCAGCGGGAGCCTGGCGATGGCGGGGGAGTCCTCGACCCAGCACCTCGCCGACCGGCTCGGGGTGAGCCACCCGACCTTTCGCCGTGCGGGCATCGCCCAGGTGGTCGTCGCGATCGCGCTGATGGTGGGTGTGGCAGCCCAGGGAAAGACCGCCCTGGCCATCGTCAACGACGTGGCGGCGGCTGTCGCCGTCATCGTGGCGGCCGTCGCGATCCTCCTGGAGCGTCGCCACGGCGCTGCGTGGCGCACGGTGACGCCGGTGGCGCTGCTCGCGCTGGCCGGGCTGGCTGAGTTGGTCCTTCGCCTGCTGACCTGAGGCGACGCGCCTAGGGTGTCTCGGGGACCGCGACGCCCTGCTCACGGCACACGGCCCGGTAGGCGCAGAAGCGGCAGGCGCTCGCTGAGGGGCGCGCCGGGAAGTCTCCTGCCGCGTGGAAGCCCTCGATGGCTCGCCAGGCGGCGCTGGCCGCGCTGGCCCGGGCGCGCACCACGACGTCGGTGACTGGGCGCGTCGCCGTGTAGCCGTGGCTCACGTACAGTAGCCGGATGGTCGTGGGCAGCTCGCCGAGCGCGGCCTGGCAGAGGGCGGCGTACAGCTCGGTGTTGGCGAAAGTGAAGCGGTCCCAGTTGCGCGAGGGCACCGAGCCCGTCTTGTAGTCCACGATCGTCAGGTGCCCCTCGCCGTCGCGGTCCAGGCGGTCCAGGATCCCGAGGATTGGGGTCCCGTCCAGGTCGGCTCGCAGTCGCATCTCCACACCCTCGGCGACTACCCCCTGGGGATCCTCCATGGCCAAGTAGCCCGCCACGGACTGGGTGACCTCAGAGCGCAGGCGCGCGAGGAGGGTATCGTCGGCGCCCAGGTCGGCGCGTGACTCCGGGTCGAGGACTCGCTCCTCGGCCGGGGCCACGAGCGCGCGCGCCGCCGCGGCGGTGCGCTCGGCGGCGGCGAGGCGCAGCAGGCCCTCGAGCACGTGGTGGACCAGTCGTCCCTTGACGCTGGCGTACGTGGCGGGCTGGGGTCGCCGCTCGACGGCGGCGTACTGGTAGCGCCGGGGGCAGGCTTGGAAGTCCTGGAGTCGAGAGGGGGACAGGGCCGAGGGCAGCGGTGGCAGCACGGGGCCAGGCTAGGTCGCCGGTGGGACAGGAGCCCGAGCGCTGCGCCCGGCGTCCACGGCGTGCACCCGGGGAGACGTGATGACCAAGATGCCCGGGACCAGAGTGACGATGGTCGCCGCCAGCGCGTAGGTCGCGACCCCGACGTGCGCGCTCAGTGCTCCGGCGATCGCCACGCCAACTGGGGACAGCCCGAGCGAGACGAACCAGTCGACCGACGAGACGCGGCCCAGGAGATCGCTAGGCACCTCGGACTGGAGCAGGGACTCCCACACGATGTTGCCGATGACGATGCCCGGCGTGGCGATGAGTGGCACGACGAACAGCTCCCACGTGGAGGTAGCCGCCGCCAGCAGGAAGCCACTGACACCGGCGACGAGCCAGGCCAGCCACATCGCACGGACTCGCCGCCGCGGCGTCGGGAGGCTGGTGGCGGCCAGCGAACTCAGTGCGCCGGCCGCGCCCGAGAGGGCGAAGTAGTAGCCGACGACGCTCTTGGCGGCGTGGAGGTCGTGGCGCAGGACGAAGGGGATGAGCACGAACATCGGCGTGAACAAGAAGGCGTTGCCGATCGTGACCGCGAGCAGTGAGCGCCACAGCCACGCGGTGCGGCGTACGTAGCGCCAGCCCACGGCAATCTCGCGGACCATGCTTTGGGGCTCGTGGCGCACCGGTCGAGGGGTGGCGTGCATCAGGGCCAGGGACGCGGCGCTCACGACGAAGGTGGCACAGTCCAGCGCGATCGCCGCTGTTGACGACACCGCCGCGATCACGCCCCCCAGAGCCGGTCCGATCATGTTGCCCATGACCTGGGAGGTGAAGGGCCGCACCGCGTTCATCGCCGGCAGGAGCTCGGTGGGCACGATCTCGGGAGTCAGGGCGGTGAAGGAGGGCATGAAGACGGCGTCGAAGGCTCCAAAGGCCACGGCGAAGACCAGCAGATCGGGCATGGTGAGAGCGTGCGCCGCCAACAACGCGACGACGCCTCCCGTAAGGACCGCGCGCCCGGTGTCGGATACCAGCATGAGGACGCGGCGCGAGTGCCGATCGACGATGGCGCCGCCCACGAGCAAGAATGCCACGAGCGGCGTCATCCGCGCGGTGGCGAACCACGCCAGCCAGCTCACCGAGTGCGTGCGGTCCAGGATCAGCAGCGTGAAGGCCACACTCGCCACACCGTCGCCGAGCTGGGACACCGTCTGCCCGCTGAGCAGGAGAGCGGGTTCCCGCCGACTCAGCAGGCGGATGAGGGCGGGCCGCCGCGACACGGCATCAACCTAGACGATGGGGTCATCGATCCTGAGAGCCTCCACCGAGTACGGGCCGGCAATTCGGCGACATCCCCCCGGTAGGGTCACGGCCGTGAGAGACCCAGCGACGCTGATCTTCGATGGCGACTGCGCCACCTGTCGCGCGCTGGCCGCGTGGGCGCGCCAGCGCCTGCCCGCCGGGATCGAACTCGTGGACGCGGGGACCTGGCACCAGCGTTCGGCACACCCCAGCGCGGCCGAGCTGGACGCCAGCGTGTGGTGGCTCGAGGGCGACCGGCACTGGAGCGGCGCCGCAGCGATCGCTCGGTCCCTGCGCGCCCTGGGGGGTCCGTGGCGTGTGCTGGGAGCAATCCTGGACCGGCGGGCACTGCGGCCGGCGGCCGAGTCTGTCTACCGGTTCGTCGCGCGCCACCGGTGCGGACGGGGCTGTGGGACCAACGGGGCTGCGCGGGCCCGACGTACCATGAGCCCATGGAGTACGTAAACCTCGGCGCTACGGGACTGCGCGTGTCGCGGATCTGTCTTGGATTGATGAGCTATGGCCGACCGGGTCAGGGCACGCAGCCCTGGTCGCTGGATCGCGACGACGCCGCACCCTTCTACCGGCAGGCGGTGGAGGCCGGCATCACCTTCTTTGACACCGCCAACGTCTACTCGGCGGGCTCGAGCGAGGAGATCACCGGTGAGATCCTGTGGGATCTGGCGCCGCGAGACGAGATCGTCCTGGCGACCAAGGTGCACGGTCGCATGCACGACGACCCCAACGGCCAGGGACTCTCGCGCAAGGCGATCCTGCGCGAGGTCGACGCGAGCCTGCGCCGACTGCGCACCGACTACATCGACCTGTACCAGATCCACCGCTGGGATCCCCACACCCCCCTCGAGGAGACCCTCGACACGCTCGACTCGCTGGTGCGCTCGGGCAAGGTGCGCTACCTGGGCGCCTCGTCGATGTTCGCGTGGCAGTTCGCCAAGGCGCTGTACGTGGCCGACCAGCGCGGCGCGAGTCGCTTCGTGTCGATGCAGAACCACTACAACCTCCTGTACCGTGAGGAGGAGCGCGAGATGATGCCGCTGCTGGCGGACCAGGGTGTGGCGTCGATCCCGTGGAGCCCTCTGGCGCGGGGGCGCCTAACTCGGCCGTGGGGCGCCGTCACGGGCCGCTCGCAGCAAGATGCCTTCGGCGCCAGCCTGTACCACGACAGCGACCAGGCGGTCGTCGCCGCGACCTTGGCCGTGGCCGAGCGGCGGGCCATCTCGCCCGCGCAGGTGGCCCTGGCGTGGGTCCTCTCCCACGACGTGGTGGCCAGCCCCATCGTGGGGGCCACCAAGGCGCACCACCTGGCCGACGCCGTGGCTGCCCTCGAGGTCCATCTCACGCCCGAGGAGATTGCCGAGCTCGAGGCACCCTACATGCCCCACCCAGTGGCGGGGCACCAGTAGCGGTGGCGGTGCCTCAGCGCTGGACGATCGAGGAGGTTCCCGAGCTCCCGTTGGGGTCGGTCACCGTCAGGAGGTGCCGACCCGACGTCAGGTGCGTGCGCACGATGCGCACCACGAGGCGCTCGGGGGAGACGGCCACGACGCGCAGGGCCAGTCCGACGACCTGGACGTGAGGCGTGCCGTAGAACCCGCTGCCCCAGATCACGATCGTGGCCGCGCCGCGGGCCGGTACGGTGCCCCGAACCGCCCGCACCACCAGCACCGGCTGGTACGCGGCCACCGGTGCCACGAAGGACTGGAAGTGGCGCGAGGCGTCGGTGTAGCGACCTCCGACCAGGCAGCTGGCCCCGGGCGCGCAGGCCAGCGTGAGCGCCGCGGCGTCGTGGCCCGCGTTGTCGCTCTGGGCCACGACGGCCGCACGGCCCCAGATGCCGGCCTGCTCGTCAACGGTGAAGGCTTCGGGGCCACCTCTGGTCAGCGAGAGCTCTCCGGCGACGACGCAGCCTCCCACGGTGGGGCAGGCCAGGGACGTCGCGGCAGCGCTGGCCACTACCAGGCCCTGGGGACCTGCGACGGGGGCGAGCCCGCGGGCCGCTGCCCAGTGACCGGCCACCTCGGTCGCCACGAACGGCGTCAGTGCGCCCGAAGCGGTGCTCGCCGTCGCCAGAACGCTGCACGCGCGGGTGCTGGTGCAGGCGACCGCGTCAGCGGAGGTGGGCTCCGTGGCCAGGGGCGCGGACAGGGTCGTCACTGCTCCCCACGTGCCCTGCTGCTCGAGCACGGCGATGGCGCGCCGGCCCGCGGACATCGTGGCCGTGCCCACGGCGGCGCAGGATCCGGCAGCGCTGCAGGCCAGGTCGGTGATCGCGCTCGAAGAGGCGGCCGCGCCGGGAACGACCACCTGGGGCTTGGACCACAGACCGTTGTGTTCGGTGTCGACGAAGGCGCTGGTCGTGCTGGCTGCGGTAGCCGAACCCGCCACGACGCACGTGCTAGCTCCGGGGCACGACGACGTCGTTAGCGTCGCGTTGCCACCGGGGTTCACGGTGGCGCCGATCTGGGTCGCCTCACCCCAGGTCCCCCCGCTCTCCAGGGCGGCGAAGGCGCGCTGCTTGCCGGCGGCGTCACGGTATCGACCTGCGACCACGCACGCGTCGGCGGCCGCGCAGCTCACGGTGGTGGCGACCGCGTCCCCACCGGTGTTGAGGGGCCCGGCGACGATCTGGGTCGAGCCCCACACGCCGCTGGACTCCTGCACGAGAAACGCCTGGTGCTGGCCGGCTGCGTCGGTGTAGAAGCCGACCGCCACGCAGTCGCTCGCGTCCGCGCAGCTCAGGGCCGTGGTTGCGGCGTCGCCACCCACGTTCAAGATGGTCGCGACCCGGAT
Source organism: Actinomycetes bacterium (assembly GCA_021827705.1). Taxonomy (GTDB): domain Bacteria; phylum Actinomycetota; class Acidimicrobiia; order Acidimicrobiales; family RAAP-2; genus RAAP-2. The sequence goes on from JAKAUQ010000036.1 coordinate 68,437, forward strand.
CACCGAGCCCCAGCTGCCGTCGCTCTGCTGGGCGACATACGCCTGGTGCAGGCCGGCCGCGTCGGTGTAGAAGCCCCCCGCCACACAGCTGCCCGCCAAGGGGCACGTCAACGCGGTGGTCATGGCCGCGCCGCCCGCGTTGTCGATCGCGGCCAGGGTGACGACGGGATCCGTGGCGGCGCCGGACATGGTGGCGCCGCCCAGCAGCAGGGCGACCGCCAGAAGGGTCACCGCGCGAGCACCTGTGCCTCGGCCCATCACGTTCACCTCCCCGCCGTGATCTTGTGGCCCCACGGTACTGCGAGGAACCGCATGAGCACCGGGGCGCAGTCACATAAATCTGTCACCGTATTGGGGCGACACCGCTAACATTCGCTGCAAGGAATCCAGAGTGATTTAGTCATATTTTACTTCTCTTTCGAGGTCGCGGGACCGGAAAGGCGTTGCTCATGCGAATCGCGTCGGACATCACGGAGTTGGTTGGTCGGACCCCCCTCGTACGCCTTAACCACCTGGTGGATCCGGCCGTCGTGACGGTCGCAGCCAAGCTCGAGTACTTCAACCCCTCGGGCTCGGTCAAGGACCGTGCGGCCATCGGCATGGTCGATGCGGCCGAGGCTGCGGACCTGCTGCACCCGGGCGACACCATCGTGGAACCGACGAGCGGCAACACCGGCATTGCCCTGGCCATGATCGCCGCTGCGCGAGGCTACCGCTGCGTCCTGATCATGCCGGACACGATGAGTGCGGAGCGGCGCATGCTGCTGCGCGGATATGGTGCCGAGCTCATCTTGACCCCCGGGTCGGGAGGCATGAACGCGGCTATCGCCAAGGCAAACGAGTTGCGCGACGAGCACGGGTACTTCCTGCCTCAGCAGTTCGAGAACCCGGCCAATCCCAACTTCCACGAGGCGACGACCGCCCAGGAGATCTGGGACGACACCGAGGGGACGGTGGACGTGGTCGTCGCGGGCGTGGGCACGGGAGGGACGATCACCGGCGTGGGCCGAGGCCTGAAGGCTCGCAAGCCCGGTGTCCGGATCGTGGCGGTCGAGCCGGCGGCCTCACCGGTCCTGTCGGGCGGCGAGAAGGGCCCGCACCCGCTGCAGGGGATCGGGGCGGGGTTCGTCCCGGTGAACTACGACGCGACGGTCGTCGACGAGGTCCTGAAGGTCGAGAACGAAGACGCCTTGGCGGCGTCGCGCGCCATGGCCACTCAGGAGGGGCTCCTGGTCGGCATCTCCTCGGGGGCCGCCATACGCGCCGCGCTCGACCTGGCCGCGCGGCCCGAATCGGCGGGCCAGACCATCGTGGTCATCATCCCGTCGTTTGGCGAGCGCTACCTGTCGACGGTGCTCTTCGCGGGAATGGGTGACTGATGCTGCGCCAACTGCGAACCCAGCTGCGTGACGACCTGCACGCCGCGCTGGAGAATGACCCGGCGGCGCGCAATGCGTGGGACGTGGCCCTGACCTATCCCGGAGTCCACGCCATCTGGGGACATCGTGTGGCCAGCGCCCTGTGGCACCACGGTCATCCCATGAGCGCGAGGCTGCTCTCCTCCCTGGTGCGCATGGCGACGGCGGTCGACATCCATCCCGCCGCCAAGATTGGCCACCGGCTCTTCATTGATCACGCGATCGGCGTCGTCATCGGCGAGACGGCCGAGATTGGCGACGACGTAGTGATGTTCCACGGCGTGACGTTGGGTGGTGTCTCGATGAATCGAGGCAAGCGCCACCCGACCATTGGCGATCGGGTGATGCTCGGAGCCGGTTGCGTGGTGCTGGGGCCCGTGACGATTGGCGACGATTGCGCCATCGGTGCGCAGTCCGTGGTGACCAGGGACGTGCCGGCCGGCAGCGTGGTCGTGGGGGTGCCGGGCCAGATCGTCGGCCCGAACCAGCGCCGGATCGTGCCTGCGCGGCCGCGTCGCGTGGGCCGCAGGCCGTCCAGCTCGCACGTGGCCTGAGGCGCGACGCCTCTTCAGCCCGCCCCCTTCGCGTGGCGTTGTGATAACCATCACTGCAAAACTCCCCAATCGCCCACCCGTTCGCCGAGCTCGTTGCGCTCACCGGTGGAAACCGCCACCCCCAGACCCAGGGCAAGATGGAACGCTGGTACCGGACCTTGAAGCTGTTCCTCGCCAAGCACCCCGCGCGCAGCCTGCGCGAGCTTCAGCGCCACCTCGACGACTTCGCCCACTACTACAACGAGGTCCGCCCGCATCGCGCGTGCGCACGGCGCACCCCGTCGGAGCGCTACGGCGCGCGCGAGAAGGCCGTTCCCCCGGTGTCTCGGCCGAGCCCCCACTACCGCGTGCGCCGCGACGTCGTTGATCCCCACGGCAAGGTGTCGCTGCGCTACAAGGGCACGATGCTGCACCTCAACGTCGGCTACGCGCACCGGGGCCAGAGGGTGATCCTGCACATCGTCGACGAGCACGTGCGCGTTCTCCCCAACGCCTACAAGCTGGTCGGCGAGGCCACGCTGAATCCCGCCCAGAGCTACCAACCCGTGCGGAGGGCCAAGTGACTAGATTCAGGGGTTCACGTGTCCACGATGACCCGACACTTCACATGGGAGGGTCAGCGACAAAACCCGTTGACCAGGCTCGTCAGGGGCCTTTCGTTGGCTGTTTCCCAACTTTGCTCGTCTGTTTTCCCACTACTCGCGGCACGACGAGCTGATTGTTCGCGAACTCGCTCACGG
>JAKAUQ010000019.1 GCA_021827705.1 Actinomycetes bacterium
CGCTACAGGTGCGCTGGCCGGTGGGCACCTGGGACCACAGGGTGTGGACCAGCATGGCCACCAGCACCAGGATCACCGCCCCGGCGATCCAGCGCCCGACGTGGCGCACGGGGACGACCGGCACCGCCGCGTCCCCGTGCGTCACCATGCGGACTGTTCTACTACGTCAGACTTCCCTCGCCGTGCGACGAAACTACGAGATCGCGCCGTTGAGCTTGACTCGTGACGCCGGAATCGCTCCCGCCTGCACGCCGTAGTGAGACAGGATCGCCCCGTAGGTCCCATTGGCGATGAGCAACCGGATCGCCGCGGCAATCGCCTTGGCCAGCCCCAGTCCGGCCGGGGTCTTCGGCGTGGCGATGCCGTAGGGCGCAACGTTGACGGCGTGGCCGACGAGCTTGAATGCGCCGTGCGACGTCGCCACGATGTGGCCCGCGATCTGACTGTCCGCGAAACCGAAGTTGGCCTGGCCCGAGGACACCGCAACGTTCGCCTCGGTCTGGGTCGAGAATGTCATCACCGTGGGCTTCTTGCCCGCGGGGCACGCCTTGGCGTGGGACTGCGCATCGGTCTGCTCCACCGTCCCGGTCTCGACCGCCACCTTGTAACCGCAGAAGCTGTTGAAGCCCGTGAAGTTCAGCTTGGCCGAGGAGCGGGCGTAGACGCCCTCACCGGCCTGGAAGTAGTCCACGAAGTTGACCTGCTTCTCGCGGGCCTTGTTGTCGGTGAATGACGAGTTGCCGATCTGGTAGTGACCGGCCTTGATCCCCGCGATGATGTTGTCGAAGGTCACGTTGTTCTCATGCACCCGGATGCCGAGCGTCTTGGCGACGGCGTTGATCAGGTCGATGTCGAAGCCCACCATGGTGGTCCCCTTCATCGACTCGTCCGGTGGGTAGGTCGCGTCGGTGGCGACCTGAAGAACCTTGCCCTTGTAGACGGCCGGAACCAGCTTGGCGGCTGCCGCGTTGTACTTCCCTGTGGTCGATGCCGCACCAGCGACAGCACTCGAGGCCACAACGAGCGTGGCTACCCCTGCGAGCGCCAGTGCCCCCCGAACTCGTGAAAACGCATGCATGCAAACTCCTCGCTCTGCGACCGCCGTGGTCGCAGCAGTCATTGATAGCAGATTGTCTCGTGCGAAGGGGTACCACCCGCACGAATCACCTGCGGCGCGTCCCCCATCCGTCCGTGGCCGGGGCCCGAGGTCGGTCCCACCAGCCACGCCGCGGCGCGGACAGGAGCATGTCCGCATGCCCACGGGCCTGATGGCGCTGGCGCCAGGTCAACTGCTCGCGGGCCGCAGCCAGCTCGCGGGCCGGATCAATCAGCGGTGTGCGCCACGTCGGATCGGCCGCGAGGTCGAAGCAGCGCGAGCTCCCGTCGGCGAACTGCACGAAGGCGACGTCATCGCTCACCGAGACCGCCAGGTTGTGCTCGCCCGAGGTGTGACGCCGCGTGCGGTCCACGTCCCACCCGGTCTGGGCGTACCACCGGTAGTCCCACTCGTAGTGGGCGACGTGCCGTGTCGGGTCATCCGTCCCGTCCATGACGCCCACCAGCGACCGCCCATCGCACTGGGCCGGCACCGGCACTCCGAGAGACTCGGCCAGCGTCGGCAGCACGTCGACGTTCTCGGTATAGCAGGTGACGCGACTGCCCGGGTTGGCCCGACGGGGATCCCGCCACACGCCCACGACGTGGTAGCTCTGCGGAAAGAAGCCGAGCTTCTCCACCAGGCCGTGATCGCCCAGTTGGTCGCCGTGGTCCGACGTGACCACCACGAGGGTGTCGTCCCATTCGCCACGCCGCTGGATGGCCTCGACCACCCGTCCCAACTGGGCGTCGACCTCGCTGATCATGCCGTAGTACTGGGCTCGCAGATGGCGCACGCTCGCCTCGTCGTGAGGCGCGCGTGACGGCGCGAACTGCAAGGCCGCCTCGTGCACTGGATGGCGACCGGACGCTGCGGGCGCCAGCGGAAGCGGCACGTCGGCCGGGTCGTAGAGTTTCGCGAAATGACCGGCGGCAGCGTAGGGCGGGTGCGGGCGCAGGTAGCTGAGATGGGCGAACCATCCCGACGCCTGGCGATCGAGCCACGACAGGAAGCGGTCGGTCAGGAACGCGCTTAAGGACAGGTCCGCGGGGCGCTCGGACTCCCCCCGCAGAGCCGCCTCCCACCCGTAGGGGACATCGTGCCCGCGCGCGCGCAGCCACTGGACCCAGCCCGCCTGGCTCTCGGGCAGGTACAGACCGACCGACAGCCCCGGAAGAACACCGTCGTAGGAGTCGAGACGCGGGTCATCGGCACCGTCGGCGAGCACGGGGTCGATCCCCTGGTCCGTGTAGCCGAACAGCGTCGGGTCGTAGCCGGCGTCGCGTGCCACGGTGGCGATGGACTCCCAGTGACGATCCAGTGGCGTCCCGTTGGCGATGACACGATTGTTCATCTGGTACGTGCCGGTGTACAGGGCCGCGCGTCCCGGGCTGCAGGGGGCGGCCTGCGAATAGTGCTTGGAGAGCGTGACTCCCTCGCGCGCCAGGGCGTCTAGCGCAGGCGTCCGCACCAGAGGGTGTCCGCCGCCGCCCCAAGAGTCTCCGCGGAACTGGTCTAACGTGATCACCAGGACGTTCATGAGGGACTGAGCAGACGGTGGAGATGCTCGGACACCTCGTCCAAGATGGCCAGCACCTCAGGCACCGTGCCGCCATAGCGGATGAAGCCGTGGATCATTCCCGCGGCCTCCAGCAACTCGACGCGCACCCCGTAGTGCTCGAGCAGCCCCGCGTAGGCCACGTCCTCGTCGCGGAGTGGATCGCACGCCGCAATGACGATGATGGCCTGGGCAGTGGAGCCGATATTCCGCACGAACAGGGGGGACACCCGGGGGTCCATCGGGTCGCGCCCCTGGAGGTACTGACCGTAGTCGTAGCGTAGGTGATCCAGATCGATGCCGTAGCCCTGACGGAACTCCTGGGCGGAGGCCGTCATCAGTTGGGGCCCGAGTGTGGGATAGAACAGCACTTGGCCCTCCGGCCGCTCGGGCTCGTGGGCCAGAGCCGCAGCCACGTCAGTGGCCAGCGTGGCGCCCGCGGAGTCGCCCATGACGACCAGGGGGTCGTCGGGTCCGCAGAACTCCGCCCGACGGCGGTACGCCTCTCGCGTGGCGTCGATCGCGTCCTCGACGGCGGCGGGAAAGGCGTGCTCGGGGGCGCGGCGGTAGTCGATGGCCAGCAGGCGCACGCCAACGTGCTGAGCGATGCGCCGACACACACCGTCGTGCGACTCCAGGTCGCCCATCACGTACGAGCCGCCGTGAAAGTACACGACGAGGCCCCCGCCGTGGAGCACTGTCGGGACGTACAGGCGAGCCCGTATGGGCCCGCCACGGCCCGTGAGCAAGACGTCGCGAATGTCGGCCATCACATCGGGGCCAGCCCACTGGGCCAGCGGGTCGCTGAGGAACTCCGCCCGCCGCTGCTCGATGCCCTGGGTTGCCGGGTGGGCGCGGGGCGCGGCCTGTCGTGCCGCAACCACACGGGCCAGCGCAGGGTGCACGCGACGCTCCATCTCACCTCCGCGCCTCAGCCTAGGCACGGGTCGGCGACCCCGTCGGCGTGCTGGCGCGACCCCGGCAACGTCGCCGCTGAGCCTTCTAGCGCAGCCCGAGTCGCTCGGCTGCGTCGACCAGCTCGGCTCGGGCCCGCGGGTCGGCGGCCGAATCGATCAGTGCCGACGCCTGCTCGCACTGGCTGCGACCCCACAGGTGCGCGGTCCCCTGGTCGGTCACCACCGACGAGTGCTGGAACGAGCACACGGGACTGGCGAGCTGGGCGACAATGGTCGAGCTGTTACCGGCATCGTGCCAGGAGCGCAGCGCGAGGACCGCTTGCCCGCCGCTGGAGTGCAGCGACCCGGCAACGAAGTCCGGCTGACCCCCGAAGCCCGAGTAGATGCGCCCGCGGACGTAGCTGGCATTGGCCTGCGCGCGCAGATCGACCTCCACGGCAGTGTTGATCGAGACCATCCGGGGTTGGTCAGCGATGCGGGCCGGATTGTTGACGAGCTCGGTGCGCCGAAAGACGACGCGGCGATTCCCGTCGAGCCAGCGATACAGGTCCGGCGAGCCGAAGGCGAAGGTTGTCACGATGGGGCGTTGGGCGTCAAGGCGTCCGGTCCGGTCCAGCTGCATCACCCCGTCACTGATCATCTCCGACCAGATTCCCAGACCCCGTCGCGTGCTCAGGGCCGATAGCACGGCGTCAGGAATCGCCCCGATCCCCATCTGCAGGGTCGCTCCGTCGTCGACCAGGGCGGCCACTCGTTCGCCGATGCTGGCGTGCACGTCATCTGCGGCCTTGCCACTTGGCGCGGCCAGGGGGGTCGACGCCTCCAGGGCGAAGTCGATGGCGTCCTCGTCGATCTCGGCATCGCCAAAGGTGTAGGGCACGTGGCGATTGATCTGCGCCACCACCAGCCCTCCTCGTCGCTGGACCGCGCGCAGCGCCGCGGGAAGGATGTTCACCTCGACACCCAGGGACACCCGACCCCGCTGCGGCGCCGTCACCTGGATCATCACCACGTCGGGCTCGAAGGTCGTCGCAAAGAGGCGCGGCACCAGCGACAGGCGCATGGGCAGGTATTCCAGACTGCCGTGGCCGCGCACCCCCGGGCCCACGAAGGGCGTCACGGTGGTCACGCCCTCCCGCGTGGGCCACCCCGTCTGCGAGTTGAGGGCGAACAGCCGGTAGCGCGGCCAGACGCGGTCCGCGACGGCCAATAGCTCCCAGGGCGTGGAGAAGTTCCCCCCCACCACCACTCGCGGGCACGCTGCCTCCAGGGATCGCAGGCGTTCGGCCAGACGCTCGAATCCCACGATCTGCATCCGGCGCCCTCCTCGACGCTCTCGCCGCGACCCGGACGCTCAACGACCCCGGTCGCGAGGACCGGGGTCGCCAGCGAGCTCGAGGGCTCCGGAGCGGACGACCGGGCTCGAACCGGCGACCTCGACCTTGGCAAGGTCGCGCTCTACCAACTGAGCTACGTCCGCGTCGCCTCCATTGTAGCCGACGACGTGCGTGGCGCCCAGCGGCCAAGTGATCATCGGCCGGTGCTCCCGAAGCCGCCCACACCGCGAGCGCTCGGCGGCAGCTCCTCGCTGGTGACGAACCGCGCGGCCGCCACCGGGACGATCACCAGCTGCGCGATCCGGTCACCGTGCCGTACCACGTAGGCGCGGTGGGGGTCCAGGTTGACGAGGGCCACACGGACGACGCCCCGATAGCCCGAGTCGATCAGACCCGGGGAGTTGATGCAGGTGACGCCATGGCGCGCGGCCAGGCCACTGCGCGGCAGCACCAAGCCGGCAAAGCCGACCGGAATCGCGAGGCGGATTCCCGCACTGACGGCGGCGCGCCCCCCTCCCGGCGCGAGGACGCACTCTTCCTGGGCGACCAAATCGTAGCCAGCGTCACCGTCCTGGGCCTGCTCGGGGATTCCCGTGACGCCGACTTCCACCGCGAGAGGGATGTCCACGTTTGGAGACTACCCGCCCACCAGGAGCGGTTTCGGTAGTGTCGTCCCGTGCTCGTATGGATGGACCTGGAGATGACGGGGCTGGAACCCGCCCAGCACGTCATCGTCGAGATCGCGACGATCATCACGGATGACGACCTCCACGTGATCGCCGAAGGTCCGGACCTCGTGATTCACGCCACGGCCGACCAGCTGGCCCAGATGCCGCCCATCGTCCAGGAGATGCACTCCAAGTCGGGCCTCCTGGGCCTCATCGGCACCTCCCCGGTCGAGCTGGCCGACGCCGAGCAGCAGACACTGGCGTTCCTGCGCTCCCATGTCGACCAGGCTGGCACGGTGCCCCTGTGCGGCAACTCGATCGGGACCGATCGGCACTTCCTCCACCATCACATGCCCGAGCTGGAGGCCTTCTTTCACTACCGCAACGTCGACGTTTCCACGATCAAGGAGCTGATCCGTCGCTGGCGACCCGAACTCCTTGAGGAGGTCCCCGACAAGGCGTCGAACCACCGCGCGCTCGACGACATTCGTGAGTCGATCGCCGAGCTCCAGTTCTACCGCGAGCGCCTCTTCGTCCCCACGCCGCTCCAGTAGTCTGCCCTCGTGGCCAACGCCCCGTTGACGATTGCCGCAGCGACCGCCCAGCTCACGGCACCGGGTCAGCCCTTCGAGACCATGGTCGCCGAGATCGGCTCGGTCGAGATGCGAGTCTGGCGCAACGCGCCACCCAGCCTGCGCCACATCCTCGAGTCGTCTCGTCGCTTCGGCGAACACGACTTCCTCGTCTACGGGAACCAGCGCCAAACGTTCGCTGAGCACTTCGGCGTCGCTGCCACCCTCAGTCATCGCCTGCGCGAGCTGGGCATCCAGGCGGGCGACCGGGTGGCCATCGCGTCACGCAACCTGCCGGGGTGGGTAGCGGCGTTTTGGGGCATCGTCGCCAGCGGAGCGGTTGCCGTCCCGCTGAACGCCTGGTGGACGCGGGACGAGTTGGAGTTCGGCCTGTCCGATTCGGGGGCGGTGGCCGTGTTCATCGACGCCGAACGGCGTGATGCCTTGGCCGGCGCCTGGAATCGGCTGCCCGCACTTCGTCACGTCGTCGTCCTGCCCGACGTCGCGGCGCCGAGCATCGTCTCGGCACCACTGCCCGCATCGCCCCGGATCTGGACCCTCGACGAGCTGGTCGATCCGCTCGATGCCGAGTTGCTGGACGAAGCCCCGCCGGCACCCGACGACATGGCGACAATCTTCTACACCTCTGGCACGACAGGTCGCCCCAAGGGAGCAATCGGGACCCATCGCAATGCCTTGACCAACATGATGAACCTCTTCTTCATCAGTCAGCGCACCGCGCTGCGCTATCCCGCGGCGATGCCGCCGGCAGACCTGCCGACGGCGACGCTGCTCAGCATTCCTCTGTTCCATGCGACCGGCTGCCTGGCCACGATGCTGGTTGCCACGGCCGCCGGACACAAGCTCGTGCTCATGCACCACTTCGATGCCGCTGATGCCCTGTCCCTCATCGAGCGCGAGCACATCACGACAATTGGCGGAGTGCCCACCGTGGTGATGCAGCTGCTCGATCACCCTCGCCTGGCCGAGACCGACATCTCCAGCGTCCGCCTCGTCTCCTACGGCGGTGCACCCGCTCCGCCTGAGTTGGTGCGTCGCATCCGCCAGACGTTCCGGCTGGCTCAGCCCGGCAACGGCTACGGACTCACCGAGACGGCGGCCGCCATCGCGGTGAACACCGGTCCCGACTACGTGGAACGCCCGACAAGCTGCGGCGTGCCCGTCCCGGTCTGCCGGGCGGCCATCGTGCCGGAGGGCTACGTGGGGCCCGAGCCTCCCCCTGACGTTCCACCAGACACGGTCGGCGAGCTCTGGGTCCTGGGCCCCAACGTCATCCCGGGCTACTGGAACCGCCCGGCCGAGACTGCCGAGGCCATCACGAAGGGCTGGCTCCACACCGGGGACGTGGCCCGCCTCGACGCCGACGGCTACCTGCACATCGTGGATCGTGCCAAGGACGTCATCATCCGGGGTGGTGAGAACGTCTACTCCCTCCACGTCGAGACGGCTCTGTTCGAGCATCCCGACGTCGAGGACTGCGCGGTCGTGGGACTGCCCCACCCCACGCTCGGGGAGGAGGTGGCCGCCTTCGTGGTCGTGCGACCAGGGCGGACCCTACAAGCCGCAGACCTGCGGCGGCATCTGGCCGCGCGGCTAGCGCGCTTCGAGGTGCCCACCCGGTACTTCCTGCGCGGAGACCCGCTGCCGCGCAATCCCCAGGGCAAGCTGCTCAAGCGGCAGCTGCGATCCGAAGCGACGTCGCTGTCGGCCCCGACCGAAGCCGCCAGGGAGGATCACCCCACCTAGACCTCGCCTGATGGCGCTCGCCAAACCCCACGTGGCAGATCGGCACACCAGGTCGCTTTCGCCGCGAAGGCCACGTCCGGCCGCCGCGCCCGACGGCGACCTGCGAGACTGGACGCGTGCCTGAGTCCTCCACGCCCCCATCCTCGGTTGTGGCCGCGTTCGATCTCGACGGCACGCTCACCGAGGGAGGCAGTGTCTTTCGCTGGCTCCGGGCTGTCGCGGGGACGGGGCGCGTCTACGCCGCGACGCTGGCCCTGGTGGGCCCCCTGCTCGTGGGCGCACTCCGCAGTGGCCCCGCCGCCGATAGCGCCAAGGAACGGCTCTTTCGTCGCCTGCTGGCCGGGCGGGCGATCGCGGAAGTCGAAGAGGTCTCGCAGGCCTTCATTTTGCGTCACCTGGAGCGCCACCTGCGACCGGTGACGACTGCACGCCTTCGATGGCATCGCGCCCAAGGTCACGACGTCGTGATCGTGTCGGCATCACCCGAGCTCTACGTGCGCGTCGTGGCTGAGCAGATGGGTGCCCAGGGGGCTTTGGGCACACGGCTGGCCACCGACCCGCTCGGCCGACTCACCGGCGGCTATCTGGGACGGAACTGCCGAGGCTCCGAGAAGCTCCGCCGGCTCGATGAGTGGATCGCCGAGCAGGGGTACTCGCACGAGCCGATTCTGTTCGCCTACGGAAACTCCCGTGGCGACCGCCGGATGTTGCGGCGAGCAAGCTATCCATTCAATGTCGGCCGACTTGGTCGCTGCGGTGCACTGCGCCGCTTCCCGGCGCTGAGCACCGACGCGCCAGACGTCACGCCGTGACCGACGACTCGATCTCCACGACGCCCGTGGCTCGCCCGTCGTAGAGCACCTGCACCGCCGCCGCCTTCTCGCGCCACGCCAAGACGGTTCCCCCCGAAGCCTCAACCAGTCCCACGTTCACGTCGTAGACACCGTCGAGCAGCGGCACCGAGCGCCACTCGACCTGGATGCGGTTAACTCCCGGACGAAGCTCCACGGGCGCTGCCTGAGCGTCGCTCCGGCTCACCAGGAGCCCCGTGCGCGTGAAGACCTCCGTTACCAGATTGGCCGACACCGCGTGGTCGCTCGTCACGTCGATCTCGAACGCGAGATCTTCCCCGCGCCGCATGTCGAAGGACCCGCTAGGTGTCGTCACGCTGGTGATCTGGACGGTCGACGAGACCACGGCGTGTCCCGGCACCTGGCCCAGCAGTCGCTGGCGGAAGATCCGCAGGGCCTCGCCGACGGTGTCGTCGGCCACCTGGATTCCGTGGTCCAGCACGATCGCGCGGTCGCAGACCGCTCGCACCGTGTCGGCCTGGTGGGTCACGAGCAGGATCGTCCGGCCCTCACGCTGGAAGAGCCGGATACGGTCCAGGCACTTCGCCTGGAAGCGCTCGTCGCCCACCGCGAGGACCTCGTCGACCACCAGGATCTCGGGCGCTACATTGACGGCCACCGCGAAGGCCAAGCGGACGTACATGCCGCTGGAGTAGAACTTCACGGGTGTGTCGATGAAGTGGGCCAGCTCGCTGAAGTCCACGATGTCCTCGAAGACTCGCTCCACCATCCGGCGCGAGAGCCCGAGCATCGATCCGTACAGGTAGACGTTGTCGCGCCCTGACAGCTCGGGCTGGAAGCCCGCGCCCAACTCGAGGAGCGCGGCCAGACTCCCCCGCAGGCGGATCTGCCCCGCCGTGGGCTTGAGGACGCCACAGATGCACTTCAGCAGCGTCGACTTGCCCGAGCCATTGTGTCCGACGATGCCTACCGTCTCTCCCTCACCCACGGTGAAGTTGATGTCGCGCAACGCGTCGAAGATCTCGGTGGACCCGGAGCGGGGGTGCAGGAGCCTCTCCTTGAGCGTTTGGTGCCGCTCGTGGTGGATCTTGAACTGCTTGGCGACGCCCGAGACCTCGATGACGGCGGACATCACAGTTCCGACTCGAAGTTGCCCTCGAGTCGCCCGAAGACGGCCAGGGCGGCGAGGAAGGCGACGAGTGCCACAGCCAAGATGACGACATTCATCGTGGCAAAGGTCGACAGCGGCCACGAGGGAAGGACGTGAAGCGGGAGCCCGCTCGTGGTCGAGGTGACAATTGGGGAGCCGTAGATCACGCGCTGGAACGTCAGGATGATCGGGGTGATCGGGTTGACGAAGTAGAGCGCCGTGAGTCCGTGGTTATGCAGTGGCGTGGCCAGGGAGTTGGAATACGAGTAGACGACCGGCGAGACCCAGAACCACAGTTGGAGCAGCACGTCCATCAGGTGGCGGACATCGCGCAAGTAGACGGTGATCGCCGACATCACAATGCCGAGGGCGGCCGCGAACAGCGCAAGGGACACAAACGCGATGAGCAGGAGCCACGCCCACGACCACGTCACGTGGTGCCCGACCAGCAGGACGAAACCCACCAGGATGGCGAACTGGATGACGAAGTAGAAGATGGATGCCCCGACGTTGCTCAGGGCCAAGATCTCGCGGGGGAAGGACACCTTCTTGACCAGCCCCGCCCGATCGACGATCACGCCCGTCGACGTGCTCACTGCGGTTTGGAACATGGTCCACACGACCAGGCCGGCGAAGAGGTACACCACGAATCCGGGAATGCCGTTCTTCAAGAACACCGAGAAGACGAGGTAGTAGGTCGCCAACGTCAGCGCCGGCGACAGCATCGACCAGATGAGACCCAGGGCCGAGCCCTTGTACTTGATCCGGATGTCTGAGACGATCAGACCCCAGAGGAGTTCGCGTCGCTCGAGCAGGTTGCGCAAACGCGGGACGAGCGGCGTTCGCGCGCTGACGACGCGAGCGGCGGTGGTCGCGCTCCGCTCGGGCGGCGAGGCTGCTGCGTCCACTGAGGCTAGGACCGTGGGGACCCGGCGCGATCGATCACGGCATCGATGAAGCCGTAGTCCTGCGCCTGCTGTGCGGTGAACCACCGATCGCGATCGGAGTCGGCCTCGATGCGATCCACCGGCTGCCCCGTGTGGAAGGCGATCCGCTCGGCCAGCACGCGCTTGAGGTAGACGATCTGCTCGGCCTGGATTGCGATGTCGGACGCCTGTCCCTCCATGCCGCCAGCGGACGGCTGGTGCATCAGGATGCGGCTGTGCGGCAGCGCGAAGCGCTTGCCCGGCGTCCCCGCGCACAGCAGGACCTGGGCCATCGAGGCCGCCATTCCCAGACATATTGTCCGGATGTCGCAGCTCACGTACTGCATCGTGTCGTAGATGGCCAGTCCGTCAGTGACCGATCCTCCAGGCGAGTTGATGTAGAGGCTGATGTCCTTGTCGGCGTCCTCGGCCTCCAAGAGCAGCAATTCGGAGCAGATCCGATTGGCCGTCACCTGGTCCACCTGGGAACCCAGGAAGACGATGCGCTCCCGCAAGAGGCGCTGGTTGAGGTCGTTGGAGCCCGGGGTCTCGGCCGCGGCAAGGAATACCATGCCCCCAATCTACTGGAGACCCGCGTCTTGGCCCCGGGACGCCGTAGCATTGTTTCCGCGCGGGCGTGGCGAAATTGGCAGACGCACTGGTTTTAGGTACCAGTTCTTCGGAGTGTGGGTTCGAGTCCCGCCGCCCGCACACGGTTATGTCTCAGGGTTTCTGGGACAGCGGAGCCCACACACTCTTTCCGTCTCGGCAACCTGCCAGATGTATCGAGCGTGCCGAGTTCGACGACGACTGGTCCTGCGAACCTGACTCCGTCGTCGGTCCTGGGGGGGACCCGAACCTAGACGAACGGTAGAGCCTTGTTCGGCCAAGGTCTCGGCATCGGCCAGCCACCGCGGGCGTGAACCTACAGGGGAAGCCCGTGGGCCAGCAAGCGCTGGTAGTCGCCGTAGCGCTCACAGCAGATCTCGGCCACCGTACGGAGCCGGTCGTTGGGATTGCTGAGGCTGAGGACAGAGAGCTGGTCCAGCAAGGACATCGGCGTCATTGCGCACAGCTGCCAACTCCGGACTCTCGGGTCCTCGTCCATCTCGCAGTCGTGGCGTAAGACCTCATCGGTCACGATCTCGCTGCGCAGGGCCCGCAACGCGCGTACCGCCGACTCGGTGGACTCGAGCAGTCGGGGCTCAATGGGCACGTCGTCGCAGCAGCGCTCGCGCACGACAGCCCGCGGGTAGGGAGCGTCAGTGAGCCAGGAATCAACGCTGAAGCACGACACGCCGCGCACGATGAGCAGCGACCGCCCGTCGCGCATGGGCATGGCATCCAGGATGCGGACCACCGTGCCCACTGACGTGTGCGCGTCGCAGTCACCGACGTCACGCCCCCGATCGATCAGGCACGTCCCGAACTCACTCGAGCCGCCCAGATCGTGGAGCATCGACTGGTAGCGGTCCTCGAACACGTACAGACCGACTACCTGGTGGGGAAAGATGACCATGCCCAGAGGGAACATGGGAAACGCTGGCTCGCCCACAGCCGCAGCCTACGGGTGCGCCTGGTGACTACAGACGCCCGTTTCAGCCACCTAAGAGGATGGCGAGGGCTCGCAATGCGCGCGCACGGTGCGATAGGCGGCTCTTCTCCGCAAGGGTGAGCTCGGCGAGCGTGCGCCCATCAGGGGATGGAAGCACGAACACGGGGTCGTATCCGAATCCGAACCTTCCCCGGGCGACGAAGCCGATGCTTCCCGCCAGCACGCCGTCAACCACCGTGGTGCGTCCATCGGGTTCGGCCACGGCGATGACCGTGCGAAAATAGGCGTCGCGCGACCCCTCGGGCACGTCGGTGAGTTCGGCGAGGAGCAGCTGGACGTTGTCAGCGTCGGACGCACCATCGCCGGCGAAGCGAGCGCTGCGCACCCCGGGCCGACCTCCCAGTGCGGCCACGAACAGGCCGGTGTCATCGGCGATGGCGGGCTGACCGCTGAGTCGCGCCACGGCCAGCGCCTTCATCTGCGCGTTGCCCTCGAGAGTCTCGGCAATTTCGTCCACGTCCGGGATCTCCGCGGGGCGCGCGTCGAGTGTCACCCCCAGGGGTTCGAGGACCGCGCGCATCTCGATGAGCTTGTGGACATTGGCGGTTGCCGCGACGTATCGGCTCACGGCAGGCGAGCCAGTGGTGGCGTCACGAGCAGCTCTCGCTGGATCCCGTGGATCGTCGCGATTCCTGCCGATGCCAGGTCGAGCAGCTGATCGAGCTCTCCCCTGGTGAAGGGCGCCCGCTCAGCCGTCCCCTGGACCTCCACGAACCCCCCTGCTCCGGTCATGACCACGTTCATGTCCGTCGAGGCCCGAGAGTCCTCGCTGTAGGGCAGATCGAGCAGGGCGACGCCGTCGATAACCCCGACCGAGACGGCCGCCACCACATCGGTGATCGCGTGACGAGCCAGACGTCCGGCTGCGACCAACCGGGTGACGGCATCGTGCAGAGCCACGAATCCCCCACAGATGGAAGCCGTACGGGTTCCCCCATCGGCCTCCAGAACGTCACAGTCGATCGTGATCTGCGTGTCAGCCAGGGCCTCCAGGTCGGCGACAGCCCGCAGCGACCGCCCGATGAGCCTCTGGATCTCGTGCGTCCGTCCTGACTGGCGGCCCCGTGCAGCCTCGCGTGGCACGCGCTCGGCCGACGCACCGGGAAGCATGGAGTACTCAGCGCTGATCCAGCCACGGCCGGACCCTCGCAGCCACCGCGGCACCTCCGACTCCACCGAGGCGGTGCACAACACGCGCGTGCGACCGAACTCCACCAGCACGGAGCCCGCCGCGCTCCTCGTGAAGTCACGGGTGAACGAGATAGGCCGCAGGTCGGCCGGCCCCCTTCCATCTGATCTGGTCAACCTGGCCTCCAGCCGTCTATTCCCCCGTCCACGGTACCGGCGCCACGTCGGGCAGACTCACTCCGTCGACGACGAGCGGCTCGGGCGGTAGAACAGGGCCAACTGGACGAGTGCGGCGCCCACTCCCACCCCGAGGGTGAGGGCGAGCCGAGAGCCCGGCGTCCACGACCAGCCCGGGACGCCCCACCAGCGATCCAGCGAGTAGGGCCCGGGACCGAGGGTCCCCAACGCCAGCGCTGTGACGGCCACCGAGAGCGTGTACTCCACGCCCTCACCTCGATTGAAGATGAAGAAGCCGTTCTTGCGATGCACGGTCGCGATGGCGACGAGCATCAGCGACATGAGACCAGCGGCGGCCAGCGGCGTGGCCAGGCCGACGATGAGTAAGACACCCACGCCGACTTCGGTCGCGGAGGCCAGCATCGCATTGGGGACGCCGGGTCGCACGCCGATGGACTCGAACCATGTAGCCGTCCCAGGAATGCGACCACCACCGAAGAAGTGGTGATATCCGTGGGCCAGGATCATGAGCCCCAGGTAGACACGCAGCACAGCCAGGACGGCACCGACGGCGACACACTGCGAGATTCCCATGACACCACCTCCCGCTGGCATCGTAGGTGCTGGAGCGTGTCCGGCCTCCACGCTCGATACGCTTCCCTCGTGGCTCGAGCCAAGCAGATGCAAGCCCGGCGGGCCGCCGCCCAGGCCAATACCGGCGACCGTGTCGTAGCCACCAACCGTCGTGCGCGACATGACTACGACATCGTCGACACCCTCGAATGCGGCATGGTGCTCACCGGCAGCGAGGTGAAGTCGCTACGGAGCAACCACGCCCAGATCACCGACGCCTACGCGCGGGTCGAAGACGGCGAGCTGTGGCTCTTCGCGTTGCACATTCCGGCGTGGAAGTTCGCTGTGGGCTTCGGGAGTCACGAGCCGGATCGACGCCGCAAACTGCTGGTGCATCGTCAAGAACTCCACCGGTGGGACTCCCAGCTACGGACGCAACCCCTGACCATGGTCCCGCTCAGCGTGTACTTCAGCCATGGCCAGGCCAAAGTCTCCTTGGCGCTCGCGCGCGGTCGCACGCAGTATGACCGGCGCCATGCCCTGGCCGAACGCGAGGCACGTCGAGAAATGGACCGGGCCGCCAAACACGCCGGACGGTTTGACCACTAGGCACGACGTTGCTGCCGGGCGCTAGCCTGGGTCCAGTGGGTCAGACGACCCCGAGGGGGTGATTGGTTTCGACGTCCTTGACTAGAGGGAAAGAAGCGAGCCGTGGTCTCCGGAACCACGTAAAAGAGCCGGAAACACAAACAAACGGCAATCCTGTATTTGCTGTTGCTAGTTAGCTAGCACGTCCGCCTAGGTTCGGCCCTGTGACTTAGGAATCGGGCGTCAAACAGCGGGGCTTACCGATGTGCTGCGTCAGCGGGCACGGTGGGACACTTGAGTTGACTACGGAAGTGGACGGTCGCCGATGGGCGTCACTTCCCGACAATCCTTCGTCGGCTGCGCTCGGAGAATGTTCTCAACGGCGTGGACGGACCTGGGTTCGATTCCCAGCACCTCCACCAGCCCTGACAAGGGATTACACCAGATCACGAGAGACGACGATGGGCAACCTTGACCCCGACGACTGGTGCGCCAGCGTCGTCGAGGAGGTTCTGGTGGACTCGCCGATCGCGCATGAGGATACTGACTTCGCGAGTCTCCTCGAGGGTGCGAGGATCCTTCTCTCTCCGCACGAAGCCGGACAGTGACGAGAAGGCACGACTGCCACGGCACGAGGTCGTGCAGCCCGCTACTTCCTGGTCCCTTGGTCCAGAAGCTTGTCGTGGTCGATGGGCTGACCGTCGTCATCGAGGATCCTGTCGAGTTCGCCGGCGGGGTAGACAAGGGGCCCGGTCTTGACGGCGAGCTCGTGCTGCCAGTCAATGATGCGAGAGCCCGTCACATCGACGACCTCGGTGGGATCGGAAAGGCACAGGCGTTCCCGGGAGTAGCCAGTTGCCAGCTCCATTAGGCGACGGGGGATGTCCCTGTGTGGCCAGCCTGGCGGGCGGTAGGTGGAGGCGGGCGGCATGCGCACGGACAGGAAGAACTCTCGAAGAACCTTCTCGTCCACCGAAACCTCGGTGGCGATGATCTCGATTTCGAGAAGGTCGGCGATGGTGTGGCGGAGAGAAACGCCGGGAACCCCGGTGGCCCGCTTGAGCATCTCCTTCACCGGGACAACGGTGAGACGATCGAAGTCGAGAGCCCCACGCTCGACAATCAGGACTTCGTAGTCGTGAGCGTCGGGCAGGAGCTCTCCGCTAGCTGCTCGGCCTTCGAAGAGTGTGAAATCGTGCTCGGGCGTGAAGCCAAGCAACCAGCAGATGGCCTCCTCCTCGTCAAACCAGGTGACAGCACGCCCTCCCATAGGTCCGTGACAGGGGTAGATGTCCGGCCGCCCCACACCGTGGATAGGGTTGTCTGTCCCGGTCGCGGAATCCCGGTACTTGCTGCGGAACAGCCGCATGATCCAGCCGTGAGGGCTCGATTCTTCTACCCCGTCAAGGTCTGTGCGCGAGAAGGTCCGGGGACAGCCCAGATCCTCTAAGGCCCTCGCCGTCAGCCGGAGCTCGAACGCGCCGAGCTTGAGGGGCGGAAACTCAGGAGGAAGGTCACTCACCCGTCGCGTCGCGTCGCGCGATCTTCGCGGCGGCCCTGGCCCGGACGTCAGCCAGGCTCTCAGCGACCCGGGGATCAGTCACAGACTGCTCAACCACCGCAGCCGCGAACGCCCCGGCAGACACACGCGAACGACGCAGAGCCAGGACGGACTCGACCGGAATCCGGTGATGAGTGCCCACGGGCATGTCCTCGAGGAGACCAGACGTGATCCAGCGGACCACCATCGGGCGAGAAACCCCGAGAACATACGCAGCCTGCTCAGGGGTGAAGGTAGAAGCGTCTGACAGTACAAGGCCCACCTTCTTGGCCTGGTCCTGAGTCAGCTCGATACGGCTTCCGTCGACAAACTCCACCATTCGAGGAGTGTCGGCGCGGACATCATCAATCAGTGGCACAGGTCCTCCTTATCTGAAACAACTGTAACAGTATCGGCTCCACCGCGCAGTGCAAGCACGCCGAAACTGTGCCGCCAGACGCAGCACCCGCACTGGCCCGTTCTTCCTGATCCGGGATAGTACAAACTACCGACCGTGGCGTGAACCGCTAACCCGGTACCGCCCCCGCCCCACTGCCTCCAGCACCGGATCACCCTCCCGTCTGCGGTGCGCCATCCGCCAGAGTGCCCGCCCAATCGCCCACCGACGGCGCTCGTCGCCTGAAGGGTTGAGCCAGGCCACGACGTCGCGCTGGGTGAGGATCCCATCGGCGCCGACGAGCTCACCGAGCACTGACAGGATCTCGTCGCGCACCGTCCAACGCTGCGGACCGGGGCGAACACCGATCTGGAACGCTTCGAGGCGAACCAGCCACGGTTTCGCCTGGGGTGACGGCACCTCCACCACCTTTTGAACCTGTGCGAAGCCGACGGTCCTGGTCGTCGGATCGCCGGAGACACTACGCCTGCTTCGGCGTCGCACCGAAGCCAAGCGCTATGACCGCCTAGATGTTCGTCTCAGGATCTCGGTAGTCAAAGACAGGAACAGTGAGCCCGTGCCGTCCCAAGGTTGTCCAGTGTCGGTCTCCTGTTAGGACCGGGCGCTCTCTCTCCGTCGCATAACCAAGGCAGATCAGGTCACCAAGCGAGAGCGTCTTGGCGGGACCATTGCCCGAGCGCTCCTGGGCGGCCGTGCTCTTGGCGTCGATGTTCTTCAACTCGACAAACCGCCGCACTGTGGGTAGACCAACGTCAACGACGGTCAGACCCGTAGTCACCAACGCGTTCTCGATGACGGACTGCTTGACGGTGGAAGTCCGGCCGAGCTTGTACAGCACCTCGCCGAAGTTGACCGAGGTCACTTCAGCCCTCTTCAAAACGGGAACAAACCTCTCTACATCCTTCGATCGCCGTATGACGTCGATCAGGAACGAAGCGTCGAGCACCACCAACCCGGCAGGAATCTTCCGTCGCGTGGCCACTGGCTATCGGAGGCTGGTATCGAGACGACGCTCCTCGATGAGTTCCATGGCCAGATCCGCGGTGTCGTGGTTCCGCTCCATCTCCGCCGCCACCGACGTCTGGAGATCCCGTAGCAGCGCCAGTGGATCTTCAAGGACGACGCGCCCCGGTCCGTCAACGCGGGCGATCAGCTCGACCTCCCCGTCGCCAATCTCAGCCTCTTCGAGCAGGGCCGCCGGTAGCGTAGGTCGTCTCCGACTGTCGAGACGCACTCGGTAAGAGGCAACATGGTTGGAGATGGGGAGACCACTCATGACTCCCACTGTACTAGAAAGCGTGGGTGGCGCACACATCTACCCACGAGAACCCGCCGCTCCCACCGCATTTCTGCCGTGAGCCGCTTGGAAGCGCCCGATTCCTAGCGCAACCAGCGGCAACGACATTCCACTGGCCCCCGCCATGCGCCACACCGCCTTCTCCACCGCCCACTGCCGCCTCTGATCCTTGTCTGGGTTCAGGCGAGCTACCAGATCCGCCAATCTGAACTCACCACGCTCATCCACCAGCTCCGGAAGCACTGACAGGATCTCGTCGCGCACCGTCCAACGCTGCGGACCGGGGCGAACACCGATCTGGAAGGACTCGAGGCGAACCAGCCACGGTTTCGCCTGGGGTGACGGCACCTCCACTCATATTTATCCTGATAGGAGGGTATTGCTACTCTTCTGTCGAGGGATCTGGCATCTCCGTTGTCACCGCGCCAAGCACCCCACGGACGTCGATGACTGCATCGTCTACCCACTTGTCCAATGGGACTCGAGCGGTACGTGCTGTCACTGGCCGACCTCGCGTCCACCAACAAAATTCTTGGCCGCTACCGTCCCGGCTCCGTGCTGACCGCGCCTCGACACCATCGAGTTCCTGGTCGTACCCTGCTTGGGCTACCGGCCAACACTTCTCGTGAGACACAACGTCTCCGTTCGCGTCAAACGGATACGTCGTCAGGAACCCTGCCAACTGAACGCCTTCGTCGCTCACGACGTCGACTCCCGTCATGCCCCTGGGGAGGATGACGCCGATCAACTCGTATGCGTCACCACGTAGATCGGACACCGAGTAGAACCAGCCGTCCGCCAGCTCTTCTACTTGCATCCGCGCCGTTGGAAGATCGCGCGACACGTACAGTGCGTCCCAGCTATCCGGTGGATTCCAGCGACCGCCCGTCACTCTGGCGTAACTCGTGTCGAGGGGGTCTGACCACGATGCCTGGCATACCCGAAGCCACAGGTGCTCTTTAGGAGCGACCGCCCGTGTCAGCAGCATCAAGGCTGCACGCGACGAAGGTCAAACGCTCGAGATACCGCGTCGCGGAGTTCTCCGAACTCACCCGATTCGAGGAGGTCGACCAGCGACTTCCCGTCAAGGTTCTTAGCGGGTCGTCGCACGACGTCGGCGATCTTCTCGGTCTTGATATGCGCCAGTAGTTCCGACGTCGTCTCGTCGAGCAGGCCCACGTCCCCGACTCGATCAGCCGGTACTCCGTTCTTTAGCCACTTGGCGTAAGCCTGCCGAGTTACCCCGAAGGCGTTGGCCACCTCGGTACGGCTCAGCTTCCACAGACGCTCGAGTCTCCTAAGTGGCTGTGATCGCATACCCTCCTCTAGGCCTTCGGCGATGACCGCGGCTCGCTCTAGGGAGTCGGCCAATAAGGCCGCCACGAATGCGGCAGGCTGCTCGCGCGCCGCTTCCACGGCCTGCTCGACGGTGCTGGATGCCTTTCCCATGAGACCTCCTCTCTCATGACTGTACCGCAACCATTTGTCAACCTCGACTTCGGCGAACCGCTTGGTTGAAGGGAAGCCGGTAGCGCCCCGCACCCAAGCGGACTAGGGACGTCACCTCCATTCGCTGGATGGCCTTCTCCACCGCCCACCGCCGGCGCAAGTCATTGTCCGAATTCAGGCGGGCTACCAGGTCCCGTAACCTGAACACGCCACGCCCATCCACCAGTTCCGGCAGCATCGCCAGGATCTCGTCGCGCACCGTTACACGCTGCGGACCAGGGCGAACACCGATCTGGAAGGACGCGAGGCGAACCAGCCACGGTTTCGCCTGGGGTGACTGCACCTCCACAAAAGTGCCATTTATCAGGTAGTTCATCTCTCAAACTCCTAAACCGCCGGTTCCTGTCGGCACCGCTGGATAAAGTTGGTGCCACCTATGTGCGCAGGTGGCACCGAGCAGATACAGTGGGAACTGTGAGCACCTCCTACGAATCAGTCAAGACATACACGCTCGCAGTCAAGGACAAGGGACGCACCGTCCTGCCAATCGAGCTTCGTCACGCCTGCGGTGTTGAGTCAGGAGACACGCTGTCGGCACACCAGATCGCCGATGGCGTCTTTGTTATTGAGACGAGGGCTGCCATCCTTCAGCGACTTCAGTCTGGAGCGAAGGCCGTTGGGGTGGACCGCGGCGGTGTTGAAGACCTCGCCGCCTGGCGCTCGGCCTCAGAAGAGTACCGCCTTGAGCGCCTCACGGCGCCCACTGAAGTGGACGAGGACATACTTGCCCAGCGCCGCACCGCCCTGCTTGAAACGATTGGTGAATAGGTGGCTCCCAAGGCCACCGTTTTGGACGCCTCAGCCCTTGTTGCTCTGATCAGAGGAGAGTCTGGGTGGGAGACAGTGGAGCAAGTCGCCCGTACCGGTGCCTCGCATGTCACCGCGACGGGATTGGCCGAGACCCTGATCGTCTTGAGGCGAAAAGGCTATGGAGCAAGCTCCGAGGAGATAGTCCGAGACATACACGCGCTGGGCATCGCTGTCGAACCGATGACAGAGGAGGACGCCGCAGAGATGGCGTTCTTGAGCGGAGAGGTCGAGAAGCTGCGCGCACGCAACGCCCGCGGAGCCAATCAGATTGGAATGCTGAGTCTTGGTGATTCTGCGTGTCTCGCGGTTGCGAAACGGCTGGGAGCCATTGCGGTCGTGTCGGATGGCACCTGGGAACTACTTGGCCCCGTCGGCATTACGATCATGCCCTTTCGCTAGACCCCGAACTGACTCCGCGCCCAGATCCGAAGTCGAAACAGACCGGGCGACGCTCGATCTACCAATGCTGGGTGGCCCGGACGATCCATCGCCAGCCGTGTCAGCGCCTTCTCGACTGCCCATTGCCGCCGCACCTGCTTGTCCGGATTGAGTCGCATCATCAGGTCCCGTTCCGTGAACTCGCCGTGCTGATCCACAATCACCGGCAGCACCGCCAGGATCTCGTCGCGCACCGTCCAGCGCTGCGGACCAGGACGAACACTGATCTGATACACGTCAAAGCGTCCAGCCACGGTTTCGCCTGGGGTGATTGCACCTCCACAAACCCTTTGGCACTCAGGCGCTACGGATGGTGCGCGAAAAAGCGGCCCGTACAAACTCGGGTTCCCCGTGGCGCGGACCCGGGTTACGCGCCAGCGGCATCGAGCGACGATGAGGGAGAGTCAACTCGCGAGGGACAGATCGTCGGCGGGAGGTTGGTGTGCGCGTTCATTTCTGGATGCGAATTGTTCCTTTCTCACTTCTGATGGCCGGCTCGGCCGGGATGCCCTTGCCCTCTGCGATCGCCGCATCCGCCGCGCCATCAGCATTCCAGTGCTCACCGTCGGCGATCCGCCCCACCGCCGTCACCGACGACGCCAGCCAGGCCTGGGGTCCGTTCACGCTCTTTCTGGGCACGGTGCGCTTCACGAATCGGGGCGCGACGTGCGTCTGGCCTGTCGGTCGCGTCACTACCCGTACGGCGGTGGGCTACCCCGGACACCACTCACCCGTGGGGGCGAGCTCCTCCGGATTCCTCTCTCGCCCCGTGACGCTGCCGCGCGACACCTCCGCGTCCGTCCAAGTCCGGGTTGACGGCATCCGCCCCCGGGGCTGGAACTCGGGCCTCCCGTGTGGTCCACGACAGAGCGCCGTGGGCCTGCTGGTGACCAGTCCCCCATGGCTCCACGCCACATTCGTCGCGTTCGCACATGCTCGGGACTACTGCGGCCTCCGCGTGTTCACCTCCACGGGGACGCTCCAGCGGGATTAGAAGCCACCAGTGCGTCTTGGGGCGTGTCGGTGACGCTCGAAAACTGAACGGCGTCGACACGGGCGCACTCGCCGCACGCGCAGCACCTCAGCCACGGCGCTTGGCCACGACACCGTGCCCCCTCCAGCTCGACTCGCGATCCCGCCGCCACCCGGTCCCGATGCGAAGCCGCAACGAGGGCTCACTAGTGTGGCCACATCAGCGAACGGGGATGTGGTCGACCGAGGAGGACGGGGTGGAGTACTTCGACTCGCTAGAGTCCAACTTTCCACCCATCGCCGACTACGCCTTTCTGTCCGACTGCGAGAACACGTGTCTCGTGGCGCCGACGGGTGCGATCGAGTGGATGTGCTTGCCCCGTCCACACGATCCCAGTGTGTTCGGCATGCTTCTGGATCGCGGCGCCGGCACCTTCCGCCTCGCGCCAGCCGATCGTGCGGTGCCCGCGCATCGCCAGTACGTGCCGGGAACCATGGTTCTCAACACCACCTGGCAGGCCAACACCGGGTGGCTGGCGGTCCACGACTTCCTGGCGGTCGGCCGCTGGTACCGCGACGGCGAGCGGCTCCCCCACTATCGACGTACGCCGAGCGACCACGACGCGCGTCACCTGCTCATCCGCACGGCCACCTGCTTGCACGGAACCATTGAGGTGGTTGCGGACTGCGAGCCAGCCTTCGACTACGGACGCGAGGATGCGCACTGGGAGTACACGGGACCCGGGTACGGGTCGGTCGCCACGACCAACGCGACCCAGCCCCGTCTGACGCTGGCCGGCGACGTCCGCTGGGGAATCGAGGGTCGCGCGGTGCGGGCGCGACGTCGCCTGAGCGAGGGCGAGTCCTTCTACGTGGTGCTGGGCTGGACCGACGATCCACTTCCGAGCTCACGGCCCGAGATCGACGCCCATCTGGCCGAGACCAGCCGCTTCTGGCGCGGGTGGATGGACGAGGGACGCTTTCCCGACCACCCGTGGCGCGAGCTCCTCCAGCGCAGCGCCCTCACGCTCAAGGCACTGACGTACGCGCCCACCGGAGCGCTGCTGGCTGCCGCCACCACATCCCTGCCCGAGCAGGTCGGTGGAACACGCAACTGGGACTACCGCTACACGTGGATACGCGACTCGGCCTTCGCGCTGCGTGCCCTACGATCGCTCGGCTTTGACACGGAGGCCGACGACTTCTTGGGATTCCTGAGCGACATGCTCGAGCCGGCGCTGGGCGTCCACGAGTCTCGCCACGACCTGCACGTCCTGTACCCCGTCGACGGGAGCGACGCGCCCGACGAGATCGATCTCGACCACCTGACGGGCTATTCGGCCAGCCGGCCCGTGCGCGTGGGCAATGCGGCCCACCACCAGGCGCAACATGACATCTTCGGCGCCATCGTCGAGTGCATCTTCGAACACACCCGCACCCGCGACTCGCTCTCGGAGCGCTCCTGGCGCATCGTGGTGCAGGCCGTCGAGACGGCACTGGCCCGGTGGCGCGAGCCCGACCACGGCATCTGGGAGATGCGCGGTGAGCCCCAGCACTTCACGTTCTCCAAGGTCATGTGCTGGGTGGCCGTCGAGCGGGGCGCCCGACTGGCCCGCCTACGCGGCGATACCCGGCGCGCCGAGGCGTGGTTCGCTGCGGCCGACGTAATCCACGAGGACATCTGCGACCACGCCGTCGACCAGCGGGGGGTCTTCGTCCAGTCCTATGGCTCCACCGAGCTTGACGCCTCCGTCCTGGTCCTAGGCCTGGTGGACTTCCTGCCGCCCGACGATCCCCGCCTCCGGGCGACAGTCTTCGCCATCGCCTCCGAGCTCGCCCATGGCGCCTACGTCTACCGCTACCAGACGGCCTCGGCCGACGACGGCCTGGCCGGCGAGCCGGAGGCCTCCTTCACAGTGTGCTCGTACTGGCTCGTCTCGGCGCTGGTCGTCATCGGGGAGCTCGACCTGGCGCGCAGCCACTACGAGCGACTCGTCGCCTCGGCCAGCAAGCTGGGGCTCTACGCGGAGGAGAACGACCCCCTCACGGGTCGCCAGCTGGGCAACTTCCCCCAGGCGCTGACCCATCTCGCGATGGTCAACGCCACGCTGCAGTTGATCCGCGCCGACTCCGGCGACAACCGTCTTCACGCCCGCGCTGCCGGGGCGCTCTCGTGGTGGGATGCCGCGGGCAAGGAGGGACGCACCATGGCGACGCCGCTCGAAGAGATCGCTTCGGCCCTGATCAGTCTCCGTAAAGAGGGAGACGGAACACCGGCCTAGCCGAGTTCTTCGGACACCTTGGTAGGGTGAGGCCAAGCGAGACGGAAGCGCACTGGGTGCCCCGCCACCTGGCCTGGAGGTCGCACGTTGGTTTCACGTGAGGGTTTCCAACTCGTCGTCGTCGCCAACCGCCTGCCGGTCCACCTGCGCGAGCCTGGCGACCAGAGGTGGCTACCCAGTCCCGGCGGGCTGGTGTCAGCGCTGACGCAGGTCCTCCAGGCGCACTCGGGCCTGTGGATCGGCTGGCCCGGGGTGACCGAGTCGTGCGAGCATCCCACGGACTTCGAGGGGATCGCGCTGGAGTCGGTGGCGATCTCCCGAGACGAGTACGAGGACTTCTACCTCGGCTTCTCCAATGCCACCTTGTGGCCCCTCTACCACGACGCGATCCGCTCGCCCAGCTTCCAGCGCCGTTGGTGGGAGGCGTACGTCGCCGTCAATGATCGCTTCGCCGAGGTCACGGCGCGCCACGCGGCGATCGGGGCCACGGTGTGGATCCACGACTACCAGCTCCAGCTGGTGCCCGAGCTGCTGCGACGTCGCCGGCCCGACCTGCGGATCGGGTTCTTCCTCCACATCCCCTTCCCCCCCATCGAGCTGTTCATGCAGCTGCCCTGGCGACGACGGATCGTGGAGGGTCTGCTCGGCGCGGACCTGATCGGGTTCCAGGAGCCCCACGCGGCGAGCAACTTCAGCCGCATCGCTCGCCGCCTGGGTGGCGTCACCGGCACCGATGCGCGACTTGACCGTCGCGGACGCACCGTGCGCGTTGGCGCCTATCCCATCTCCATTGACGTCGCACGCATTTCGCGACTGGTGGAGTCCCCCGAGGTGCGTGCCCGGGCCACGCAGATCCGGTCCGAGCTCGGCAATCCCGATGTCGTCCTGCTGGGTGTCGACCGGCTCGACTACACCAAGGGGATCCAACATCGGATCTCGGCCCTGGCTGAACTGTACGCCGACGGGGTCCTCGAAGCCGGTCGCCACGTCGTGGTCCAGGTCGCCGTGCCCAGCCGGGAGT
The DNA here is from genome assembly GCA_021827705.1 of Actinomycetes bacterium. Classification (GTDB taxonomy): domain Bacteria; phylum Actinomycetota; class Acidimicrobiia; order Acidimicrobiales; family RAAP-2; genus RAAP-2. The sequence continues at coordinate 25,172 of JAKAUQ010000019.1, forward strand.
CCGATCCCCACTACGAACGCGAGCGGCGGCTCCTCGAGCAGGCCGTCAGCGAGGTGAACGGCGAGCACGGCCATGTTGGGCGACCGGCCGTGCACTACTTGCACCAGAACATGCCCATCGAGGAGCTGGTCGCGCTCTACCTGGCAGCCGACGTCATGTTGGTGACGCCCCTGCGTGATGGCATGAACCTGGTGGCCAAGGAGTACATCGCCTGCCGTAGGGACCTGACGGGTCGACTCGTCCTCAGCGAGTTCGCCGGAGCAGCCACCGAGCTGCGAGCCGCCTACCTGGTAAACCCGCACGATCTCGACGAGCTCAAGGACACCATCACCACAGCCATCGAAGCCGATCCCAAGGCCGCCCGCCGCCGGATGTCACGACTGCGACGCCAGGTAGCGCGACGCAACGTCTATCAGTGGGCCGACGAGTTCCTCGCCGATCTGGGAACCACGTCAGAGCAACGAGATGAGCTCGGCGAGAGATCCCACGACGACGTCGGGGACCACCACCGCATGACCCAACTCCTCGAGGGTCGTCACACCTGACAGCACCAGCACCGTGGTGAGTCCGGCTTCGGCTCCGGCCACCACATCGGTCTCGATCCGGTCACCGACCAGGACGGCTCGCCCGGCATCGACGCCCAACCGGGCGAGCCCCGAGTGGATCATGGCGGGATTGGGCTTGCCCACGATGTAGGGAGCCACACCGGTCGCGCGCTCAATCAGCGCCGCCATCGCGCCACAGCCCGGCACCGGGCCGTCGAGCGTGGGACTGGTCGCCTCGGGATTCGTGGCCACGAAGGCGGCACCGCGGTCGATCAGTTGGACGGCGCGAGCGAACTCGTCGAAGTCATAGTCCCGCGTCTCGGCGAGCACGACCACCTCTGGTGTGCTCGGGTCCCGAACGCACCCAACATCAGCCAGGGCCAGATGGATCGCCGGGCGACCAATCGCGAAGACTCGGGTCGGGCCAGTGCCCGCGGCCACGTAGGAGGCGGCCGCCATCGCCGAGGTCCAGATCTCCTCGGGACGCATCGTCAGTCCGGCCCCGGCCATGCGCTCGACGATCTCGTCGGGCGTGAACAGCGAGTTATTGGTCACGACCTGCAGGCCGTACCCTCGCTCGCGCACCCGCTCGACGAACGCGTCGGCGCCCGGAATCAGGCCCGTGGGACCCAGCAGCACCCCATCCATGTCGCACAGCCAGGTCGTTGCCTCGCGGAGCCTCTCCATCCCTTTAGTATCCCAGGGCCGTCGGCACTCTCGGCCGCCCCACCGCACGCAAGCCCGTGGGGTGGGCCGTTCCCGCGCCGGGCACGCTCGGGATGCGGAGGGGGCTCGCGTCGCTTCGCGGCAGGGCTCGGCCCCGTCCCAACTCGAGTTGGCGCTCCGCGATGACGCGGGCTCCCCGTGGATCCGCACGCCGTGTCTCGGTGGCGCGACGGCCACCAGCGGCGCGCCCCGCGAGCCGCCCCGTCTGCTTCCCCCAGGACCCCGGGCCTCCTCTTCGAGTATCAGCGGACCCCCCATCGCGCCTGCCAGAGCTGACCACCGGGTCTGGGAAGGAGCTCGCTGCGCTGGAGCGTCAAGGCGCCCTCACCGCACAACTCTCGACGTCAACCTGGGGTGGACACGGCTGCGGCCGACGACCGAGGCGTCAGTCCGCCAGGCTCGCGACCGTGGTGGCGATGGTCATCGGGACCGAGAGCGCGAAGTCGACGAGCAGGAGGCTGACAACCACCAGCGGCGCTCCCCGCGTGTGGTCGCGCAGGAAGGCGAACTCGATGAGCGAAGAGGCGATCACGTAGGCCAGCAGGGCCCACCAGAACACGCGCAGGTAGGAGGACCACGAGAATCCCGGCGTGCGCGCGAGCATCCCGTAGGCACCCGCCAGAGCCGCGAGACCCACGAGGCCCAAGATCAGCGGCGGGGCCAGAGGCGGCCGGCGGGGTGCGAAGGAGGCCATCACGATCCCACCGATCACGGCGCACGTCAGAGCTCCGGTGGCGACCCACGCCGCGGGGGCCACCGCCGTGCGCGAGGAGACGCTCATCGCGACGCCACCCTCGTCATGATGATGAGCGTCGCGATCTGCATGACGCCGGTGACGCCGGCCGTAGCGATGAACCGCTTCATCAGGGCACCGATCTTCTCGGGCACCGGGTTCGGCTTGTTCATCTCGACCAGCACCGCGATGTTGGCGGGCTCGAGGATGCCGAGGGCAATCACCGCCATGACCCCGACCACGATCATCGACGCGATCAGCCACGCGTGGTTCGGGCTGGCTGTGCGCAAGAATCCGAGGCGCAACGCCATCTGGAACCCCGCGGCCAGGTTCATGGCCACGACGGTGGGCATGATGAGAACCATCTTGGGCATCAGACGAGCCGTGAACTCGGCGCGGGCCGGAGGCGACAGTCGACCCAAGATGGGACCCAAGATCAGGCCCAAGAACAGGTCCAGCGCCGTCCACATCGCACCGCCGACGACGTGCGAGAACATCAGCATCCACAATGAATTCGTCGCGATCGCGACCACGACGAAGATCAGTGCCGCGGCCACGAGCGGAAGCCCGCGACGCGGCACGATCTCGATGCGAGATCGCTCGCGGACGTCCACCCCCGCCACTGCACCGGTCACCGTGGTCGCACACCCCCCCGTTGATCGCGCAGTATAGGAAGATCCTCGCCGGGGCACAAGGCCCCGGCCCCCGCGGTGGCGCGGTAGCCTGCCCCCGTGCCCTCCGCCGCCGCACCGTCGCGCGCCGGGGCGATCTTCGACCTGGACGGGACCTTGGTGGACTCGGCTCCCGGGATTCTCGAGGCGTTCCGGCGGACCCTCGCCGACACGGGACGTCGAGCCTCCGACGAGGTCCTCGCCACGCTTATCGGCCCGCCACTGACCGACTCCTTTCGCACTCTCGGCTTCGCCGAGTCCGAGCTGCGCGGGGTCATCGCGCGCTATCGCGAGCACTACGCCACCATTGGCGTGCCGGGCTGTCGGCCCTACGAGGGGGTCCACGACATGTTGACCCGCCTGCGCGAGCAGGGGTGGGCCCTGGCCGTGGCCACCGCGAAGCGTCAAGACTTCGCCGAGCGCATCTTGACCGACTGGGGACTGGACCGCCATTTCGCCGCAGTGGCCGGTGCGTCCCTCGACGGGCGGCTCGGCCCCAAGACCGAGATCGTGTCGCGCGCGCGCACGCGTCTGGCACCCCACGAGCCGCGCTGGATGGTGGGCGACCGTCGCTTCGACGTCCTGGCTGCCCGGGCGTGCGGGCTGGGATGCGTGGGGGTCTCGTGGGGCTACGGGACCCTCGCCGAGCTCGAGACGGCGGGGGCCCTGGCCGTGGTGAGCTCCCCCGACGCCCTCGGCGACCTGCTCCTGGGATCTCCCGTCGTCGAGGAGGTCTGATGCCCCGCCCCGAACGGTCCCTCGACCTGGTGCCCGCGAGCAGCGACGACTATCGGCGACGCGCGCGCCGAATCCTGCCACGCCAGCTGTTCGACTACGTCGACGGCGGGGCGAACAGCGAGGCCACCGTGCGCGCCAATCGCCGCGATCTCGACACGATCGAGTTCCGCCAGCGCGTCCTGCGTGACGTCACGGGTCCGTCCACGACCACCACGGTGCTCGGCCAGTCTCTGGCGCAGCCGGTGATCCTGGCACCGGTCGGGTTCGCCGGCATGATGGCCCGCCGCGGCGAGGTCCAAGCCGCAGTTGCCGCAGCCGCCCAAGGAGTCCCCTTTGTCGAGTCGACCCTGTCGATCTGCTCGATCGAGGAGGTCGCCCGCGCGGCCCCGCCGCCGTGGTTCCAGCTCTACCTCATGCGTGACCGCGGCTACGCCGCCGCCCTCCTGGAGCGAGCCCGGGCCGCCCACTCCCCCGTCCTCGTCTTGACTGTCGACCTGGCCGTGGTGGGTCGACGCCTGCGCGACGTGCGCAACGGCATCGACGCCGCCCTCGGTCCGTGGGGTCGGGCGCGCCGGGGCGCCGACCTGGCCACCCACGTTCGCTGGGCGGTCGACGTCGCGCGACGGGGTCGCCCACTCCGGTTCGGCAACCTGGAGGCCGCCCTTCCTGACGCTCGGCTCCCCACCGACTTCCAGCGCTGGATCGCCACGCAGTTCGACCCCTCGGTGACGTGGGACGACCTGCTCTGGGTGCGCGAGCGCTGGAGTGGCCCGCTGGTCGTCAAGGGCATCTTGGAGCCCGACGATGCGGACCGCGCCGTCGCCTGCGGAGCCGATGCGGTCGTCGTATCAAATCACGGAGGTCGACAGCTCGACAGCGCGCCCTCGACGATCCGCGCCCTGCCCGCCGTCGTCGATGCTGTTGGTGGGCGAACCGAGGTCCTAATGGATGGCGGGATTCGCTCGGGACAGGATGTGGCGCGGGCGCTGGCTCTGGGGGCACGCGCGTGCCTCGTGGGCCGGCCCTGGGTGTACGCGGTGGCCGCCGAGGGAGCCCGAGGCGTCACTCGACTCCTGACCCTGATGCGCGACGAGCTGATCGTGACCATGGCACTGACCGGCAGCCGCGATCTCACCGACCTGGGTCCCCACATCTTGCGCTAGGCGCTCCTCACGCCGCGCGCAGGGCGTCGGCGAAGGCCGCCGGCTCATCGACGGTGACGACGAGGCGCCGTCCGCTGGTCAAGGTCACGCGCAGGCCGGGCCCGCCCCGCGTGACTAGAGCCGCCCGGCCGAGAAGCCGCAGGCTCCCGCGGTAGCCGAAGCCGCCCCAGCGCCACGGCGACACGTCGACCACGTCAACGTGGTCGATGGTCGAGGCGGGGATCACCTGGCGCACCACGCCACCGCCGTACACGACCTCGAGGCACCGCCCGTCGGGTGCATCCACGACGCGCACGTCGACCCGGGCCAGCAGGGCCCCGACGACGCCGAGCACACCGAGGGACACCGCCTGGCGACCTCGCGAGCGCCCCGTGAAGTGGCGCACCACCGGCAGCAACGCCGCGACGGCACCAACGATCACCACCAGGCGGGTCGTCGTGAGTCGCTCCTCGATGACGACCGGGGCGACGCGGCGACCGTCACCGGGCATGGGGCTCAGGCCGCGACGGAGGGCTGGGGCACCACGCCCACGTGGCGCAAGAAGTTGCGAACCCTGATGACTTGCTCCTCGGTCAGGTCGCGCGTCCGGGTCGGTCCGAAGGACACGGTGTCGCCACCCACCGTCACGGCCCAGTTGCCCCGGTGCGTCTCGTGGACGACCCCGATGCGCTCGAGGAGACAGATCACGTCACGCCACTGGATGTTGCGCTTGAGCGGATGGGCGAACAGCTTGTCCAACGTCTGCCGGTGGTGGTGGTCCAACTTGCTGAGCATTGCGAACCCCCTGCAAGGGCTACCCACGTCCCTCAGTTGCACTATCCATCTCCCGGCCCGGCATGTCAAGCAGCGCCACGAGCTCGACGTGCTCGGTCATGGGGAACAGATCAAGGATCTCCAGGGAAACAAGGACAAATCCGGCGGCTAAGAACTCTCTAAGATCGCGGGCCAGCGTGGCGGCGTCGCACGAGACGTAGACCACCCGGCGGGGGTGCCCGCGAGCGATGGCCGCGGCAACCCCCCGCGGCAGCCCGGTCCGCGGCGGATCCAAGACCACGACGTCGTTGGCGACCACGACCTGCTCGACGAGGTCCGGCGCTACACGCGCGCGACGGACCGACACCGCCGGATGTGCCGCGGCGTTGCGTCGGGCGTCCGCCACCGCGGTGCCCGCGCTCTCCACCGCGATGACCGCGCCCGTCGGGCCCACCCGACTCGCGAGGGGCACGCTGAACAGGCCAACACCACTGAAGAGGTCGACCACGCGATCGCCCGGACCAACACCGCTGGCTCGCAGTACTCGATCCACGAGCAGGGTGGGGGCGTCAACGTGGGACTGCCAGAACGACGTGGCCCCCACGGTGAAGTCCCACTCGGCCACCGAGACGTGCGAGGCGGGCCGCGTCCTCAGGCGCCGCCCCGCCAAATCCGCACCGTAGGGACCCCGGCCCGACGCGGGCCACACCACGGCGAAGGGCTCTCCGTCGCCGATCACCCGCACCTCGACCTCACGGGCGCGGGTCCAGGTCGTTTCGAAGGCGGGACGGGCACGGTCGTCGAGCAGCCAGCAGTCGTCGAGGGCGATGCGCCGGTGGGAGCGCCATGCTCGCAGGGCGAGGTGGCCCGATCGGTCGACGGCGCAGCGCAGCCGCGTGCGGCTGGCCCGGGCCGGCGCGGGCGGCGCTGTCACCGAAACGTCGAGGTTCAGGCCCGCGATCCGCCGCAGCTGGTCGTGGACGACGGCGGCCTTCCACGACCGTTGGAGAGTCTCGTCGGCGTGCTGGAGATCGCATCCCCCACAGCCACCCGCCACGGCGTAGGCGCACGGCGGGACCACGCGTTGCGCACTGGGCTCGATCACGCGACCGGCGACCGCTCGCACGAAGGCGGTCGTGCCCGCCAGGAGCGTGGCCTCCACCAACTCCCCGGGCAGTGCGCCCCGGACGAAGGCCACGCGCCCATCGGGTGCGTGCGCCACCCCACCGCCCGCAGCGGGGCGCTCGATCCGCACGGTGGCCGACTCCTCGGTGGTGCCGTGCGTCATCGGCTAACGCCCCCGGTGCTGGGGGTCAGGCGCGCCCCGGCCAAGAAGGTGTCCACGAGGACTTCAGCTCGCTGGCGCGCGAGCGCGTCATGCTCGATCGCCTGAGCGATGAACTCCGGCGCGCGCGCGCCGGCACGGCCAGCCGAGCTGTCGGCGCCGAACCACGCCGCCAGCTGCGCGGCGTCGACCTCCGGGTGGAACTGCACCCCCAGGTGGCGACCGAGCCGGAAGGCCTGCACCGCGTACGGGGAGGTGGCCAACACCTCGGCCTCGGGGGGCGGGATGCAGGCATCCTCGTGGTAGGCGAACCAGGGTCCCGCCTCGATAGGCGAGCCCGGCGTGGGCTCGATGCTGATCCAGCCCAGCTCGGGAACCGCAGCCCGTTCCACGCACCCCCCGGCGTAGGTGCACAGCGCCTGGGCGCCAAAGCAGATCCCCAGGATGGCGATGCCTCCACGATCCGCCGTGGCGATCAGGTCGAGCTCGCGCTCCAGCCAGCGAGCGCGGATCAGGGGGTCGTAGACCGCCGCCGACGAGCCCAGGATCACCAGGGCGGTCACGCCGGCCAGATCCGGCGGCGTCCAGTGAGGGTCGACCAGTTCCAAGGTCACGGCGTAGCCGCGCGCTTCCAGGGCCCGCCCGATGCGTCCGGGCTCATCTTCGAGGTGGTGGCGCAGGACGAGAGCGGTGGGCACGACGAGGGGCCCTCAGGTCGAGGGTCGAGTCCAGCCCATCGACTCGGCGATCTCGACACAGGTTGGGCACAGCGGGTAGCGAGCGGGATCACGTCCGGGCACCCATACCTTGCCGCACAGCGCACGCACGGGCGTCGCATTCACCATCGAGTCGACGACCGAGTTCCCGATCGACACGAAGTCACCGCTGTCGAGCGTGTAGCCCTCCAGCACGACGTGCGTGAAGCGCTCGTGATCCCCGTCGTCGAGTACTGGAGACGTCACGGGTTGCACCAACTCGGTCGAACTCACGGTCAGTACTGTAGCCAGGACGCTGACTGGCGAGCCGGTCGATAAGGTCGTTCCATGACCCCGCGACGCCAGCCGCACCCCCTGCCGAGCCGCCGCGCCGGTCACGTCACCAGCCAGGGCCAGCCCAAGCGTGCCTACCGCACGCTCACCGAGGCGCGCGCCGCCGCCCAGCTCGCCTGGACCCTCAACCGCGCCGAGCTCAACGCCTACCGCTGCGCGTTGTGCCACCAATGGCACATCGGCGGCGAGCGGGAGTAGCGCCGGAGTGCCCCGTGCGGGCAGAATGGTCCCACTCCAAGAGAAGGACCCCCCTATGACCGTACAGGCCTACATCCTGATTCAGTCGGAGATCGGCTCGAGCGAGCGGGTCGTGAAGGCCACCCGGGCCGTGACCGGCGTCCTGGAGTCCTTCGAGGTCACCGGACCCTACGACGTCATCGTGCGCTGCGAGGCCGAGAACGTCGACGACCTGGGTCGCTTCATCGTGGGGGCGATCCAGAAGGTACCCGGCATCACCCGCACCCTCACCTGCCCCGTCGTCAACGTTTAGGAGTCGCCGAAGGCTCCGGCGCGGGCGAACGCGTCCAGGTCCTCGTCGCTGACGCCCCAGGACCGCAGGCCTTCACGAGTCTGGGATCCCGCGAGCCCCGGGGGACGGCCGATGGCGGCCGGCGTGCGCGAGAACCGGGGTGCCGGGTTGGGTTGGTAGGGGCCCAGGGGCCCGTCGGCCCGGAAGACGTTGCGCTGAACGTTGACGGGGTGGACAGCCGCCTCCCGCGGGCTCAGGACCGGCGAGACACAAGCGTCGCGCCCCGAGAAGACCTCCTCCCAGGCGTCGCGCGTCCTCGTGGCGAAGACGGCCGCGAGGCGCTGACGCAGCTCGGGCCACCGCTCTCGGTCCATCTGGGCGGGAAGATCGGCGGCGCGCAAGCCGAGGCCGTCGAGCAGCTCACCGTAGAACTGGGGCTCGAGAGCCCCCACGGCCACGAAGCGGTCGTCGCTGGTCGCGTACACCGTGTAGAAGGGCGCCCCACCGTCCAGCAGGTTGGCCCCCCGCTCCTCGGTCCAGTACCCCAGGTTCAGTAGGGCGTGCGTCATCGTGAGCAGGGCGGCCGAGCCGTCGAGCATGGCGGCGTCTACCACCTGACCCTCTCCCGAGTGGCCGCGCTCGATGAGCGCGGCCAGCACCCCCGCCACGAGGAACATCCCGCCACCACCGAAGTCGCCGACGAGGTTGAGGGGTGGGACCGGCGCCTCTCCGGCGCGGCCGATCGGCCACAGGGCCCCCGACATCGCGATGTAGTTGATGTCGTGTCCCGCCCGTTGGGCCAGGGGGCCGTCCTGGCCCCATCCCGTGATGCGGCCGTAGACCAGACGGGGGTTGCGCGCCCGGGCCGCGTCGGGTCCCACGCCGAGCCTCTCGGCCACCCCGGGACGGAATCCCTCGATCAGCGCGTCAGCACTCTCGCAGAGGCGCAGCACCAGCTCGCGACCCGCCACGGCCTTGAGGTCGACCGCGACCGAGGGCCGCGAGCGGGCCAGCAGGTCCCAGGTCTCGACATCCTTGGCAGCCGCCGAGCCGCGCTCGATGCGCAGGACGTCGGCTCCGAGGTCGGCCAGCATCATGGCGGCGAACGGGCCCGGACCCACACCGGCCAGCTCGACCACGCGCAGGCCCGCCAGTGGACCTGACGGCGTGGCCACTAGTCCCACCACAGGTCGTGAGCCAGCACGCCCTTTCCGATCAGCCCCAGCTGGACCTGTGAGGTTCCCTCCACGATGGTCAGCTGGCGCGCATCGCGGTAGTACTGCTCGGTCGGGTGGTCCTCCATGTAGCCGGCGGCGCCCAGCAACTGCACCGCGAGCCCCGAGGCCCGCACCGCGACCTCCGAGGCGTAGTACTTGGACATGGACAAGAAGGGCACGTACTCCCGAGAGAACTTGCCCTGATCGGCCAGCCACGCGGCGCGATAGGTGAGCAGCCGCGCCGCCTCGATCTCGGTGGCGCACTTGGCGATCTCCCACTGGATCCCCTGGAAGTCAGCGATCGTCTGATTGAAGGCCTTCCGGCTCTTGACGTACTCGGTCGCGTACATCAGGGCGCCCTCGGCCAGGCCGATGGCCCGGGCCGCCACGATGGGGCGCATCGCGTTGAGGGACTGCATCGCCAGGGAGAAGCCCCCACCCAGCACGTTCTCGGGCCCCACGTGGACGTCCTCGAAGACGATCTCGGCCGTGTCGATGCCCTTGACGCCCATCTTGTGGTCGGTACGCGGGCGCGACACGCCCGGACTCGACGCGTCGACGAGGAAGCCGCTGATGTCCCGGTGGTGGCGCGAGGCCGGATCGCCCGTCTTGGCAAAGACGGTGAACCAATCGGCCTGCATGCCACCCGAGATCCACGACTTGGCGCCGTTCAAGATGTACCCACCCGGCACGTCGGGATCCGGTGTCGCCCGGGTCTGCATGCCGACCACGTCACTGCCGGCTCCCGGCTCCGAGAGGCAGAACGACGAGCGCTTCGTGCCCGACGCGATGCCGGGCAGGTACCGCTGCTTTTGCTCCTCGCTGCCGGCGATCATGATCGGCCCCGTCGGCAGCCGCGTGAGCAGCAGCATCAGGCCCAGGACGTTGGAGTACTTGGTGACCTCCTCAATGGCGATCGTCAGCCCCGTGATCCCCGCACCCGACCCGCCGTACTCGCTCGGGATGCACAGGCCCAGCAAGTCGGCCCGGCGGAACTCGTCGAAGATGTCCTCGGGATACTCGCCGGTCAGGTCGATCTCTCGCGCGCGCGGCCGGATCTTGTCTTGGGCCAGGCGACGCACGGTCTCCTGCAGAGCCAGCAGTTCCTCGGGAAGGGAGAAGTCCATGCCCAAACGGTATCCCACAGCCGTGTGCCACCATGGTGGCGTGGAGGCCCTCGACCGCGCCCGCTCCCTCTCCGCGATGGCCACCGAGCGCTACGACGTCGTGGTCGTGGGAGCCGGGATGACGGGGGCGGGCGTCGCCCTCGACGCCGCCTCGCGGGGATATCGCGTGGCGCTCGTCGAGTCGCACGACCTGGGCTCGGGCACCACGGCCAAGTCCTCCAAGATGGTCCACGGCGGCTTGCGCTACCTCCAGCAGCACGAGTTCCGGCTCGTCTACGAGAACCTGCGCGAGCGCCAACGACTCCTCGAGAACGCTCCCCACCTGGTGCGGCCCCTGCCCTTCGTGCTCCCGGTGGATGGGGCGCGACGCGCGAGCGGCCACGCCCGGCGCCAGGGCTACGCCGCGGCCCTGTGGCTCTACGACATAACGGGCGGCTGGCGCATCGGCCAGCGCCATCATCGGGTCACGCCCGCCCAGCTGCGTAACCTGCTGCCCGCGGTGGCCCCCGCCCACCTGACGGGCGGCTTCACCTACCTGGACGCTCGCGGGGACGACAGCCGGGTCGCCCTGGCGGCCGCGCGCACGGCCGCCCTGGACTACGGCGCCGACGTGGCCAACTACCTGACCGCCACGGCGTTCGAGCGCGGTCGAGACGGTCGGGTCCGCGCGGTGAGGGCGCGCGACGAGTTCAGCGGGTCCGTCGTGTCGATCGCCACGCGCGCCGTGGTCAACGCCGCGGGCGTGTGGTCTGATGAGGTGCGCCGACTCGTCGATCGGGGCGCGCCACCCATGATCACCCCCGCCAAGGGCGTGCACCTGGCGGTGCCGCGCCATCGCCTCGAGATCTCCGCGGCTGCGGTGCTCGGCGCCCGCGGCGGACGGATCATCTTCGTGATCCCCTTCGAGGATGCGCCCTACGTCTACTTCGGGACCACCGACACGCCGTACCAGGGATCCCTCGATGACCCCCGCTGCACCCCTGACGACGTCGCCTACCTCCTCGAGGCGGTCAACCAGTGGACGGCCAGCCAGATCACGCCGGCCGACGTGACCGGCCTGTGGGCGGGACTGCGCCCGCTGCTCGCCCCCTCGGGTCGGAACGCCTCGGTGCGCACCACCGATCTGTCGCGCCGCCATCGCGTGGACGACGACGGCGTTGGTGTGGTCAACGTCACCGGGGGCAAGTGGACGACCTACCGCCAGATGAGTCAGGACGCCGTGGACGCGCTGGCTCCCTACCTGGGCACTCGCCCCTGCCGAACGGCGCGGCTGCCCCTGCGCGGGGCGGGTCCCTTCGAGCCCTCGACACCGCTGGAGACCCGCCTGCAGCGGCGCTACGGCAGCGAGACGCCCGCGGTGACGGCGATGATCGCGCACGATCCGACACTCGCCGAGATCGCGATTCCCGGCCAGGACTACTGCCGCGCCGAGATGCTCTACGCCGTGCGGGCCGAGATGGCCGTGACGCTCGAGGACGTCCTGGAGCGTCGCACGCGAGCGCATCTCCACGACGCCCGGGCCGCGGCGGCGGCCGCGCCCGAGATCGCACACCTCATCGGTCGCGAGCTCGGCTGGGACGACGCGCGCTGCGGCCGAGAAGCTGCGCACTACCAGCAGCACGTCCGCCAGGAGTTCGCCGATGCGGGGATCCCGTGGGAACGCTGAGGACGCCGGACCCGCGAGCCGCCTCGCGCAGGACGCCATGATCCCGCGGTCGCTGGCGATCGATGTGGGCAGCTCGTCGGTGCGTACCGGACTGGTCGACGCGCGCGGCCGGGTGACCCACGTGAGCCAGCGAGCCCTCGACGTCACGCGAGCCCGGCCCGGTGAGGTGGAGCTCGACGCCGAGCAGATCGCCCACCACGTGCTGGAGCTCGCCCACGACACGCTGAGCGCCGGAGGCGCGGCTGACGCGATCGGGATCACGAATCAGCGCGCGACGACGGTCGTCTTCGATGCGGCCACCGGCCGACCCGTGGGCCCAGCGCTCAGCTGGCAGGACTTGCGCACCGTGCTCGACTGCCTCACCCTCCAGGCAACCGGGCTGCGACTCGCGCCCAACCAGTCCGCGACCAAGGCGGCGCACCTGATCCGCGAGTCCGGGGTGCCTCCCGAACGCGCACGCGTCGCCACCCTCGACACGTGGATCACGTGGCGCCTTACGGGGGGGCGGTCCTTTGTCACGGACTTCTCGAACGCCGCTGTGACGGGCCTCGTGGGCCCTCCCGACTACACCTGGGATGCCACCGTGCTCGAGCAGCTGGGGCTCCGGCGTGAGCAGTTGGCGACCATCGTCTCCAGTGTCGATCACCACGGCACGGTTGACGCGCTGGGTGGGCTGCCCATCACCGCCCTGCTCGGCGACCAGCCGGCCTCCCTGCTCGGGCAGTGCCTCGTGGACCGCGGAGCCAAGATCACCTTCGGCACGGGCGCCATGCTGGATCTGGTGGGCGGGGTCACTGCGCCCACCGCGATGGTGCGCTACCCCTCGGGCTGCTTCCCGGTCGTAGTGCGCAGCCAGGATGGCCAGCTCACCTGGGGCGTCGAGGGCATCGTGCTCAGCGCGGGAGCGGCTCTCGACGGGCTGCGCGACGGGCTCGGGCTGTTTGCCCACGTGAGCGAGGTCGAGGCCCTCGCCGGCTCCGTGGCAACCTCCCAGGGCGTCTGGTTCGTCCCCGCATCGGTGGGATTGGGCACGCCGTTCTGGGACTTCGGTGCGCGCAGCGGCTTCTTCGGCCTGACGCAGGGCACCACGCGTGCGCACCTGGTGCGGGCGGTCCTCGAGGGCATCGCCCACCGGGGAGCCGACCTTGTCGAGGCCGCGGAGGTCGAGACCGGTGAGGCCATCTCCGAGGTGCGCGTCGATGGCGGCATGTCGGCCAACGCCGTCTTCCTGCAGGCGCTGGCCGACGCCCTGGGCCGACCGGTCGAGGTCGGAAAGGAGCGCGAGGCCACCACGCGCGGCATTGGCCTACTGGCCCTCGTCGGTGCCGGCGCCGTGAGGCTCGCCGAGATCGGCCAGCTCTGGCACCCCGACCGGCGCATCGAGCCGCGCATGGACGAAGCCACACGCGTCGAGCAGCGTGCCACGTGGCGGTGGGCCCTCGACCAGGTCCGCCGCACGATTCCCGAGCTCAGTGAGATCGACTTCTGAACCGGCCTGCTAGCGCACCCAGGGGGCTTGCGCCAGGGCTTCGCCCAGGGCCGTCGGGGTCGTGAGGAGCGACCGGGACAAGGTGAGTGCCCGGGGATTGCGCAGCGCCACGACCCCGCTGACCACCTCGTCGCGGCTGTAGAGGGCCAGCCACCGGGCGTCGCCGGGCTCCCCGACCACGAGTTGTACGTCGTCGCTGGGGTGGGGGTGGCCCAGGACCTGCACCTTGGCCCCGTACTGGTCGGACCAGAAGTACGGGACGAGTGGGGGGCGCACACCAGCGAAACCCGTCCAGAGACGCGCAAGCTCGGAGGCCTGGTCGTTGGCCACCTGCCAGTGCTCGATACGCGTCAGCTCGACGCCAGTCGGTGCGCGCCACGGAAAGCGGGCCACGTCACCGATCGCCGCGACGTGGGGGGCGGCGGCGAACTCGTCGTCGACGACGACCCCGTTGTCCAGCGTCACGTCGGCTCCGACCAGCCACTCCGTGCTGGGCTCGGCACCTACGCCCGCCACCACCGCCGGGCTGCGCAGCGTCGACCCGTCGCCCAGCTCCACCACGAGATCGTCACCCTGGCTAATCACGTCACGCACCGCACACGACGTGCGCAACTCGATACCGGCCTGGGAGGGCAGGTCGAGCAGCCACTGCGAGACCGTGGGGCCCAATACGGTGAGGAGCGGTCGCTCCAACGCCTCCAGCACGACCACCGGGTAGCCCCGGTGCGCCAGGGACGTCGCCACCTCGGCGCCGATGAACCCCCCACCGATCACGACCACCGGACCACCCGGGCGCGCACGTGCCAGGTCGGCGAGGAGCCGACGCACGTCGGGCAGGGTCCGCACGTAGTGCACGCGCTGAGCGGCGCTCACCGCCAGCCGTCGGGCGCGCACTCCGGTCGCGATGACGATGCGCGATCCCTCCACCTCCTCGCCGTCCGCCAGAGCCACGCGTCGGGCCGCGACGTTCAGGCTCGTGGCCGGGGCACCCAGGCGCCACGTCATCGTCGAGGCCTCGTCGCCGCGCTCGAGCGACAGCTCGGACTCCGTGAGCTTCCCCGCCAGCAGCTGCTTGGAGAGGGGCGGTCGATCGTAGGGACGGTCGGGCTCGGCACCGATCAGGGTGAGAGGACCGGCGAAACCGTGGCGGCGCAGCGCCTCGCTCACGCGCCAGCCGGCGAGTCCCGCACCGACCACCACCACCGCGTCGGTATCGCGCAGCGGCTCGCTCACGCGAAAGCCGCCCGCCACTGCTGAGCGGACATCGGGGCCAGCACGGCATTGGTGGCCCGCACGTTCTCCAGGGTGTCGGTCGCCACCGGGTCGTAGGCGTGGCCGGCGTAGACCCACGTGCTGGCCGGGATCGCGGCCAGGCGCTCCGACAGCGTCCGGTACATCTCGGCGGGATCCGAGCCGGGTAGGTCGGTGCGTCCGCAGCCCTGGAGGAACAGGACGTCACCCGTGACCAGGCGGTCCTCCACCAGCAGGCACTGGCTGCCCGGCGTGTGGCCGGGCGCGTAGATCAGCGTGATGCTCAGCTCGCCCACCTCGAGACGGTCGCCGGGGGCGTGAGCCACGATTGCGGCCGCGTCGACCCCGGCGCTCTCGACGATCCACCCCACTTCGGCCGCCTGGGCGTGCACCGGCACGTCCCAGTGGGCCAAGAGGTCCGCGACGCCGCTGATCGACCATCCAGCCAGCGATCCCCCGATGTGGTCGGGGTGGTAGTGGGTGGCCACTACGCCGACGACGCGCAGGTCGTCGTCCTGCGCGCACGCGACGACCTCGCCGGGTCGGTAGGCGGGGTCGACGACGACCGCCTCGCGGCTGCGCGCGTCGCCGATGACGTAGGCGTAGTTGGCCATGCTCCGCGCGACCGCGTCGGACTGGGCGAAGTCGCGCCCCGCGAGCAACTGGCGGAAGTACAGGCGGCTACTCGCCGTCATCGGCGACGCGACCGAGCCGCGGCGTGAGCTCCTCGACGGTGGCCATCGTGGCGCGCAGCCGCTCCTCGAGCGCCTCGATGATCTCGGTGGCGCGAGCCAGCCGCGCGATCAGGTCGTCGACCGAGACCTCCCCCTCGTCAAAGGACGTCACGATCGCATCGAGCTCGGCCGACGCCTCATCCCAACTTCCTACGGTCACGTGCCGCCTCCCTCGAACACCCGAACGCTAATGGAGCCGTCGGACACCCGCACCACCAGTGGGTCGCCCGCCGCGACATCGCTGCGTCGGCGCACGATCACACCGTCGGTGCGCGTGACCAGGGCCCAGCCCTGCCCCAGGCGCCGCTGGGGATCGTAGGCGGCCAGTAGTTGGCGCACCCCGGCCACGTGGACCGACGCGGCCTCGAGGCGGTGGCGGGCGCCCACGACGAGCCGGCGGCGGGCCGTGGCCAGCTGGCGGCCCTCGCCGCGCAGGCGATCGCGCACGGCCAGGACCGTCGTGCGCCGCCGCTCTCCCAGGTAGGCGCCGGCCTCGTCGAGGACCGCCCGGGACGCCTGAGCCACGTGGGTGGCCGGCGCGCGAACGTGCTGGCGGTGCCAGGCGTCCACCACAGCGACCAGATCCTCGCCCAGGCGCGTCGGGGTGATGGCGTGGCGCGCCGCGACCAGGTCGGCGACCGCCTCATCGCCGGTGTGGCCGATCCCGGTCCATACCGGCACTGGGCACGTGGCGATCGCTCGGGCGACCTCCTCGTCGTCGAAGGTGCTGAGGTCCTGGCGCGAGCCGCCCCCCCGGACGACGCAGACGAGATCCACGCCCGTGGCTGCGACGTGGGCGATGGCGGCGGCGACCTGGGAGGCGGCACCGTCTCCCTGGACCGCCGAGGCCGCCACCCAGACGTGGAAGGCGAATCCTGAGTGCTCGAGCTGGCCGACGAAGTCGCGATACCCCTCAGTCGCCGGGCTCGCCACCAGGCCAACGTGCAGGGGGACCGCGGCCAGCGCCAGCTGGCCGTTGGCCTCTAGCAGACCCTCCGCCCGCAGGCGCGCCAGCAGCTCCAGGCGGCGGCGCGCCGCGTCACCGAGCAGGCTGGCGACGTCGATGTCGAGCACGGAGAACCCGATGCGTCCCGACGGGGGATACAGGTCGACGTATCCGTAGACGTTGACCACGGTCCCTTCCCGCAGCGCCACCCCGTCTTGGGCCAGGCGACGCTTCAGGCCCGCCCACTGGGACACCCAGGCGTGCGCGTAGAGGACCGGCCGACGCGACTCGGCGGCCGAGGCCGCGTCGGCCAGATCGAGGTACAGATGGGACTTCTCGTAGACCTTCTGGATCTCCCCACGCACCCAGCGCGGACGCCGGCGACCAAAGGAGCTCTCCAGCACCTCGGTGAGCTCACGGTAGAGGTCCGCCACCTCCTGGATATCTCTTGGAGGCTCCTCGGGGCTGGACACGTGGCGAGGCTAGCGCCGGCGGGCGGACACGGGCCTTGTGGGGCCGGGCGCCAACCTGGCAGACTGACAGTGGATGGTGAGGCGGCTGGGCGACCGCGCCGGGTGACCGGTGAGGAAAGTCGGGGCTCCACGGGCAGGGTGCTCGCGAGAGGCGAGTCGCGGTGACGTGCAGGAGAGTGCCACAGAGAACAGACCGCCTCCGGTCCTTCGGGACTGGGGGCAAGGGTGAAACGGTGCGGTAAGAGCGCACCAGCGTCCCGGGTGACCGGGGCGGCTTGGTAAACCCCACCCGGAGCAAGATCAAGGTCGGGAGACGCCCGTTGGTCCTTCGGGACCCTCCCGGGGTGGATCGCTCAGATGGATGGTCGCCACCCCTCTGCGGAGGGGTACAGAACCCCGCTTACAGGCCGCCTCACCATCCACGCAAGGCCGGACCCTAGGCTCGCGACGTGGTCGAATACCTCCGTGGCGAGGAGATGGCAGCGTGCGTCCATCGCGTCGCCCTCAGCCGGGGTGAGCCCTTCCCGTTCACCCGGCCCGAGCCCCGTGCCGAGATCGTGCGGCGCCGCGCCAGCGCCGAGCGCTTTCGCCGCTCGGTCCTCGAGGAGCTGCGCGCGGCGCACCCCGACGCCGTCGCGGCCACCACGGTCGCCGACACGTGCACGGCCCTCGATGCCGGGGCTCGGCTGATCATCGCTCCTCGACTGCCCGGCGACGACGCCGGGCTGCGGCGCGCCCACGCGCACCTGCTGGTCCGTGTCGGACGGTCCAGCGAGCGCTGGACGTACGCTCCCGTCGTGATCCGCCACGGCGAGCTCGCCGAGGCGGCCGCCACGCGGCGTAGCCCCGTCGGGGACCTCGAGCACCCCTGGCCCGAGTCGGCCACCTTTCGCAACGGAGTCGGCGTGCGAGTGACAGCCTCGACCGTGCGCGTGGGACTGGCGGTGGTGCACGCCCTCGCCGTCCTCGAGGCGGCGGGCCACGCCGACGAGCGGTTCCGCGGCGGCGTCATCGATCGCCACCGCGCTATCTGGTGGCTCGACCTGGCCTCCAGCGCGTACCCGCGCTTCAACCGCCACACCTACGAGCGTCACTACGCCGAACGCCTCGGCGTCTTGCAGGGCCATCAGCGCTGGCGTGACAGCCAGGGCCCCTTCCCCACCGTCCCGGCCTGGCACCGTGAGTGCCTCGAGTGCGACTACGCCGCGGTCTGCCGCGAGCAGCTCGAGTCCCGCGATGACGTCTCCCTGACCCGCTTCACGAGCCTTGAACAGCAGGCCCTGCTGCGCGAGTCCGGCATCGTCACCCGTGGACGCCTGGCCCGCCTCGATCCGGCCCGCGCCCGCGGCGCGCGGCCCGCCTTCGCCGACGGTGCCCTCGAGGCGGTCCTCGCAGCCAGCATCGACAACCTGGAGAGCCTCATCTACCGGGCACGGGCCACCGAGTTCGGGCCGCTGCGCACCACGGACGCGGATCGCATGGGCTGCCCGCGCGCCGACGTCGAGGTCGACGTCGACATGGAGAGCTACGACAATCGCACGTACCTGTGGGGGGCGCTGGTGACCCTGCGCCGGAACGTCCCGGGCGTCGAGGCGGGGTACCGCAGCTTCGTCGACTGGGCAACGCCCACCGAGCGCTCCGAGGGCGACGTCTTCGCCGCGTTCTGGCGCTGGCTCACCGACCTGCGCCAGCGCACCGCGACGGCCGGGGCCACGTGGTGCGCCTACTGCTTCTGGGCCTACGCCGAGGATTCCGCAATGAACCGCGCCGCCTCGTCGTCATCGCCTCAAGCGCCGGACCTGGCCGAGATCGAGGCGTTCCGCAGCACTCGCCCCCCCGTGTGGGTCGACGTCCACGCCCTGGCCCGATCCCAGATCCAGACCGACGGTCCAACTGGGCTCAAGGCACTGGCCCGTCACGCGAACTTTCGCTGGCGCGACGCCTCGCCCAGCGGCGAGGCGTCGATGTCGTGGTTCGAGTCGGCCTGCAACGAGGGCGGAGCCAACAGCGAGGACCGGCGTCGGCTGCTGGAGTACAACGAGGACGACTGCCGGGCCACGCGGGCACTGCGCGAGTGGCTCGGCGGGGCCGCCCGGGAGCTCCCGCATCGCGACGATGTCCCGCCGAGGTCTCGGTAGCATGACGACGTGGCCGATTCGCAGGTCGTGAGGCCGGCTGGCCTCGGCCCGCGACTGGTCGGCTCCCTCACGGTGCTGCTGGCCTTCGCCGCCTCGCTGGCCACGGCGTCCCTGATCACGGCGGCGGTGGCGTCACGACCCGGGGAGGCCGTGGCCTGGCTCCTCGTGGCCATCGCGCTGCACGCGCTGCGCACCGCGCTCACGCGCTGGTGGTCGGCGGGGGCCGCTCGCCGGGTTCGTGAGCGGTGGCGCCAGTCCTTCGCCCAGCACCTGCGCGTGCCGCGCCCGGAGGGCCAGCGCGGCCGCGGCGACCTCCTCCAGGCGACCGAGGACGCCGCCGAGGGTCCCGACCTCGACCAGCTCGCGGTGGCCGCTCGCGTCTCGAGCGTCGGGCTCGTGGTGGTCGCGCTGGCCGCCGGATGGCCCAGCACCGCCATTATTGTGGCGCTGGCCGCACTGGCCGTTCCGCTCTACCGACGTGCCGGTCGGCGCAGCCAGACCCTCATCGCAGAGCACACGCGTCGGCGCGAGCTGCTCGAGCGACGCCAACTCGAGCTGCTGGCGCACGCGACCGAGCTGCGGGCCCTGGGGTCGGTGGGGTACGCCGCGACCGAGATCGGCGCCCTCAGTGACCACGAGCACCGCGCTGCCGAACGCGCGCTGCGCATCGCCCTCGAGTCCTCGCTCGTCACGGAGTTCGTGAGCGGTGTCTCGGTGGGCCTGGTGGCCATGGTGGTCGGCTTCGCGCTCCTGGGCGGTCGCCTGGACCTGTTCCGCTCGCTGGTGGCGGTGCTGGTCACCGCCGACCTCTTCGGCGCGATCCGTCGCTACGGGATCGCGTTCCACCGCCGCGAGGCGGCGCGCGCTGCCCGCTCCGTGCTCGAGGCGCCGGACTCCCGGCGCCCCCCAGCGGGGGCGGGCGTGGTGGTGGCGACGCGCCTGGCGAGCACGGCGGCACCCTGGGAGGCGACGTTCGCCCTGGCTGCCGGTGACCGGCTGGCGCTCACGGGCCCATCGGGAGCGGGCAAGTCATCACTGCTGCACGCGCTGGTGGGATGGAGCACGCCGGCGAGCGGAACGGTCGAGCTCACCGCCGCCCCGATCGGCTTCGTCTCCCCGACCGGGGGACTGCTGACGGCGCCGCTGCGCGACAACCTCACGCTGGGCCGGCCGATTCCCGAGATCGCGCTGCGCGAGGTTCTCGACGACCTCGGACTGATCGGTCCGCGCTTCGCTGACCTCGACCAGCCGCTCTCGCCCGATGGCGGCGGCCTCAGCTCGGGCGAGCGGGTACGCCTCCTCCTGGCCCGGGCCCTCCTGGCCGAGCCGGCACTGGTCATCTTGGACGACATCGGCGGCGTGCTCGACGCCGCCTCGCGGGCCCGGGTGGCCAAGACGCTCGCCCGGCGACCACGCCTCGCGGTCATCGAGGCCACCGCCGACACGCCGGTCGTGGCGCCCACAGCGCGCCTCGAGGTCCCACGATGACCCCGTACGCTCAGCTGCGCCACTGGGTACGCCGCGCGGCGGTCCCCCCGGCAACGCTCACGCGAGCCCTGGTGGCCGCCACCGTCGCGTCAGCCACGTCACTGGGCCTCTTCGTCGGTGCCGCGGCCCTCCTCGTGCTCAGCGCGGCGCACCCCGGGCTGCGCGCCGTCGCCGCCCTCTTGGTGATCATCGAGCTCTTCGCGTTCCTGCGCTCCCCCATTCGCTTCGTGGAGCGCGTCTCCACCCACCGGCTGGGCTTCGCCGCGGTCACGCGCTGGCGGATGTGGCTCATGGGCACCGTGGGCGCGTGGAGCTTCCTGCGCTGGAGCAGCCACGCACACGGCGACGTCCTGTCCCGCGCGCTCCAGGACACCGAGGAGCTCCAGGACCTGTGGGTCCGCAGCCTGGTGCCGGCCGTCAGCTCCCTGGCCAGCCTGGTGGTGGCTGACATCGCGGTCTCGGTTCTCCCGCCGCGCCCCCACTGGCTCCTCCCGGCCCTCGGACTCCTGGCCTCCCAGGGGGCCGCCGCGGCTCTCCTGGTGCGCGCCTTCCCGCGCCTGGTAACCCTGGACCGGGAGCGCCGGAGGCGGCGCGCCGCGTTCCAAAGCCAGATCGTGGAGCTCTCGCACGTTGCTCCGGACCTCGAGTTGCTGGGGAGCGCCGCCTACGCCGCGGGGCGACTCGACGCGTCTCGACGGTCCTTCACCGACGCGGAGGTCGCCAGCGAGCGGGCCCGCACACGACTCGCGGCCCTGGTCCCCGTCACCGCTCTCGTGGGCGTCGGCGTCTTGGCGGCCTCCCGACCCGTCGCCGCGCCCCTGTGGCTGGTCGCTACCGCACTGGTCCTCGTGGCCGGCCTGGAGGTCGGGATGACGCTCTCGAGCGCCTTGGAGACCGCCGTCGCGGTGACCGCCGCCACGGAGCGACTCGACGACCTCGCTGAGCCCGAGATCGTCCGGCCCCGCGCGTGGCCGGACGCGGCCGCACTGGTCGTTCAAGGACTGATCCTGCGCGCTGGACCGCGCACCCTGGTCGAGGGCGTGGATCTCACGTTGACCCGCGGTCGGCACGTGGCAGTCACCGGCGCCTCGGGCGTGGGCAAGTCGTGGCTGCTTCGGGTGGTCGCGGGGCTCGATGCGGCCGACGGGGGCACGATCGTGATCGGCGATCGCTCGCTCGACGAGATTGCCGAGTCCGAGGTGCGCCGCCACATCGCCTACGTACCCAGCGAGCCCGGTCTCCTGCGCGGGCGTCCCGCCGACGTCATCGCGCTGGGACGCACGCCGTCGCGATCGATGGCCGACGACCTGGCGGCTGTGGGCGTGGTCACCGATGCCAGCACGCGGTGGGAGGGGCTGGCGCGCGGCGAGAGCGCCCGCGTGGCGGTGGTGCGCGCCTTGGCGATCGCCCCCGACGTCGTCATCCTGGACGAGCCGACGGCGGGCCTCGGCTCCCCCGACACCGCGGCGCTGCTCGACCTGCTGGAGCGCTCGGGAGCAGCGGTCCTGGTAGCGACCCACGACCCGGCCGTCATCGCCTGGGCCGATGAGGTCATCGGCCTCAGCGGCGGTCCCGCCTCCCCCTAGCTGCGCGGTGCGGGGCACCCGCGACCCCGGTCATTCGTGAACTGCTGCACAACGGGCGGGGGCCCGCCAATGTGGCCTGCCCGCCACCAGCACCGTGGGCTAACGTCATCGCATTGGCTGGGGGGGCCAAGCCGGTGGTGGGCCCGCTCGTCTGCGCCGCGCGCGACGGGCGGGCCCCGCCGAGTCGCGGGGCTACCGCCCCGGTACGGCGTTGAAGCGCACCAGCGACGGGACGGTGCCGCGCGTCCCGATGACCGTGAGGGAGCCGTTGTCCAGGCGGGTGCGCCACACGGTCCCGCCGGGGGCGCCCAGCGCCCAGATCGCGGCCGACTTGATGGGCGAAACGTGGCTGACGATGGCCAGGTGTCGATCGGGCTGGTGCAGCAGCGACGCACGCTCGCCGAGCAGCTCGTCCAGGAGCGCGTGCACGCGGCGGTCCACCGCGGCCAGCGACTCGCCGCCGCCAATGGCGATCTCGTGGTCGGCCTCGAACCGGCGCCACTCCTCCGCGCTCACGACCGACAGGGGCGATCCGTCCAAGACGCCGTAGTCCACCTCGATGACGGCGCTGCACTCGCGAGCGGGGAGATCGGGCATCGCCAGGGCGGCGGTCTCTCGAGCCCGGTGCAGGGGTGAGGACCACACCTCCTCGACTCCCGCCAGCCAAGGCCGCAGATCGAGGGCCTGCTGGCGGCCTCGCGCCGTCAGCGGCGGATCCGACCGGCCCACCAGCAGACCCTGCGCGTTGGTCGTCGTCTGACCGTGACGGATGAGAAAGATCACGACACGAGAATCCGGCCGCAGGACGGGCACTCCACGACCTCGTCGGCCTGTCGGCGCCGGAAGCGGTCCAGGTCCAGGGGGCTGAGCGCGAGGCGGCACCCGTCGCAGCGGCCGTCGACCACGAAGGCGCCGCCCGAGACGCCCGCGCGCACGCGGGCCCGCTCGTAGCGGGCGCGCAAGGTCGGGGGCAGGCGATCACTCAACTGCTCGCGCTCCGTGGCCAGGCGCTCGGCCTCCTCGCCGAGCGACCAGCGCAGCGCCGTCAGCGTCTCGCGCAGCTCCCGACGCCGACCGAGGTCGGGTTGGACCTCGCGGCGCTGCTCCTGGATGGCCGCTTCCAGGTCCTCGACCTGCGCCAGCAGGTCCAGCCCGCGCTCGTCGGCCTCATCGCACTGGTGCGCCACCGAGCGAACCTCGGTCTCGATGGCCACCAGGTCGCGGGATCCCGTGGACTGGTGCAGAGCGCGCTCGAGCTCGCGGTGGCGCTGGCGCAGCCTCTCGGCTTGCTCGGCCTGCTCCTCGTAGGCCTGACGCACCCGCGCCGCCGCCCCCTCGGTCTCGCGAATCGTGGCTACCCGGTTGCGCAGGCTCTCCTCAAGGCGGTCGAACTCGTCTTGCTCGGGCAGGTGCTCGCGCTGCTGGCGCACCCGCTCGAGCCAGCGGTCCGCCTCGATGAGATCGTGCAGGATCTCGGCTTCAGCCATTTTCGAAGTCTGACACGCCGAGGCCGGCCAGCACACTCGCCGCTCGTCCGAGGAAGGCAGTGAGATCGGGATCGGCCCGCCCCGGCGCCTCCGCGAGCGGCCACCAGTCGACATCTCGGCTCTCCCCCGGTCCGGGATCGGGGGTCGCGGGCGCCGAGACGAGCACGAAGGTGATGTCATCATGGACGTGCCCGCGTGGACCGTGATGCACGTCGATTCGCACGATGGTCGGCTCGCGCAGGTGCCGGGCCGCCAGGCCCGTCTCCTCGCGCACCTCGCGCACCACGGCGTCGTCGATTGACTCACCGGCGTCGACGTGCCCGCCGGGCAGCAGCCACCGGTCGAGCAGCCGGTGCCGGTGGAGGATCACGCCACGCGCCGACACGACGAGGGCACTCGTGGTCACGTGGGACACTTCGACGCCGGGCGCGTACGGGTCGCGCTCCCAGGACAGGCGATCTAGCGTGACGGCGCGCGCCACGGACGAGCGCGCATCCTCGGGCAGGAAGCGGCGCACGGCCTCACGCAGTGCCACCACATCCATCAGGTCCGCCCCAGCAGTCTGCGCACCGAGCTGGGGACCTCCAGGGTCGGGTCGCCCCCGTCGTCGAAGCGCTCCGGCTCGCCGTAGCAGGTGAGGACCGGAACCAGCCCCGCCCAGATCGCCAGCCCTCGATCGTCCTCGTCATCGTCGGTGGGCCCGGCCGACACCTTGACGGCCGCCTCCTGAATCCTGACCCCGAGGATCGCCGTGCGGCGCACCTCGTCGTCCCGCGCTGGGCGCACCTCCCGGGAGCGTCCCGGGACCACGGCGTCGACGAAGCGGTCCAGCAGCTCCCGGCACCGCTGCGGGTCCTCCACGAAGGCGGCGGGACCCACGACCGAGACCGAGCGGTACGCGATCGATGACTCGAAGCCGCTGCGCGCCAGACGCACGCCCTCGTAGAGCGTCGCGGTCACGAAGGCGCGCCCAGCCTCGGCCGCCGCCCGCATGACCGCGTTGGACCGGGAGCCGTGGATGAAGAGCGTGTCGTCCTCGCGCACCGCCAGGGTCGGCAGGGCCATCGCCAGGCCCGAGACCACGGCGGCGAGGTGCGCGAACGGCGCCGCGTCCAGGACGCCAAAGACGCTTTCGCGGTCGTAGCGCGCCTTCTCGGGCAGGCGGCGGACCCGGGTGTGGGAGCCGGGCCCGAGCGCCTCGGTCACGCCCGCACCTCCCCGCTCAGGAACGTGCGCGCGTAACCCGCCACTTCGACGTGGCGCTCGAAGAGGCGCGCGTACATCAGTCCGCCCCGCGCTGAGGCCTGACGCACGACGATGGTGGGCGCGCCGGTCCGCTCGGCCCACCAGGGAGCCACCGCGCACAGCGCGCTCCCGGTGACGGGGTCCTCAGCCACGCCGAGGCGTGGCGCGAAGACCCGGATGGCGACGTCGGCGTTCGGGGCGCCGGCGCACGCGGCGATGACCAGCGAACCGGGCGCCAGGAAGAGGCTCACCGGGTCAACCGTCAGCCCGCACAGCGTGTCGTAGTCACGCACCACCGCGAGCAGGTTCTGGGAGCCGGCCTGGTAGAGCTCCTCAATGTCACCGAGGGCTCCCGCCAGGGCTGACGGGTCGACGAGCTCCAGGCGCGATCGCGGCAGGTCGATCCCCAGGGTCCCGTCGCGCGAGCGGCGCCCCGACAGCAGGCCCGAGCGCGTCTGGAAGTTCGCCTCGGGCCCAGGCACGGCGAGCTCGGTCAACAGCACGTGGAGGGAGGCGAGCGTCGCGTGGCCGCACAGATCCACTTCAACGGTCGGCGTGAACCAGCGCAGCGACCATCCCTCCCCCAGGCGGCGCAGGAACGCCGTCTCGGACACGCCCATCTCGTAAGCGATCTGCTGGAGCTCGTCGTCGGGGATCGGGCGCTCCAGCAGCACCACGACCGCCGGGTTACCGCGCACGGCTTCGCCGACGAAGGCGTCGACCCACCAGAGGCGATGACCGAAGGTCACTTGAACCGAATCCACGTCCCCGAGCCTGCCACACGCCATGGCACCCCCCTAGACTCGACGAGGTGCGGGTGGCGACGTTCAACCTCCACGCGGGGGTAGACGGGTGGGGCCGGCGCACCCGGGCACTGGAGCACGCGGCGGCGCTGGGAGCCGACGTCCTGGTTTGCCCCGAGATGTGGCGTGGCGACGCCGATGAAGACCACTTCGCGGCACTCAGTGACGCTTTGGGAATGACGGGGATCTTCGTACCCCTGGCGCGCGCCGAGCGCTCGACCACCGGAACCGGTCCCGCCACGTGGCAGCCCCGCGGCGCCCACCTGCACGGCGAGTACGGCCTGTTCTTCACCGAGCACCGGTCGCTGACCAACGCTCAGCGGGCGCGCCGCTCGTCGGTTCCCGCCGACGCCGGGCAGTGGGGACTGGGCCTGCTGACGCGTCTGCCCATCGACGCGGTGACCAGCGAGCCCCTCGTGCGCCAGCCCCGCGAACGGGTGCGCCGGGCGATCGTGCGCGCCGACTTGCGCTTGGGCGACGGCGCGGCCTTCACCGTCTTCGGCGTGCACTTCGCGCACCTCACGCACGGGTCGTTTCACCAGTTCCGCCGCGTGCGCGAGGTGGCCGGTGCCGTGGCCCAGCATCGTCCCGTCCTGATCGCTGGCGACTTCAACTCCTGGCGCCCCCCGCTGCGCCTGTTCTTCCCCGAGTGGCGCCAGCTGGTGCACGCCCGTACCTGGCCGGCCCGCCGACCCCATTCCCAGATCGACCACGTCCTGGCATCGGGACCGTGGCTGGTGCGCGACGGCGGAGCCAGCGACGGGGGCAGCGACCACCGGGCCCTCATCGTCGACCTCGACCTGGCCGGGGAGCCGGCGGGGACCCGCTGACCCTGCGGACCGCCGCTCAGGTCGGCGCGACACCCGGTAGGTCCAACTCCACACCCCGTGTCTCGGGCAGCTGGCCCAGGAGCACCAGTGCCGGCAGCAGGGGCAGGAAGGTGATCAGGGCGGGGAGCCGAAGCACCGACGCTCCGGCGCCCAGACCCAGGTCGGCGAGTGAACCGAACAGGACCAGGCCCGTCGTGGCACCAATCACGGCCGCCACGACAGCCCAGCCCACCGCCGTGGCCCGGAAGGAGCGGGGGAAGATCTCGGTGCCCAAGGCGTTGGAGGCGGGGGTCACGATGCCCGCAGCACCGATGCCGATGAAGTATCCCCCGGCAAAGAGCGCCGGGCCGCCAGCGTAGGTGACACAGGCGGCCATCGCCAGCGTGCTCATCCCGATGGCCACCGTCCCGCGGCGGCCCAGCGTCTGGGACCATCGACGACCGAGAAGGAGGCCGACCAGTCCCGCCGCCCCACTGGTCGTGACGATTGCCGCGACGGTGCCGGCACCCAGGTGCAGCACACCCTCGCCGTAAACGAAGGCGTAGCCGTTGGCCGGTCCCGTGATGAGCGCGGCCACGAAGGTGAGCACGACGACAATCAGGAGTCTGGGCCGCAGCGCGGGGGGCACCGCGCCCAGCCGCGCGCTGGCTGGTTGCACCGCGGGGGACGGCTCGGCGATCCGGCGCGTTACCCACGGGGCCGCGAGCGCGGGAACCAGCGCCACGGCGAACAGCCAGCGGAAGGCTTGGGGCCCCCGCACCAGGCCGTGGATCAGGGCCGAGAGGCCGGCGCCCACACCGGCACCGGCGGCCAGGACGGCCAGGTGCGTCACGCGGGCGCTGGTCGAGGACATCTCGACGGCCAGGACCTGGGTGAGCGCCGACGCCGTCGTCAGCAGCGGTCGCGCGAGAGCGAAGAGCACGACGAACCACCAGTAGCCGGGACTGCCCGCCGCCAGCGCTGTCATCACCAGCCCCCCGACCAGGGACAGTCCCATCAGGTGCCGGCGCCCGCGGTGGTCCGCCCACGCCGTGACGGGCAGCGCCAGGAGAGAGGCCGCCCGCACCAGGCCGAGCCCCAGCCCCACCTGCGAGCCCGACAGCCCCACCTGGCTGCGGAAGTCGTGCGCGCCGGCGACCACCGCGCCGAAGTGGCGTGCGACGTCGCTCAGCGACGTGATGAGGCCGAACTGAGCAAAGCTCGACCACAGGGCGACGAAGAAGAGGGCCGGGACGAAGACCCGGGGACGGGCGCCCCGCTCCACGAGGTCACGCAAGGGTGACCGAGGGGTCGACCACCACCAGCATCTTGCCCTGATTGCCCCCGGTCAAGACGAGGTGCAACGCGTCGGGAGCCCGCTCCAGGCCCGAAACGAGGTGCTCGTGGTGGACAATCGCGCCTTCATGCACGAGCGGCACCAAGACGTCGTAGGCTTCGGCGGCGCGCGCCAGGAAGTCGAGCACCAGGAAGCCGGTCATCGAGGCGCGCCGCACGATCAGCATGCTGGTATTGGCGATTCCCGCCGGGCGCTCGTGGCGGTCGTACTGAGAGATCGCCCCGCACATCACGACCCGCGCACCCCGCGCGAGATTCGTCAGGGCCACGTCGAGAACCTCGCCGCCCACATTGTCGAAGAACACGTCGATGCCCGGGGCGACCAGCCGACGCAGGTGGCGGGGCCAGTCAGCAGCGCGGTAGTCCACGCAGTCGTCGAAGTGGTACTCGTCGACGACGCGGGCGCACTTCTCGGGACCACCGGCGATGCCGATCACCCGAGACGCCCCTCGCTGGCGGGCGAGCTGACCCACGAGCGAGCCCGTCGCTCCCGCAGCGCCGGACACCACCACGACCTCGCCCGGTGCCAGGCGTCCCACGTCGAGCAGGCCGAAGTAGGCCGTGAGACCCGTGACGCCCAGGACGTTCATCGCGGTCGGCAGGTCGACACCCCACGTGGACGGCAGGACCGAGAAGCGATTCGCGTCGTCGGCGACGGCCCACTCTTGCCATCCGGTCATGCCCGTGACGATGTCGCCGACCTGGTACCGCGGGCTCCGGCTCTCGGTGACGATCCCGGCTCCCGTCGAGCGCACCACCGCGCCGAGATCTATGGCCGGCAGGTAGCCCGGCGCGTCATTCATCCACGTCCGGATCGTCGGATCGATCGAGAGCGTGCCCACGCGCACCAGCGCCTGCCCCTCGCCGATCGCCGGTATCGGGCTCTCGACCAGCTCCGTGGCCGACGCCGCCAGCGGACCCTCCGGTCGCCGCACGAGCAGGATCTGTCGATTCGCCATGGCTCACCCTTCCTCTGGTGTGCCGAGTCGGGCGATTGTCACGCCGGTCGGGCACGTGCCGGTCCGCCCCCCACGTCCGGAGTCACGACACACGCCACGACCCTAGCCACGCCAGTACCCCCTCGAGGTCTTCAGCGCAGGCCGGCCACCTCCAGCCAGAGCGTCGCCACGACCAGCGTCGCCACGGCGATTGGCCAGCCCCATCGCAGAGCCACCCGCAGGGATGGGGCGCCCCCCGCTCCTCGCGCAGCCCGGAGCCAGAGGAGCCAGGCCAAGGATCCCGTCGGCGCCAGGTTGGGGCCCAAGTTGAGGCCGACCAGAGCCGCCAGGGGATGGGCCGGGAGGTGGGCGGCGAGCATCGAGGCGGCGGGCAGGTTGTTGACCAGGACCGTAGCCACCGCCGCCACCGCCACCGTGGCTGGACCGCTCAGGTGCGCCACGAGTCGGGCCAGTCCCGACCAGTCCCGGCCGATAGAACCGAGCAGGACCGCCGCTCCAAAGAGCCCGAACAAGGAGACGGGCTCGAGCGCCCGCAGCACCCGGCTCGCGCGGTCTCGACCGCGCAGCACCCGCCAGCCCACTGCGGCCACACCGAGGGCGAGGACGGGCAGCGCCGGGTCCGGCATCACCAGCATCGTGGTCGTCGCGGCCACGACGGCGAGGGTGCCCGCGCCCACCCGCAAGGCGACGGGCTCGGCCGCCGGCCGGCCCGCTCCCCCGCTACGCCGGACCCGGCTGGCCAGCAGGGCCACGGTGACCGCGCTCGCGGCGAGAGCCGGTCCGCCCAGACGCGCGAAGAACTGCGCTCCGGTCAGATGGAGTGGCCCCACGACGATGAGATTCGTGAGGTTCGAGCCCGGCAGCCACAGCGAGCCGGCGTTGGCGAGGAGCACCGGACCGTAGAGCCACGCCCCGCCCTCCACGCCCCGCCGCCGGGCGACGTGGATCATCATCGGCGTCATGAAGACCACCGCGGTGTCCAGGTTGAGCAGGGCGGTCACCACCACGACGAGCGACGCGCTCACGACGTAGACCCGCCATCCCGACGTGGACACGCCGGCCACGTGGCCGCCCAACCACGCGAACAGCCGGTCCTCATCGGCCGCGAGACCGACCAGCAAAAGACCCGCGACCAGGACGAATGGGGGCCAGTCCTGGTGCAGGGCGCCGAGCGCGGCCGACGGCGGCCCGAGCCACGCTCCCGCCAGACTCAGGACCCCCACGACCGCCCACACCACGGCGCCCCGCCGGGCGGCGGGGGGGACCTGGTCCATGGGTTCAGTCTGGCAGCCCGCCGCGGGCATCTGAGAGCGCACGAGCGCTGTCGGAGCGCGCACAGGCCGGATCCTCGCCCAGGACGTCGCCGCTGTGGGCGTAGGCCCGGGCGCGCGAACCGCCACACAGCCGCGACACCTCGCAGCGGCCGCACGCCCCGGAGAACCGGCCCGCGCGGATCTGCGCCAGGAGGGGGCTCTGCGCGTAGATCGTGCCCAGATCGCGCTGGCGAATGTTGCCCAGGGGCACGGGAAGGAATCCCGAGGCCAGCACCGCACCGTCGTGCCCGACGAACACGATGCCGCGACCATCACCTGTGGCCAGTGAGTGGCTCGCCGTGGGCCGGGCCGGCGGCAGCGCGAGCTCGTCGAGACGCCCGCGCAGAGCGGCGTAGAGCGGTCCCACGTGCTCGGGCGCGGGGGGACTCCCGAGCTCCCGGCGCTCCGCCTGGACACGACGGAAGAAGGGAGCCTCCACCGTGCGCACGGTCATGCCCCGGGCCGTCACGTCGACCAGGAAGTGGCACACGTCCTCGGCCTGGGCAGGACCAACCTCGTCTAGGTCGATGCCGCGCCCCACGCCTACCAGGAAGAAGACCTCCCAGATGGAGATTCCCAGTCGGCGCAGGAGTCCGACGACGTCGGCCAGCTCCAGGACGTTGCCCGACATCACCGTGGTGTTGACCTGGACGCGAAACCCCATCTCCACCAACTGGGGCAGGATCGCGACCGTGCGTTCGAACAGGCCGGAGATTCCCCGGATGCCGTCGTGGGTGGCCGGCTCGGACCCGTCGAGGGAGATCGACAGGCTGCGCACCCCGAGCTGGTGCAGCCCCGCCAGACGCTCGAGCGTCAGGCGCGGCGTCACCGATGGCGACAGGCCGACGTGGATGCCGAGCTGGCGGGCGTAGACGATCAGCTCATCGAGATCGGGGCGCTCGAGACAGTCGCCACCGGTGAGGATCAGGATCGGCGAACCGCCGAGCGCGGCCACCTGGTCGATGAGGCGGCGACCTTCCGCCGTGCTCAACTCGCCGGGCAGACCCGTGGTCTGGGCCGACGCCCGACAGTGCCGACAGCTGAGCGCGCAGGCCTTGGTCGTCTCCCAGAAGACCAGGTGGGGAGCCTTCTCGTAGCGCTGCAGGCGACGGTCCAGCGCGGTCTGGCTCACCGCGCCACCGATCGCCTCAGCGCGCACCACCCACCCTGCTCACCGGTGACTCCACGCATCCGTCTTAGTCTCGCACCTGCCGGCTCCGTAGGGCCCAAGGTCCCGGCGTCACCGTGACGCAGCGCGCCGCACCCGTCAGGGTGCGGTGTAGCCCAATTGGGCCGACGGCGCCAGAGTGGCCAGGAGTCCCGACACGATGGGCGAGCCCAGGCCTGTCGGCAAGTCGTAACCGCGTCCCGCAGAAAAGCCGGTGCTTGGGGGATAGGCATTGTTGCCCACCGTGATGTCGTGGAAGTCCTGCGCGTAGGTCTTGCGGTTCGCGGCGATCGCGTACAGCGTGGGCGCCAGCTGACCCCAGCGCCCGCCACTGGCCTGGACCAGGTCGGCCGTGATCGCAGCCCAGCTGGGTGCGGCCTCGCTCGTGCCGCCGAAGAAGTAGAAGCCGTTGTTAGCCGCACCCAGGAAGCCGAGGTAGATCATCGTGGCCGTATAGACCGACGCGTTGAACGCCACGTCCGACGTCGTGCGCATCCCGGGCGTCTGCCACGATGGTGCCGAGAAGATCGAGCTGGGCGCACCTCCGGTCGCCCCAAAAGGACCGTAGGTGCAGCCGAAGGGGCAGGTGGCCGCGTTGGCGTCGTTCCACACCGTCTCGGACTTCCAGGTGTAGTTGCTGGTGCTGCCACTCACGAAGAGGTCGGTCCCTCCCGTCGCCACGACCTGGGGATCCGAGGCCGGATACAGTGCGTTGGGCGAGGTGTACCCGTTGCCCGCCCCACTGTCGCCCGAGGATGCGAACAGTGTGATGCCCTGGCTCGTCGCCTGCTGGAAGATGGCGTGGGCCTGCTGGACTTGCAGATTGTTGCCCCCGCCCGCAATCGCTGCCTCGGGTGCGCCGAAGCTCATCGAGAGCACGTCGCCCAGATTGTGGCTCACCGCGTACGCGATGGCGTTGTTGATGTCGTTGCCGCTGGGCGAGTTGGCGATGATCAGGTTGATGGTGGCCCCCGGGGCCAGGTCGTGGACGGTCTGGACGTCAAGGCTCGTCTCTTCGGCCCAGCCGGCTTGGAGGCTGCCTCGAACGATGGGGTTGAAGGGCACCTGGCCCTCGGGGTAGTAGACGTTGACCGTCGTAGCTGGCAGGCCAAAGGTGGTGTCGTAGACGTTCAGGTCCTGCTGGACCGTGGGGCTGCCGTAAGCGTCGATGATCGCCACCTGGGTCCCCGAGCCGGCCAGAGACCCGTTGATCGACCAGGGGACCTGGTAGGCGTCGTGGAGCACCACCGGCGTGTAGCAGGCCAAGCCGAACTGGTGGATGCACTGGTTGGGCGTGTAGGGAAATCCGTTCACCGTGTGACCCGCGGGCAGGGCGATCGGCGACACCTGGTAGGTGAGACCCGACGAACTCGTTGCTCCCCCAGCTGCCGGCACCGCGAACGCCACCGCCAGTAGCGCGCCCGTCGCCAGTGCTGTCTTCGCCTTCGTGACGTATCGCATCACTCCCCCCCTTTTCGATGGACGTTTACACCCTAGGATGGATGACGAGCAGGTGAGACGCGGAGGAGGGTCAGGCAGGAAACTCCCCGGGGGCGTCGAGAACCGTGGCGTGCACTTCGTCGGTTTCGCCCGGGCGCCCGCGCACGTGGGCGGTTGTGCGCAGCGGGATCTCCTTGAGCAGCCACGTAAGGGCGAAGGCCAGCAAAGCAATCGGCGCGGCCACGAGGAAGACTCGCTCCAGGCCCGCGTTGAAGGCATGGATCACGAGGGCGCGCTCGGGCGCGGGGAGTTGAGCGATCTGGGCCGGGTTGGCCGACAGCGATGCAGCACTGAGCAAGTGCCGTTGTGCTGGCGTCGTGTGGGCGAAGAGCGCCGACAGGAGGCGGCTGTCGAAGACGGAGCCAAGAATCGACACCCCGAAGGCGCCGCCGATGGATCGAAAGAAGGTGGCCGTCGCCGTCGCGGTCCCGAGCTGTCCGTGGGGAACGGCGTTCTGGACCGCGACCACCAGGACCTGCATGACCAGGCCCATCCCAAAGCCAGTGACGAACATGCCGAGGGCCGTCGTCGTGTAGGGCGTCGAGGTGCCCAGGTGCGACAGCAGCAGGAGTCCCAGCGCCGTAATTGCCGTGCCGAGGATCGGGAACACCTTGTAGCGCCCGGTGCGCGACACCAGCCGGCCACTCAAGATGAAGGTGATCAGCATGCCCAGGACCATCGGGAGCAGCTCCAGGCCCGAACGCGTGGGCGACGAGCCGTGCACCACTTGGAGGTACAGGGGCAGGAACACGATCGCCCCGAACATGGCAAAGCCGATGACGAAGCCCACCGCCGAGGCGGCACTGAACGTGCGGTTGGAGAACAGCCCCATCGGGATAATCGGCTCACGCGCCCGGCGCTCCATGGGGATGAAGGCGATGAGAAGGATTCCGCTGAGGATGGCCAGCGCCACAATGGGGGCCGATCGCCAGGCGTACTGCGTACCTCCCCAGGTGGTGATGAGGATGAGTCCCACCACCGCCGCCGACAGGACGGCCGCACCCACCCAGTCGATCTGGTGGGGCACCCGGTGCTTGGGCACGTGCAGTCCCGCAGCGATCACCATGAGCGCGACGATGCCGATGGGGATGTTGATGTAGAAGATCCAGCGCCACGACGCGTGCTGGGTCAGCCAGCCGCCCGCCAGCGGACCGAGCACGCTGGACAGGCCGAACACGGCGCCGAAGTAGCCCATGTAGCGACCGCGCTCGCGCGGGGGGATCACGTCGCCAACGATGGCCTGCGAGCCGACCATCAGGCCCCCAGCCCCCAGGCCCTGAACAGCGCGAAACGCGATCAACTCGGCCATGTTTTGCGAAAGTCCCGAGAGGGCCGATCCGCCGAGGAAGATCACAATGGCCAGCTGGTAGAAGCCTTTTCGTCCCCAGAGGTCGCCGAACTTGCCCCACAGGGGTAGGGAGATCGTCGAGGTGATGAGGTAGGCGGTCACCACCCAGGACAGGTGGTTGAGCCCGTGCAGGTCGCCCGCGATCGTGGGCAGAGCCGTGGAGACGATCGTCTGGTCCAGTGCCGACAGGAACATCCCGAGCATCAGCGAGATGATGATGGTCATGATGTGCCGGTGACTGAGTCCCACCGAGGGTGCCGTCACGGTTGAGACGCCGGTGGGGGCATCGGTCATGGTCGCTCCAGTTCGTTGTGCAGGCTGGTGGAGAAGGCGTGGAAGAGCTCAGCAAAGCGGCGCACGTCCTCGCGCGGCCAGTCCGACAGGACCTCGCGCAGCAGGCGGAGGTAGGCCGCAGCAGCACGCTCTAGCAGCACGCTTCCTTCGGGCGTCAAGGAAATGAGCACCGCGCGCCGGTCACGCTCGTCCGCGACGCGCGCCACGAGTCCCGCCCGCTCGAGCTGCTGCACCTTGCGGGTGACGCCCGGCAGGTCAACGCCGAGGAGGTGGGCCAGGTCGGTCACCCGGACGTCAACGCCGCCCGCGAACTGCAGCTTGCGCAGCAAAAGCAGAGCGGGACGGTCGATTCGCAACCCGAGATCGCTGAGAGCGCGTTCGTGCACGCGCGAACGCGTCAGCCACCGCGCGACGGTCTGCAAGTCCTCCAGGACATCGGTCACGATCGCGTCGTCCGGTCCCAGGTGCTCGTTGCTTACTTGCATCAAGCAAGCACTCTAGCGGAGCCGCAGTCGCACCTTCACGCCGGGGGCGCGTCCTCGCTGGACGCCCTGGCTCGAAGGTCAACCACGATGACCTGGAGGGATGCCGCGATGGGCACGGCGACGAGCACGCCGACGAATCCCCCGAACAGGCCCGCCAGCCAGTCGCCGAGTTCGGCACCGACCAGCACCGCGACGAAGACGGCCAAGGGACTGACCCGGGTCGTGCGACCCATGATCACAGGGTTGAGGATGTGGTTCTCGATCTGGGTATACACCACGAAGACGACCAGAGTGACGATGCCGGCAACCGTCGTGTGCCCAAAGGCGAACAGAACAGTCGGGATGCCCGCGAGGGCGCCGCCCACGGTGGGGATGAAGTCGACCATGCCAACCCACAGCGCGAAGAGCGCCGCGAAGGGGACACCCATGAGGAGCAGAGTGACGAAGACCACGAGGCCGGCGATGAGCGACGTGGCCAGGTTGCCCACCATGTAGCCCGAGACGGCTTTCCCCACCTGCGTGCCGATGCGCGCGACGCGCTGCGCCCGCTGGGGAGACAGTGCGGCCAGCCAGTTCTTGCGAAGACGCGGGGCCTCCAATAGGACCAGGACGACGAAGGTGAACACGGTGATGAGGGCAACCAGCACCGAGATCGCTCCGCGCCCCAGTGCCAGTGCCGGGCGAGAGAGACCCTGAGCCAGCGACACCAGCTTGGAGGCGTTGTCGGAGACCCAGTGGGAGACGTGGTAGCGGCGCAGCAGATGCCCAATCCAGCCCTGACCGGTCTGGGCCTTGTGCACGTAGGACGGCAGGGCGTTGGCTAGCCTCGTCATGCTGTTGACCAACGGGTAGCCAAACAGGATGGCGAGGCCAACGAAGATCACGACGCTGGCAGCCGCTACGATCGCGACCGCGCCGCCCCGTCGGCGAATCCCGTGTCTCTGAACGAACGCAACGAGCGGATTGAGCAGCAGCGCGACGAAGCCACCCACGAGCATGAGCAGCAAGATGACCCGTAGGCGGTAGAGGAGAAGGACGGCGACCAGAGCGCCGACCACGACCCCGACGGACGTGACGATGGTCCGTAGCGGGACCGAGGAGGCGTCGGCCCGTCGAAAGATCCTGGAGGACCCGGAACGTTGGTCGGGGACCTGCGGCATGCCACCCTCCCAGAGCCGACGGGGTCGGCTCGGTCGATCGATCGGGTCTCGAGACCCCCCCGTACCGTATCCCTCACGCCACCCGGTGCCGGGGACGCTCGCCGCACCCTCCGCTTGGTGCACGTGGCGTTTGACCGCCTGCGATATCGCCACGGGTCCCGCGCGGTCACGCCCGCGCGGCCGAGGAACCTCCTCGGCGCCTGCGCGCTGAGGCGTCGGCATGGACCATTCGTCGCCTCGCGCGAGCACCTCACCACGAGCGCGCCACCTCCCCGCACCTCTGAGACGTCCCGGGTGTCCCAAGCATCGATGCCGCTTCCCGGGAATAGCGCCGGCGTCTTTCCCGGAGCGAGACGTTCAGCGAAGTCACGATGGATCGCCACGAGCACCGGGCACGTGCTGTCGTGCCCCCGATGCTCGCCGGTTCTGGGTGTTGAGCTGCCCGAAGGGCCCCAAAGGGCCTCGCCTCTCCGCAGCGGCATGGGCGCAAGGTCGGGCTCCCCAGCCTCGGCCACGCGAGCTTCGTGGCGCCCTGTAGCAGCACCGAGTAGGTCACATCGACGACATCACCAATCCTGCGGTGCGTACTTGTGACAGCGGATGCCTTCACGTCAGCGAGATCAAACGCGTCGGAATTGTGCTGTGCTCAAGAGTGAATGAGCTAGGGGCGCCAATGCAGCAGAATCTCGGCTTTTCGGGAGCACTCCTGTTAGAGTTGGCGACCACACACCTCGCAGAATGGGGTTGCCATGAACGACAAGGTCGGCAAGTTGGCACTCGCCGGCGGAGCGTTCCTGCCCATGGTCCTCTTGTTCGTGGTCGCCGTTGCCGGAGATGGCGTCGCCGGGGCCAGCGGACCTGCGCCCGTGTCCTCGCCGGTCGCTGTGACCGCAATCCTCTCGACCACGGCGATGCTTAGGGGCGCGCCCAATCCGGAAGGCCAGCCCGCGCAGGCGTGGTTCGAGTATGGGACGACGAGCGCCTACGGTTCCCGAACGCCCGGACAGAGCCTCGGCAGCGGCTCGGTCCCTGTACCGATCTCCGCCCTTGTCAGTGGCCTGGCGCCCGATACGACGTACCACGTCCGACTCGACGTACAAAGTGCCAGCGCGACGGTCGTGGGGCCAGACTCCTCCTTCACCACGAGCACGGGTCCCACTACTTCGACGCTGCCCCCGTCACCGGCATCGGCGCGCCTCCTCGCGATGAAGGTTGAGGACCATCGCGTCGTTCAGGTGTACAGCGTCGCTTGCACGGGACCCACGTCGTGCTGGGCGGCCGGGAGCGCCTCTGCGGGTCCACTCATCGAAAGGGACCGAGCCGGCTTCTGGACGCCCTTCTCCGCCCCATCTCCGGGGCCCGATGCGTTCCTAACGGCGATCGACTGCCTGAGTGCGGCGGACTGCTGGGCGGTCGGCGCCTACGGCGCCAGGAATCCGCTTCCGCTGGCGATGCACTACAACGGTCGGTCCTGGATGCTCATCCCCGCCGCGGTGGTGCCCGGGGCATTCTCCCACTATTTGAGTGCCGTCGACTGCGTGAGTGCGGCGGACTGCTGGGCGGTCGGCGGCATTGACGAGGCGACCCCCCAGATGCGACAGCTCATCGAGCATTGGAACGGACGCGTGTGGTCGGTCGAGCCATCGCCAGACTCCAACCCGCTCGGCCCCAATTTACTGAGCGGTGTCAGCTGCAGCTCTGTTGACTCGTGCTGGGCAGTCGGCGGGAAGACGAGAACGACCAATGGCACGTTAGCGGGGCTGATGATGCACTGGAACGGTGCATCATGGACAGCGACGTCGACTGCGACAACGAGTGGGCTTGAAGCCGTTACCTGCAAGTGGCTTTCTGCCTGCTTCGCCATTAACGCAACGGATGGGGTCCTGCAGATGGTCGGTGGTCACTGGATCAACGTCACGGCTGCCGTCTCGTCGACGACGTTCCCCCAAACACTCTCCGCCATTTCGTGCTCGGGTCCGCATTCCTGTTGGATTGTTGGGGCCCAGTACACGAACGTCGGCCCCATCAGACGCCCGCCAACCGGGTCGGCCAGGGCGGAATTCTGGGACGGGATCCGTTGGGTCAACGCCTCAGTACAGGACCCGAATGGCGTGCTGGCGTATTTGAACGGCGTTGCTTGCACCGGCGACGGCGTCTGCGTAGCCGTTGGCATGTACGAGGTCAGCAGTCAGGGTTACACAAGTCACCACTTCTACACACACTTCTTTGCTGACCAGACGCCGGTGAATCGACGCTCATCGTAATGCGCCGCCACCGGGGACTGGTGCAGTTGAGATGCGTCAGAACGGAACTGCCACACCAGCGGTCGCGGATGGAGATTCCTGGACAAGCACGAATCCCAGATCGAGAGCACTCGGAGGGTTCCGATTCGGCGCCTGACTAGAAAGTGCCGTCGGAATGTCCCGACGTGGCGGCACTGGCGTCCCCGATGTGGTGCCCTTTCTGCGGTCCATCTTGATGAAACGTCTCCGGAGCATTCCTGTCGTGTCCTACCAGGACACATCGGGCTCTGTCCGATCACTCTCGGATGTCACGGCCGTCGGGCACTTAGCGGGGCACTCGTCGGTCGGTGGACCTTGAGTCACACAGTACCAACCGCTTGACCGTCGGTCTTCCGCGATTCACGCTATAATTATGTACATGACCACGCTACCCATCGCCGATGCACGAGCTCAGTTGTCCAAGTTGGTCGACGAAGCCAGTTCAACGCACGAACGTTTCGAGATAACGAAGAACGGGCACCGAGCCGCCGTACTCATGGGGGCGGACGACTACGACGCTATGCGTGAGACGATTGACGTACTTTCCGACTCAGCGCTGCTGCTCGCCCACCACGAAGGCGTGCAAGCGCTGTCGGAAGGTGATGTGCTCAACAGCGACCAACTCGCCGAAGCAATGAAGAATGCTGGGCGCAGTGTCGACACCAAGTAATGAGCGCTACAACCTCCTAATTGCCCGGTCGGCAGCCAACGGTCTCTCTGACGCGCTCCCCGAGAAGATTGCGTATGCAGTGTACGAATTCATCACTGGGCCGTTGCTCGACAACCCTCGGCGCGTCGGTAAACGGCTCGGGCCACCTCTCGCGCCGGCGTACTCAGCTCGGCGCGGCGACTATCGAGTGCTGTACTTCATTGACGACGCCGCGCACACGGTGAAGGTGACCGCAATCAGACATCGTGCAGACGCCTATCGATCGTGAACCACCGAGTCCAATCCCTTACGTGACTGAACGATTCGCGCAATCGCATTTTGTGGGCGCTGAGGGACTCGAACCCCCGACCTGCTGAGTGTAAATCAGCTGCTCTGACCACCTGAGCTAAACGCCCGAGCCAACCACACTACGGCACCCTCCCCGACCGAGACTGGTCTAACGTGACTTCTGGGGTCGGGTACTTGAGAACCCGGAGGTGCAATGAGCCGGTCTGCCTCGCCAGAGCACTTCGTCGCTCAACTGCTCAGCCGGGAAACGGCGGCGCTGCTGCGGTCCTCAGCAGTAGCGAGAACCTCACGAGATCCCGAAGGCGTCCACCAGGCACGCGTCGCAACTCGACGCCTGCGGGCCGAGGTCAGCCTGCTCGCGGACGTGCTGGACGCGCCGTGGCACACGCACGTGGCGCACGAGCTGGGGCACTTCGGCCGCCTGCTCGGGCGGTGTCGTGACCTCGACGTGGTCATTGCCCGCCTCGGCGCCGTTGCGGAGGAGGACCCCAGTCTCGACACGACCGTGATCGCGCATCTGCGGGCCCGCCGCGACGCCCTGACACCACGCCTGGACGCGGCCATCGATTCCCACCGGTACCGCAGGATGCTGGGCTACCTGGTTGACGCATCCCTGACCCCGCCCCTCGCATCGCACCTCCCCGACTGGTGCTCCCCGATGATCGAGCGCTGGCGGAGCCGCTGGGACGCCGTCGCCACGGCGATGGAGCTCCCTCTCACGAGCGAGCAGCTGCACGCCCTGCGCATCGCCACCAAGCGCGCTCGGTACGCCAGCGAAGTGGTCGACGCACTGGTTGGCAAGCTCCAGCCCGTCCTGGATCGCGCCAGTGCCGCACAAGATCATCTGGGACTCCTGCACGACCAGACCGTGACGTCGGCTCTGGTTGCCGAGTGGTACCGCTCTCCCGCAGCCGCGCAAGGTGTCGACCCGAGCGACGCCATCGAGTCCTGGGCGCGGGCACTGCAGACGGGCTTGCCGCACGCGCACCGCTGGCTCGATCCCCTCAACGAGGCGCTCGTTTTGGTCGAGGAACGGTCGCGGAACCTGCCAGGGAGCCGAGAGCCGATATCCGGCTAGGTTCGCCCCCTCCCATCGGTCACACGATCGGCGAGTGAGCCCTGTCTGACTGCGGCGTCGCGATGATCTGATGGGAGAGCCGGGCGGGACGCGAGGAGCGCCCGGCTGGACAGCGAGGTCGTCCACTGAGAATTGGTGCCACCGCTTGGCGGCGCACTGGCCCGAGATCAACCTCGACGTGGCCCCCGGTCCCGTCGGTCGCCCAGGGCATCGGCTCGCTGAGTGCCTGCACGCTGGACAGTCGATCAGCAGCCCCGGGGACCCGATGCTGGCCCCGGACCTCGACCGGGGGACGTGCTCCTGCTAGAGCGGGCCCAGGGCGAGGAGTTCGGCCAGCAGATCCTGCGTCGCCGCGACAATCGGGCGGCGAGCCACCGGGGCGTCGGTGACGAGCTCGTCCCCGGCCCCGTCGGTTGCCCAGGCGTCGGCCTCACGAGCGATGAGGAGACCCGCCAGGTAGTCCCACGGGTACAGCTGTGACCCGCCCGCCACGGTGAAGGCGTCCATTGACCCCTCGGCTACCAGGCAGAGCTCGAGACTGGCCGCCCCGAGAGCTCGAAACTGACCCCATCCCACGCGTCGACGGGGCCATCCCGAGAACCCGATCAGGGACCCGGCAATCTCGCGCTGGCCACTCGCGCGCAAGGTCTCACCGTCGCGAACCGCGCCGGCTCCTCGCTCAGCCAGATAGGTGGTGCCAGTGGCGTGGCTGCGCACGCAGCCGGCCACGAGCACTCCGTGATCGAGCACCGCCAGGCTCGTCGAGTAGAAAGGTATCCCCCGATCGGCGTTGGTCGAGCCGTCGATGGGATCGACCACGACGACTCTGTCACCCTGGCCACTTGAGCCGGACTCCTCGGACACGATGCGCCAGCCGGGGCGGTGCAGCACCCGACGAGCCACCTCGTCGGCCACCACGTCGAGGTGGTACTGCGAGGCTCGGGCACCCGAGAAGCCCCGGCGCGCCCGGGGCTCCAGGGTGGCACCAATCTCCTGGGCGCACGTGGCCAACCAGCCGAGAAGGTCCTCCACAGCATCACGGTAGCGGCGACCTGCGCCCTCGGCGAGCCGACGCGCCCGTAGACTCACGCCTTTGCGACGGCTGACGAGCACCCCGCGGCACTGGACCGCCACGCACACACCCCGGAGTGTGCATCTGCCCCGGCGTCGGGCCACCGCTCTGGTTGCGATGACCGCCGTCGCACTGGCCCTGTCCGCGCCGGGAACAGCATCGGCGAGCAGAACTCTGCGCCTCAGCGTCGGCGCGATCCACCCGGGCGGCTCGTGCCCCTGGGTCGCCCAAGCTCGTGACCATACGGCGTCGCCCCGGGTGCTCGCCCACGAGGTCCTGACCCACCTGTCGCTCGTCCAGCGGCTGAGCCTGGTCACCCTGCAGACGTACCCGCCTCTCGAGAACGCCGACGTGGGGATTGCGGCGCTGTGCATCCCTCCCCTGACCCTCACCGACGGTCCCGACGGGGTCGCCAACGGGTTAACGGGCGTCACCCAGTTCCCCTCCAGCCTCAGCGTCGGCGCCACTTTCGACCCCCGCCTCGCGTGGCAGCAGGGCCGGGCCATCGCCACGGAGGCCCGAGCCAAGGGCATCGAGGGCGTGCAGGGCCCCAACTTGAACTTGGCGCGTGTCCCGCTCAGCGGTCGGATCTTCGAGAGCTACGGCGAGGATCCCTACCTCACCGCCACGCTCGGCGTCGCTGACGTTCGCGGAATCCAGTCCACCGGAGAGATCGCCGACGCCAAGCACTTCACCGCCTACACCCAGGAGAACGCCCGTGCACGACTCAACCAGGTGGTCAGTGCGCGGGCGCTCGCCGAGCTGTACGACGCACCATTCCGGGCTGTAGTCCAGCAGGGTCACGTCGCCTCCCTGATGTGCGCCTACGGATCCCTCAACGGCGTCAACACGTGCTCGGATCCCGCCCTCTACCGGACCCTGCGCTCGTGGGGCTTCCGGGGATTCGTCCGCACCGATCTGCGAGCGGCCACACATCCGGCCGCCGCCTTGCGGGCCGGCGTCGACCTGATCAAGCCGGCGTCGGTACGCGAACTGCTGCACCTGTGGCGCCTGCACCGGTTCTCGCTGCGCCAACTGGATCGGGCCGTCACCACCGTGCTGACCACAATGTTCGCCTACGGCATCGTGACCCACCCGCTCGTGCCCGAACTGGGACGCGTGGTCTCCACGCCGGGCCACCGGCGGGTCGCTCTGCGCGTCGCCGAGGCGAGCATGACCCTGCTCAAGAACACTGGGGTCCTCCCCCTGCCCCCCCATCCCGGCTCGGTCGCCGTGATCGGGCTACCCGCGAGCGCCTCGCCGATCACGGGAGGCAGTGGCAGCGCGGGCGTGGTCCCCGGGCCGATCGTGACTCCTCTGGCGGCGTTGCGCTCCCAGTTGGCGCACGGCACCCAGATCCGCTACGCACCGGGGGAGATCTCCGCCTTCTCCCTCACCAGTCTCGACGACGTGACCATTGAGCGCGGCTCGCCCTTGCGTCTGGTCACCCGCCCGCGTCACCGGGGCGAACCCGGAAAGTCCGACGTGGCCATCGAGCGCGGCGGCAACGTGACACCCGCGGCAGCCACGGCGGCCCGTCCCGGTCGGGGTCGGGACTGGCCGTCGTGGTCGATTCGCTTCCACGTGCGGCGCACGGGCACCTACGAGCTCTCCCTCGAGCAGTTGGGGGACACCTGGCTCTCGCTGGGCCGGCACGTGGTGCTGTTCTCCCCCGGCCTCCACGCACGCCAGGTCATCTCGACCACCGTCCCCCTCGTCGCCGGGCGCCACTACACGCTTCGCGCCCGATGGTTCGCCGTTCGCAACCACCCCGAGCCGGCTTTGGACATCTTCGACACCACCCCCGCCATCGACGCGGCGGTCGCTGCGGCCCGCCACGCCCGCTTCGCTATCGTGATCGCCGGTGTTGCCACCGGGGAGGGTGCGGACCGCAACTCGCTCGCGCTGCCGGGGGATCAGAATGCGCTGATCCAGGCCGTCGCCGCTGCCAATCCGCGAACGGTCGTCGTCCTCGAGACTGGTGGCGCGGTGCTGATGCCCTGGATTCACCAGGTGGCCGCGGTGCTTGAGGCGTGGTATCCCGGTCAGGTCGACGG
Source organism: Actinomycetes bacterium (assembly GCA_021827705.1). Classification (GTDB taxonomy): domain Bacteria; phylum Actinomycetota; class Acidimicrobiia; order Acidimicrobiales; family RAAP-2; genus RAAP-2. Next base: position 68,793 of record JAKAUQ010000019.1, read on the forward strand.
AGCGGCCATCGCCCCGGTGCTCGAGGGTCGCATCGACCCCGCGGGACACCTGCCCCTCACGTTTCCCGCATCGGTGGGCGCCACGCCGATCACCGACGCCACGCAGTATCCCGGAGTCGACGCGAACGTCACGCTGGGTGGTGGCAACGGGCTCGACATCGGGTATCGCTGGTACCAGGCGCATCACGTCCGCCCCCTGTTCCCCTTCGGGTTCGGTCTCAGTTACACCCGTTTCCGCCTCACGAACGCGAGCCTGCACCGCTCGCGCCATCGCGTGTCGGTGTCCTTGACCGTGCGCAACCTCGGCCCCCGAATCGGCACCGCGCTGGTCCAGGTCTACGTGGCCTACCCGCCGGCGCTCGGCGAGCCGCCCGAGCAGTTGCGCGCATTCTCCCGCGTGCGGCTGCCCAGCGGCGCTCAGCGCCACGTCACTCTCGTGCTGGCCCGTAGCGCCTTCGCGTCCTTCCACCGCGGTCGCTGGGCGGTGGCGGCGG
>JAKAUQ010000009.1 GCA_021827705.1 Actinomycetes bacterium
GGCGCGGCGTCGACCGCCTCGCGGGCGATCAGATCCTGGAGGAGGTCGTAGTCAGCCACCTCGGCCCGCACCAACTCGAGATAGCGATCCGGGTGGAAGTGGAACTGGTCGGCCACGAGACTCCTCTCGGGGACATGATGGTCGATTCGCGCTCGGCGTGCCACGTTGCCACCGAGAGCCAGCCTCGACGCTCGTGGCGCTCGGCCACCGGCCGCGCGCCTCTCGTGGCCCCGCCTCGTGGTGTCGACCCTGCCGGCGCGGCGCGTGCTCTCTCTTTGCTCAGATGCGGCACCGCCTTCCCTCGGGTGGGGGCCCCCAGGTCGGGGTGCTACGGAGCCGCCTGACCACCCCGGAGAGCTCGACGGCCTAGGGCTGGAGGTACGCGATGACGTCGGCGGCGCTGTAGTCTTCGCGGCCCTGGAGTAGCGGCACGATCCGATTCACGTCGTCACCGCTGGTCACGATGGCCGGCTCGGGGACGCCATCTCGCACCTGGGCCAGATCGGCCGTCGCCATGAGCCCGTTGCACAAGCAGAGCCGGTCCGCTGTGTTGGCGGCGTCACCGGCCTTGCGACGGTAGGCGTCTTCGGGCTCGGCCGCGCAGCGATAGCCCACGGTGCCGCTGTCTCGCACGAAGGCCTCACGCAGGTAGCCCATGTCGCAGACGCGCGGACGCTCGGCGACGATGTCGGGCTCGCTCAGCGTGCCGGGCAGCTCGAGCAGCTTGAAGGGGTAGCCGGTGGACGACGCGCGCACGGACGTGCGCACGTGCAGCGGTGCTCGCGTCACGGTGCTCGTCACCTGGCGCCGGATCGACTCGCTGATGCCCGACTCGCGGCAGAAGGCGAAGAGCGTGCCGACCTGGACGCCCGTGGCGCCGAGGTCGAGAGCCCGGATGACGTCCTCGCGCGTGCTCACCCCGCCCGCGACCCAGAACGGCACCTCGAGCTCACGCATCGTCGCATAGTCCACGTCGTCGCGCGCACCGTAGAGGGGATTGCCGCTGTCGTCCAGCTGCAGGGCGCCGCGAGGCGGAGCGTTGTGCCCGCCCGCCACCGGGCTCTCCACGATGAAGCCGTCGACGCCGCGGGTCCGCCGCGCCAGCGCGAGGGCCAGGACGTGGGAGGAGACCACGGCGAGGAAGCGCGGGCGGTGCAGGTTCGAGCCCGCGAGCCATCGCCGGGGATCAAAGCGCAGGGTGGGACCACTGCGGGTGCTGTCGCGTCCCGACACGTCAAGCGACGTCTCAACGACCTCGCCGCGGGCGAGCTGGTCGAGCACCGCGGGAATGTGCGAGGGGATGCCCGCACCCATGAGGACCCAGTCCACTCCGGCGAGCATGGCCCCGAAGAGCGTGGGCACGGTGGGGATCTGCACCTTGGTCAAGAGGTTGATCCCCACGCGGCCCGAGTGACCCTCCTTGGCCTGAGCGACCTCGGCGTAGGCGGCGAGCACCATCAGGTCCTGGGCGGCTGCACTGCTGGAGTGGCTCGGCATCGGCACGGGTCGGAAGGCCAGGCGCGCCCCGGCGCGCCGCGGGCCATACCGGGCCACGACGTCCTTGACGACGTCTTGCAGCGGGAAGCGCGCCAGCACCCGGCGCAGGGCGTCGTCGACGCCGAACCGCTGGAGTCGCCGGGCGAAGACGGCGTCGATCGCCGTGCCCGAGACAACGCCGAGCTGACCGGCGAGCGACACGGCGCGAGCCAGCGGCCAGTGCGACACGGCGATACCCATACCGCCTTGGATGAGCCAAGGTGGTGCGCCGGATAGTGAAAGGGCTCCCGTTGGCATGCGTCTCTCCCGCGCTCTTGGGCGCACCACGGCGGACGCCGCCGAAGTCGCCGAAACGGTGGGCGACTTCCCACCCATCACACTACGGGCTGGGGGAGGCGCGCCGTAGTGCGCCCGCGCTGGGCCGGGGGGGCGATCTCGCCGGCGGCAGCGACGCCTGTTCCCGTCGCCCGGGGGCGGCTCGCCGGTCCCGCTGCGGGAGACGCGGCGCACCGAGGTCCCGAGCCGTCGCCGTTCTCCCCAAGGGGGCGGGATTAGCCTGCGCCCGTGGGCGTCCGGCCAGTGCAGTCCGAGGGGACTCTGGAGCGACCGCTGCTGCGCGGCTGGCTGCACGTCGTGGGCGCCGTCGCGCTGCTCGGGGCCTCACCGGTGCTCGTGGCGCGCGCACACACCGCGGCCCAGGTTGCCTGGAGCCTCTGCTACGTGCTCGGCGTGGCGGGGATGTTCGCGGTGAGCGCGGCCTTCCACCGCGTGCGCTGGTCGCCACCGGCGCGTCGCGCCTGGCGCCGAGCCGACCACACGATGATCTTCGTGGCCATCGTCGGCACCTACCTCGCGGTCATCGGCCTCACGCTGCACGGCACGCTGCGAGACGTGATTGTGACCGTGATCGCGACGGGAGCCGTGGCGGGCGTGGCGATCGGTCAGTGGGCGCTCGACGCGCCCCAGTGGGTGAACACGATGCCGTATCTCGTCGTGGGGTGGTCCGCCCTGGCCGTCCTGCCCCAGATCTACCGGGGCGGGGGTCCGGCCTGCTTCAGCCTCGTGGTGGCCGGGGGCGTCGCCTACTCCCTCGGCGCTCTGGCGTACGCGATGCACCGGCCTCGACTCCGTCCACGCGTCTTCGGGTATCACGAGCTCTTCCACGCCGCCACGCTGGTGGGAGCGGGCTGCCACTTCGCTGCCGTGTGGCTGGCCCTGCGCTGATGGCGCGCTGTCAAAGCGCGTAGTCCG
>JAKAUQ010000017.1 GCA_021827705.1 Actinomycetes bacterium
CTCAATCCGAGGAGCCTTTGGGGTCTCGACCACCGACGTCAGTTTCGAGATGAGCCGTGGGCCTCGGCGCGCTTCCTGTCTCGAGGTGATCTACGGGAGATTGGCTCGCCGTGGGGAAAGACCACCGTGAGCTCAACGCTGTACTCCTCTCCGGCGCTGGCCAAGCACCGGTCGGTGGCCGAGTCGGTGGAGAAGATGGGCCGGGCGCTGCCCGCGCTGGGGGCGTTTCAGGTGCTGCGGATCCTCACCCCATCACGCTCGAAGCGTTGACCGGTCCGAGGCTCGTTCGGCACCCGTAAGCGCGTGGGCGATCCCGCAGTGCGCCAGGCGGTGGCCCGCCCCCGGCAGCCGCGCGCGGTCCTCGCGACGCGCCACCGGACACCGCCGCGGTCACCGGGTGTCGTCACATCCGACGCAGCTGTCTGGGACTCCCTATCGCTCGTCGATCAGATCAAAGACCGGCTCCGCGTTACCCAGGACCCTGGTGGCCATCGCGTAACGCGCGATGTGCAGAGCCTCGAGCAACTTGTCGCTGGAAATCGACTGGACGCGGGCCTTGTTCACCATGGCGGTCGTGCAGGCGTGGTTGGAGGTGGCGAGCGCCACGGCGAGGTAGATCAGCGTTCGTGTCTCGGGATCCAGTGCGCCACCCTCTCCTGGCATGGCGAAGGCGCTGGATCGAACCTGCTCGGCAACCATGCGCGGGTCCGCCGTGGCGGCCTTCACGATCGCGGGCGGAACCTCTCCCATCGAGGCGCGCATGCCAGCAAGTGTCTGGTCGATCTCGCTGGAGGTGGGCATCATCGTTGGCATGACCGTCCCCTAGTTGGTTGGCTGTGACAGGACTTGCGGCGCGCGGGTGAAGGCTCCGGCCTTCAGTCCCCACAGGGTCCGCCAGGCGACGACGAGCCAGAAGCAGAACAGGAGCACGAAGAGTCCGGCACCGATCCACTGCAGACTGCGCAGATCCCAGGCGCTGGCGAGTGAGAGCGTCGCCACCGTGAAGGCTCCGAGTGGGAACGTGAAGCCCCACCAGCCGATGCCGAAGGGCAGCGGGCCCGAGCGCAGGTAGTGCACGAGCAAGAGCGAGGCCGCGATGAGCCACCAGACCCCGAATCCCCACAGCATCGTGGCGGCGAGCTTCGAGGCCAGCTCCACGCTGGGCGCCAGGGGACCGACCAGGGGCGCGCTCGCCGCGGCCATCTTCACTAAGGCGAGCGCTCCCACGCCGATGGGACCCAGGCCGATCCACAGCGAAGGAGCGAGCCCGGCGTGGGGCAGAGGGTGCAGCACCAGGCGCTGGTGGAGCATGGTGAGGATCAGCAGGTAGAGGAGGAATCCCATCCCCCAGAAGCCATAGGACATCAGCAGCAGGGTTCGTGCCGTGGTGGGGGAGGCCGCAGGGACCAGGGGCAGCAAGACGAGCGGCACGACGATGTTCACCACGGGGGGGATGAACCAGCTCCCATTGACGGTCTCCGGGACGGTCTCGGAGCGCAGGAACAGCAGGTACGCGAAGACGACGCTGGCGATAAAGGCGAGGGGGATTCCGACCCAGTCAAGGCCCGCCACGACCCCCTGGACGGTGGCGGGTGAGAACCACGTCGGGCCCACGGCGGCGAACGTTGCCGCGATGACCAGAATGCCGCCGGGCAGGGTCCCGTAGAGCGCGCCGGTGAACGGATCGCGCAGATCCGCCAGGGCCGCATCACCGTGGAGGAGGAAGCGAACCAGGTACGGGACGACGAGAACCACCGCGAGGATGATCGCGAGGATCGACATGGTCTGAGCCATCACTCGTGCCGGACTCGTGAGGGCGTCGACCTGCCCCGGATTCAACGACGCGGCTACGCCGATGATGGCCGTTCCCATGACCGCCCCAAACCATCCGGGATGAAACCCCCGAAGTCCCTTGAGGTCGGCGCCCCGGGGGGCCGAGGCGTGATGCGCGCCCCGTGACGAGGTTGGGGGCACCCCTGGCGAAGACAGAGCTGTCTCGTCGATGGCGCCCTGTTCGATACCGACTGCGTTACTTTCCATGACGGGCCTCCTGGTTCGCAGCGAATCGGCACCACGGGAGCGCGGTACCAATACATCGATAAATGTAAATGTATGAATCTCGGAGTCGTAGGGGACAAAGTCACAGCGTGACCGGGCAGAAGAGACGGTCCGGGCACAGCAGAGTCGGCGATCGACGCACGCGTCGTCGTGGTGCTCCTCTCGCGGCACGGCTGGGCGGCCTCTCGGCAGCTCGACGTCGCTTCGACGCGGCGCCGGGAGGGCTCCCCGCGCATCGGGGAGGTTCACGCCGAAGCGACGTCGAGCTGAGCCGGGACCGCGGCATCGACGTGCGAGATCGCCTCGTCAGGGCCCCCTTACCCCGCGCCGGACTCGCCGGGTCTCGAGCTCCCCAGGTGCCGCCGGTGACCCACGGCGCGTCGAGCAGGTGGACGCACGGGGAGAGCTGGGTCGCCCGAGCGTGGCGACGGTCGAACGAGTCCACGTCGTAGGATGTCCGCACATGACAGCTCGTCGGTGGCACCGGACATCGCCCCGTGGGGGCCGCTGCGCGCAGCGGCTGGCGACGGCGCCGACCACTCCGGGCCTGGTGGGCACCGGGCGAATCGCGTGTGGGGCCGTGACCGGGCACCTGCTGGCGTGACATTGCCGGCTGACTCGTTGAGCGGCCCGACGCTGTGGCGTCGGGGGCTGGCTCGCCTTCCTGGCGAGGCGCTGCTGGAGCGCGTCGATGGGCTGGACCTGCGTCCGGGGGCGCGGATCTCGCCGGCCGTAGCCCTGCCGCTGCGCTCCCTGCGCGACCGGCGCGACGTGGAGGAGTTCGTCAGCCACGCGCCGGCCCCCGCGGTGCGGGCACTGCTCGAGTCTCTGGTGGCACCCGATCTGGAGCGCATCGTGGAGCTTCTCGGCGAGCACGCCGACCACCCCAGCTTTGACCAGCTGGCCGCGGCCGTGAACGCCCTGGCGGCCGAGGGGGTCAGCGACGACCGGCGGGCCGCTCTGCTGGCCTTCGCCGTCGCCGAACAGTTTGCCGCGGCGCCGCACTGCCGGAGGCTGCTGGCCGAGAGCCCGGATCTGGCACTGCCCCCGGTGGACGTCGCGGACGCCCCGCGGGTGCTGGCGCCGCCGCGGGCCGTGGATCCGGAAGTGCGCGAGCGCCGGCGCCAGCGCCGCGCCGCGCGACCGCCGTCGTCGGCTCCGCCGCGACCGCCGCGACCGGCGCGGGCTCGACATGCTGACGTCGAGGCCGACGGGGTACCGCCGGACGTGTCCCTGGCGCCGCCGCAGTGGCGTCGCACACCTCTGACGCCGGCTGAAGCGCGTATCGTGAGCGATCGCCACACCCTGGTGGGCGCCGTGGTCACCGTCGACGTCCCCTTCGACGCCGTCGATCCGGCGCGCCCCGACGAGCGCGAGAAGCATCGCCCGGCCCTCGTCGTGGCCGGATCGACATCCCAGCTGCTGGTGCGCGCGCTCTACACGAAGTCGCGCCCGGGGCGCATCCCGTTCCGGCCTTGGCGACGCATCGGCCTGGACCACCCGTCCTTCGTCAGTGACGACCGGGTCCTGCTCGACATTGCGGGTCGCGAGGTCGTCGAGATCGACCGCCTCAGCGCCGCGGAGTGGAACGCTCTCTGGTAGCCCCGGCGTACCATCGACATATGTCCTACGAGTTCTCCACCATCATCGAGCCGTTCCGGATCCACTCGGTCGAGCCCTTGCACATGACGACCCCGGAGCGCCGCCACGCCGCCATCCGTGAGGCCGGCTACAACCTCTTCAGTCTCCACGCCGACGACGTCCTGATCGACCTGCTAACCGACTCGGGTACGGGGGCCATGTCGCGCGACCAGTGGGCGGCCATCCAGCACGGTGACGAGAGCTACGCGGGGTCGCCGTCGTGGTTCCGCTTCGAGGCGGCGGTCAAGGACCTGTTCCCCTTCCGGCACGTGATTCCTACGCACCAGGGCCGCGCCGCCGAGAAGATCCTCTTCACCGCGGTCGGCGGCCCGGGCCGTGTGGTCCCCTCGAACACGCACTTCGACACCACCCGGGCCAACGTGGAGGCCACGGGGGCCGAGGCGGTGGACCTGGTCATCGCCGAAGGCCTGGACCCGAGCTCGCTGCACCCCTTCAAGGGGAACATGGACCTCGAGGCTCTGGACCAGCTCCTGGGTGAGCGAGGGACTGACGTGCCCGTCGTGATGGTTACCATCACCAACAACTCCGGTGGCGGCCAACCGGTGTCGCTGGAGAACCTCCGGGGCGTCAGTACGATCTGTCGGCGCCACGGCGTGCCCCTCTTCTTGGACGCCTGCCGGTTCGCCGAGAACGCGTGGTTCATCCACGAGCGCGAGGCGGGCCAGGGCGACCGCGACGTGGCCGACATCGTGCGCGAGATCGCCTCACTGGCCGACGGCATGACCATGTCGGCCAAGAAGGACCCCTTCGGCAACATCGGGGGATGGCTGGCCCTTAACGACGACGACCTGGCCGAGCGCTGCCGCAACCTCCTGATCCTGACCGAGGGCTTCCCGACCTACGGCGGACTGGCCGGCCGCGACCTGGAGGCCCTGGCCCAGGGGCTCAGCGAAGCCGTGAGCCACGACTACCTGCGCTACCGGATCCGCTCGACGACCTACCTCGGCGACGCCCTGGACCGGGCCGGCGTTCCGGTGGTCAAGCCCACCGGGGGTCACGCCGTCTACCTGGACGCGCGGGCCCTGCTGCCGCACATCGCCCCCCTGGCGTACCCCGGGCAGGCGCTGGCCATCGCCCTCTACGAGGCCGGTGGGGTGCGCTCGGTGGAGATCGGCTCGGTGATGTTCGGTCGCCACCCCGACGGAAGCGAGCACCCGGCTCCTCTGGAGCTGGTGCGCCTGGCCATTCCCCGACGCACTTACACCCAGAGCCACATCGACTACGTGATCGAGGTGGTCACCGCGGTGGCTCGCGATGCCGAGAGCCTCCGGGGGTACCAGATGGTCTACGAGCCGCCGGCTCTGCGCCACTTCACGGCGCGCTTCGAGCCACTGGGCTGACCCGCCCGGCTCGCGCGACGCGCGGCGACGATCCCGCACACCACTCCGGCGGCTGCCAGCGCGATTCCTGCCAGCTGCACCCCCACCGAGCCGCTGTGGGAGTGCTGGCCGAGCAGCCACCGCTCGTCGAATGCTCGCACCAGGCCCCACACGACCATCGCCACCGACGCCACGAGGCCCAGGACCCGGTCGCGTAGACGGCGCTGGAGGCCCAGCAGGGCCAGCCAGAGCGTGCCGTCCTCGAGGCCCTGGATGAGGGGGACGGGCACGCGCCGACCCGCCTGACCCGCGTAGCGCATGCCGAACCACTGGTGCGTCAGGTGGCCCCCTCCCTGGTACATGAACTGGGGCCCGAGGACGCGACCGACGGCCCATCCGGCCACCAGCGCGGGGACGACGGCGTCCGCGAAGCGCGCGAGCGTCGTGTCGGGCCACCACCGTCGGCGCAGGAGCAGCCCCACGGGGACGGCGGTCGCCAGGGCGCCAAAGCTCGACAGGCCCCCGTTCCATAGGGCCAGCCACTGGGTGGGGTGCCCGGCGTAGATCGACCAGTTCGTGGCCACGTGGGCAACTCGAGCGCCGACCAGCGAAGCGACCAGCACGGCCACGGCGAAGCGTCCCCAGCGGGCGTCGTCCAAGCCGGCGCGCCGCAGGCGACGGCCGGCGTACGAGTAGGCGAGGAGGACTGCCAGAGCCAGGCCGAAGCCGTAGAGGTGGAAGGTCAAGGGACCCAGGTGCAGGCTGGTGGGAACCGGCTCCACAGGCTAGGCCCGGGGCCGGCCGGCTCCCGCGAACCCGTACCCCAGGCGGATCGGGGTGATGTGCACCGTGTAGCCGGCACTGGGTGCCTCGATCATCATCCCGTGTCCCAGGTACATGGCGACGTGCTGGTCGCCGTCGTAGCCGTAGAAGAGCAGGTCGCCCGGTTGGAGGTCCCACAGCGGCACGCGCACGGTGTCGGCGAACTGGGCCCCCGAGTAGTGGGGCAGGTAGATTCCCGCGGCGTCGTAGGCCAGCATCACCAGACCCGAGCAATCCACCCCCGCGCGCGAGGCACCGCCCCACACGTAGGGCACGCCGAGATAGGAGAGCGCCGCCCGGATCGCGATGTCGGCCCGCGAATTGGGTGGTGGAGCAGGAAAGCCGACGGCGGGCTTGGCGTTGGCCAGGGCGCCGGCGGACTGGGCCGCGGCGGCGGCCTCCTGCTGGTGCACGAAGTACGCGATCTGCCCCTTGACCTGGGAGAGGGCATTCTGGAGGGTGGCTTGGAGGAGCTTGGCCTCGTGGAAGGCGCCGGCCGCAGCCCGTGCGGCGTCCGCCGCCTGCTGGTCTTCGGCGGCCAGCAGCGAGCGCTCCTGGGTGAGCTTGAGCCGGTAGCTCTTCAAATTGGCCACCGTCGTGGCCACGTTGCCCTGGGCCACCTGGCTGTAGACCTGTACGGCGCCAAGCTTGGTGGCGGTGGGAGCGAACAGGGGGTTGGAGTCAGCGGCACCGCTGGTGACGTAGGCGTAGATGGCGTCGGTGCGCAGCTGGCTGTTGCCGCGCTCGACCTGGCGCTCGATCTGGGCCACGATGGTCTTGGTATTGGCGATCACGTGTGTGATGTCGCGCAGCTTGATCAGCGTCATGTCGTACTTCTGACCCAGGAATCCGACGCGGCCATCGATGTACTGGATCTGCTTGTACAAGGTGGCGGCCTGGGCGCGCGCACTGGTGAGGCTGGCGGCTCCGGCGCCCGGCGACACCCACAGAGTCGCCAGCGGGGCGAGGATCGCGGCACTGACCAGAGCCCGGCGAGGGCTCCACCGCCCTCGGGGCCGTGGCGACGAGAGGCGCCGGAGGCGCTTGACGTCAGGCACGGATGCCAGGCTACTTGCTGGGGGCCCGCGATGAGGCGCCAGACCCGCGCGTGACCGGCATCTTCCCTGGTCAAAGCAGGCGAGCAACCCGACCCCACGATGGCGCCCGAAGCCCCAGACGGTGTCACGTAGGCTCAGCGCATGTCTGAACGCTCCCGAAGCCTCCCGCGCCGCTCCTGCCTGTCCACGCCCGGCTCCTCGGAGCGGTTCTTGGCCAAGGCTCCCTCGGTGCGCGCCGACATGACCTTCCTCGACCTGGAGGACTCGGTGGCACCCGCCGAGAAGGTCGCCGCCCGGGCCCGGGTGGCGCAGGCCGTGCGCTCCTTGGCCTGGGACGACCGGGTGCTGTGCGTGCGGGTGAATGCCTGGGACACGCCGTGGACCTACGGCGACGTCATTGAGGTGGTCGGGGGAGCCGGTCCGCGCCTCGACGAGGTCATGCTGCCCAAGGTCCAGTCGGCCGCCGAGGTGGTGGCGCTCGACCTGCTGCTCACCCAGGTGGAGAAGAACGCGGGCCTCGAGCCGGGCCATATCGGGATTGAGGCGCAGATCGAGACAGCCCGCGGCCTGATCAACGTCGATGAGATCTGTGCGGCGTCGCCCCGGCTCGAGACGATCATCTTTGGTCCGGCCGACTTCGCCGCCTCCATCGAGATGCCGGTGCTCACCGGTGGCGTGGCCATCGACGAGTACCCGGGGGACCACTTCCACTACGTGTTCTCGCGGATCTTGATGGCCGGTCGCGCCAACGGTCTCCAGGTGATCGACGGGCCGTTCCTCAAGGTGCGCGAGCTCGACGAGCTGCGCACGTTCGCCCAGCGCACGCGCGTCCTGGGCTACGACGGGAAGTGGGCACTCACCCCCGACCAGGCTGCGGTGCTCAACGAGGTCTACTCGCCCACCCAGGAGCAGTTCGACCGGGCCTGGGACATCCTGGAGGCCTACCGGGTGGCCACCGAGGAGCACCGCACGGGTGCGGTGATGTTCGGTGACGAGATGATCGACGAGGCCAGCCGCAAGATGGCACTGAAGTTCGTCGCCCGCGGCGAGCGCGCCGGGCGGCAGCGCTCGACAACCTGAGGACCTTATTAGGAGGGTCTTCTACTAAGGGCGCTAGCCTGTCGGCGTGACGACCACGGGGACCCTGTCGCGACGGGCTCGGGTTCGCGGGGCGCTGGCGCCAGCGGAGTGGCGACGGGTCGGGGCCATGAGCGGCGTCGTGGTGCTGCTGCACGCGCTGGGCTGGACTCTGCTGGTGATTGCCGCCTCGCGCCACTACGGGGCTGGGTCACCTCAGACCCTGGGTCTGGGCACGGGCGTGCTGGCCTACACCCTGGGCCTGCGCCACGCCTTCGACGCCGACCACATCGCGGCCATCGACAACACGACGCGGAAGTTCATGAGCGAGGGCCGCCGCCCCATGTCGGTGGGCTTCTTCTTCTCCCTGGGCCACTCCAGCGTGGTCCTGGCTCTCACGGTCCTGCTGGGCCTGGGTGCGCGAGCGCTGGGTGCCCAGGTGCGCAACACGTCCTCACCCCTGCACCACTACGGCGGGCTGTTCGGCACAATCGTCTCGGGCGCCTTCTTGTACCTCATCGCCATCTTGAACATCATCGTGCTGGTCGGCATCATCAGGCTCTTCTCGCAGATGCGCCAGGGACGCTTCGACGACTCCGAGCTCGACAAGCACCTCAATGCACGGGGCTTCATGATGCGGTTCTTCGGGTCGCTGGCCCGCTCGGTGGACCAGCCCTGGAAGATGTACCCCATTGGCGTGCTCTTCGGCCTGGGCTTCGACACCGCCACCGAGATCGCGTTCCTGGTGCTCGCGGGCACGACGGTGGCGGCGGGGCTCCCGTTCTGGGCGATCCTGAGCCTGCCGCTGCTGTTCGCGGCGGGGATGAGCCTGCTCGACACGATCGACGGGTCCTTCATGAACTTCGCCTACGGGTGGGCCTTCTCGCGCCCGGTGCGCAAGGTGTACTACAACATCACGATCACGAGCCTCAGCGTGATGGTCGCGCTTTACGTGGGCACCATCGAGTTGGCCCAGGTTGTGGCCAGTGAGCTGGGGCTCCACGGCGGGCTGTGGAGCGCGGTTCGCGCGTTCAACATCAACACGGCCGGGTTCGTGATCGTCGGGATGTTCGTGCTGGTGTGGGCCGTGGCGTTGGCCCTGTGGCGCTGGGGACGGGTCGAGGAGCGCTGGGAGCGCGCGGCCATGCGCGCCCAGCGGGCCCGCGGCGAGCGCATCGACCGGCACTCGGCCGGCCTCACGCTGGGAGCCGTGCACCGGCCCTTCACCATCGACGACGAGAGCTGAGCGGCCCGCAGCGCTAGCCGAAGAGCTGGACGGGGTTCGATCGGGCGGTGCGACCCAGCAGGGGCGTGGCTAGCACCGTCAGCGCGATCAGCGCGGCCATGGCACCGAAGGCGCCGCCAAGGCGATGGACCTGGGCCCCCATGAGCAGGCTGACCACCAGGGGGCCGAGGGCCTGGCCACCGGTGGCGCCCACGCCCCACACCAGCGCATTGCCCGTTGCCGAGGACGATCGGGGAACGTAGTCACTGACCAGGGAGAGCAGCAGGGGGAACCCGCTGAAAGTGAAGAGCCCGAACACGAAGAGGCTGACCGTGGCCACCACGCCGTGCCCGGAGGTGGTGAGGAACCACGCGATGCCACCGGCCGAGCCGAGGCTGTCGAGGGCGAGCACCGCCCGCTTGTCGAAGCGGTCGGCCAGCAGGCCGAAGAGCAGCTGTCCGACGATGCCCCCCGCGTACATGATGGTCACGATCACGCCCAGCATCGTCGAGATGCCCGCGTGGCGGCTTGACGTGAGGTAGACGGGGATCCACGAGACGACGCCGATGAAGGCGAGGGACCGTACCAGCGATATTGCCATGAGCGACACGACGCTGCGCGTCAGCAGCGAGCGCAGGGGGACGCTCGGGGTCGCGTGCGCCCGCCCGCGCCCCGAGCCATCCGCGCCGCCGGTGGCCAGCCCCGCCGCGATGGCCACCGCCGCCAGCAGGGCCACGGAGCCGGCCACCAGCGCGGTGTCGGCCTTGGAGAGCCCGAGGCCCGCGATGACGAAGAAGAGAGCGGGATACAGCGCGCGGCCCAGGCTGCCGAAGGCGCCGTTGACGCCGAGCGCCTTGCCGCGCGCCCCGTCGGAGAAGGCGAGCTGGACGATCGACCCGCCCAGCGGGTGGTAGACGGAGCTGCCCACGCCCGCGACCACCGCTGCCGCGATCGCCAATGCGGTGCTGGCGGCGCCCCACGCCGTGAGGGCGGCGTCGAAGCCGAAGAGGCTGACGCCGAGGGTGGCGATGCCCAGGGCGATGAGAGGACCGCGCCGCCCGACTCGGTCGGCCAGTAGACCGACCAGGACACCGACGCCGGCCGAGCAGAGGTAGAAGACGGTGAGCATCGCCGTGACCGTGGCTGTCGAGTCGTGGTGACCCACGATGAGCAGGTCCGACACGACCGGGATGAAGAAGACGATGCCGTCGTTCATGAAGTGCGCGAACGACGTCACTGCGAGCAGGCGACCCGGGCGCACGATCACCGGAGCGTCCGCGGGCTCGGGCAACGCGCTCACGGGCGCGTCGCCGCGCTGCGCGTCTCCCGGGTCACTTGGTCAGCCCCCGGCTGATGACCTTGAGGCACAGCGTCTCGTCGGCGCCCTCGAAGATGGACAGCACCCGCGCGTCCACGAAGTAGCGGCTGACCGGGAACTCCTCGGCGTAGCCCATGCCGCCGTGGATCTGCATGGCCTCGCGGGTGACCCACTCGGCGGCCCGGCACACGTAGGCCTTGGCCATCGAGGCCTCCATCGAGCCTTCACCAGTGGTCATGCGTCGCGCGACGGACAGGGCGAACTGCCGCGAGCACTGGATGATCGCCGCCATCGTGCCGAGCTTGACGCGCGTCAGCTCGTAGTCGATGATCGGCGTGCCAAAGACCGAGCGCTGGCGCGCGTAGGCCAGGGCCGCCTCGTAGGCCGCCTGCATCACGCCGAGGGCCCGGGCCGCCGTCTGGATCCGCCCGTTCTCGAAGCCGGCCATCTGGTAGTAGAAGCCCTGGCCCAGCCCGCCCTCACCGCCCACGACGTGGGAGTCGGGGACGAACCAGTCGGTGATGGCCACCTCGTAGGAATGCATCCCGCGGTACCCCAAGGTGTCGATCGGGCGACCCTCCAGGCGCCCCCCGGTGCCGGGCTGCTCCAGGACGAAGCCGCGCCCGTCGGCGGGCTCCTTGTCGAGGAGGAAGAGGGTGAGGCCGCGGTGGGCGCGAGACCGGTCGGGGTCGGTGCGCGCCAGCACCACCAGGACCGTGGCCCGCGCGGCGAAGGTGCACCACGTCTTGACGCCATTCAGCACCCACCCGCCGGGTGCCCGGGTGGCCGCGGTGGTGAGGTGCGCGACGTCGCTGCCGTAGTCGGGCTCGGTGACCGCGATGGCCGCCAGGACTTCGGCCGACGCGAGTCGCGGGAGCCAGTGGGCCTTTTGCTCCTCGGTCCCCCCGGCGAGCAGGGCGCGGGTCAGGATCTCGGGCCGCGTGATCAGGGAGCCACCGATGCCCAAGGACGCGCGCGAGAGCTCCTCGGTGGCCACGACCATGGCCACGTACTCGTGCTCGTCGCCCGTCGCGTCGCCGCCGTAGCGCTCGGGGACGGAGAGTCCGAAGCCGCCCAGATCGCGCAGCCCGGAGATCACGCTCTCGGGGATGTCGCCGTTGGTGCGGTGGACGTGCTCGGCGTGCGGTCGCACCTGCTCGTCGGCGAAGCGTCGAAACACGTCTTGGACCAGAGCGAAGTCCTCGTCGAGGTGTCGCAGGTCGGGAGCCTCGGCCAGCGATGCCAGCACCGCCGGGTCGCGCTGTTCGGCCACGAAGTCCTGGAGGGGCGCGAACCACCCCTCGGCCACGCCCCAGCGGGCCTCTCGTCCCAGCACGCGTTGGTGGAGGTCGGCCAGGGCCAGGCCGGCGAATGCGCTCACCAGCGCGCGTTCGGTGTCCCCGAGCTCGGCGAAGGCGAGGCTCGCGCGCGCGGTGGCCAGGGCGCTCGCAGCGTGGGCCACGTCGTAGGCGAGGCTCTGGTCGGCGTCGGGCCCACCGCTCGCGCGCAGCGCGCCTACGCCACTGGCGACGACGCTGTCGGCGTGGTCGAGCAGGCGGGGCAGGTCCAGGGGGAGTCCGGGCGTCATGGTGGAAAACTAGCCGACGGGGGGACCGCGACCGCCTGGATAGGCTGACGGCGTGCAGGTGACCATGCTTCTGGCGGACTCGGCGCAGGTGGCCGACGGCAAGCTCTACATCCTCGGTGGCGGCTGGTCGGTCACCGGTCCCGAGCCAGTGCCCTCGGCGGTGGTCATCAAGGTCTCGGTCGACGTTCCCGAGTTCCACGTCGCACACCACTGGGAGCTCTTCCTCGAAGACGCGGACGGGCAGCCCGTGCGCTTCGAGACGCCCGAGGGAGTCCAGCCCATTGAGGTCCGGGGTGACTTCAATGCCGCTGAGCCCATCGGCGTCCCGGTCGGGACGCCCGTCGACGTACCCATCGCGGTCAACTTCGGGCCCATTCCGCTCGCGCCAGCGGCCCGCTACTCGTGGCGACTGGTGATCGACGGTGAGTCTCTGCCCGGGGCGATCTCGTCGTTCACGACGCGTCCGCTCCCCGCGGAGTGACGCCGTCGGGCACAATGGATCGATGACGATCTACGAGAGGCCCTTCGGGCGCTATTTGGAGGACTTCGTCCCCGGGGACGTGTACCGCCACTGGCCGGGAAAGACCATCACGGAGGCCGACGACCACCTGTTCTGCATGATCACGATGAACCACCACCCGCTGCATACCAACGCGTGGTTCGCCGAGCACGAGAGCGTGCAGGGCCGCAACGTCGTGGTGGGCAACCTGGTGTACTCGCTGGTGCTCGGCATGAGCGTGCCTGACGTGTCCGGTGCCGCCATCGCCAACTTGGAGGTCGAGCAGCTGGTCCACCGGTACCCGACCTTTCACGGCGACACGATCTACGCCGAGACCCGCGTGCTGGAGGCGACCCCCTCGTCCTCCAAGCCGGATCGGGGCGTGGTGCGCGTGGAGACCAAGGGGTTCAACCAAGACGGGCGCGAGGTGTGCTACTTCCGGCGGCGCGTGATGGTCTGGCGGCGCGATGCCGCCCCCGCGCGCCAGCGCCCCTACGGTGACGACGCCTGGACCTGAGGTCGCCGCGCTGCGCGGCGCGCTGCGCGCGGCGCGGGGCTCCCTGGCTCGCGACTTGCCCTGGGTCGGGTGTCGGGATCCGTGGTCGGTCCTGGTGGCCGAGGTGATGCTCCAGCAGACCTCGACCGGGCGCGTGGTCCAGCACTGGGAGCCCTTCTTGCGGCGCTTCGCCACGCCGGCAGCCTGCGCCGCGGCGCCCCAGTCCGAGGTGGTTGCGCAGTGGGTGGGACTGGGATTCAACCGGAGGGCCCAGTCGCTGCACCGCGCCGCCATGGTCATCGAGCAGCGCCACGGCGGGTGCGTCCCCTCGACGGTCGACGAGCTCGTGGCACTGCCGGGGCTCGGGCCCTACAGCGCCCGGGCGGTGGCCAGCTTCGCGTTCGGCCGGGCCGTCGGGGTCGTGGACACCAACGCGGGCCGCGTGCTGGCACGAGCGGTGGCCAATGCTCGTCTGGCGCCCCCGGCGGCCCAGGCGCTGGCTGACCGCCTCGTCGCCGGCGTCGCCAGCGCCCCCGTCAACCAGTCGCTGCTCGATCTCGGGGCGCAGTTCTGCCGTGCCCGACCGCGCTGCGAAGACTGCCCGGCGCGGTCGGCGTGCCGTTGGCGCCGCGCGGGCGGACCGGACCCCGCCCGCAACAGCGCCGGCGTGACGCAGGCTCAGGCACCCTTTCGCGGATCGGGTCGCGAGATGCGCGGAGCGCTGGTGCGCGCGCTGCGGGAGGGCCCCCGGAGCCGGCGTGCCCTGCGGGCCCAGGTCGGGGCACGCGACGGGCGGTTCGAGGCGGCGCTGGCGGCCCTCGCGCGCGAGGGCCTCATCGAGGTCCAGCGCCACCAGATCCGTTTACGGGCCTAGGGCGATAGGGTCGCGTCCGTGTCCGAGGACCTCGCGAGCTACAAGGCCGTGGTCGGCCGCTTCGCGACGGGCGTGGTGGTGGTAAGCGCGATGGCCGACCAGACACCTGTCGGCTTCACCTGTCAGACCTTCGGGTCGCTGTCCCTGGAGCCCCGGCTCGTGTCGTTCTCGGCCGCCGTGGACTCGACCACGTGGCCCCGCATTCGGGCACGCGGCGTCGTGGGCATCTCGGTGCTGGCCGATGACCAGGAGGATCTGGCACGACGCTTCGCGCAGCGGGGGGTCGACCGGTTCGCCGGGGTGCGTTGGCACCCGGGGCCGGAGGGGTCGCCCCTGCTGGACGGGGTCATCGCTCACCTCGAGGGCATGGTGGCGAGCGTCCAGCCGCTCGGTGACCACGAGATCGCCGTGGTGGCCGTCCACCACGCCTGGGCCGGTGAGGGTCGTCCGCTGGTGTACCTGGGTGGGCGCTACGGAGGCTTCATCGGCTAGCCGGGGCTCGCTACGCTCGGAGGCGAGTGGAGGACGCGGTGGCCAAGGCGATTGTTGCACTCGTGGTGATCTTCGTGGTGAGCGACGCCTTGTTCATTGTGCGATTCCGATCACGTCGCGGGCGGACGCAATGGGATCGGGCCGCGCGCCACGTGCATCCCCCGAGCGACACGGGACCGGTGCGCAGCGTGCACGTCACCAGCGGGGTCCAGCCCGAGGAGCACACACCGCCCTCGCCGCCCCGGCTGCACGTGGACCCCACCCACGTCTTCGGCGAGCCGGAGCCCGCCCCGTCACCCGCGGCCCCCCATACGCGCGACGTCCAGCGGGCACTCAACCTGGCGGGGAGACGCTCACACCGGGCGCGCTGGCCCCGGCACCACCCCCGGCGGCGTCGCCGGATCACCATCGTGACGGTCGTCGCGGCTCTCGTGGTCATCGCGACCCTCATCATCACCGGCCACTGAGTCGGCGTCTTTGGCGGCCGCCGGTGCGATGGAGTCGAGGACGAAGGCCAGGACCAGCGCCTCATCACGCCACGCGTCGTAGCGCCCCGAGGGTCCGCCGTGCCCCGCGCCGAGCTCCGTCTTGAGGTACGCCTCGTTGTCGGGGTTGGCCGCGCGCAGCGCCTGGACCCATTTGGCGGGCTCCCAGTAGCCCACCCGCGAGTCGTTGAGTCCTGCCGTGGCCAACAGGCGCGGGTAGCGGCGCGGGGCGCCGTCGACCTCGGTGGCGCGCACGTTGTCGTAGGGCGAGTAAGAGCGAATCGTGCGGTAGGCCAGGGGGTCGTCGTCCGGGTCGCCCCACTCCTCCCACTCGCCGATGGTCAGGGGGAGGGTGGGATCGAGCATCGTCGTCAGGACGTCGACGAAGGGCACCTCGGCGACCACAGCGCGCCACAGGGTCGGCGCGAGGTTCATGACGGCGCCCATCAGCAGGCCACCCGCGGAGCCCCCCCGCGCCGCCAGCTGGTCCGGGGAGGTCCACCCGGATGCCACCAGGTGGCGGGCGACCGCGACGAAGTCGCTGAAGGTCGTGGGCTTCTGGGCCAGGCGGCCCATCTCATACCAGGTACGGCCCATCTCGCCGCCGCCGCGAACGTGGGCGATGGCGAAGACGACGCCGCGCTCCAGCAGTGAGAGGCGAATGGAGGAGAACGTCGGGTCGATGGAGATC
Source organism: Actinomycetes bacterium (assembly GCA_021827705.1). Lineage (GTDB taxonomy): Bacteria > Actinomycetota > Acidimicrobiia > Acidimicrobiales > RAAP-2 > RAAP-2. The sequence continues at coordinate 15,665 of JAKAUQ010000017.1, forward strand.
TCGTAGCTCCCGTAGCCGTAGAGCAGGAGGGGAGCGGCGGCCCGGGGGACCAGTTGCCCGTCGCGCTCCTCGAGCAGGTCGCGTCGCGCGACCCACGAGACCGGGATGCGCTGGCCATCGCTGGCGGTCACCCACAGGCGCCCCGTGGTGTAGGCCGACCCGTCATAGCCGCCCCGCACGCGTTGCTGCTTGCGCACCACCATCGTCCCGCTGGCCAGGTCGACGTCGGCCACCAGGTACGGCGTAACCAGGGAGGTCAGGCCGATGCGCAGCGACGAGGTGGTGTAGTTGGGGTTCGCGCCCACCCCTACGGTGCTGGGCTGCTCGGGTCCCTCGACGAGCCACGAGCGGGCCAGCAGATCGCCGCCCCACGGGTCGTCGGCGGGCAGCGGGACGACCCGGACCGCCGAAGAACCCTCCAGGCGCTCGGCCAGTACCAGGTAGCCGGCGAAGGCCTCGACGCCGTCCAGTCGCGTTCCGGGGCGGTGCCCAACGATCTCGTGCCAGGGCCCGACCGCGCTGGGCCCCACCAGCAGGCGGAAGTCGGTGGCGTCCTCGTTGGTGAGCTTCAGCCACCACGGATGGCCAGCCGCATCGAGGGCGTGCTCCAGGCCGTACTCGATGCCACTGCTCCGGGGCTCGCCGACCTGCAGGTTGCCGGTCGGGTCGTCGGCGGGCAGCCAGTGCGACTCGGACGTCGTCGACGACGCCGACACGATGACGATGACCTCGCGGTCCCGCGAGCGCCCCACCGAGACCGAGAACTGGGGATCGGGCTCCTCGTAGACCAGGACGTCGCTGCTCGCGGGCGTCCCCAGGGCGTGGCGCCAGATCTGATAGGGGCGCATGGCCTCGTCGACGCGCGTGTAGAAGAACACGAGCGAGTCGCCCGACCACGCGGCGCCGTAGTAGACGTCGTCAATGGTCTCGTTGGTGGGATCTTGGTCGCCCAAGGGGCGGAAGCTCAGCCGATGGCGCTCGTGGCCGTCGATGTCCGAGGCCAGCGCGAGCCACTGGTCGTCGGGGCTGATCTCGAAGACCCCCACCGAGAAGTAGTCGTGTCCTTGAGCCTCGGCATTCTCATCGAGGATGACGACCTCGCCGTCCAAGGAAGATTCGGCGTCCACGCTCGGAGGTGGCTCGTCGGGCGCCGCCAGCACGCGGCACGACAGGGGGTAGTCGAGTCCCTCGCGCGTGCGCTCGAAGTACCACCACGAGCCACGACGCACCGGGACCGAGATGTCGGTCTCGTCGATGCGTCGGCGGATCTCCCCGTAGAGGCGCTCGCGCAGGCCGTCGAGCCCGTCGAGCCCGGCGGCCAGGTAGTCGTTCTCGTCGCGCAGCAGGCGCAGGACCTCAGCGTCGTCGCGATCGCGCAACCAGTGGTAGGGGTCCAGGCGCACGTCGCCGTGACGTTCGATCTGGTGGGGGCGCTGCGCGGCGCGGGGGGAGGTGGGCACGGCACCCACTCTGCCAGTATTTTCGGTACGGGCGTGAGGGGCTTCTTACTACTATGGGCATAGGACAAAATCCTGGAGGCAGGGCGTGACACTCGACAACCTCGATTTCAGCCGCTACCAGCTGGGCTGGTCGGACGACCAGATTCCGGTGTTCAAGCCCAAGAAGGGGCTCAACGAGGCGATCGTGCGCGAGATGTCGGACATGAAGGACGAGGCGGCCTGGATGCGCAAGTTCCGGCTGAGCGCGCTCAAGCGCTTCGAGAGCAAGCCGATGGCGCCGTGGTTCGCCCATCGCATGCCGGACCTGAACTTCGAGGACATCTACTACTACATCAAGCCGACCGCGGGGCAGGTCGATCGCTGGGAGGATCTGCCCGACGCGATCAAGTCCACGTACGAGCGCCTGGGCATCCCCGAAGCCGAGCGCAAGTACTTGGCCGGGGTCACCGCCCAGTACGAGTCGGAGGTCGTCTTCCATCGCAACCGGGCCGACCTCGAGCGCCTCGGCGTCCTGTTCTGCGACATGGATACGGCCGTGCGGGAGTACCCCGACCTGGTGCGCAAGTACTTCGGAACCGTCATCCCGCCCAACGACAACAAGTTCGCCGCGCTGAACTCGGCGGTGTGGAGCGGCGGCTCGTTCATCTACGTTCCGCCCGGCGTCAAGGTCGACCAGCCGCTGCAGGCGTACTTCCGCATCAACACCGAGAACATGGGGCAGTTCGAGCGGACGCTAATCATCGCCGACGAGGGCTCGCAGGTGCACTACGTGGAGGGCTGCTCGGCCCCGGTCTACTCCAGTGACTCCCTGCACTCGGCCGTGGTCGAGCTGATCGCCCTACCGGGCTCGCGGATCACCTACACGACGATCCAGAACTGGTCGAACAACGTGTACAACCTGGTCACGAAGCGGGCCCGCGCCGAGGCCGAGGCCCACGTGGAGTGGGTCGATGGCAACATCGGTTCGCGTTTGACGATGAAGTACCCCTCGGTATACCTGATGGGACCCAAGGCCTCCGGCGAGGTGCTCTCGGTCGCCTACGCCGGCTCGGGCCAGGTGCAAGACGCCGGGGCCAAGATGGTCCACGCCGCTCCCGAGACGACCTCGACCATCGTGTCCAAGTCGATCTCCAAGGACGGGGGCGTCACGACCTACCGCGGCCTGGTCAAGGTGGAAGAGGGGGCCCACGGCGCCAAGAGCTTCGTGCGCTGCGACGCCCTGATCCTGGACGAGGAGTCGACCTCTGAGACCAAGCCGTACATGGAGGTGGGCGAGCAGGACGCGTCGGTGGGCCACGAGGCCACGGTGTCCAAGATTGGTGACGACCAGCTCTACTACCTGATGAGCCGGGGGCTCACCGAGGGCCAGGCGATGGGCATGATCGTCAATGGCTTCATCGAGCCCGTGACGCGTACGCTGCCCATGGAGTACGCCGTGGAGTGGTCACGGCTGATCGAGTTGCAGATGGAGGGCGCGGTCGGCTGAGGTCCGAGGCGAGTGGAGGACCCTCAACATGCCGATGCGCGAGGAGTGCAAGCACTTCCAGAGCCGCACCTACGCCTCGGGTGAGGTGGCGCGCTTCTGTGTGCTGGGCAATGCTCCCGACCAGCCCTGGTCGTGCCCCGAAGACTGCGTGACCTACGAGCGGCGCCTCGCCGACGTGGGGTGGACCCACGGCACCCTGGTGAGCCGTCCCGTCGAGCCCGTGCCCGAGGGCAGCTCCGTCGATGAGCGACGTTCCGTGCTGGCCGAGGCCGATGGGATCATCGAGCAGGTGGCCCCGCGCCTCGACGAGGAGCGACAGCGCGACCTCGAGCGACAGGCGCGTGGTTGGCGCTTCTGGCGCCGGCGCCCATGACCTACTGGCCCGAGTAGTTCGGCGGCCGCCGCTCCAGGAAGGCCGACAGGGCCTCGCGCAGGTCGTCGCTCTCGAGGAACAGGGTGCTCCAGCGTGCGACGAAGTCGAGGCCCTCGTCCACGGTGCGCCCGTCGTTGGCCTGGAGGACGGCTTTGGACCCGCGCACCGCGAGAGGCGAATTGCCCGCGATGGTGGCGGCGAGCTCCTGGGCGGCGGTGACGGCGTCGGCTGCGGTGGCTCCCGTGACCCGATTGACCAGTCCGATCTCGGCGGCGCGCGCCGCATCGATGTCGACTCCCGTGTAGATGAGTTCAGCCGCGTGCGCCGGGCCCACGATGCGCGGGAGGCGCTGAAGGGTACCCAGATCGGCCACGATCGCCATGCGGGTCTCGCGCACCGAGAACACCGCGTCGGCGGCGGCCAGGCGGATGTCGCAGGCCGTCACCAGGTCGACGCCCCCGCCGAGGCAGTAGCCGCCGACGCCGGCGATGACCGGGACGGGCAGGTGCGCCAGGGACGAGATGGCCCCTTGCATGGCGCGAACCTGAGCGAGCCGGTGGCTCGCGCGTACCGCCGAGGAGCCCGTCGCGCTCGCGCCCAACAGATCGCCGCCCAGCTCCTTGAGATCGAGGCCGACGGTGAAGTGGTCCCCGCGACACCCCAGGACGACGGCACGAACCTCGTGGTCGCCGGCGATCTGGGCCGTCGCGCGCGGCAGCTCGAGCCAGAATGCTCGGCCCAGCGCGTTGCGCGCCTCGGGCCGGCTCAGCCAGATCGTGGCCACCGCTCCCTCGTAGGTGACCTCTACCACCTCGGCGTTCCCGGCCATCGCTGCCTCCTTCCCGATCGAGCCTACGCACCCGTCGGCCTGGTGGCCGGGGGACCGCCAGTACACTGACTAAGCCCCGCTATGGTTCCGTTCTCCGAGAGTGTCCGCGACTACGTGCGCGCCCAACCCGATGCCGCGGGACGCCTGGCCGCCCTGGAGCGCTTCGGCGCCCTCGGCCTGCCCACGGCCAGCGAGGAGGTCTGGCGCTACGCCCCCCTCGACGCATTCGACCTGGAGCGCTACGTGCTGGCCACCGCGGCGCCGACCACCCTGGCGACCTCGCTCGCTGACGCGCTCGCGTCGGTGGCGGCCACCACGATCCGCCTCGGCGACGGCTTCGTGCTCGATGGCGGGCGCCCGGTGCCGGGCGTGGACGTCTCCTGGCTCCCGGCCCCCGTGGGCCCGGACCTCGACTTCTACGCCAGTGATGCCTTCTCCCTGCTCAACGCGGCGGTGACTCCCGGCGTGACCACGATCACGGTGCGATCGGGTGTCGAGGTTCTCGGGCCCCTGGTGATCGCCTGCGCCGCGGGCGCGACCGCCTCGTTCCCGCGGGTGCACGTCGTCGTGGAGCCGGGGGCCCGCGCAGTCGTGATCGAGGCCTACGAGGGCGGACACGAGTCCCTCGTCGACATGGTGGGTGAGTACGACATCGGCGCCGGCGCCGCCTTGACGTTGGTGGCGTACCAGCGGCTGGACCACTCGGCGTGGCACATCGCGCGCACGACGGCCCGGCTCGATCGCGATGCCCGCCTGAACCACGCCGTGGTGGGTTTGGGCGCACGCTACGACCGAAGCCGCAACGATGCCGTGATGCTGGGCTCGGGCGCCGAGAATGTACTGCGCACGACGTTCTTCGGGTCGGGCGACCAGGTCCACGACTTTCGCACCCGCCAGTACCACGTCGCCGCGCGAACCCGCTCGACCCTCCTGTCCAAGGGCGCGGTGGCCGATGAGGCCCGATCGGTGTACACCGGCCTGATCGAGATCGAGCACGGTGCGCGGCGCACCGACGCCCGCCAGACGAACCACAACCTGCTGCTGTCGCCGCAGGCGCACGCCGACAGTGTTCCCAACCTCGAGATCCGCGAGAACGACGTGGTGTGCGCCCACGCCTCCAGCGTCGGCCCCCTCGACGAGATCCAGCGCTGGTACCTGGAGTCCCGGGGCGTGCCGCGACGCGAGGCGCAGAGGCTGATGATTCGTGGCTTCTTCTTGGAGATGCTCGACGCCCTGCCGCCGGCTGTGGCCGAGCTCCTGACGCGGGACGTGGACGCGGCGCTCGGCGCGCTGGAGGTGGCCGGGTGAGTGTGGTCGATGCCGGGGCGCTGGACGACTTCACCAGCGGCGGCACCCGCCAAGTGACCCTCGAGGGTCACGTAGTCGTCGTGGTGCGCATCGGAGACGACGTCTACGTCCTCGACGATCGCTGCAGCCACGAGGACTTCAGCCTGGCGCGCGGCGAGGTGGACGAGGAGTGCGCCACCATCGAGTGCGCCCGTCACGGTGCGCAGTTCTCGCTGGCTGACGGGGCCGCACTGACGCTGCCGGCGACCCGTCCCGTGCATCGCTACGAGGCGGTCGTCCGCGACGGCCGCGTGGAAGTGAGCCTGGCGTGAGCGTGTTGACGATCCAGGGCTTGCGGGTGGCCGTGGGGGGTCGCGAGGTCGTGCGCGGTCTCGACCTGACCATGCGCTCGGGTGAGGTCCACGTCATCATGGGGCCGAACGGCTCGGGCAAGTCCACGCTGGCCCACGCGCTAGCGGGCCATCCCGGCTACCACGTCACGGGGGGCACTGCGGAGATCGACGGCGTCTCGCTGCTGGACCTGTCGCCGACGGACCGGGTCCGCCGTGGACTGTTCCTGGCCCTCCAGCAGCCCATCGAGGTGCCGGGCGTGCGGCTGGCCGACGTCCTGCGTGCCGCCGGCGTCGAGCCTCGCGGGCTCGACGCCAGGATCCGGGCTGAGGCCGAGCGCATCGGACTGCGGCCGGACCTGCTCGGCCGGTTCATGAACGTGGACCTCTCGGGAGGCGAGCGCAAGCGGGCCGAGGTCGTCCAGTTCGCCCTGCTGCGTCCGGCCTTCGCTCTGTTCGACGAGGTGGACTCGGGCCTTGACGTCGACGCGCTGGGTGCTGTGGCCCGACGCCTGGCCGCGTCCTCGCAGGAGTGGGGTTGCGGGGTGCTGGTGATCACCCACTTTGCGCGCCTGCTCCACGACCTCACGCCGACGGCGATCCACGTGGTGCGCGGCGGCCAGGTCGTGACCACGGGTGGCCCCGAACTGGCGGCAGTGCTCGAGCGCGAGGGCTACGAACCCTTCGGCGTGCCGGCATCTGACGCCTAGAGGCACGGGTAGGATTGCACGATGCCTGACGGACGTCACAGCGCGGCGCGCGGACGCGACGGCCGGGCTGGTCGGCACCATCGACCCCTGGCCAACGGGGACCGGCTCGAGGAGCTGGGCACGCAGATCGAGCACAGCGCCCATCCCGAGCGCGTCGTGCGGACCCGACGGCCGCGCGCGCGGCGCACCCGGCGCCGCGCCGTCCGCGTGACGCTGATCGTCGGCATCACCCTGGTCGGGCTGGTGGTGGCGCTGGTCGGGGGGGGCTACCTCTACGCCCGCTACCGCTTCGGGCAGATCCCCAAGATCAACGTCGCGGGTGAGTTGCCCCAGATCTCGGGCAAGCCCTTCAATATCCTCGAGGTCGGCTCGGACTCCCGGGTGGGCCTGACCGGGCAGGTGGCCCGCCAGACCGGGGCGTCGGCGGGGCTGGTCAGCGGCCAGCGCAGCGACGTGGTCAAGATCATGCACATCGACCCCGCGGCCGGGACCATCGCGATCGTGTCGATCCCGCGCGACACCATGGTCACGCTGCTGGCGAACCAGCGCCTCTACGGTCAGTTCAACCGGATCAACGTCAACTACGCCGACGGCCCCTCCCTGCTGGCCCAGACGATCACGGCCAACTTCGGCATCCCGATCAACCACGTCATCCAGGTGAGCTTCGCGGGACTGATCAACGCGGCCGACGCCATCGGCGGCGTGTACCTGGACTTCCCGTATCCCGCCAAGGACGCCTACTCCGGCCTCAAGATTCCTCACGCCGGCTGCCAACTGGTGACCGGGTTCCAGGCACTGGCCGTCGCGCGGAGCCGCCACTACCAGTGGCTCCAGGGCGGGGTGTGGCACTACGACCCCACCAGCGACTTCGGGCGGATCGATCGCCAGAACGTGTTCATCCGGGCGCTGATCAGTCGGGCCAAGCACCTGTACAACCCGTTGACGATCAACTCGTTCCTGTCCAAGATCCCCCAGGGCATCACCCTGGACAGCAGATTCACCCTGAACGAGCTGATCGGCCTGGCCGTCAAGTTCCACGGCTACAACCCGGCCAACATGCTGACCTACACACTGCCCACCGTGCCGGCAACGGTCCCGGGCCTGGGTGACGTGCTCTTCGCTCAGGAGCCCCAAGCCCAGCAGCTGCTGGTGCAGGTCTTCGGATCGTCCCTGCTGACGCCCACCAACCCGCCGCCGAACCAGCAACTGCAGACGCCGCTGCCGCCCAAGATCGCGCCCACCACGACCACCACGACCCTTGCCCCCACCTCGACCACCGCCGCCAGGACGACGACCTCGACGGTCCGGCCCACGACAGCGGTCAACCCCACCACGGCGGTGCCGTACTTCGACCCGGTGCCCTGCAGCCCCTGAGGCCGGCTTCGGCGTGGGGAGCACGAGGGACCGACCCGCACCTCGCCGGGGCGCGCTCGCTAGGGCGTAGCCTCGTCGAGGGCCTGGGCCAGGGTGTTCCAGGCCAAGGTGGCGCACTTGATGCGCACGGGGAACTTCACGACGCCGGCCAGGGCCGCCAGTTCGCCGTCGGAGCGCAGGTCGGGCGCCGGCGCCGGAGCCGGAGCGCCTTCGGCACCGTCCTCGTGGAGTGTCATCATCGCCTTGAACCGCTCGATGACGTGGCGCACGTCCTCGATGCGCTTGCCCTTGACCGCCGCGCTCATCATCGACGAGGAGGCCTGGGAGATCGAGCAACCGTGTCCGGTCAGCTTGATGTCCTCGAGCACGCCGTCGCGCACCACCAGGTAGACCACCAGCTCGTCGCCGCACAGGGGGTTGAACCCCTCGGTGCGCGACGTGGCCCCGTCGAGCTCCCCGCGGTTGCGCGGCGAGCGGTAGTGGTCGAGGATGATCTCCCGGTAGAGGTCGTCCAGATTGGCCATGGCTACCCGAACAGCTTGATCGCGGCAACCAGGGCCTCGACCAGGACATCGAGGTCACTGCGCACGGAGTAGGGGCCGAGGGAGGCGCGGGCCGTCGCCGCGAGCCCGAAACGACGCATCAGCGGCTTGGCGCAGTGGTGGCCCGGCCGCACGCACACGCCGAACTGGTCCAGGACCTGCGCCACGTCGTGGGGGTGGACACCCTCGACGTCCAGGCTGAACACGCCGCCCCGGTCGACGACGTCGGCGGGGCCGATCACCCGGACGCGGTCGCCCACCGTGGACGCCAGCAGCTCCAGGGTCTGCTCGGTCAACTCGTGCTCGTAGCGGCTGACCTCGCCGAGCCCCAGGCTGGCCAGGTACCGGACGGCCGCGCGCAGGCCGGCGGCCTCCGCGATGGGTGGCGTGCCCGCCTCGAAGCGTGTGGGTCCGTGCGCCGGGACGAAACCGTCGGTGCGCACGTCGGCGATCATGCCCCCACCGCCGAGGAAGGGCGGCATCGCCTCGAGCAGGTCGGCCCGTGCCCAGAAGATCCCCAGTCCCGTGGGGCCGAGCATCTTGTGAGCCGAGAAGCACACGAAGTCGGCGTCCCACGCACCAACGTCGGTGGGCTGGTGCCCCACCGACTGGGCGGCGTCGACCGCGGCCCGAGCACCGTGCGCGTGGGCCGCCGCGACCAGCTCAGCGACGGGATTGCGCGTGCCCAGCACGTTGGACATGGCGGTGAACGAGAACAGCTTGACGCCCGCGAGCAGCTGGTCCAGGTCACGGAGATCCAGGCGGTAGTCGTCGCGCACCGGGACGAAGCGCACCTCGATGCCGTGGGTGGCCTGGAGCTGGAACCACGGGACGATGTTGGCGTGGTGCTCCATCTCGGTGACCAGGACGACGTCGCCGGGACGGAGGGTGGCGGCGCCCCACGAGCGGGCCAGCAGGTTAAAGGACTCGGTGGTGTTCTTGGTGAAGACGATCTCGTGGTGCGGGTCGGGGGCTCCGATGAAGTGACCCACGTCGAGGCGGGCCCCCTCGTAGATGTCAGTCGCCTCGTTGGCCGTCTGATACACGCCGCGGTGCACGTTGGCGTGGTGGCCGCTGTAGTAGTGATCCATGGCCTCGATCACGGGGCGCGGTGGCAGGGTGGAGGAGGCCGAGTCCAGATAGACGATCGGACGGTCATTGATCACGCGAGAGAAGATGGGCGTGTCGGCGCGCACGCGCCGCGGGTCGAAGGAGCTCATCGAACCGCCACCCGCCACGCGTCGTAGCCGTCGCGCTCAATGACCGCCGCCAGCTCGGGCCCGCCGGACTCCACGATGCGACCGTCGATCAAGATGTGCACGCGGTCGGGCTCGATCTCCTCGAGGAGCTTGACGTAGTGGGTGACGATCACGACCCCCATGGACGGACGTCGCTCGCGCACGGTGCGCACGCCGCGGGCCACGACGCGCAAGGCGTCGATGTCGAGTCCCGAGTCGGTCTCGTCCAAGAGCGCGACCACGGGGTCGAGCAGCGCCATCTGGAGGACCTCGTTGCGCTTGCGCTCCCCACCGCTGAAGCCCTCGTTGAGGTGCCGCTCGGCGAAGGCGGGGTCCATGCTGAGGCGCTCCATCCACTCCATCAGCTCGAGGCGCACCTCGAGAACGGAGAGCTGCTCCACGCCGCGGCGTGCCAGCATTGCCTGGCGCAGGAACTGGATGACCGAGACGCCGCTGATGGACTCGGGATACTGGAAGGCGAGGAACAGCCCCGCGCGCGCCCGCGCGTCGGGCGGCCACGAGGAGATGTCCTGATCGGCCAGGAGGATCTGACCGGCGTTCAGGTGGTAGCCCGGATGGCCCATGACGGCGTTGGCCAGGGTGGACTTGCCCGCGCCGTTCGGTCCCATCAGGGCGTGGATTTCTCCGGCGTCCACGCTCAAGTCGACGCCGCGCAGAATCGGCGTTCCTTCGGCATCGACGTGCACATCGCGTATCTCAAGAAGCCTCTCGGGCACGACCGCAGCCTACCGGGCACCCTGCAACGGTCCTACGCCCGCCGCGGACCGGGCCCCGACGCGACCAGATTTGACTATTGTCGCAGGTACTCCGCCGTACTCCGCGGTAAGAACTGAGGGCGAGTCATGAACTTCGGATTCACAGACGAGCAAAACGAGTTGCGACGCATGGTGCGCCGCTTCTTGGAAGAGAAGTCTCCCGAGTCCGAGGTGCGCCGCCTCATGGCCACGGCTGAGGGCTACGACCCAGCGGTCTGGCGCCAAATGGCCGAGGAGCTCGCCCTGCAGGGCTTGGCGATCCCCGAGCAGTTCGGCGGCCAGGGATTCGGCCCCGTCGAGCAGTACGTCGTCTTCGAGGAGATGGGCGCGGCTCTGCTGTGCAGCCCCTTCTTCGCGACGGTGGCGCTGGCCGCACCGGCGATCCTCGAGGTCGGCACCGACGAGGACAAGAGTCGGTACTTGCCCGGGATCGCTGATGGCACCACCATCGCCACGGTGGCCCTGACCGATGACGACGGGTCCTGGGACCTGAGCGCCACGTCCACGGTCGCCTCGGCGGGCCCCGACGGATGGACGGTCTCGGGCACGCGCAGCTACGTGATCGACGGGATGATCGCCACCCTGGTGCTGGTGCCCGCGGTGACCGAGCACGGCCTCTCGCTCTTTGCGGTCTCCCCGGATGCTGCGGGCGTCACCCGCGAGGCCCTGGCCACGATGGATCAGACGCGCAAGCAGGCGCGCCTGACGTTCGCGCAGACCCCGGCCGCCCTGGTGGGCCAGGAGGGTGCGGCCGCCGAGGGTCTCGCCACCGCCGTCCAGGTGGCCCTGGCCGCGCTGGCCGCCGAGCAGGTTGGGGGAGCCCAACGGGTGCTCGACAACGCCGTGGCCTACGCCAAGGAGCGCATCCAGTTCGGCCGGCCCATCGGATCGTTCCAGGCGATCAAGCACAAGTGCGCCGACATGCTGCTCGAGGTGGAGTCAGCCAAGTCGGCTGCGTACTACGCGGCCTGGGCCGCCCAGGAGCGCAACTCCGAGCTGCCCATCGCAGCCAGCCTCGCCAAGTCCTTCTGCTCCGAGGCGTACTTCCACTGCGCCGCCGAGAACATTCAGATCCACGGCGGGATCGGGTTCACGTGGGAGCACCACGCGCACCTGTACTTCAAGCGAGCCAAGAGCTCTGAGCTCCTCTTCGGCGACCCGGCCTACCACCGCAGCCTGCTGGCTCAGCACCTGGGCATCTGACCGAGTGCTGACCCACGAGCGCCTGGAGGTCGCGGGGACCTACCTCGACCTCAAGGTCGCCGCCGGCGGCCGCTCGGCCGCCGGACGCACCCTGATCCTGGTTCACGGACTGCCGCGGGCGGCCGGCATGGGTCGACACGCGGCGGGCCTCCTGCCCGAGCTCGCCGAGCACCTGGCCGCCGAGTCCGGCTGGCGCGTGGCGACCGGGACGCTCTCGGGCGTCGGCGGCAGCACGGGCACCTTCTCGGCCACCCGGTGGCGACGGGACCTGGGCCGCGTCATCGACTGGGCCGACGACGGCGACGCACGCATCTCGCTGGCCGGATTCGGCTTCGGTGGTGCGCTGGCGCTCGCGGTGGCGGCGGGCGACGAGCGGGTTCGCGGCGCGGCCACCTTCGCGGCGCCCGCACACCTGGAGGCCTGGTGCGGCTCGGCCGAGAGCCTCCACCGGCGCACGATCGACGCTGGGGTGGTCTCGACCACCGAGGACCTGCCGGCCGCCGACGAGCTCCTCGCCGACGTGCTGGCTGTGGCACCGCTCGAGGCGGTCACTCGCATCCCACCGCGGCGGCTCCTGATCGGCCACGGGACCGACGACGTCGAGGTCCCCGTCCAAGACGCCCGGGACCTCGTGGATGCGGCCGACGGTCGCGCCGAGCTGCGCCTCATCCAGGGGGCGGGCCATCAGCTGCGCGCCGACCCCCGGATGGTGGCGACGCTGCTCGGCTGGCTGGATCGACATCGCTGAACACGTCCTCACGGGGCGGCGTCCACCCCCCGCACCCCCACGGGCCACGGGTCCCCGGCGCGCCGGCGCCGCGTGTCGGCCCGGTACGACGAGTCGCTGGGGCAGAATGGGAGCGTGCAGATTCCCGCGAAGGCCGAGTACGCCATCCGCGCGCTGCTGACGCTCGCGGGCAGCGCGACGTCGGTGAGCGCCGAGCACCTGGCGGCCGAGCAGGAGCTGCCTGCGAAATTCTTGGGCGCCATCCTCTCGGACCTGCGCCGCGGCGGCCTGGTGACGAGCCAGCGCGGTCCCGAAGGGGGGTTCCGCCTGGCCCGCGACCCCGACGAGATCTGCATCGCCGACGTCCTGCGGGTGGTCACCGGTCCCATGGCCGGGGTGCGGGGCATGCGGCCCGAGACGCTCAGCTACGGCGGTGAGGCCACGTACTTGCGCGACGTCTGGGTGGCCGTGCGCGCAGCCCTGCGCGAGGTCCTCGAGCACGTCAGCGTTGGTCAGATCCTGCGCGGAGAGCTCCCCGAGTCCGTGACGCGCTTCACCCGCGACCCCGACGCGTGGGTCACCCGCCACCGATGACCACGGCCTATACCGACGGTGCCTGCCGGGGAAACCCCGGGCCCGGGGGCTGGGCCTGGGCGGTCTCGGCGGACCTCTACGCCAGCGGCGCCGAGGTCCACACCACCAACCAGCGCATGGAGCTGCGTGCCGTGCTGGAGGCGCTGGGCGCGCTCGGCACCCGGGACGTGGAGATCGTCAGCGACTCGTCCTACGTGGTGAAGTGTTTTCACGATCGCTGGTACGTGGGGTGGCAGCGCCGGGGCTGGCGCAATTCCCAGGGACGGCCCGTGGCCAACCGTGATCTGTGGGAGCCCCTGGTCGACCAGGTGGTCGGCGCACGCGGGACCATCCGGTTCCGCTGGGTGAAGGGTCACGCTGGCGATCCCATGAATGAACTGGTCGACGCCCTCGCCACGACCGCGGCCGACCGCCAGGTCGGGGCGATGCGCCCGCCGATCTTTCCGGGCTAAACATTAGGATTCTTCTTCGACAGTGGTGCGAGCGAAGGGGACACATCGTGGCCGACGAGGTCCAAGAGTTTGACGTCGTGATCATCGGCGGCGGGCCGGGTGGCTACGCCGCCGCCCTCTACGGAGCCGCCGCGGGGCTCCACATCGCGATGATCGAGCGGGACAAGGTCGGCGGGACGTGCCTGCACCGTGGGTGCGTCCCGGCCAAGGAGTTCCTCGAGACCGCCCACGTGCGCCGGACCCTCGAGCACGCGGGGGCCTTCGGCTTCGCCGTGGAGGGCCTCAGCACCGACTTCGCGGTCAGCCAAAAGCGCAAGGGCGAGGTGGTCGACAAGTTGCACAAGGGCTTGAGCGGGCTGCTCAAGGGCCGCAAGGTGACGATCTTCGAGGGGACGGGACGCCTCGAGGCTGACCGCGTGGTGCGCATCGTCGACGGGACCGATGCCGGCGTGGTGTGCCGGGGGCGCGACGTGATCCTGGCGGCGGGCTCGGTTCCCCGCACGCTGCCCGGGTTCGACCTGGATGGCACCTTCGTCTTGACCTCGGACGAGTTCTTGGACCTGTCGAGCCTTCCGGCGTCGGCGGTGGTGATCGGCGGCGGCGCCATCGGTTGCGAGTTCGCCTCGATGCTGGCCGACATGGGCACGACGGTGACCATCCTGGAGGGCCTGCCCACGATCCTCGCGGGCTGTGACAGCGAGGTCGTCAGCGTCGTCCAGCGCGTCTTCAAGAAGCGCGGCATCGAGGTGCGCACCGCCGTGAACGTGACCGGGCACACGCCGGTTGCGGGCGCCACCACCACCCGTGTCCACGTCGAGGGTGGCGATGACGTCGAGGTGGAGGCCGTGATCCTGGCGGTCGGCCGTCGCCCGCGCAGCGAGGGGCTGCTCGGCGAGGGGACGGGGGTTGAGGTCAACGATCGGGGCTTCGTGGTGGCGGACCCGGTCATGCGCACCGCCAATCCCCACGTGTACGCGATCGGCGACATCGTGGCCAACACGCCCCAGCTGGCGCACGTGGGCTTCGCTGAGGCGATCGTGGCCATCAAGTCGATCCTGGGCGAGGCGGCCACGCCCGTCGACTACGACCGTGTGCCCTGGGCGATCTACTCCAATCCAGAGGTGGCGTTCTGCGGGCTGACCGAGGCCGCAGCCAAGGAGCGCGGCTACGAGGTCGTCGTCAAGAAGGATCCCTTCGGCGGCAACAGCCGGGCCCAGATCATCGGCGAGACCGATGGCGTGGTCAAGATCATTGCCGAGAAGCGTCCCGACGGCTCGGCTGGCCAGATCCTCGGCGTGCACATGGCCGGCCCGTGGGTGACCGAGCAGCTCGGCGCCGGCTACTACGCCGTCAACTGGGAGGCCACCGCCGAGGAGGCCGCCAGCCTCATCCAGCCGCACCCGTCCCTGTCGGAAACCTTTGGCGAGACCCTGCTGGCACTGTCGGGGAGGGGGCTCCACCTTGGCTGACGTGACGCTGCCGTCCCTCGGCGAGTCGGTGACCGAGGGGATCATCACCCGGTGGTTCAAGAGCGTGGGCGACCAGGTCGCGCGCGACGAGCCGCTGTTCGAGATCTCCACCGACAAGGTGGACTCCGAGATGCCCTCGCCGGCCGCGGGCGTCCTGACCGAGATCCTGGCCCAGGAGGGCGACACCGTTGAGACGGGGTCTCGTGTCGCTGTGATCGACGAAGGCGCCACGGCGGCGCCCACGGCGAGCGTGGCCGCCCCGGTCGTGCCCACCACCCCGGCCCCGCCGACTCCTCCACCCGTGGCCGCCCCCACCACGCCGACGGAAGCCCCCGCACCCGACGGGCCGGCCTCCCGCGCGCCCGCGCCGGTGCCCCCCGCACCGGTGGTCTCCGAGCGACCGGGGCTGGTGACGTCGCCCGTCGTGCGCCGCATCCTCACCGATGGCGGGGTGGACCCCGCGACCGTTCGCGGGTCGGGCCCCGGCGGCGCGATCACCCGCCGTGACGCCGAGCGCGCCGTGGCCAACGGCCCGACCGACGACCTCGTGGTGCCGCTGTCGAACGGGCTGCGCCGGATGGGCCAGCACATGGCACTCTCCGCCCAGACCACGCCGCACGGCTTCGTGGCCATTGAGGTGGACGGCACCGTGTTTGCCGACCTCGACCGTCGAGGTCGCGTCACGCGTGACGGGGTGCCCATCACCGACGAGATGGTCGTGGGCCTGGCGGCCGTGCGGGCGCTTGGCGAGTTCGAGTTCCTCAACGCGACCTTTGCGGGTGACGAGCTCGTGGTGCATCGCACCGTCAACCTGGGGTACATGCGCGAGGTGCACCGTGACGGGATGCTCGTCCCCGTTGTGCACGCCGCGGCGGGCCTGACGCTGCGCGCCCTGGCCCGGCGTCTCCATGAGCTAGGCGAGCGCGTCGAGTCACGGCAGCTGACGAGTGACGACCTGCTGGGCGGAACCTTCACGTTCGTGGGTCCCACCGGGTCGCGAGCCCTCTGGAGCGCACCGATCATCATCCAACCCCAGGTGGCCGTTGTCTCGATGGGTGCCGTGCGCCAGGTGCCCGTGGTGCGCGAGGTGGACGGCGTGCCCCGCGTCGAGGTCGGGTCGCAGGTCATCCTGGGACTCTCCTTCGATCATCGCGTCTGCGAGCCCTTCACCGCGACGGCGTACCTCGAGCGCGTGGGTGAGCTCCTGGCGGGTCTGGATCTCGAGAGCGAGCGCTAGGTGCTGCGGCGGCGTCACCTGGGTCGCGTCAGCTTTCGGGAGGTCAACGACCTGCAGCGGGCGCTGCTGGAGTCGGCGGACGACTACGTCCTGGTGATGCAGCACCCTCCCACGTACACGCTCGGCGTTCGCGCCGTGCCCGAGCACTTCTTGGTCCCGGTCGACTCCCTCGCGGCCGACGTCGTCGAGGCCGATCGTGGAGGCGATGTCACCTACCACGGCCCCGGCCAGATCGTCGCGTGGGCCATCGTGACCGTGGGCGACGATCCCGGCTCGGGACGCGCTCACGTGTACCGGCTCGAGGATGCGGTGATCGAGACGGTTCGGCACTTCGATCCCGAGGGGCGCCTGGGGGCCGTCGAGCGTCTCGAGGGCTATCCCGGCGTGTGGGCGCACGTGGAGAGCCGTCCGGCCAAGGTGGCGGCGGTGGGAGTGCGCACCGAGCGCAACCGCGCCGGCCAGCGCCGGACCCTGCACGGCGTCGCGCTGAACGTGGACGTGGACCTGGCCGCCTTTGGCGCCATCGTGCCCTGCGGCATCCCTGACAAGCCCGTGGCGTCGATGCGCTCGCTCGGCCTCGACGCCGAACTGGCCGACGTCGAGGCGTACCTCGGTGCAGCCCTGGCGGCGCGCCTGGGCGGCGGTGAGGTGCACGTGGCGTCCGTGGATCGGGCGCTGGCGGTACCGACGGCCGAGCCAGCGTCTCTGCGACGGCTGCGCCGGGCGGGAGTGGACCCCGATGACGGTGTCGACCTGCACGCGCGCAAGCCCGCCTGGATGCGGGTCGAGGCGGACATGGGAGCGGGCTTTCGCTCGATGCGGCGGCTCAACGAGGATCTACGCCTGGTCACGGTGTGCGAGGAGGCGGGCTGCCCCAACATCTTCGAGTGCTGGGAGGCCGGGACCGCGACGTTCATGGTCAACGGCGAGCGCTGCACGCGCGCGTGCACGTTCTGCCTCGTCGACACCAGCAAGCCGCTGCCCCTCGACCCGACCGAGCCGGCCCGCGTGGCCGAGGCGGTGGTCCGCCTGGGCCTGCGCCACGCGGTCGTCACCTGTGTGGCGCGCGATGACCTGGCCGACGGCGGTGCGGGCGCGATCGCCGCGACGATCCGGGCGATCCGTGACCGCGCGCCTGAGACCAGCGTCGAGGTCCTGATCAGCGACCTCCGCGGGGACGTCGGATCCCTGCAGTTGATCCTCGATGCCCGACCCGACGTCGTGAATCACAACATCGAAACGGTGGCCCGGCTGCAGCGGGCGGTCCGACCCAGTGCTGGCTACGCCCGCTCCCTGACCGTGCTGGCCCGCGCCGGCGCGGCGGGCCTGACAACCAAGTCGGGGCTCATGGTGGGTCTCGGCGAATCGGTCGACGAGGTCGAAGAGACTCTGGCCGACCTGGCCGCGGTGGGCGTGTCGATCGCCACGATCGGGCAGTACGTTCGGCCCACGCGGGCTCACTCGCCCGTGATGCGCTGGTGGGAGCCCGAGGAGTTCGCCGACCTCGCCGCGCGCGGTCAGCGCCTGGGTCTGGCCCACGTACAGGCCTCGCCCCTCACGCGTTCGAGCTACCACGCGGGTGAGGCGCTGGCCGAGGCTCGCCCCGTGGTGATCCGCGCCGGCGCTCGCTGATCGCGGCACCCCCGGCGGGTGCGACTCAGGCGACGAAGTACTTGGCCAGGGGGTGGTGGCACACGATGGCGTCGGTGGTCTGCTCGGGGTGCAACTGAAATCCCTCGGACACCGTGACACCGATGCGCCCGGCGTCGAGCAGGGCGACCACCTTGGCGTTGTCGGACAAGTCGGGACAGGCTGGATAGCCCCACGAGTAGCGCCCTCCGCGGTACTGCTGGCGGAACAGCCCCGTTAGCGTCGGGCCGTCCTGACTGGCGAACCCGAGTTCCTCACGGATCCGTCGGTGCCACATCTCGGCCAGGGCCTCAGCCATCTCGACCCCGAGCCCGTGCACGAGGAGGTACTCCCTGTAGCGATTGGCCTCGAACAGCTCGCGGGTGCGCTGGGACACCCGTGGTCCCATGGTCACCAGCATGAAGCTGGCGTAGTCATGGTCGGGGCTGGTGGTGGGCCGGAAGAAGTCGGCGATGCACAGGTGCGGGTCGGCGCTCTGACGCGGGAAGGTGAAGCGCACCTGCTCGGCGGAGCGCTGCTCGTCACGGTAGATCACCAGGTCGTTGCCCTCCGAGGCGGCTGGGAAGTGTCCCCAAACCACCTGGGGCACCAGCAGGTCGTCCTGCTTGGCCAGGGCCAGCTGCTCGCGCAGCACGGCGCGGATGCGGTCCTTGAAGGCGCCGTCATCCTCACCGTCCTTGGGGCGGAAGCCCCACTGATTGCGGAAGAGCGCGGTCAGGTTGAGGTAGTCGCTGATCTCGTCCAGGCTCATGCCCTTGGCGACACGCGAGCCGACGAAAGGCGGAGGGAACAGTGGCGTGTTCGCGGGAACCGAGGAACTGCGCACCGGGGGAGTCTCAGCGGTTCGAGTCGAGCGCCGGTGCACGGCGCGGGTGGAGATCTCGCGACCGAAGGTGTCGTCGTCTTCGCCGCTGCGGCGCAGCTCACCCAGGCGGTCCAGCACGCGCAGGCCCTCGAAGGCGTCCTTGCCGTAGAAGACACGTCCCTCGTAGACCTGGCGCAGGTCACGCTCCACGTACGTCCGCGTCAGGGCGGCTCCGCCGAGCAGGACGGGGACGCCGGCCAGCCCCCGCTGGTTCATCTCCTCCAGGTTCTCGCGCATGATCAGGGTGGACTTCACCAGCAGGCCACTCATGCCCAGGGCGTCGGCGTGGTGCTCGGCCACGGCTGCCAGCATCTCGTTCACGCCGACCTTGATGCCCAGGTTGATGACCTCGTAGCCGTTGTTGGTCAAGATGATGTCGACCAGGTTCTTGCCGATGTCGTGGACGTCACCTTTGACCGTGGCCAGGACGATGCGTCCACGGCCGGCCTGATCGCCGCGCTCGAGGTGGGGCTCGAGGTGGGCCACGGCCGCCTTCATCGTCTCGGCGCTCTGCAAGACGAAGGGCAGCTGCATCTCGCCCGACGCGAACAGGTCGCCCACCTCGCGCATCCCGTCGAGCAGGATGTCGTTGATGATGGTGAGGGCGCTCGTCCCGGCCGCCAGCATCTCGTCGAGGTCGTCCGTCAGTCCCGTACGAGCCCCGTCGATGATGCGGCGTCGCAAGCGCTGGTCCCGGGAGAGCCCCGCGTACTCGTCGACCGCGCTGGTCACGGTGGTCGTGTTCGCGAAGCGGGCGAGGAGCTCGGTGAGGGGGTCGTAGTCGGCTCGGCGGCGGTCGTAGATGAGGTCGAGGCAGATCTGGCGGACCTCGTCGTCGATCTTGGCCAGCGGCAGGATCTTGGAGGCGTGCACGATGGCCGCATCGAGCCCCGCCGCCTGGCACTCGTGCAAGAAGACGCTGTTGAGGGCCTGACGGGCCGCCGGCGCCAGGCCGAAGGAGATGTTGGACAGCCCCAGGATCGTGCGCACGCCGGGCAGCTGTTCGCGGATCAGGCTGATCGCCTCGATGGTCTCGCGCCCGTCGCGTCGGGAGTCCTCCATGCCCGTTGACAGGGGCAGGGCCAGGGGGTCGATGAAGATGTCGCCACGATCCAGCCCGTAGCGCTCCTCGGCCAGGGTCACGATGGCGCGGGCGGCGCGCACCTTCCACTCGGCGGTGCGCGCCTGGCCGTCTTGGTCAATGCAGGTCGCCACCACGGCCGCGCCGAACTCGCGGGCCAGTGACAGGAACTGGTCGAGGCGGGTTCCGGGACCGTCGCCCTCCTCGAGGTTGACCGAGTTGAGCAGGGCCTTGCCTCCCAGCCACGTCAGGGCCGCCCGGGCGACCGGTGCCTCGGTGGTGTCCACCATGATGGGCACCGATGACTGGGTGGCCAGCCGACTCATGACCTCGGTCATGTCGGCCACGCCGTCGGCTCCCGTGTAGTCCACGCAGACGTCCAGGATGTGCGCGCCCTCGCGTATCTGATCGCGGCCGATGGCCACGCAGGTCTCCCAGTCGCCCGCCAGCATCGCCTCGCGGAACCGCTTCGAGCCATTGGCGTTGGTGCGCTCACCGACCAAGAGGACCGAGCTGTCCTGGTGGTACGGGGTCGTCGCGTACATGGACGAGACGCCCGGCTCGGGGTCGGGTTGGCGGGCCGCCCGGGGCCGGTCGCGCAGGGCGGCGACCACGTGTGCGAGGTGCTCGGGCGTCGTTCCGCAGCACCCGCCCACGACCCCGACGCCCAGATCGCCCACGAAGTGGGCGTGGTGCTCGGCCAGCTGTTCGGGGGTCAGGTCGTAGTGCATGCGTCCATCGACGACCGAGGGCAGACCCGCGTTGGGCAGGCACGACACCGGCCGGGTCGCGGTGGCGGTCAGGTAGCGCAGCGGCTCGTACATCTCGATGGGTCCCGTCGCGCAGTTGATGCCGACGACGTCGACTCCCATCGCCTCCAGCGAGGTCAAGGCGGCACCGATCTCGGTGCCCGGCAGCATCCGCCCGGTCAGCTCGATGGTGACCTGGGCCTGGATGGGCACGCGCCGACCGTGGCGGACCATGGCCCGCCGGCACGCGGCGATGGCCGCCTTGCCCGACAGGAGGTCGAACATGGTCTCGACGAGCAGCAGGTCGACTCCCCCTTCGAGCAGGCCGTAGGCGAGCTCCTCATAGGCAGCGCTCAACTCGTCGAAGCCGATCTGCCCGAGGGTCGGGAACTTGGTTCCCGGACCCATGGACCCGGCGACGAATCGCGGCGCGCCAGGCGCCGCGTACTCGTCGGCGACGCGCCGCGCCAGCTGGGCCGAGGCCCGCGCCAGCTCGCCGGCACGCTCGGCGATCCCGTACTCGCGCAGCACCGGTGCGAAGGCGCCAAATGAGTTGGTCTCGATCGCCTCGACGCCCACGTCCAAGAAGGAGCGGTGCAGCGTCTCGATCACGTCGGGACGGGTGAGGGTGAGCACTTCGTTGCACCCCTCGAGTGCTTCCCCGCCGAAGTCGGAGGCGCTCAGCCCGAGGAGCTGGAGATTGGTTCCCGCGGCCCCATCGAAGACCACGACGTGGTCCGCGATGGCCGCGAGATAGGGGTCCGCGTCCACGGCGCGGAAGGAGCGGGGCGGCGGCTCAGACATCTGCGGTCAGGCTACTGGTCGGGTACGAGTCACTACGCTTTCCGGGGTGAGGATCTACACCCGACGCGGCGACACGGGCACGACGGGTCTGTACCTGGGCGGGCGCGTGGGCAAGGATGCGGACCCCATCGAGGTCAACGGGGCCGTCGACGAGGCTCAGGCCCTGCTGGGCTGGGCACGCTCGTGGTGCGAGCGCGGGAGTCGCCTCGACGTCCTGCTGGTGTCGGTCGAGCGGGACCTGTGGGTTCTGATGGCCGAGGTGGGGACGAGCGCCGCCCATCGACCCAAGCTGGAGGCGGGGCGCACGATGGTCACCGCGGAGATGGTTCGCCGACTCGAGCAGGAGATCGACGCGTTGACCAGCGAGTTCCCGATGCCCAGTGAGTTCGTTGTCCCGGGCGACGATCGGCTGGCCGCGGCGCTGGACGTGGCGCGCACCGTGGTGCGGCGCGCCGAGCGAGTCGCAGTTGGCCGGGTGGATCCGAGCACGCAGGTGCTGGCGTACCTCAACCGGCTCAGCGATCTCGTGTGGACGATGGCCCGCTGGGCCGAGGGCCCCGAGCACCGCACGGCACGAGAGGAGCGGTGAGATGCTGCGCAGTCGGGTGATCGGGCGCCAGGAGGCGCGAGGCTGGTCGACGGTGGCGGTGCCCGTCGAGGTGCGAGGTGGCGCCGTTGCACTGCCGGCGGGACTCGCCGACGAGTTCGTGGGCTGGCCGGTCCCCCCAGAGCTCCCGAGTGGATTCGCCGAGCGTCACGGCCTGACGGGGGCGGGCAGCGCTCTGGTCTGGCCCGCCGTGGTGGGTCCGACCGTCGTCCTGGTGGCCGTGAACGAGGCGGGTGGGGACGCCGAGGGCTATCGCCTGGCCGGTGCGGCGGCGGCGCGGGCCAGCGGTGAGGGCGACCTGGTGCTGCTGGTTCCCACGGGTCAGCCCGAGAGCCTCGAGCAGCGCGCCCGCGCACTGATCGAGGGCGCGGCGCTGGCGTCCTTTCGCGCCGATGGTGATCGCATCCGCGCGCTGGGCGTACTGCCGTGGGGCACGCCCCTGCCCACGGTGCCCGAGCACGACGCGATCACGCGCGCGGTAGCGCTGGCCGACGCGGTGGCCGAGGGTGTCGACTGGGCGCGGCATCTGATCCAGAGCCCGGCCAACGCGCTAGGTCCGCGCGAACTGGCCGACGCGGCGGTCGAGCGCCTGGACCACGATCCCCACGTGAGCATCGAGGTCTGGACCGAGTCACGGATCCGGGCCGAGCGCCTCGGTGCGCTGCTGGCCGTGGGCGCTGGTTCGGCGCAGCCCACGAGGTTGGTGCGCGCGACCTACGACCCGGCACCCGGTGAGTCTCTGACCCACCTCGTGGTGGTCGGCAAAGGGGTCACCTTCGACTCGGGTGGACTGGCGCTCAAGCCCCTCGAGGCGATGTCCACGCAGAAGACGGACATGACGGGGGCGGCGGTCGTCCTGGGCACGACCTCGGTGGCCAGCCGACTCGGCCTGCGCCTGCGCATCACCGCCCTGGCGCCTCTGGCCGAGAATGCCGTCGGTGGGTCCTCGATGCGCCCCGGTGACGTCGTGGTGGCGCGCGACGGCTCCCGCATCGAGGTGCTCAACACCGACGCCGAGGGACGGCTGCTCCTGGCCGACGCGCTGAGCCTGGCCGCCGAGATGGCGCCCGACATGATCGTCGACGTGGCCACGCTGACGGGTGCGCAGAAGGTGGCGCTGGGTGACGACGTCGGCGCACTGTTCGCCAATCGCGACGCAGTGGCCCAGCTGCTCGAGCGGGCGAGCCAGAGCAGCGGCGAGGCACTGTGGCGCCTGCCACTGGTTGATGCCTATCGGGGGCGGCTGCACTCGGACGTGGCCGACGTCGCCAACGTGGAGGCGGGAACCGGGCGATCGGCCGGCGCCGTGGTGGCTGCCTTGTTCCTCGAGCGCTTCGTCCACGGTCAGCCCTGGGCTCACCTGGACATCGCCGGGCCGGCGCGGTCGACGACCGCGCGTCACTACCTCCCGCGCGGGGGGACCGCCTTTGGCATGCGCACGCTCATCGAGCTGGCGCGTCTGGCGGCGTCGCCACGCGACTGACGCGAGAGCGGCGCGGGGCCACGGCACGGTCGAGGCTGGCCGAGCGGCGGTCGTGGTGGTCGTCGCGACCCACGAGCACCGAGGCGAAGAGGGACTCGTCGTCCGCTCCGAGCCACGTGAGCAGACCGCTGGCGCGGCCGAAGTCTCCCCACAGCGCGGCCGACCAGCCGGACTCCTCGAGCAAGAGCAGGAGCGCCATCGTGGCCATGGCCGCGTCACCGTGCCAGTACGGTACGGGCCACGCGTCCAGGGCCCCGAGGCCCGAGGCCCGCTTGTCGTCTTCGCCGTAGCGGGTGGCGTAGTCCTGGGGCCGCGAGGTCACCACGACGATCGCGCCGGCCCGGGACAAGCCCTCGTAGCGGGAGGAGCGCTCCCGCCACGACGCGTCGGTGGCGATGGCGAAGAAGGCGGGCCGGGCGTCGCCGTAGAGCGTGTGCATGCGCACGCCGGCACAGTTCCCGGCCGTGGGAGCCCACAGGGCCGTCGCACAGAGCCCGTCCAGCCAGTCCGGATCGACGAGGGTCCCGTCAAAGGAGCGAACCATGCGGCGGCGTGCCAGTGCGCGGGCCACATCCATGCCCCCTTCTACCACGCGGGCCCCATTTTCGACCCCTCGACTAGCATTCTCCAGATGGAGGAGCGATGAGCACGCCCCGGGACCTGCTGAATGCGGCCAGAGAGGGCGTGCGCGAGATGGCACCGCACGAGGTGGCCGCGCGGCTCGACTCGTGGATCCTGCTCGACGTGCGCGAGCCCGACGAGTACGAGCAGGGCTCGGTGCCCGGAGCCGTGCACATCCCCCGGGGCATGCTGGAGTTCTCGGTGGAAGGTCGGCTGAGTGACAAGGGCGCTCCCGTTGCGGTCCTGTGCGCCGGCGGGGTGCGCTCGGTCTTCGCGGCCCAGACCCTCCAGGCGCTCGGCTACCGAGACGTGGTCTCCGTCATCGGGGGATTCAATCGGTGGAAGGACGAAGGGCTGCCGTGGCGCCAGCCGCGCACCTTGACGCCGGGCCAGCGCCACCGCTACAGCCGACACCTGCTCCTGCCCGAGGTGGGCGAGGAGGGCCAGCTGCGGCTGCTGGACTCGCGCGTGCTGCTGCTGGGCGCGGGCGGGCTGGGCTCGCCGGCGGCCCTGTACCTGGCGGCCGCCGGCGTGGGCACGATCGGCGTGATCGACATGGACGTGGTCGACGAGTCCAACCTGCAGCGTCAGATCCTGCACAACGTGGACCGTGTCGGGCAGCGCAAGGTCGACAGCGCGCGCGAGACGATCACCGCCTTGAACCCCGACGTCGAGGTCCGCACCTACGACACGCGGCTGGGTGCCGACAACGTCCTTAGCATCCTGAGCGGGTACGACGTGATCGTCGACGGGACCGACAACTTCCCCACGCGGTACCTCGTCAACGACGCCTCGCTGCTCTTGCGCATCCCGGTCGTCCACGGCTCGATCTACCGCTTCGACGGCCAGGTGACGATCTTCAGCCCCTACGTCGGGCCCTGCTACCGGTGCATGATCCCCGAGCCGCCCCCGCCGGAGATGGCGCCCAGCTGCGCGGAGGCTGGCGTCTTGGGCGTTCTGCCGGGCATCGTGGGATCCCTCCAGGCGGTCGAAGCGATCAAGCTGCTGCTCGGGCTGGGAGAGCCGCTGGTTGGCCGACTGCTGGCGTACGACTCGCTCGACCAGAGCTTCCGCACCTACAAGGTTCGGCGGGATCCGTCGTGCCCGGCCTGCGGCGACGAGGCGGGCCCGATCCAGATCGCCGAGTACGACGACCTGTGCATGCCGCACGTCGCCGTGGCGGCGGCGGGATCCTGACTCCCTCCGGGCACCCGGCACTTTCCCGTAATCTACGGACCGTGGAAGCCGACGCGCGACGAACGGACTCTGGCATCGAGATCGAGCCCTTGTACGAGCCCTCGGATCTGGCCGGCTTCGACCCCGAGGAGCGACTGGGCCGACCCGGCCAGTACCCCTACACCCGCGGCGTGCATCCCACGATGTACCGCGGACGGCTCTGGACGATGCGCCAGTACGCCGGCTTCGGCACGGCCGAGGCGACCAACGAGCGCTTCAAGTTCCTGCTCGGAGCGGGCCAGACCGGCCTGTCGTGCGCCTTTGACCTGCCGACCCAAATGGGCTACGACGCCGACCACCCGCGTGCCGAGGGCGAGGTCGGGCGCGTCGGCGTGGCCATCTCGTCGCTGGCCGACATGCGTCTGCTGCTCGACGGTCTGCCCCTGGGCGAGGTGACGACGTCGATGACCATCAATGCGACTGCGTCGACATTGCTGCTGCTGTATCAGCTCGTGGCCGAGGAGCAGGGCGTGGCGGGTGCGAGCCTTCGCGGGACGATCCAGAACGACATTCTCAAGGAGTACGTCGCGCGCGGGACCTACATCTATCCGCCGCGACCGTCGATGCGCCTGATCGTGGACACCTTCGCCTACTGTGCGCGCGAGCTACCGGCGTGGAACACCATCTCGATCTCGGGCTACCACATTCGCGAGGCCGGCTCGACCGCAGTCCAGGAGGTCGCCTTCACCCTGGCCAACGGCATCGCCTACGTCGAGGCGGCGTTGGCCGCCGGCCTGTCGCTGGACGACTTCGCCCCGCGGCTGAGCTTCTTCTTCAACGCCCACAACGCGCTGTTCGAGGAGGTGGCCAAGTTCCGCGCGGCCCGTCGCCTCTGGGCCAGCATCATGCGCGACCACTTCGGGGCGACGTCGGCCCGATCCCAGATGCTGCGGTTCCACACGCAGACCGGTGGCTCGACGCTCACGGCGCAGCAGCCCGAGAACAACATTGTCCGGGTCACCGTCCAGGCCCTGGCGGCAGCTCTCGGCGGGACCCAGAGCCTGCACACCAA
This sequence comes from Actinomycetes bacterium, assembly GCA_021827705.1. Taxonomy (GTDB): domain Bacteria; phylum Actinomycetota; class Acidimicrobiia; order Acidimicrobiales; family RAAP-2; genus RAAP-2. The sequence goes on from JAKAUQ010000017.1 coordinate 41,880, forward strand.
CAGTTTCGACGAGGCGCTGGGCCTGCCCACGGAGCGCTCGGCCCGACTGGCTCTGCGCACCCAGCAGATTTTGGGCTTCGAGTCCGGCATCGCCGACACCGTGGACCCGCTCGCCGGGTCGTACTACGTCGAGTCGCTCACCAACGAGATCGAGGAGCGGGCGCGCCGGTACCTGGACGCCATCGAGGAGCGCGGGGGAGCCGTGGCCGCGATCGAGTCGCGCTACATGCAAGAGGAGATCGAGAACGCCGCCTACGAGGCGGCGCGCCGCGTCGACCGGGGCGACGCCGTCGTCGTTGGCGTCAACCGCTTCGTGGTTGAAGAGCCGTCCTCGGCCGAGGTGTTCCCCATCGACGCGACCCTGCAGCGCGCGCAGGTCGAGCGGGTGCGCACGGTGCGAGAGCAGCGGGATCACGACGGCGTCCGGGTGGCCTTGGAGGACCTCGATCGTGCGGCGCGGGGCTCGGCTAACGTCTTGTACCCGATGAAGACGGCCCTGGCGCGGGGTGCCACGCTGGGCGAGGTGGCCGACACCCTGCGCGAGGTCTTCGGGGTCTACCGCCCCGCCTGACTTCAGCGCGCGAGGGGGGCCAGGAAGTGGGTGACTTCCGGGGGCGTCGCGTAGAAGGGGTGCGTCGCTGCCCGCCAGCGCTCGTAGAGCTCGGACGCGCGGAAGGCCTGGTGGGCCTGGACCGAGTCCCACTGCACGATGAGCAGATAGATCGACGGGTCCTCGTGCTGCACGCGCACCTCGGCACCGTGACAGCCTGGAGCGGACTCGATGATGGGGAAGGCGGCGCGCACCGCTGCCGCGAACTCGTCGCCCCGGTCCGCCAGGACCCGCAGCAGCGCATGCTCAATGATCATCGGGCCTCCTCCAGTCTCTGGCGCAGCGGAGCGTCGGCGGCCACCGCAATCGCCGTCGCCGCCAGGGCGATCGCCCCGTCGAGGACCGCCCGCTCGGCGTCGGGGCCGAGGCACGCCGCCGTGAAGGCGGGCTGATGGTTGACCGCCCCGTGCGTCTCCAGGCCGATGAGCGGGTGGATGGTGGGCACCGCGAGGGAGACGTTGGCCATGTCGGTGGACAGGGTGGGTCGCGGGGCACCGGAATCGTCGAGGGCGAAGCTGCGTCCCTGGGATTCGGCGGCGCGACGGTAGTGGGCCAGGATCTCGGGGTCGCTGGCCATGTGGGAGAAGCGGTGGCCCAGGGTGCGCACGTCGAGCGTCGCCCCCGTGGCCAGAGCTCCGGCCCGCAGGCAGGCGTCGACCCGGCCGCGCAGCGCATCGAGTCCCTCGGCACTGACCGAGCGGCACATGAACTGGGCGACGGCGCGCGCCGGGATGATGTTGGCCGCGTCGCCGCCCGCGAGGACGTAGCCGTGCACCTGGTCTCCGGGCGGCAGTTGCTGGCGCAGGAGGCCGAGCGCCACTTGCGCAATGGTCAGCGCGTCGAGGGCGTTGATGCCCTCCCAGGGCGCAGCGGACGCGTGGGCCTCGCGCCCCCCGTACGTCACCTCGAGGTGGTCGACGGCCAGGCACGCCGCGTCGAGCCGGTCCTCGGGCCAGGGGTGCACCATCATCGCCAGGTGCACGCCATCAAAGTAGCCCGCGGCGAGAAGGTCGATCTTGCCGCCGCCGCCCTCCTCCGATGGCGTTCCCAGCAGGTCGATTGTCAGGTCTAGGTCGTCGGCGACGCGGGCCAAGCCAATGGCCGCCCCGAGCGAGGCGGCCGCGATGATGTTGTGGCCGCAGGCGTGGCCGACCCCGGGCAGGGCGTCGTACTCCGCGCACAGCGCCACGTGGAGGCGGCCCGTGCCCGCACGCGCCCGAAAGGCCGTGGGCAGTCCCGCCGCCCCGCGCTCGACCGCGAAGCCGAAGCGCTCGGCCAGGGACGCCACGGCCTCGGCGCTTTCGTACTCCTGGTAGCCCAGCTCGGGGTGCGCGTGGACGAAGCGACTCAGATCGAGCAACGGGGCCCGGGCGTCGCGGATCGCGGCGGCGGCGTCCTCGCGGGCGCTCATTCCACCTGCGCGACCACGTCGCCGGCGCTCACCGCGTCCCCGGGCTGGACCGAGATCGACGTGACGATGCCGTCACGCTCGGAGATGACCGCGTTCTCCATCTTCATGGCCTCGAGGACCACGACCACGTCGCCGGCGCGGACCTCCTGATCGACCTGGACGGCCACCTTGACGATCGTGCCCTGCATCGGCACCCGGACCGTCCCCGACCCGCTGCCCACGACGTTGGACGGGTGCCCGCGCCGCGGGCGGGCGGGGGTGGTGGCGGCTGGTGCGCTGGCCATCGTGCCGTCCAGCCACAGCGCCACGCTCACGCGGCGCCCGTCGACCTCGGCGACCAGGTCGTGGCGGACCCGGGGATCGTCAGGCGCCGGATCGCTCGTCGCCGACGCGATGCCCGAGAAGTCCAGGCTCTCCTCGACCCACTTGGTCGAGTGCGTCCCGGCCACGAAGGCCGGGTCGGACAAGATGACCACGTCGGCGGGCAGGGTCGTCGCCACTCCCCGGATGTCGGTCTCCTCGATCGCTCGCAAGAGCCGCAAACGGGCGCGCTCCCGGTCCGGTGCCCAGACCACCAACTTGGCGATCAGGTTGTCGTAGTACGGAGAGACCTCGTCGCCCGAGCCGTAGCCGGCGTCCAGGCGGACCCCGGGTCCGGCGGGCGCGGTGAACGTCGTGATCGTCCCGGGCGAGGGGATGAACCGCCCGCCCGCGGGGTCCTCGGCGTTGATCCGCACCTCGATGGCGTGGCCCGAGCGGTGAATGCTGTCTTGGGTGAAGGGCAGGGACTCGCCACTGGCGATGCGCAGCTGCCACTCGACGAGGTCGAGGCCGGTCACCAGCTCGGTCACCGGGTGCTCGACCTGGAGACGGGTGTTCATCTCCAAGAAGTAGAACTCACCGTCTTGGTACAAGAACTCGACGGTGCCCGCATTGACGTAGCCGCAGGCCTCCGAAACGCGTACTGCCGCCTCGCCCATGGCCTGGCGCACGTCGTCGGGGAAGTTGGCGGCCGGGGACTCCTCGATGAGCTTCTGGTGGCGCCTCTGTGAGGAGCAGTCGCGCTCCCCGAGCCAGAGCGTGTGGCCGTGGCCGTCGGCAAGCACCTGCATCTCGATGTGCCGAGGCCAGGTCAGGTAGCGCTCGACGTAGCACTCGGGACGCCCGAAGTAGCTCTGGGCCTCGCGCTGCGCGCTCTCCAGCGCCTCGGCCGCCTGGTCCCGCCCCGCGACGACGCGCATGCCGCGCCCGCCGCCGCCGTAGGCCGCCTTGATCGCCACCGGCCACCCGTGCGTCTCGCCGAACTCCACGACCTCGTCGGGTGACGCCAGCACCTGACTGCGGCCCGGCACGCCGGCCACGCCGGCACGCTCGGCCGCCACGCGCGACGAGATCTTGTCGCCCATGATCTCGATCGCCTCGGGGGGTGGCCCGATGAAGGTCACGCCCCGCTGCGTGATGGCACGGGCGAAGTCGGTGTTCTCCGAGAAGAACCCGTAGCCCGGGTGCACACCATCGGCGCCGCTGCGCTCGATGATTGCGAGGATGGCTTCGGTGTTGAGGTAGCTCTCGGCGGCCGTAGCGCCCCCCAGTGCGTACGCCTCGTCGGCCCAGCGCACGTGCATCGCGTCGCGGTCCAGGTCGGAGTACACGGCCACGGTGGCGATCCCCAACTCGCGACAGGTCCGGGCCACGCGGACGGCGATCTCGCCCCGGTTGGCGATGACGACCTTGTTCAGCACTCGACCCTCCGTCCCAGCATCGTTTAGTTCTACCACTGGCCCTCGGATCGTAGAGTCGGACCATGGCATCAATCACCTGGCGCCTGGAGATCGTCGAGTCCCTGGGATCGACCAACGCGTGGCTCGCCGCGGAGGCCCGCCAGGGCGCCCCGGAGGGGCGCGCCGTCCTGACCTACCACCAAACCGAGGGCCGGGGTCGCCTGGGACGCTCCTGGGAGGAGCAACCCGGCAGTGCCCTCCTGGTCTCCCTGCTGCTGCGCCCGGCCAGCCTGGCGGGCGTGGCGTGGTCCACGGCCATCGTGTCCCTGGCCGCGCGCGACGCCCTGGCACGACTGGCTGGGGTGCGCCCGTCCCTCAAGTGGCCCAATGACCTCCTGGTGGGAGACGAGAAGGTGGGCGGCGTGCTGGCACAGCTCGCCGAGACCGACCCGGTCGGCGTCGTGGTCGGCCTGGGGGTGAACCTGACGGCCCATCCGGCGGGGGTGGGTGCGACGGACGTGCGCCACTGCGCGGGTGTGACCCTGGAGCCGGTCGCGGTGTGCGACCTCCTCTTCGAGGGTGTCGAGCAGCGTCGGGCGGCTCTGGATGACGAGGAGGGCCGTGACCTCCTGCGCAGCCAGTACGAGCGCGCCCTGGCCACGATCGGGCGCGACGTCCGCGTGGTCCTGGGTGACCAGGACCTCGTCGGTCGCGCGGTCGGCGTCGACGAGGAGGGGCGCCTGCGCGTCGACACCGGCCACGGGGTCCGGGTGCTGGCCGCCGGTGACGTGACCCACGTGCGGTGGGCGGACGTCTCGTGAGGCCCACGCGCGTCGTGGTGACCGGGGCGGGCGGCCAAGTGGGGCGTGATCTGGTGGACCTGCTCGCCGGCGCCCCGGTCCCCGGCGAGGACGTGCACTTCCAACCGGACGCTCGGCCGGTGGGGCGCGACGAGTTCACCGTGGTGGCCCTCACCCACCAGGACCTCGACGTCCGCGACCGCGACCAGGTCGTCGCGGCGATCGCGTCCAGCACTCCCGACGTCGTCGTCCACCTCGGTGCGTATACGGCAGTGGACCGGGCCGAGCGCGACGTAGCCACCTGCCTGGCCGTTAACGCGGACGGCACCGGATATCTCAGCGACGCCTGCGCCGCCACCGGTGCCCATCTGATTGCCGTCTCCACCGACTACGTGTTCGATGGCCAGTCGTCGCGGGCCTACGTGGAGACCGATGCCCCCCATCCCCGGAGTGTCTACGGCATCTCCAAGTGGCTGGGCGAGCGGCGCTGCCGCCCCAGTGACACCGTGGTGCGCACGTCGTGGGTGATGGGGGTGCGTGGACACAGCGTGGTCCACGTCATCGCCCAGCGGGCCCGCGCCGGCCAGCCAGTGCGCTTCGTTGACGACCAGTGCGGGACTGTCACGGTGGCCGCGGATCTCGCGCGCGCTCTGGTGACGCTGGTCCGGGAGCGGCCCGGCGGGCTCTGGCACGTCGCCAACGCCGGGTCGCTGACGTGGTTCGAGTTGGCGCGCTTCGTGGGAGGGTGGTTCGGGCGCGACGACGGCTTCGCTACCGCCATCACGACCGGAGAGCTCGAGCCGCCCCCGCTGGCGCCGCGCCCGACGCGAAGCGATCTCGACACCGGCAAGTGGCGGGCTCGCTGGGCCGGCCTGCCGCCGTGGACCGAGGGCGTGGGCCGGCTCCTCAGCGCCTGGGCGGCGGTCACGCCGTGAACCCCGTCACCGCGGTCATCGTCGACTACCGGTCCGGCGACGCCCTCCGGTCCTGCCTGGCGTCGCTGCGGGCCGAGGGCCTCGAGCGTGTCGTCGTCGTCGACAATGCCGCCGCGGGGACGTCGCGGCCCTACGTCGACGCCGCGACGACGGTCGTCGAGCCAGGATTCAACCTGGGCTACGGTGCGGGCGCCAACCGCGGCGTGGCCGCCCTCGGCCAGGGCGACGCTCCCGTCTTGATCCTCAATCCCGACGTCGAGATTCACTCCGGTACCCTGGCCGCGCTGCGGAGGCACCTGGACGCCGACGAACGCGTCGGGATCGTCGGCCCCACGATCCAGCGACCCGATGGCAGCACCTACCCCGCGCACCGGGTGTTTCCCAGCCCCCTGCTGGCCGCGGCGCACGCGGCACTCGGGTCGTGGTGGCCCACCAACCCCTTCACGCGCCGCTACCGCTCGCCGCGCGACGACGGAAGCGTCGACTGGGTGTCGGGGGCCTGCCTGCTGGTTCGTCGCGCCGCCTTCGAGGCCGTAGGCGGCTTCGACGAGCGATTCTTCATGTTCGCCGAAGACATGGACCTGTGCTGGCGCGTGCGACAGGCCGGCTGGGCGGTGGTGGCCGCGCCCGACGCGGTGGTGACCCACGTGGAGGGGGTGTCGCGCCGCCACGCGGCTACTGCCATGGTCGTCGCCCACCACGCCAGCGCCCTGCGCTTCGAAGCGCACGCGGCGCGGGGTTGGCGCCGTGCGGCGGTTCCCCTGGCTGCGGCTGTTCTCGGGCTGCGTCTGGTGGCCGTCTTGGTCGTGGACCGGCTGCAACTGCGCCATCGGGCCTAGACTGCAGCGGGGCTGCGGACGGTTCTGTGGTTGCAAGTCGAGGCCAGCCGCGGGCGAAACGACCCACGTAAGGCGTCTCTGGGACGCTGAGCATGGCGCGGTTTAGAAGTAAGTCCTGCCCCACCGGCGTCACGAGGACACCGGTGGGAGCCGGCCGAGTGCGGGCTGGGATCGCCGGAGAGCTGAGGCTGCCGGCGGGGCCCGCGGACGTCGCTGCAGGCAGGTGTGGGGTCAAAGACCAGGTCAGACGGCCGCAGCCCCTCGAGACCGTCCGCTCGACCGGTAGGGTGATGCACGACATGAGTGTGTTTGGCAAGATTCTCCGAGCGGGCGAGGGCAAGCGTGTGCGCCAGCTGGCCGAGCTCGTGGCCCCCATCAACGAGTTGGCCGACTCCGTCGCGGTCCTGACCGACGATCAGTTGCGCGCCAAGACCGAGGAGTTCCGCGCGCGCCTGGCGAGCGGGGAGACTCTCGACGACCTGCTCATGGAGGCCTTCGCCGTCGTGCGCGAGGCGGCCAGCCGCGTTCTGGGGCAGCGCCACTACGACGTGCAGCTCATGGGTGGCATGGCGCTGCACTTTGGCTGGATCGCCGAGATGAAGACGGGCGAGGGCAAGACTCTGGTGTCGACCCTGCCCGTTTACCTGAACGCCCTGACCGGCCAGGGCGTTCACGTGGTCACCGTCAACGACTACCTGGCCACCCGCGACGCCGCCTGGATGGGTCAGCTCCATCGCTTCTTGGGCCTGACCGTGGGGCGGGTGGGACCGGACCTGCCGGACTTCGACGACAAGCGCGAGGCCTACAACTGCGACATCACCTACGGGACCAACACCGAGTTCGGCTTCGACTACCTGCGTGACAACATGGCGCGCCGACGCGAGCACATGGTCCAGCGGGGCCACCACTACGCCATCGTCGACGAGGTCGACTCCATCCTGATCGACGAGGCCCGGACGCCCCTCATCATCTCGGGACCCGCCTCGGACGTGACCAAGCTCTACTACCAGTTCGCCTCCATCGCGCGGTCGCTGGTGCGCGATGACGACTACGAGGTCGACGAGGAGAAGAAGACCGTCGTGCCTACCGAGGCGGGCATCGAGAAGGTCGAGCGCCAGCTGGGCATCGGCAACCTCTATGACGCGGTGGCCACCAACTACGTTCACCAACTTGGCCAGGCCCTGCGCGCCAAGGAGCTGTTCCACCGCGACAAGGACTACATCGTCGACAGCGGCGAGGTGAAGATCGTCGACGAGTTCACCGGCCGCACGCTCGAGGGGCGCCGCTGGTCTGACGGCCTCCACCAGGCCGTCGAGGCCAAGGAGCGGGTCCGCATCCAAGAGGAGAACCACACGTGGGCGACCGTCACGCTGCAGAACTACTTCCGCCTCTACGAGAAGCTCGCCGGCATGACGGGGACCGCCGAGACCGAGGCCAGTGAGTTCGCCAGCACCTACCACCTGACCGTCGTCCCGATCCCGACCAACAAGCCCTCCCAGCGCGTCGACCGGGCGGACCTCATCTTCAAGACCGAGGAGAGCAAGTTCGACGCCATCGTCGAGGACGTCCGCGAGCGACACGACGCGGGCCAGCCGGTCCTGCTGGGCACGGCCTCGGTCGAGAAGTCCGAGCTGCTCTCGCGCGCGCTGTCCAAGGCCGGGATCTCCCACGAGGTCCTCAACGCCAAGCAGCACTTCCGCGAGGCCGAGATCGTCGCCCAGGCGGGTCGGCGCGGAGCGGTCACGGTGGCGACCAACATGGCCGGACGCGGCGTGGACATCATCTTGGGCGGAAACCCCGAGGGCCTGGCGCGCCGCGACGTGGCCGGCCAGGGTCTGGCCCCGGATGCCGAGGGCTACGACGAGGCCTACCAGAAGGCGCTGGCGCGTATCGGGTCGATCTGTGAGGCCGAGGGCGACGAGGTGCGGGCCTGTGGCGGCCTGTACGTGCTGGGCACCGAGCGCCACGAGTCGCGTCGCATCGACAACCAGCTGCGCGGCCGCTCGGGGCGCCAGGGCGATCCGGGCGAGAGCCGCTTCTACCTGTCGCTGGAGGATGAGCTGCTGCGCCTGTTCGCGACGGGTGCGGTGTCGTGGGTCATGGACCGGGCTCTCCCCGAGGGCGAGGCGATCGAGGCCAAGATGGTCACGCGAGCCATCGAGCGCGCCCAGAACACCGTCGAGGGGCGCAACGCCGAGATCCGCAAGGACGTGCTCAAGTACGACGAGGTGATGAACGAGCAGCGCAAGGTGATCTACGCGCGCCGCCAGCAGGTCATCGACGGCGAGGACATCCACGACGCAACGCTCGAGCTCATCGAGTCCACCCTGAGTGCGGTCGTCGAGGAGCACTTGGAGAGCGACTTTCCCGAGGCCTGGGATCTCGAGCGGCTGGTGACCGAGTTGGTGACCTTCTACCCCACGACGCTGACGGCCCAGTCGCTGGCCGAGCATCAGGATCGCGACGAAGTGCTCGAGACCGTCATCGAAGAGGCGCTGCGCCTGTACGCCGAGAAGTGCGACAACTATCCGGGCGGCCTGGACACGGCCAAGGAGATCGAGCGCGACGTGATGCTCCAGATCCTGGACCAGCGCTGGCGCGACCACCTCGCCGAGATGGACTACCTCCGAGACGGCATCCACCTGCGCCAGGTGGCCCAGCAGGACCCCTTGACGGCGTGGCAGAAGGAGGGGTATCTCATGTTCGAGAGCCTCCTAGCCGCGGTGGACTCGGACTACGTGCGCTACATCACCCACGTCGAGGCGTCGCCCGCCGAGGAGGTGACCGCCGAAGAGCAGGTGGACCTCGGGCTCGTCGGCGCGGCCACCAACGTGAGCGAGGTGGCCCCGGGTGCCGTCGAGCTCCCCGCGCACGTGGTCAGTGGCTCGCCGCCCGCGGCGGGCGAGAAGATCGGGCGCAACCAGCCCTGCTGGTGCGGATCGGGGCGCAAGTTCAAGAACTGCCATGGCCGACCCTAAGGCCGAGGCGGCGCAGCGGGAGGCTCTGGCAACGCTCGACGAGCTCGAGCGTCGCTGGGAGGCGGCCGCGAACTATCTGCACATCGCCGAGCACCGCGAGCGCGCGAACCAGCTGAGCCAGGAGGCGGCGTCACCGGACCTGTGGGGCGACGTCGACCACGCCCGCGAGGTGACCAAGGAGCTCGGGCGTCTGAGCAGCCAGCTCGAGTCCTTCGACGGCTTGCGCCGCGCCCTCGACGACTGCGCCGTCCTGGCCGAGTTCTCGGGCCAGGCCCTGGCCGACGGTGGGGCCGACTGGTCTCTGCTCGACGAACTGCGCGAGGCGATTGGCCGTCTCGAGGCGGACCTCACCGCCTTGGAGACCCAGAGCCTGCTCAGCGGCCCCTACGACGAGAACGATGCCATTGCTGAGCTCCACGCCGGGGCGGGCGGGACCGACGCCCAGGACTGGACCGAGATGCTGCTGCGCATGTACGCGCGCTGGGCCGAGCGTCGCGGGTTCGGCGTCGAGATCGATGAGGTGACCGAGGGCCAGGAGGCCGGGCTGCTCTCGGCGACCATCATCGTCAAGGGGCCCTTCGCCTACGGCTGGCTCTCGGCCGAGCGCGGCGTGCACCGACTGGTGCGCATCAGCCCCTTCGACTCCCAGGCCCGACGCCAGACGAGCTTCGCCAGTCTCGAGGTCACGCCGTTGCTGCCCGATGACTCCCACGAGGTGGAGATCGACGAGCGCGACCTGCGCATTGACACGTACCGCTCCTCGGGCGCCGGGGGCCAGCACGTGAACAAGACGGACTCGGCGATTCGCATCACGCACCTGCCCACGGGGCTGGTGGTCAGCTGCCAGAACGAGCGCAGCCAGCACCAGAACCGGGCCCGGGCGATGCAGATCCTGGCCGCCAAGCTGGCCGAGCGCGCTCGGGCCGAGCGCCAGGCTGCGATGGACACCCTGACCGGCGAGCGGGCCGACAACGCGTGGGGGTCCCAGATCCGCTCCTACGTCCAAGCGCCGTACCAGCTGGTCAAGGACCACCGCACCGAGGTCGAGACCGGCAACGTGGACGCCGTCTTGGATGGTGACATCGACGCGTTCATGGAGGCCGAGCTACGCCGACAGCGGACCCACCGGTGAGCTGGGGCGCCGCCCGGACGCACTGTCCAGTAGGCTGGTCCCCGTTCCGTCGCCAGACGGGCCGTCGAGGTCGACCCGAGGGGGTGCAGTCGTGATCCGCTTCGAGCACGTCTCGAAGACCTACAAGAACGGGACCGTGGCCCTGCGCGACGTGTCGCTGAACATCGACAAGGGGGAGTTCGTCTTCCTCGTCGGGGCCTCGGGATCGGGCAAGACCACCTTCTTGCGCCTGCTGCTGCGTGAGGAGCTGCCCGATCGCGGGCGGATCCTCGAGGCGGGCCGTGACGTCTCCAAGGTGTCGTCGTGGCGCGTTCCCTACCTGCGTCGCAACATCGGCTGCATCTTCCAGGACTTTCGCCTGCTGCCCAACAAAACCGTCTTCGAGAATGTGGCCTTCGCCCTGGAGGTCATTGGGCGACCCCGCACCACAATCGACTCGCAGGTGCCCCAGATCCTCGACCTGGTCGGCCTGACCGAGAAGGCGGGCAACCGACCCAGCGAGCTCTCGGGGGGCGAGCAACAGCGCGTCGCCATTGCCCGGGCCTTCGTCAACCGCCCTCTGATCCTGCTGGCCGACGAGCCCACGGGCAACCTGGACCCGTCCAACTCCGAAACCATCATGGCGCTGCTGGAGCGGATCAACCGCACCGGGACCACGGTGGTGATGGCCACCCACGACAAGGCGCTGGTGGACCGCATGCGGCGCCGGGTCATCGAGCTCGATCACGGCGAGATCGTGCGCGACCAGGTGCGGGGCGTCTACGGGATCGACGAGCCCATCGGAGGCCGATGATGCGGGTCTACCTTCGCTACGCCATCCGTGAGACGCTGAGCAACCTGTGGCGCAACCGCCTCATGACGATCGCGGCGGTGCTCACCGTCGCGGTCTCCCTGTCCTTGGTGGGAGCGGCGCTGCTGCTCAAGCAGAGTGCCGCCCAGGCGTCGGCCCAGTGGCAGCAGGGCACGCGGGTCACGGTGTGGATGGAGCCCGCGGCGACCGGCAGCGAGTTGGGCAACGTGCGCTCGCAGCTCGAGAGCCTGCCCATCGTCAAGGACTGCGTCTACTACTCCCAGACCCGGGACTACCAGGAGGCCAAGAAGATCCTCCCCGTCGTCCAGTGGTCGGTCCTCAAGGTCAGTGACGTCCCGTCGTCGTTCCGCTGCATCCCCACCGTGCCGTCGGACGCCTTCGTGGTCGAGTCGACCTTCGCCAACCAGCCCGGTGTCTACATGGTGACCGCTCCCGAGCAGCAGATCCGCGAGATGAATCGGGCGATCCGCATCCTTCAGATCGTGTTCCTAGTGCTGGCCGCGGTGCTGCTGCTCTCGGCCACGGTCCTGATCTTGAACACCATCCGCATGGCGATCTTCGCCCGGCGGCGGGAGGTGTCGGTGATGAAGCTCGTCGGGGCGACGAACTGGTTCATCCGGATCCCCTACATGACCGAGGGGTTCATCCAGGGGCTACTCGGCTCGGTCGTCGCCATCGGCGCGGTCACGGCCCTGCACACGTGGTATCCGCTGCATAACGAGTTCGCCTTGTCCACCGGCGCCCTGATGGGCACCAACGCGGTCGTGCTGATCGTCGGGGTCCTGATCGGAACGGTCGGCTCCGGCCTGGCGATCCGCCGATTCCTGGACGTCTAGCTGGCGGGGCTCTCGGGCTCGAAGTTCAGGGCCAGAGAGTTGACGCAGTAGCGCAGGCCGGTGTCCGTGGGCCCGTCGTCGAACACGTGGCCCAGATGGCCGCCGCAGGATGCGCAGAGGATCTCGGTGCGCACGCGCCCGAGGGAGGTGTCGCGGCGCTCCACGATGGACCCGTCCTCGCAGCGGTCAAAGCTCGGCCACCCGCAGCCGGCGTCGAACTTGCGCTCGGAGGCAAACAGCCGCTGACCGCAGCCCGCGCACCGGTAGACGCCATCGTCGTCCAGGGTCAAGAGGCTGCCCGAGAACGGAGCCTCAGTGGCCGCCTGACGCAGGACGGCGAATCGTTCGGGATCCAGGACCTGGCGCCACTCCTCGAGACTGCGTTGCACGGGGAAGTCCATCACGCCACCGTAGCGTCGAGGCTAGGACTCGTAGCCGGTCCGGGGGGACTCGGGGAGTCGGCGGGCGAACTCGGGCTCGTCGCGCAGCATGCGGGTGAACGCCTCGGCCAGCCCGGCGGGATCGAGTCCGAGGTCCGCGAGCAGCCTGTCGGGTCGGTCGTGGCGCAAGTAGGCGCGCGGGACACCCAGGATCCGCGTGAGCGGGAAGGGCAGTTCGCGCTCCTGGGCACGCTCGCGAACAGCCGAGACCATGAAGGTGCCAGCGCCGCCGTGGCGCGTGCCATCCTCGACGGTGATGACGCGGTGGTGATCGAGCGCGTCGTCGATCATGCCCGGATCCGGGGGTAGCACGCGCACGTCGTAGAGGGTCACTCCCGAGGCGTCGGTCATGCGGTCGAGGGCCGCGTAGGCCGCTGGAGCCATCTTGCCCACCGCGAGCACGCACAGCTCGCCGGATCCGCGCGCGACCAGGCGGGCCTGGCGACCCTCGCCGACGCGTCCGTCGAAGGGCGCGGGAAGGGTCTTGGGAAAGCGCAGTGCCGTAGGCGAGGCCAGCGAGAGGGCGGTGGCGAGCATTCCGGGAATCTCCTCGGCGCTCGAGGGGGCGAACACCGTGATGTTGGGGATCGACAGGCACAGGGCCATGTCCAAGATGCCGTGGTGGCTGGGCCCGTCGTCGCCGGTGATGCCGGCGCGGTCGAAGACGAACACCACCGGCAGGTTCAGCAGCCCGACGTCGAGATGCGCCTGGTCGAAGGCGCGGCTGAAGAAGGTCGCGTAGACCGCGACGACGGGCTTCAGGCCCCCCATGGCCATGCCGGCGGCAGCGGTCACCGCATGCTGCTCGGCGATGCCCACGTCGAAGAACCGATGGGGGAAGCGCTGCTGGAACTGCAGAAGGCCCGTGGGACCGGCCATGGCCGCGGTGAGCGCGACGATGCGGTCGTCGATGTCGGCCATAGTCACCAGCGCGTCGGAGAAGGCCTGCGTGAAGGACTGGGGGACGACGTCCTCCTCGTTGAGGCGGGGGGGCAGCTTGAAGTCGTGCATGCGCAGCGAGTCGGTGACCGCCGGCTCGTAGCCCCGGCCCTTCTGGGTGAGCACGTGGACCAAGATGGGGCCATCCCAATCCGCCGCGCTGCGCAGGATCGGCTCCAGGGCCGCGATGTTGTGACCGTCGATGGGCCCGACGTAGCGGACGCCCAGGGTCTCGAAGAATGTGCGGGGAGTGACCATCTCGCGCATCACCGATGTGAAGCTGTCGATGCTGCGGTCGGCCGCACTGCCCAGGCCCGGCACGCCGCGCACCAGTCGCCGCAGGCGATCGCGCCAGGTCAGGTACGTCTTGTTGAGTCTCAGCGCCGTCAGCGACGCCGACAGGCGCGAGACGGTCGGCGCGTAGCTGCGACCGTTGTCATTGAGGACGATCACCACGCGTTGGTTGGCGTGACCCAGGTTGTTGAGCGCCTCGAAGGCCATGCCGCCGGTGAGAGAACCGTCGCCCACGACGGCGACGACGTGGCGGTCGCCGCCGCGCCCGGCCAGTTGGCGGCGACGCTCGAGGGCGACCGACAGGCCGTGGGCGTAGGAGAGGGCCGTCGAGGCGTGGGACGACTCGATCCAGTCGTGGGAGCTCTCGGAGCGGCTCGGGTAGCCTGACAGCCCCCCGCGCTGGCGCAGGCGGGAGAAGTCGTGCTGGCGACCCGTGAGGATCTTGTGGACGTAGGCCTGGTGGCCGGTGTCGAAGAGGATCACGTCGTCGGGGGAGTGGAAGACGCGATGCAGGGCGATGGTCAGCTCGACCACACCGAGGTTGGAGCCCAGATGCCCCCCGGTCGACGTCACCGTGTCGATGATGAGTGTCCGGATCTCGGCACTGAGCTGGTTCAGTTCGGCGTAGGAGAGTCCGCGCAGGTCATCGGGGGATGCGATCGACGGCAGAATCACCAGATCCACATTACCGGTGGGTTTCGGGGGGTGGGTGCCTCGGTCAGTCGGCCGATGAGGTGGACTTCGCGGTACGGCTGTCAGTCTTGTAGAAGCCGCTTCCCTTGAAGACAATGCCCACCGAGGAGATCACCTTGCGCACGGGGCTGCCACAGCGCGGGCACGTGGTCAGTTCCGGATCCGAGAAGTGTCGCACCATCTCGAATCGGTCGCGGCACTTCTCACACTCATACTCGTACGTCGGCATCGATGCGAACTCCCAGATTCCAAGACGTTTTAGCCAGTGTACCGGGCCCCGGGAGCGCTCGGACGGCCCCGGTAGCATGGCGCCGTGGACGAATTCTCGCCGCCGCGCCGGATCGCCCGGGAGGGCTCGCTGCCCCGCGATCTGAGCCCCGGCGACGCGACCGTCCGGCGGGCGCTGGCTCGCGGGCGCGTGAGCATGCAGTCGACGACCACCGCTGCTGTGGCGACCAACGCGGTGGGCAAGGGCGACGTCTTGGCCACCGCGCGCGTGGCGGGAATCCAGGCCGCCAAGCGCGCGGCGGACCTGCTGCCGATGGCGCACCCGGTGCTGGTGGGCAACGTCTACGTGAACTTCACCGTCGGCGACACCGACATCGTGGTGGAGGCCAGCGTCGACGCGGTGGACCGGACGGGCGTGGAGATGGAGGCGCTGGTCGCCGTCTCGGTGGCGGCGCTCACGATCTACGACATGTGCAAGTCGATCGACCGCACCATGGCGATTCACGACATCGCGCTGTGGGAGAAGTCGGGGGGACGCTCGGGACTCTGGCGCCGCGACGGCGGCGCCGACGCGACGTGACGGTCACGGCGCCGTCCTCGAGCCGGGCCGGGCGGCCCGGTCGCGGCGAGGAGGGGTCCGGGCGATGAGCGTTCGCAGCAGCGTCGAGGAGAGCCGCGAGCGCCTGGTGGCTCTGACCCTGCTCTTGCAGAGTGCGTCGCGGGAGCGCCCCCTCTCCCAGGAGACCATCGTCACCGAGTTACTCATCGACGAGTATCCCCAGCGTGGTCGCTCACCGCGCAAGGTGCGCGCCTACGAGGGATCGCCGGTGGCCGTGCGCCAGAAGTTCGAGCGTGACAAGGTGCGGATCCGCGAGCTGGGATGGCAGATCGAGACGATCGCGCTGCCCGAGGGCGGTGTTGGCTACTGGATCGACGCCGACAGCGTGATGGCGCCGGTGCTGCACTGGGACGAGGAGGAGCGCCGCGTCATCCAGCTGGCGCTTCGTCTCTACGGGTTCGGTGCCTCGGGGGCGTTCAGCCTCTTCAACGAGGGTCCCGGGGCCGACAGCGGGCTCGAGGACACCACGTACCTCACACCCATCCTGCGCGCCGTGCGGCTCCGCCGCGTTGTGAGCTTTGACTACCACTCCTCGGCCAACCGGACCCGCGTCGTCGAGCCGCTGGTCATCGGGCTCTTCCACGGCGCGGTGTACGTGGTCGCGCGGGTGCACGGATCCAGCGAGGTCAAGGGCTACCGCCTCACACGCATGACGTCGATGCCGCACGTCAGCGACGAGACCTTCGAGGTCGACGAGGACCTGGCGGCGGCGGCCCGGGCTTGGCGCCCCGAGTTCGGGGCGACGCCCTCGCCGGTGCGCGCGCAGTTCACGACGAGCGAGAACTATGCGCGGCTGATCGCCCGCCAGTTCGATGGTGCCCACCTGCACGCGCGTCCGACGGGCGAGGTGGACGTGGCCCTGACCTTCGAAAGCCTGCGCGCAGCCCTGCGCTTCGCTTTGCGGGCCGGCGATCGTGTTCGGGTGCGGGCACCCAAGGTTCTGCGGCGCACGCTGCGTGACTGGCTGGAGCGAGTCAATGCGGGCCCCGTTCCCGAGGTGGGCGAGATCGTCTTCGAGGCGCCGACTTCTGACAGCACGCTCGGCCAGGCGTTGCGACTCTTGCACATGGTGCACCACGCACCCGAGGGTGTCCGGCTCAGCTCGCTCGCCCAGCGCTCGGGGATGGCGCCAGAGGTCGTGCGCCACATCATGGACCGCCTGGTGACCTTCGAGCCCCTCCACGGGGACTACGGCTTCCCCGCCCACGTGATCAAGGAGTGTGACGACTGGGAGCACGAGGACACCGAGGACGCCCTCTACCTTCCCGAGGAGGTCGTCACCGGGACGCCACCGCTGCCGGCACTTACGTGGCGGGACCTCTTCGAGATCAACATCGCATTGCGCGAGGCTCTGGCCATCCACGACGATCCGGCCGTGCGGGCGGTGATCGACAAGATCGAGGGACTCGCCCAGCACTGGGTGCAGATGGAGGAGATCGTCGCCGACGAGGTTGAGGTCCAGGTGCAGGAGGCGACCCAAAGACACCAGAGGCTGAAGATCCGCTACGTCTCGGGCACCACCGGCGAGACCACGGATCGCACTATCGAGCCTCGGGAGGTGCGCTTCCTTAACGGTCACGCCTACACCCGCGCCTACTGCCTCACCAGCGTCGCGTGGCGCACGTTCCGCATCGATCGCATCGTCGCGGTCCTGGCCAGCTCGACGGCCGACGAGGTCCGGCCACCAGATAGCGTGTCCAACTGGCTCACCCAGGTGGGCGACGTGGGCGAGGACGTCGTCGTCCTGGTGCAGGCCTCGTCACGCTGGCTGTTCGAGGCGCTGCCGCGCGTGCAGTGGCGCGCCCTGGGAGATGGTCGGCATCTCGTTCGCCTGCGAGTGGCCAACGAGTCCTTCCTAGACCAGCTCATGGTCGAGGCCGGAGCTGGAGCGGTCGTGGTCACCCCGCGATTCCGTCAAGCGGGCCACGCCGTGGCCGCACGCATGCTCGCTGCGCTCTGAGCCAGCGACCGTTGGGTCGCGGAGGGATCCGTGATCCGACTGCTGGTGCGCAAGAGCCAGGACGTCTCGTACCTGGTACGCGATCGGGCCCAGGAGCTCGACGGGTGCCGGGACGCGGCCGGGTGGTGGTGGCGGGGCAGCGGCGATGCCGCGTCCGAGCGCGACGTGGCGGCGGTGCTGCGCACGTCGCCACGGTCCTCAGTCACGGGCTATGACCTGGTGTTCGCGGCGCCGCGCGCGGTCTCGATCCTGCTCGCCGTGGACCCCGAGTCATCGGGCGCGCTGGTGGAGGCGCAGCGGCGTGCCGTGGGCGGTGCGCTCGACTACCTCGAGCGCCGGGCCCTGGTGGTTCCGGTCACCCGGGACGGCGAGCGCTTCGGGGCCTCGGCAGCCTGGGAACGGGTCGTGGGCTTCACCCACGGGATCAACCGAGCGGGCGAGCCGCACCTGCACGACCACGTGCTCGTCGGGGCTCGCCCGGCGCAGCACCGCGGAGTGCTGGACAGTCGCGCGCTGCGCGTCCATCTCCCGGCGGCCGACGCTCTGTATCGCGCGGCCCTGCGCTTCGAGATCAATGCCACGTCCTCGTGGCGCGTGTGGTCGCGTGGAGGAAGAGAACATGTCGCGGGAGTCGATGAGGGCTATCGAGCGCTGTGGCCGGGCCACGACGACCGGCGCGCCCCCAAGCAGCACTGGTCGCGTGAGGCGGCCGTGGCACGGTGGCGCAGCGAGAGGGAGAACCTGTGGCCGATCGGCACTCTCGAGCCGCCGCCCGCGACGGACTGGGACGCGCACGCCTACGCGGCCGCTTTCGAGGGGGCCCTGACGATCCACCGCGCGGACCTGGTCCGCGCGTGGGCCGACGCGTCCCCCTACGGTGCCGCACCAGGAGCGGTCGACCGCGCGATTGACCTGCAGCACCCGGGGCGACGCTTCGAGCGTGGCCTCAGCCGCTACCAGTTCACACTGGACCAGGCGCGCTCGCCCGCGCTGACGGGACGGGCGCGCCCGGCGCTCCCTCAGCGCTCGCGCGACATCGGGCGCGAAGAGTGGTCACGGGTGCGGTAGAGGGACTCGCGGGCGGTCGCGGTCGTGCGCCAGCGTGCATCCGTGTGGGCTGGCGTCAGGCGGATCCAGCCGAGCGACTTGTCGGCGCGCAGCCCGAGGGCGAAACCCGGTCGGCCCGTCGCTACCTCGGCCACGCCCAAGCGCTCACGCTCCACCCACGTAGTCGAGACCGTCGAGGCGCGCCCGCGCCCCGAGTGGCGCGACTGGTTCGGCACATGCACGCGCCCCGACAGGCGACTGATCAGCTCGAGGGTGTCGCGATCGGCGATGCCCGGCAGCACCACCGTCGTGGGGAAGAGAGACAGGAATCCCGCGGCGGCCGAACCCCAGCGCGTGCGCGCCTGGCTCAGATCCTGGAGGCACGCCACGGTAACGACCCCCTGGCCTCCCCCTTCCGAGACGATGCTGGCGAGCCGGGGCAGGGGAGCGACGTTGGCCAGCTCGTCGAGGGCGAGCAGCAGTCGGGCCCCGTGGTCGTGTCGCTGGTACGTGGCGTGGATGATCTCGTCGAGCGCGCCCACGACCAGCGGCGTGGAGACAGACTGCACCCGGCTCGGCGAGACGATGTGCAACTGATTGGGTCCCCGGAGGAACTCGTCCAGGTCGAGTGCCGGATCCCGCGAGGCTGCTCGTGCCGCCTCGGTGCGCAGGCCCGCGAACAGGCCCGATGCTGTCGACCAGATGCCCGAGAGCTCACGCGCATCGGTCTGGAGGACGCCACCGAGCAGCGCGGTCGACGGATGCTCGGCCCCGTAGCGCTCGTTGAGGATGGCCACGGCGCGCTGGGGATCGCGACGATCGAGTTGAGCCGCCGCCTGGCCGAGGGAGGCTCCCTCGAGGGAGGCCGCGTGGAGCAGGGGCGCGACCAGTGCGCCCGCCCGCTCGGTCCAGTGATCGTCGGCACTCTCGCTGCGGGCACGTCGAGCGACATCGGTCAGCGTGCGTGTGGCCAGTACCGCGCCATCCCACGACTCCGCTTGGCGCAGCGGTGAGTAGCCCACGCGCTGCACTCCGCGCGGCAGCGTCACCATTCCCGATGGATCGAACACCAGCGTGGCGCCATCGGTGCGACGCTCGGCGACAGTTCGCAGCACGTCGTCCTTGGTCGACGTGGTTACCACCGAGCGCATCGTGAGCAGAAGGTTCGGGACGATGATCGACGACGTCTTGCCGCTGCGCGATGGACCGAGCACCAGTGTTGATCGCTCGGCACCACTCGTTGCGTCACCGGTGACCGTGCGCCCGAGATACACACCATCGTCGTCGTGCACGTATCGCAACGGTCGACAATGCGAAATGCTTGACATCACTCATCATGTCGAGTGAACTTTTGGTGTCCTTCCAAAGAGGAAGAAGACGGGGTTCACATCGTCGTCGATGACGAGGTCGGAGTTCGTCCCTCGGAGAGGGATCAGGCACTGCGCCCGACGGCACGACTGGATGGTCGAGCGAGTCGGACGAGTGTGTGGGTATCGGTGCGGAGCCGATCGGGGCAGTCTCGAGGTTCCGGATTGATTGAGTGATATGTCCCAAGGAGGGAAAGTGGCAACAGCCGCGAAGAAGGCTCCGGCGGCCAAGGCTCCGGCCAAGAAGGCCGTAGCCAAGAAGGCCGTGGCCAAGAAGGCTCCGGCCAAGAAGGCGGTCGCCAAGAAGGCTCCGGCCAAGAAGGCTCCGGCCAAGAAGGCGGTCGCCAAGAAGGCTCCGGCCAAGAAGGCTCCGGCCAAGAAGACCGTCGCCAAGAAGGCTCCGGCCAAGAAGACCGTCGCCAAGAAGGCTCCGGCCAAGAAGGCGGTTGCCAAGAA
>JAKAUQ010000003.1 GCA_021827705.1 Actinomycetes bacterium
TTCCGATCTGCCTTCTACCGCGAGCTGTGGGCGACCCTGCTGGCCGGGCGCACGTGGCGCAGCCACCTGATCAATCGCCGGGCCAGCGGCGAGCTCTACGAGGTCGACGCGGTGATCTCACCCATCGTGGACCCCCAGGGCGAGACGACTGCCTACGTTGCCGTGGAGCGCGACGTGACCGCCGAGCGCCAGTTGGAGGCGGACGTCGAGCGCCAGGAGCGCGACGCGGTCCAGCTGGCCGAGCTGATGAGCGGGTCGCGCACCGGCTACGACCTGCGCACCTCGGCCAGCGAGCTCGCCGACCAGCTGCTGGCACTCGACTTCATCGACTTCGTCGCGATCTACCGACGCGGCCCCGACGCCTCCTACGCGCTCCTGGCGATGTCGGGCGAGCCCGAGGTCGTGCGCGTGGGCCGCGAGCTGGCCCCCGCGCTGCCCGCCGCGTGGATCCAGATGATGGAGACCCGGGCCCGCGTGCGGCGCGCCGACCTGTCACGCCGCAGCGACACCGAGACCAGCCCCATCCTGGAGGCTCTGGCCGCGGCCGGCTTCGCCGTCGCCGTGCTGGTGCCCCTGCGCTGGAACGGCCGGACCATCGGAGCCCTGTCGATCGCCGCGCGGATCAGGCCGGGGGTGGCCGGTGGACCACGGAACTCGGTGTTCGAAGAGCTGGGCTCCTTTGCCGGCTCCCAGCTGGGTCCCCAGGTCGACCGCGACGAGCGCCACGAGATCCTGCGGGCCGGCGTCACCGACATCATCACCAGCGGCCGCTACCACCCGGTGTACCAGCCCATCGTGGACCTGGCGACTGGGGAGATCCGCGGCTTCGAGGCGCTCACGCGCTTCGACGACGGCCGGTCGCCCGACGAGCACTTCGCCGAGGCCGCCGCCGCCCACCTGACGACCGAGCTCGAGTTGGCCTGCGCCGGCCGGGCCCTGGCCGAGGCCGACCAGCTCCCCGACGGAGGCCTCCTCACCGTCAACCTCTCCCCGACGTCGCTGCTGCGCCCCGGGACACCCGCCCTTCTGGCGAGCACGTCGCGCGAGCTCGGGGTCGAGCTCACCGAGCACAGCGCGATCACCGACTACGCGGCGCTCCGCCAAGTCCTCAGTGGGCTGCCCGAGCTGCGCGTGCTGGTCGACGACGCCGGTGCGGGCTACGCATCGATGCGCCACATCCTCGAGCTGCGCCCCAACATCGTCAAGCTCGACATCAGCCTGGTGCGCGACATCGACCAGGACCAGGCCAAGCAGGCTCTGGTGACGGGCATGCGGCAATTCGCCGAGCACACCGCGATGACACTGCTCGCCGAGGGCGTCGAGACCTCTGCCGAGGCCCAGGCCATCGCACAACTCGGGGTGGAGCTCGCCCAGGGCTACCACTTCTCGCGGCCGATGCCGGCAGCCCACTGGCGTACGCCCAGATCACCCTCGTAGGAACGCCGCGGAGGCCCCGGGCGAGCGAGCTGGACGGCGCCGCAGTCCGTGCCCGCGATCAGACTCGGTGAGGTGGTGACGCCACCGGTGCACCGGCACCGTGACGTGGAGGACGGCCGACCCGGCCACCCCGCCAGTCACCGACCCGTGACCCAGGCGGGCCGTGACCACGAGAGCCGGAGGGCGCCACTCGAGCCACAGGCCGTCGAACCGCAGGGCCACGGAGCCACCGCCGCTCGGCCACGTGTCGGTGATCGAGACGGGTACCGATCTCACCGAGTGGTCGCGACGTGAGCGCCCGCGATGACGCCCCCATCACGCCAGTGCGACGCGATGGACGCCGCACCATCCAGGAGCTGGCCAGCCGCGCTGACCCCGCGCCGGCGCAGCGTGCGGCGACTGGAGGCCGCCGGAGTCAACACCGGCCAGAGCGCGCGTCGATCCGGGGGCGGTGGGGTGCGGCTTCGAGGTCATGGTCCACGCCGAGATGGCGACCCGGCGATCGGCGCGTCGACCCAACCGTCACCCGGAGGCTGAGCAAGCGGGGGGCCAGGAGTTAGGCTAGCGCCGCAGTCACGGCTGCCCGGGCGTCGCCGACAGCCCCCACGTGCACCGTCAGGTGCATGGTGTCGAGCATGCGCACCATCCCCTCACCGACGTGGGCGGCGACGACGGCCTCCACGCCCTGCTCGCGCAGGAAGCGCGCCACCCGGGCGTGATGGCGCGCCGAGGACCCCTCGTCGTGCAGGTGGTCCCAGCCGACCTCCACCTCGTCCCAGCGAGCGATCTGCCCGTCGTGGACTTCGGCCACGGCGATGCGCTGGGCTCGACCCCAGCGCGGGTCCACTGTTCCATCCGGCTGCACCGGCACACACACGATCATGACTGCACGGTAGTCGAGCGCACGCCCGGTGAAATCACTCGTGGAGATCCGCACAGTGGCGGCCCAGCTCGAGGACCACGTCGACCAGCGCCGCGACGTCCTCGTCGGTGGTGCGGAAGTTGGTGAAGCAGGGGCGCAGCCACACCGACCCGTCGATGGTGGCCGGCGAGACGAAGACCCGCCCGTCCTCCTGGAGGCGCGTGCACAGCGCCGCGGTATGCGCATCGGGATCGCTGCACCCGGGCACCAGGACCCGCACCGGGGCGATCGACAGGGTCGGGCGACGCTCCAGGGTCGCGAGGAGCGGGTGCTCGCTCGCTTGGTCGTAGAGCAGCTGGGCCTGCGCGCAGTTGCGCGCCACCGCCGCGCGCACGGCGGCGGCCCCGTGCGTGAGCAGCGCCAGCCACAGCTTGAGCGCGCGGAACGGCCGCGAGTACTCCAAGGTCAGGTCCACGGCGTTGAGGCGCTCCTCGGCGTGGGGCACGTAGGCCTCGTCGTGGGCGAAGGCGGCCGCCAGGCGCTGCCCGTCGCGCACCAGCAGGGCACTGCAGGCCTTGGGCACGAACATCCACTTGTGGCAGTCCACGGTCACCGAGTCGGCCCGCTCGAGCCCGGCGAAGCGCGGCCGGCACGCCGCGACGGTGGCGGCGGGGAGGCCGTAGGCACCATCCACGTGGAGCCACACGCCGTAGTGCGCGGCGACGTCGGCCATCTGATCGATCGGGTCGACCGCGCCGGTGAGCGTGGTCCCCGCCGTGGCGACGATCGCGATGGGGGTGCACCCGGCGACCCGGTCCTCGTCGAGGGCGCGGCGCAGCTGGTCGACGCGCAGGGCCCGCTCGTCGTCGATGGCGATGGCGCGCACGAAGTCTCGGCCGATCCCGAGCGTCTCGGCGGCCCGCGTGATCGAGTAGTGCGCTTCGCTGGAGCAGTAGACGGTCGGCGTGGCCCCGGCGAGGCCCCGCTGGCGCGAGCCCGGCAACGCCGCCTCCCGGGCCGCCGTCAGGGCGGTGATGTTGGAGACCGTGCCGCCGCTGGTGAAGGTGCCGGTCGCGGCCGGGTAGCCCAGGAACTGGGCCAGCCAGTCCACCGCCTGGGTCTCGAGAGCCGTGGCGGCACCGGCGTCGACGGCCAGGTTGATGTCGTAGGAGTGGGCCAGCAGGTCGGCCAGCGCGCCCATCTCCAAGCCGCTCGAGCCGATGAAGCCGAAGAAGCGCGGGCGCGACTGGGCCATCGACGTGTCCAGGACCTCGGCCGCCCAATCGATGGCCTCGAGGGGGTCCTTGCCCTCCTCGGGCAGGGGTAGTGCCAGGCGCGCCCGCAAGGCGGGTGAGATCGGTGACTCGGCGTCACGGGCCTGGTCGAACTCGGTCCACGCCCGCAGCACGTGGGCCGCGGCGTGCTCCAGGGCGGCCTCGCGCCGAGCACCGAGCGAGAGGCTCGCCGCCTTCGACGGTGGTTCGCTCACCGGGGCAGGTTATCCCAGGGCTGCTGCCAGCTGGCCCGGCGGGTGATGCGCGGACCCGGCGTCGAAGAGGGCGAGCTCACGACCGCCGCGACGCGTCGGTTGCGAAGCAGCCGGCGACCGGACCCTGCTGGCGACCGGGCCAGGACGCGAGGCGGCGCCGGTGAGGAGGTCGGCGCTCCAGGGATGGTCGCCGCGCCGGCTCGCGCCTCCTCGCTGCGGGCGGCGCCGCGGCTCTCGATCCCGCGCTCGTGCCCGACAGGTCCGCCCGCGCGTTACGCGGACGGTTCGCTGTCCAGGGAGAAGCGGTACACGTTTGTCTACCGAGTCTTGGTAGAAGTGACGCCAACTACGACGCGATCTGGATTACCCCGGCGCGTGAATGCGGGGTCGGTATCTCCTCACCCATCTCACGCAGAATCTCAAGGTGCTCGGCAATCGCCTCGCGAAGGGTCACCGTCACTTCTTCGACCGTGGCGCCAGTAGCGATGCAGCCCGGGACGTCAGGTGCGTACGCGGCAAAGTTTGTGCCCGCGTCCTCGATGACGATGGTGAACTCGGTCATCGTGGCCGCCTCTCCAGTCCCGCCTGTCTCACAATGTTACTGAGGGTTCCCTTCGGAACATCATCGACCAAGCTGCCCGCAACGCACACCGACCCAGACTTGGACTCGTGCTTGAAGTGGCGATGGCTTCCAGTCTGACGAATCTGAACCCACCCTGCGCGTTCGAGCTCCTGGATGATCTCTCGCACCTTCACGACGACACAACGGTCGAAGGAATCTCACACCTCGATCAGGTACCTGTGCGCGTTCGCCTACCGGTTCTTGGTGGAGGTGACTTCCACGCAGGGCGGTCGAGGCTAACCCGAGACGCCGAAGTAGTAACTCAGCGGCTTGGGAGGATCAGAACCCGACTTCCCCGGGAGGATCGGGTGTGCCGCAAACCCCCCGCACCAGTAGAAGCCGCTAGCTCGAAGGGGCTCGACGGCAATCGAAGCCGGCGATCCTGGGAGCCACACCAACATGGTGCGTGAGTCGATGCAACGAACCGGCGGCTTCCCGACTGGTTCATCAGTGCCGTACAACCAGAAAGAGGCCAGGCCATTCGCCTTCAGCGACACCGTTGGGATGGGCAAGCCTCTCATCAGACCGCCAATGTCATTTCCGTCGCGCCCGTAGGAGTGTCTCTCGCTGACGTTCAGCCTGTGCGGATCCCTGTACGGAGTCCCAATGCCGTACACGCCCACATAGGCAACGCGAACGTAGCCACGCAGCGAGCAGTCCCGAGAGCTGACGTTCCTAATCCAGAAGAGATCATTTACGCTCCCACCGCCAACAAGGGTGTTGTAGTCGGTGATTCGAACAGAACTGGCCGCACACGCCGGAGGGACCGCCGAGGTGGCAGAAGAACTGCTCAATACCGGCAGCGAGCCAACGACGAAGAGAGCGAGGATTGTGAAGAGTGCTGTGGCGCGACGCACGACGCCAGTCCAACACCGAAATCGACGACCTACTCGATCAGGTACCTGTACACGTTGGTGTCGCGACGCACGAACCCCAGCTTCTGGTAGAGGGCGTTGGCCGCCTGGCGCGAGGGCCGGCTGGTCAGATCGACCTGGCGAACGCCGTGGGCGGCCGCCAGGGCCAACGCGGCGCGAGTCAGCTGGTCGGCGACACCGCGCTGGCGTACCGCTGCGTCGACCACCACGTCCTCGATCCAGGCGCGCCGCCCCGTCGGAATCGCGAACTCGACCAGCGTCAGCGTCCCCACGACCCGATCCCCGAGGCGGGCCACCAAGACGGAGGTGCCCTCGTGCGCCAGCAGCTCGGTCAGGGCGGCCGCGGTCAGCGGGGACGCGGTCGACGAGAGCTGGGGCACGAGCGCATTCAGGTCGGCCAGCAGGGCCGCCGAGGCGTCGCGGGCCTCCTCGATGACGACGTCCATGCTCACGCCCGGTCCCGCCACACCGGACGGCGCAGGTCGTCGTAGAAGACGTCCCGGCGCTCACCATCAATGGCCGCGAAGATCGGGTCGGCCCAGCGATCAGCGCCCAGGGTCGGGCTGGGCAGGGCGTCGCGGGAGAACCAGCCCACGTCGAGGGTCTCGAGGGGGTGGGCAGCGAGCTCCCCGCCCACGACCCGGCAGTGGAAGATCAGCGAGTACAGCGGGATGCGTGAGACGCCCAGGCGCATGCCGTCGAGCACCCCGATGAGCCGCACCGGCTCCACGGCGATCCCGGTCTCCTCGAGGACCTCCTTCACGACGACCTCGGGCGCCGAGTACCCCACGTCGCACCAGCCCGTCGGGTACAGCCAGACGCCCGAGTCGGCGCGCTGGATGAGCAGCAGCTCACCGCGCTCGTTGCCCACCGCGGCACCGACGGCCACCTTCGGGGTCACGTAGCCCGGCACGCCACGCCCCTGGTCGGCCAGCCACTCGGTCACGTACCCGTCGGCGTCGAGCCGGTCGCCGCGCCCCTCCTCGGCCGCCGTCTTGATGTCGGCGGCGATGTGAAGGACCTCCTCGTAGCGCTCCCGCTCGAACTGGCTCTCGGTGAACCCGAGGCCGGTGCGGGCGACGCCGGCCAGGGCCTCGGCCCAGCGCCGCAGCATCTTCTCGGTGACGTCGCTCATGACTCGCCCACCGTGGCCGCCAGCACGTCGGCGACGCTGCCCACCATGCCGGTGTAGAAGGGTCCGAAGTCGCCGTAGCGGGTGGAGGCCTCGTCGTAGCGCATCGTGTAGACGCACTCCTTCAAGTCATCGAGATGGGCCCCGAAGAGGGTGACGCCCCACTCCCAGTCATCCAGACCCGTCGACCCCGTGACCAGCTGGAGCACCCGGCCGCGGAACTCGCGACCGGTGCGGCCGTGCTCGCGCATGAGGCGCTCCCGGTCGTCGTAGGGCAGCGCGTACCAGTTGTGCTCCTCCCCCCGGCGCTTGGACATCGGGTAGAAGCAGAAGGCGGGTAGGCCCTCGGGCGGCAGCGTCGGGAAGAGCCGATCCTGGCGCACCTTCTCGGGCAGCCCGGCCGCGTACTCGCTCACCTCCGTGACCGAGACGTAGCTGTCCACGACGGCCAGTCCAGCGCGCTGAACCTCGGACTGGAAGCGGCGCAGATCCCACAGGTCGCTGCCCAGGACCATGAAGCACGAGTCGGCCTTGGCCCCCACGATGGCGGCACTGACGACCTGCATGCCGCGAGTTCGCGCCTGCTCCACCGCGGCGTCCACCGCGGCCGCGTCCACGGGCCCGACCGCTTGGCAGAACAGGTGAACGACGCTGAGCCCCCGCGTGGGGGCGACCGGGAGGGGAGCCATGGGGCCATGCTAGGGCCCGCCACCCGCGCACGCGTCCGGGGGTCGGGGCGTCGCCCCGGCCCCCGGACGCGGCGTGGACTAGCCCCCGGACGCGGCGTGGACTAGTAGTCCTCCATGCCCGCACCGGGCATCGCGGGAGCCTTCTCCTCGGGCTTGTCGACGATCACGGCCTCAGTCGTCAAGAAGAGCGCCGCGATGGAGGCGGCGTTCTGCAGGGCCGACCGGGTCACCTTGGCGGCGTCGATCACGCCGGCGTGCAGCAGGTCCTCGTACTCGCCCGTGGCGGCGTTCAGGCCCGCCGTGGCCACCTCCAGGTTGCGCACGCGCTCGACCACCACGCCGCCCTCCAGGCCGGCGTTGACGGCGATCTGCGTGAGCGGCGCCTCGACCGCGCGGGCCACCAGGCGTGCCCCCGTGGCCTCGTCGCCGACGAGGCTGTCCGCCAGGGCCAGGATCTGGACCTGGCTGCGCAGCAGGGCGACGCCGCCGCCGGGCACCACACCCTCCTCGATCGCGGCCTTGGTCGTCGAGACCGCGTCCTCGATGCGGTGCTTCTTCTCCTTGAGCTCGACCTCGGTGGCCGCGCCGACCTTGATCACCGCGACGCCGCCCGAGAGCTTGGCCAGACGCTCCTGGAGCTTCTCGCGGTCGTAGTCCGAGTCGGTGTTCTCGATCTCGGTCTTGATCTGGCTGATCCGACCCTTGATGTCGTCGTCACTGCCAGCGCCCTCGACGATCGTGGTCTCGTCCTTGGTCACCACGACCTTGCGGGCCGAGCCGAGCAGGTCGAGCGTCGCGTTCTCCAGCTTCAGGCCGACCTCCTCGGAAATCACCGTGCCGCCCGTCAAGATGGCGATGTCCTGCAGCATGGCCTTGCGGCGCTCGCCGAATCCCGGTGCCTTGACCGCCACGGACTTGAAGGTGCCGCGGATCTTGTTGACGACCAGCGTCGCCAGAGCCTCGCCCTCCACGTCCTCGGCGATGATGAGCAGCGGTCGGCCCGACTGCATGACCTTCTCCAGGACCGGCAGCACGTCGCGCACCGCGGAGATCTTGGTGGACACCAGCAGGACGTACGCGTCTTCCAGCACGGCCTCCATGCGCTCGGTGTCCGTGGAGAAGTAGGGCGAGATGTAGCCCTTGTCAAAGCGCATGCCCTCGACCAGGTCCATGTCCATCCCGAAGGACTGGCTCTCCTCCACCGTGATCACGCCGTCCTTGCCGACCTTGTCGATCGCGTCGGCGATCAGCTGGCCGATCTCGGTGTCCGCCGCCGAGATCGAGGCGACCTGAGAGATCTGCTCCTTGGCGTCCGCGGGGATGGCCAGCTCCTTCAGGGAGGCGACCGCGGTCTCGACGGCGGCCTCGATGCCGCGCTTGAGCGACATCGGGTTGGCGCCGGCCGCCACGTTCTTCAGGCCCTCGCGCACCATCGCCCAGGCCAGCACCGTGGCCGTCGTGGTGCCGTCACCGGCCACGTCGTCGGTCTTCTTGGCCACTTCCTTGACCAGCTCGGCGCCGATGCGCTCGAAGGGATCCTCCAGATCGATGTCCTTGGCAATGGACACGCCGTCATTGGTGATGGTGGGCGCGCCCCACTTCTTGTCCAGGACCACGTTGCGGCCCTTGGGGCCTAGGGTGACCCGGACCGCATCGGCCAACTTGTTCATGCCGCGCTCGAGTGCGCGACGGGCCTCTTCATCGAAAGCGATCAGTTTCGCCACGGTGACTCCTTGTTTGTCTGCGAGCGACTACCCGCTGGGTGCCGGAAGATGTTAGCACTCAGTATATCCGAGTGCTAACGATCACCCGCCCGCGACCGCCGGCACCACCGAGACCGTCTGCCCCTCGCGCAGGGCAGTGTCGAGGCCGTCGAGGAAGCGAACGTCCTCGTCGGCGACGAAGACGTTCACGAAGCGCCGTAGCGATCCCCGGTCGTCGAGCACGCGCCCGGCGATGCCGGGGAAGCGCTCATCGACCGCGACGATGGCCTGGCGCACGGTTGCCGCCTCGACGGGAACCTCACTGACCCCGCCGACCAGGGCCCGCAGCTGGCTGGGGAGGCGCACGGTGACGCTCATCGGGCCACCACCAGGCGGTCGCCGGCCAGCGCGGCCTCGGCGGCGGCCAGCGTGGGGGGGACCGTCGCCGAGACCCCAGCGCGGTCGGCGATGGCGTCGAGGGTCTTCAGGCCGTGCCCCGAGATGATGGCGACGATCGATGCCGACCGATCCAGCGTCCCGCGCTCGAGCAGCTGGTGCAAGGTCGCCACGGTCACCCCACCGGCGGTCTCGGCGAAGATGCCCTCGGTCTCGGCCAGCTCGGCGATGCCGTCGAGGATCGCCGCGTCGCTCACCGCCCCGGCGTCGCCACCACCGCGCCGCAGCTCATCGAGGACGTAGGGCCCGTCAGCCGGGTTCCCGATGGCCAGGGACCGGGCGATCGTCGCCGGGCGCTGGGGGATGACCACCTCGTCGCCGCGGGCGAAGGCCGCCGCCACCGGCGAGCATCCGGCGGCTTGCGCGGCGAACATCCGCGGTGCGGGTCCCGTCACCAGGTCGAGCGCGCGCAGCTGCTCGAATCCCTTGGCCACCTTGGTGAACTGGCTCCCCGACGCCACGGGCACCACGACCTGGTCCGGCAGGCGCCAGCCCAGCTGCTCGACGATCTCGAAGGCCAGCGTCTTGGACCCCTCGGCGTAGTAGGGGCGCAAGTTCACGTTGACGAAGGCCCACTCGGGGTGCTCGTCAACGAGCTCAACGCACAGCCGGTTGACGTCGTCGTAGTTCCCCTCGACCGCCAGGACCGTGCCCCCGAAGATCGACGACATCGCGATCTTGGAGCGCTCCAGATCGTGCGGGATGATCGTCACGCTGGGCCAGCCGATCGCGGCCGCGTGGGCCGCGACCGAGGTCGCCAGGTTGCCGGTCGAGGCGCAGGCCGCCGTGGTGAAGCCCAATCGTCGCGCGCTCGACAGCGCCGTGGCCACGACCCGATCCTTGAACGAGCCCGTGGGGTTGCGGGTGTCGTCCTTCAGCCACAGCTCGCGCACGCCGAGGCGCGCGGCCAGGCGGTCGGCGCGGCGCAAGGGCGTCCAGCCCGCCCCCAAGTCGACGGGATCGCCCCCCGCGTCGGGTAGCAGGTCGTGGTAGCGCCAGATGGAGCGCGGTCCGGACTCGATCGAGGCTCGGGTGACCGAGCTCCGGGCGGCCCCGAGGTCGTAGGTCACCTCCAGGGGCCCGAAGCACTCGTCGCACGAGTAGCGCGCGTCATCGGGGTAGGTGGCGCCGCATTCGCGGCAACGAAGGCCGGTGGCGAAACTCACAGCATTCCTTTCATCGTTCGGGCTTTGGCACCTGGTCGGCATGGCCGACTGGTTGTCGCGACGTCTGCGGGCCCGTCCCTCAGTCGCTCTTGATGACGCGTCCATTGTGACGGCACCGATGCAGCCCTGTCAAGTGCGCCCCTAACCTCAGAGCGTGTCTGACGCCCCCTGGACGCTTCGCGCGGCCGACTACGACGACGAGCGGGTGAGCCGGGCGGCCGAGTCACGCTCAGTCGCCGTCGTCATTCCCGCACGTGATGAGGAGGCAACCCTCGGTGCGGTCCTCGAGGCGGTTGGCGACTTCGGCGACCTCGAGGAGGTCGTCGTCGTCGACGACCACTCGCACGACGGGACCGCCGCGGTCGCCCGTCGCCACGGCGCGCGCGTGGTCACCTTGGAGGGGACACCGGGCAAGGGAGCGGCGCTGCGTGCCGGGGCACGCGCGACCACCAGCGAACTGCTCGTCTTCCTGGACGCCGACGTGGTCAACACCACGCGCGAGTTCGTCGGGCGCCTGCTCCAGCCCCTCCTCGAGGAGCCGCGAATCCACCTCGTCAAGGGCTACTACCAGCGTCCCTTGGGCGACCAGCCCTTCGGTGGCGGGCGCGTCACCGAGCTGACCGCCCGGCCGATCCTGGCACTGCTGTTCCCCGACCTGCGCGAGATCCGCCAGCCACTGGCCGGCGAGACGGCGCTGCGTCGCAGCGTGCTCGATGTGATCGACCTCGAGCACACCTACGGCGTCGAAATCGCCCTGCTCATCGACGTGGCTCGCCGTTTCGGGGTGGGTTCGCTCGCCCAGGTCGACCTGGGCGTCCGACGCCATCGCAACCGACCCTTGGAGGAGCTGCGCCCGATGGCCGGCGAGGTGCTGCGCGCCGCGCTGCTGCGCTTTGGAATCGAGCTCCCGCCCGCCGACTAGCCCGCGGCGAGCGGCGCGTTTGGTCCCAGGATCACCACGACGTCATCGCTCGCCGCACCCGAGACCGGTGTCTGGCCACCGAGGGCCCGCACCGACGAGAGCGGCACCTTGATCTCGTGGGCGATGAGCCGCGCCGCCCACTGGTAGCCGGGGTTGAACAGGACCTCAGTTG
The DNA here is from genome assembly GCA_021827705.1 of Actinomycetes bacterium. GTDB lineage: Bacteria > Actinomycetota > Acidimicrobiia > Acidimicrobiales > RAAP-2 > RAAP-2. The sequence goes on from JAKAUQ010000003.1 coordinate 11,526, forward strand.
CGCTGACACGCGGACCATTCAGCTGCGGGAGTGTGTCCCACCCGATGGTCAAGAGCTGCTGGGTGTACTCGCGGGCGAGTCCCGACACCGAGGTCCCGTTAGCCACCTGGACCCGCACCTGCGACTTGGGCGGGGGCACCGTCGTCGGCGTGGGGTGGTGGCCGGGCACACTCGACGCGGTGGGCGACCCGGGTTTGGCCGGCGCCGGCGTGCGCAGGATCAGGTAGGAGCCGGCGATGAAGGCAACCAGGATCACCACGACGAACGTCAGCGAGGGCTGGTAGTGCGAACCGGGCTTGGTCGGCTGCTCGGGAGCGGGATCCACGTCGTCAGCCTAGAGCCGTCAACTCCCCGGCGGGAGAGTGATCGTCGCGCGCCCGACGAGGCCGTCCCACAGGACGGCTGCCTCGCACCCGAGTGCACTCAGTAGTCTGGTTCGGGCCTGGCCGGTGTGGCGCAGTGGTAGCGCAGGCGATTTGTAATCGTCAGGTCGGGGGTTCGAATCCCTCCACCGGCTCCATTGGGGCTCGCCGGTTTCGAGCGGGGTCGCGTCAGCCCCAGAAGATGGCCGTTGGATCTAACTCGGTCCCGCTGAGGATCTCGTCGATCGGACCGGGATCGATGGGGTTGAAGATGTGCCGCCCGCGTCTGCGATCATGTCGCTAGAGGGGCGACGAAGGCGAACTCATCTCGGCCGGCATCAACGCGCCTAACGGTCGCTGGCCACGACGGTTGTTGGTGGAGTGCTCGATCCAGGCATTGATGACGAGGTTAAGTCGCTCGCTACTCTCCCCAACTGGGCAGTGGTCGAGAACCTTTGTCTGAACAGCCAACCGAAGCACTCCGTGGCGGCGTCTTCAGCCGACGGGTCCACCCGGTTCATCGATCCCGTGAGTCCGTTCTCCGACAGCTCCTGCGGAAAACGCCGCGAGCGATCGGCGCGACCAGACCAGCGCGGTGCCATCAGAACTCTGAGCAGACCCCACGAACCAGCCCAGACCCTCACCCATGAAGTGCTGGACCGTAGCTTCGGGGCGGTGCCGTGGCCCTGTCACAGCCCGTCGGGGTTCTTGGGTCCCGTTGGCGAACACCCACCAGTACGCCGGGCAGCCGGCACCCCTGGTGGGGGTATACCCTGCCCTTGGCGGTACCACTGAAATGCGCGGATTCCACAACTGTGGCATTGGTCAGAGGTGACGCCAATCCCCGTGCCCCGTAGAGCAGGATGGCGCCGTCCCATCGGGCCGCCCACCGGACTCGTCACGTCTGGTCGCCAGACAGATCAGGTAGCCACCTCGGCATGGCGCTGCGGCTAGGAGCCAGACCGCGGTTGGCACTGCGGGAAAGGAGCCTGAGATGAGGCGCCCAGGTGTCTGTCGCCCCGTCCGCCCTCGACAGTCGAGGAGAGACGGCTTGGCCACCAGGGAGGCGAGGAGTCCACTGGAGCGGTCAGCACCAACTCCACCGCCGCGAGTTCGCGACAGGCACCGGGGACTGCAACCGACACCGAAGTTGCGGCCCGCCGGCGGGATGCTCGTGGTCTTGTTGGCCGGACTTCTCCTCGCAGCGTGCGGCGGCAAGTCACCAGGATCAAGGTCGAAGACGCACTCGGCCACCACGACATCTACGGAGATCAGCCACTCGTCGTCG
>JAKAUQ010000020.1 GCA_021827705.1 Actinomycetes bacterium
TGGGCCATGAGCTCGGCGCGCTGGTAGCGGGGCTCGGCGCCGAGGGCACGCACGATCGTGACGTAGAGCCCCCTCGTCCCGAAGGCCGGGTTCGCCACGTAGATGACCTGGTGGCGCGACGGGTCGAGTCCAGAGACCGCGGCGCGCACCGATACCGTTTTGCCCGCGCCGACGTCGCCGGTCACGACGCCGAGGGCGGACTCGACGATGCAAAAGGTGATCCGTGCGACGGCCTCTTGATGGGCCTGGCGACTGAAGAGGTCCTTCGCCGCGATGGCCTTGCCGAACGGGGTGCGCTTCAGGCCAAAGTGGGCGACCCAGGGTGCCGTACTCATCGGTCCTCCTCTTCGTGGGCGGCGAACATCTCGAGCTGGGAGAAGTCGACCTTCTTCCCCGTGCCTGCTTCCTCCTCGTGGGCTTGGGCGACCATCTGGAGGAAGTCGACCCCGGTGGGCTCTGGGACGGGGCGCTCCGCCTGGGGGACGGCGCGATGGACGTGGCGGCCGATGACAAAGGGCGTGGCCATCCCTGCAGGCCGGCCCTCGAAGTAGACGGCGATCGAAGAGAGGTCCTCGGGCACGTAGCGCAGTTCCACGCGCCGGCCGACGAGCGCAGGGTCCACCGCATAGGCGTTGCCTTCGAGCGCGACGGTCGCCGTCCTCGTGACCTTGCGCGTGGCCGACCAGCGGAAGGCCTCCGCCAGTCGCTCGGGGTCGGCTTGGCGGTGCGGGCCCTGGGCGCAGAAGCGGGCGATCGGGGTCTCGCCCGTCTCCGCGTGACACCTTCTGTTGGCGACCTGCTCTGCCCAGGCACAGAACAGGTCGTTCAGCTCGTCGAGGCTCGTGATGCCCTGATGGAGGGCTTCATCGAGGAACGACTCACGGATGAAACGGTTGAGCCGCTCTTGTTTTCCGCGGCCCTGGGGCGCGTAGGGCTTGGAGTGCACCAGGCGGATGCCCAAGACCGCGCAGGTCCGGGTCAGCCACGCGTTCTTGAAGGGGGCGCCGTTATCGGCGTAGAGGACTTCGGGCACCCCGCGCCGGATGATCGCTCGCCGCAGAAGCTCCTGGCACGCACGGGCGTTCTCGTGCGCGTAGAAGGCGCCGTCGACAAGGAGTCGTGAGTGGTCGTCGACGATCAGGAACAGCTTGGCGCGCACCGACGTCTCGATCCTCGGGTGGGGAACGAAGGGTCCGACCAACACGTCGGTCACCCAGCGCTCGTTGGCACGCGCTGCCTCGTAGCGGCCGAAGGTCTTCTGCTCGGCCACCAGGGCCTCGCGCTGGAGACCCCGCCGGCGCAGCTGGTCGCGCACGGTGCGCTCTGGGACCGCGATCCCGTGGCGGTGGAACAGGATCCGGGCGATCTGGGCGCCAGAGCGGGTCGGGCGCTCGAGACGGAGCGCGCAGGCCTCTTCGATGAGCTCGGGGTGCGCGCGCACGGCTCCGGTGTCCGAACGGGCCTCGGGCTTCAGCCCGTCGAGACCCTTTGCCCGCCAGGCCCGGATCCAGCGATCGACGGTGCCGCGCGTATAACGCCGCTCGTCTCCGTCGGGATGGCTGTGGGTGCGACCGGCGATCTCGCGCACGAGCGCGCCGCGCTCGGCGGGGGTGAGCCGTTCTGCCAACACCTCTGCGATCACGCCGAAGCGGTGCAGCGCGATCTTCTCTCGGACCTCGTCGTCCACGTCGTCCTCCTGTTCGTGGTGCCACTCATGGCACAGGAGGCATGAAACGCCGTCTGCCGACGACGAGATAGGGCGAGTTCGTGTTGGCGGCGATCAGGCTCCCGCCGCACACGGCCGAGCAGAAGCGCCACCGGCCGAGCGCCAGCCATCCCGGCAGGCCTCGAGCCACTCGCCACGCAGCGTCGATCGCCGCGAGCGCCTCGCGAGCGCCGCGGTCAAGACCGACACCGGCGGCGACGTCGCCGCCGAGCTCGACACAGAGGGCCGCGAAGCTCGTGGCGAGGCGTCCCGCGTTGCGGGCGAAGGACCGGACCCAGCCCCGTGCCGTCGTGTAGGGGACCTCTGAGAGCTTGGCCGCAGGGCGGACGCCTGATCGGCCATCCGCCACGGCGTCGAGGACCGCACCGATCGCCTCTGCGGCGTCCAGGCGGTTGCGCACCAAGAACGCCGGGAGCAGGGCATGGGTGCATCTGCACGTCGCGCAGCGACCCCGCGCGACGAACACGTGATGACAGCGGCCGGCCTCGCGCACGAAGCGCCAGTAGCCCGACCACGGCGACATGACCGCCGTGCACGTCGGGCAGCACGCTTGGGGCACTTCGACGCCCCGGCCTTGGGCCGCGTAGGCATCGACGGAGGACGGGCAAACCCATACGATGGCCATAGGTGGCGACACCGCCTTGGACCCCTCCTGCGCTCCAGCGACCAACTGTGGCAGGGGGGGTCCCTCGCGTTCGGGGGGGACGCCACATCCTCCTGCCACAGGGGGTCGTTGGCGAACTTCAGCCGGATCGGTGCACAAAGAGCGTCGCCGATCTCCGCCGGCTCGTGATCAGGAAGTCATGCCGCTAACACCTCCCACGAACATCCCGTCACGAGG
>JAKAUQ010000006.1 GCA_021827705.1 Actinomycetes bacterium
GGCGGCGGTCCCCGTCGTCGTCACTGCGTCGCTGTTGTCGGACCCCACGGCCACGCACGTCGTGGGACTCGCGCAGGCCACGGCGTTCAGGCCGCCAAGGCCAGGTGAGGCCTGGCCGAGGGCGACGCGCACCTCGGGCGACCAGGTCCAGCCCGCCCCCGCGCGCGTGGCCACCGTCGCGACCCCCTGGGACCCGTCGGTGCCCACGGCCAGACACGTCGTGGCGCTCGGGCAGGCGATGGCGGCGAGAGCACCCGCGCCCGAGGAGGGTGGCGTGAGCGGCGTGGGGGGCGACCAGGTCCAGCTCGCACCGGTCAAAGACGCCTGCTCGGCGATCCCGAGGCTGTCACCGTCAGAGCCCACGGCCAGGCACGCCGTGGTGCTCGGGCAGGCGATGGCGGCGAGGTCTCCGGTGCCCGACGCGTCGTTGGGCACCTCGCTGGCCGGGCTCCACGTCCAGGTCGCCGCGCTCAGAGTCGCCGTTGTGACGACGCCATTGGTGTTGTCCGCGCCCACGGCCAGGCACGTCGTGGCGCTCGGGCAGGCGACCCCACTCCAGGAGAAGAAGCTGGCCGCGTCGCCGCTCGAGGCCGTGAGGGGTCCCCACATCCAGGCGCCGTCCACGGCGCTGGCCGCGGCCGTGGCGCCTTGGAAGGGACCCGACCCGACCGCGAGGCACGTCGTGGCACTCGGGCAGGCGACCGCGGAAAGCACGCCGGTCGCCATGGCGGGGTCGGCCAGGTCGGTGATCGTGGCTGCGGAGGCCTGGGGGGGCGTCCCGGCCCCGGCTCCCGGACCCGCAGCGAGCCACCCGGCGACCGCCAGAGCGACGCTGAGGGCCCCGCGCGCCACACCCGGTCGCATGACCACCTCCCGGTCGCTGCAGGCAACCTACATCGATCTGCGGGCCGCGTCCACGAAGACCGCGAGAGGCACCCCGCCCGGTCCGCGGGGCCTCGGCCTCATCGCGGCCCCGGGGGGCAGGGATGCGCACCGGTCGCCCCGCTCGCCCACCCGCCACCAGCCGAGGGTCCCGGCTCGGGCTAGCGCTGGGCTCTGGGAGCGCCGGTCCCGAGAGGCTCCCAGCGAAAGAGCCGGACGGCGGCGATCAGGCCGGCAACCCCCCACGCGAGCATTCCGGCGAGGTCGACGCCGGTGATCCCGGTCGAGCCGGGCACCAAGAAGGCCGACTGGAGTCCTCGCGCCAGGTGCTCGAGGGGGAACACCCGGCCCAGGTCCAGCATCCAGGCCGGCATCACCGCCACGGGGATGAACACACCCGACAGGAACGCAAGAATCGTCGCGGCCAGGGGACCGATGGCCGAGGCGGCGTCCGCCGTCTGGCACAGCCGCGTCAGCGCCAGGGCCAGAGCGCTGAAGCAGAACACGCCGGCCACGACGTAGGTCACCAGACCCGCGACCAGGTGGGCCGAGAGCGTCACGTGGTAGAAGATGGCGCCCACAGCGACCAGCACCGCGACGGTCGCCGCCACCACCACCAGGGTCCGCCCGATCTCGGAGAAGAGGTAGACCCAGCTCGGCATCGGCGTGCCCCGAAAGCGCTTGAGCAGCCCGCGCTCACGATTCGTCGTCACGCGCACCAGGAGCGAACTGAAGCTCACGAGCATGATCTCGTAGGAGATGATCGACGCGGTGTAGTAGGCGGGCGCGCGAACGGAGGTGCCGTTAAAGACGGTGACCCCGTGGAAGATCGCGTTGAAGAGCAAGAGCAGCAGGATCGGGAAGAGCGCCGTGAAGCCGAGCGCGCTGGGGTTGCGCAGGTAGCCCCGCAGCGCGAAGCGCGTCTGGGCCAGCGCCAGCGACAGGTCGCTCACCGGCCGGCCTCCTCGGGCTCGCCCGCCGCGTCGCCGGCCAGGCGCACGAAGACCTCGTCCAGGCTGGGCTGAACGACCTGGAGGTTCGTGAGCTGGACGTCGTGGTCGCGGGCCCAGTCGAGCAGGGTGGTCAGGTCGGCTTGGACATCCTGGCTGGTGAAGTGCACGGCCGACCCGCTCGCGCCGAGAGCGCGTCCCAGTGCTGTGCCGACCTGGTCGACGTCGAGTCCGGGTCCCGCGTCGAGGCTCACCGTGGCGCGATACCCGAGGGTCGCGCTCAGCTCGTCGGCCGTCCCGGCCGCGGCGATCTGGCCGGCTCGCAAGATGATGATCCGGTCGGCGAGATGCTGGGCCTCATCCATGTAGTGCGTCGTGAGGAAGATCGTCTTGCCCGCCGCGCGCAGGCCCTCGATCATGGTCCACATCTCGCGACGCGCCAGGGGGTCCAGACCGGTCGTCGGCTCGTCGAGGAAGAGGATCTCGGGATCGCCCACCAGGCCGACCGCCACGTCCAGGCGCCGCTTCTGACCCCCCGAGAGCTGCCCCACGCGATCGTGGATCTTCGCGCTCAGCCCCACTGCCTCGATGGTGGCCTCGACGTTCGTCGGGTGACGAAAGTAGCGCGCGAAGATGCTGACCGTCTCGCGCACGGTGTAGACGGGATCGAGCTCGCACTCCTGGAGCACCAGGCCGATCCGGTTGCGCCACGACCGGGTGGCGCGAGCCGGGTCGACGCCGAGAACCGACACGGTGCCGCCGTTGTAGGGGCGGTAGCCCTCGAGCACCTCGATCGTCGTCGTCTTGCCCGCCCCATTCGTGCCGAGGAAGCCGAGGATCTCCCCGGCGTGGACCTCAAAGGAGATCCCGTGCAGCCGCTCGCGCTCGCCGTAGGACTTGCGAAGTCCCTCCACCGAGACGACGCAGTCCATGGGCGTGAGGTTAGTGCGCGTGGTGCGACGGGTCCCGGTACGCTGCGGCCGCGCAGCCGAGCGACCGGCCCGCATCATCGACCCCGCCCACGGCGAACTCCACGCCGCGCCGGGGACTCTCAGGGGCCACGTTGGGCTCGCCCTCTTCGACGGTGTCGCGGTCCCGGCGGTGGCTCGTGGCATCCCTGCCGCGCGGATCGCAGTTGTCCGCCAACGCCCCTGCTCGCCACTGCCCGACACGTGTGGTGATCCCACCCGCGCGGCTCATCGCGGGAACCGGCGCGGGCGCGCACCATCCCCGAAGGGGCGCCGCGCGAGCCGGCCGACGAGTTCGGTGCGCGGCCCCCGATGCTCAGTGCGCGTGCTGTCGTGACCCCATGCGGCGGTGCCGGCGTACGTGGGCCGCCCTCACCCCCGCAAGACGCCGGGCGCCAGCGTTGACTCCCCGCTGTTGAGTCTCGCCCCCCGAGTCCCATCGGGGAGCTCCGCACCCCGGGCACGCGAACTCCCTCGCGGGTCCCACGAGGCTCCGCGTCCGCCCCGGATCAGGCCCCGGCCCCTTCGCTCACGGGTGCCCCGGGGCGTGACCTCGCGCGAGAGTGCCCTACGGGCGGGTCGCTGTCGCGCCCACCTACTCGACGGCCACCTGCTGGGCCGCCCCGTCAGCGATGTTCTTCGAGTCCACAACGCCGTAGGTCGGATTCCTCAGGGCGTGCCCGACACCCGTCGTCACGACGAGGGTCACGACACGCGCGACCAGTCGCGGCGCAAGAAGCGCGCAGGTCCACGAGATCTCCTGGAACGCCGCACTGATCGCCGGGGGAGCCGGCGCGGTCGTGGTGGGCGAGGCTCCCGATGCTCGGGTCCCCCCGGCTCCGGCATCACCCGTCGAGCTCGTGGTCGTCGTCGAGCCGGTGGTCCCACCCGAGCCGGTGCCGATCTTCGTGCTCACCGGCCGGGACTGAGTCACGCCTCCGCCCAAGAAAGAGATCGCGTCCCATCCCATCGAGCCGCGCCTCTTAACCCAGAAGCGAAACGCGCACGAGCTCGGTGCGCCGCTCGCCGAGCTGCACGACGTGGCTGATGCGGTGATCTGCACGAACCGGCTGCCCGATCCGCCACAGACCACGTCAAAGGGACCGACGTGCTGAGTCGCCTTGTTGCACGTCAGCGCAATGGCTGACGTGCCCGGAGTCCCCGCCATCGCCCGTGTGCCCGGCACGGCGATCGTGGCCACCAGGAGTATCGCGACCCCGAAGGTGCTGGTATGCCTGCCAAGACGCGCGTGTTTAGTGAGATCCAGCGCGAGTACTTTGCGTTGCATGGCCCCCCCTCGCAACGGCTCAGTTATACACACTGAGCAACCCCGGGCGGGAGAAAATTAACCGTCCACGGCCACCCAGCGAGCCGACCATCGCTGGCACCGATCTCGCGGAGAATCGGCTGGTAGTGCCTCTTCAGGAGGGGGGTGTGCCCGCCAGGGTGAACTGCCAGCCTGACGCCGTCTGGACCACTCCAGGGCCCGACACGCCCGTCACGGTGAAGTCCGTCACTATAGCGTCACCGCTGTTGCCCGTGGGCGTGACCGAGAAGGCACTCGGCACCGTGATCACGGCGTCGTCAAGGACTTGCGCCGCGCTGTAATTGGGAGAGGAGAAGTTCGTGATCTCGAAAAAGCCATTGGTCGTCACGGACGTGCCGCTGGGCTCCAGATTCTCCGAGTAGATCACGACGTCGGAGTTGCCGTCGCCTTGGCCAGTGCATTGGGTTCCCGTACTGTAGGACGCTTCCCACAGCAGCTCGGGACCCGGAAGCGCCTCAATGCTCCAACTCCCGACCCCCGAAAAGTCTGCACCCAGCGTCGACACCTGATCTGGGGTCTGGTTCTCCATCACCACGTTCGCCGGAATCACCTCATCGACTCCCGGCGTGAGCGAGCACGCGGTCCCCGCAGTCGCGCTGCCGTTCGTCTCCCCGCCCTGATACGCCTCGGGACTTCCAATCTCCAAAGATGCCGTCAACGCCTGGCTGTCCGGCGACGACAGGGAGACCGTCCAAGTGTGCACCGCGTTGGCGCTCGTCAATGCCGTCCCACCAGACGAGGCCACGGTTGGCGTGGTCGTCGATGTCGTCGTCGCCATGGTGTGCGCACCGGAGAAGTGCGCTCGCCAGAAGCTCGTGAAGGACGAGTCGGTCCTGGCCACGAGCGCGATCGACACACCAGTCCCTAGAAGGGTCCACGCCATGCCCCAGATGAGAATCCGGCGAGCCATGCGCGTGTCTCGGTGATGAATCAGATTCCAGCCAATGATCCCGCCAATGAGCCCGAGCAGTGACCAGCAGTAGTTGACCGCGCTCGGTCGCGGCGGCGAGGGCGGACTGGCGGGGCGACCCGGCGGCGTCGGGGGTGCGTAGCCTGCGGGAGCCGTCGCCTGCGCAGACGACGTGACCTGATACCCGCACGACGTGCAGAACGACGCTCCGGGAAGAGCCGCAGCACCGCAGCTGGTGCAAAACACTGCCTACCTCCAGGCTTTCGAGCACAAGGCAGATGTCGCGTCGTTCGGGGAGCCAGGACCGCACTGGTGCCATCCACAATCGTGCACGCTGCTGGCACGCACGTTCCTGGTGGCTTTAGATCGCATGGGGGCTCACGCCTCGAGGTCTCGCGTCACCGCAATGTCTAGTAGCTCGGCCCGGTGGAGTGAATCGCCGTGATGACGATGATGAGGAAATAGAGCAGAGTTGCGATGCCAACGCAGCCCAGAACGATTCCCGCTGTCGCCATCCCGCTCCCCGACTGGGCGCTCTGCTTGATTTGCTTACGTGCGACGAGGCCAAATATCAGGGCCAGGATGGAGCCAATCCAGTAGACCCAGGTGATTCCCAGTACGAGAGAGGCAATCGCGAGACCATTCGTTGATGTGCCCATAGGCGGCGCCCCACGGGCCAAATACTGGGGCGTCGACGACAGGAACGTCCCCACACCACACGTGGGGCAGAACACGCTGCTGTCGGCGCACATGTGTCCATTGGTACACAGCACGGTCTCTCCCCGAACGAAAGCTTGCGCGGACCTTATCACCGGTATCGTCGAAGAAGTTCCGGCGATGGGACAGCAATTGGTGGCCACGATGATGGGGGCCAGAGAGGTGAGTCGCCCCCCTTCCCCGCCACCATCGCACACGGTGGACATTCTGGCCAGATCTGTGCCCGCCAGAGTGGGGACCGTCGCAACAGAACATCTGCACTCTTGGTCCGAAATAGGCAGCGCGCTGTGGTGCCGCGCGTCTCGAGTTGTACGTCGCCGAAGGCGTCCAGGAACCGGAGACCGCGCGACCATCACGCGCCAGGAGCGAGCACCGGTGCCGCTCGTCGGCGACCTCGACTACCGCGCTCATCAGCGAGGTGAGTCTCCTGCAGCGACCGTCGCGACCCAGCTCGCCGGGGCCGTCGAGAGTTCGAGCAGCGACGGCTCGGAGCGCTGCGAGAGCCGAGCCGCACCACGGGCTCGCGACACACCAGTGGCGTCCTTTCGTGCGGGCCGATCGGCTCTCGCCGAGGAGACGACGGGCCTCATCGCCCGATGGGCCTGGCAACGCCTCTGGTGCTGGACCCAGCCGACTGCTGGTGCGATGGGCTCGCGACACTCCGACAGATCGTCCAGGGTGGTCCGTTCAGCGCCGTCGCGCGCGGGCCGGGAAACTCTGGCGTCGACACTGTCCGCCTCGGCCCCGCACTGCGGGATACAGCACGCGCGACGCTGGTGTCACGCGGCGGTGGAGACCTATCTGCGCTACGTGTGGTACTGGACATAGCTGCCAGGTCCCGACGCGTTGCCAACGCCGGGCTGCGCGTCCAGGAGCGCACACCCCTGGCTCCCGCTGCAAGACGAGAACACCAGATTCGCGTAGGGATCGTGGCGCGGATTCACCCACGAGGCGACCGAGGACCACCGACCCGAGCCGAGGGAGTAGAGCCAGTCTTGCCGAGCCTTGAGCGTGACAACGGCGCACGTGCTGGCGGAGTTCGCGCACGCCAGGGTGAAGGGGCTGCCGTGGGGAAAGGCCACCGGGGATAGGCCGCCAGCCGCCCACTGCACGAGAGTGACCCGCGGGGCGTGCGGGCTGGTCACCAGGAGATAGCAGCCATCGTGCCCAGTGCACGCCACGCTCGACACCGAGCTCGGTGCCGGTGACGAGGACCCACCACGCCAATAGCGTGCGACGTCGATTTGCTGCAGCTTCCCGCTGGTACCACTCTGGGCGAGGAGGACCGCAGAATTGGCGCACGGACGCGAAAAGGAGCATCCCGTGCCCTTCATGATCGCTCCGCCGAGCACGCAACCTCCACCCTCAGAGCAGCTGACCGAGTTCACCGCCAGCTCGCCCTTCGCCGAGGCACCTCCTCGCCGGGCGAGACCCCACGGACCACCGGTGTCAAGGGCGACGATGGAAGGCGCAATCACGCCCAAAGGGCGCAGGGCCAAGGCAGCGAGGACGCAGTGATTGGGCTGGCTGCACGAGAACACCACCGTACCCGCGGTGGGATTCACGAGAACTGCCGGCAAGATGCCGTGCGGCTGGGACCACCCACCCGCGCTCTCTTGGGACACGTACAGATGCGCAAAGGTCGCCCGAGCATTCATCGATGTCGCGACCGCCGCGCACTGGCCTTCGGGGCTGCACCACAGCGCCTGACCCAGGGTGTCCGCCTCGCCGGGAGCACGGAGACGTACGGGAGGCGTCCAGCGTCCCGCGCTCTCGGTCGCGACGAAGGTCTCGATGGTATTGCCTGGAGTCATCCACCCCAGGAGCACCGTGCACGAACTGGCCCGGTAGCACACGACTTCCACGGGGCCGGCCACCGGGCTCACGGTGTTGAGGTTTGGGAACGGAGAGAAGTTGCCCCAGCGACCCTGCATTTCCACGGCGTAGACGATGAAGACGCCCGTGCCAAAGTCGTAGGCGCCGATCGCCAGGCAGTTCCCGGCCGATGCACATCCAAACGCGTTGACGGTGACCGAGTACACACCCATGTAGGGCACCAGAGTGTTCTGGCTCGAGGCGCCCGCACCACGCGACGGGCCGCCAAGGAGCGCGACCACGAGCGCCAGGACAAGGAGGGGAATGGCTGCCCCGCGGAGGCTCACCCTCGGCTGGCGCTGCACGAAGGCGAACGTAGCAGACGCGCTCTGTACCCGAGGGCATATCCCCGGCGTCACGCATCAGTCGAGGCTCACCGTGCAGGTCTCGACCAGTTGCGTGCGCTGGGCCCCCGCGCCTTGGCCCGCGACGCGCCAAGGGCGCCCGCAGCTCGGTGGGTGTGACTACCTGATGCGCACGCCGGTGATGGATCGGGCGATCACCAGGCGCTGGATCTCGGAGGTCCCTTCAAAGATCGTGTAGATCTTGGCGTCGCGGTGCCAGCGCTCCACCGGGTACTCGCGCACGTAGCCGTAGCCGCCCAGGATCTGGATGGCCTCCTCGGTGATGTGGACCGCGGCCTCGCCGGCGAAGAGCTTGGACATCGAGCCCTCGCCCCCGGTGAAGGTCACGTGGGTCGCGGCCATCCACGAGGCGCGCCACACCAGCAGGCGCGCTGCGTCCAGGCGCGTGCGCATGTCGGCCAGCTTGAAGGCGATGGCCTGGTTCTCCACGATGGCGCGCCCGAACTGCTTGCGGCCCTTGGCGTACTCCAGGGCGTACTCGTAGGCCGCCCGCGCGATGCCGACGGCCTGGGCACCCACGCCGGGCCGCGTGGACTCGAAGGTGGCCATCGCCGCCTGGGACGAGGAGCGCTGGCCGCTCTTGGCGCGGGCCAGGCGCTCGTCGAGGGCCTCCTTGCCCCCCAGCAGGCAGCGTCCCGGCACCCGGCAGTCGGTCAGGACGACCTCGGCGGTGTGGCTGGCGCGGATGCCCATCTTGGAGAACTTCTGGCCCTGGGCGATGCCCGGCGTCCCCTCGGGGATGACGAAGGACGCCTGGCCCCGTGCGCCGAGCTCCGGGTCCACCGAGGCGACCACCACGTGGAGGTTGGCGATGCCCCCGTTGGTGATCCACGTCTTGGTGCCGTTCAGCACCCACTCGTCGGTCGCCGCGTCGTAGGTCGCGCGAGTGCGCAGGCTCGAGACGTCGCTGCCCGCGTCGGGCTCGGTGACCGCGAAGGCGGCCAGCTTGAGGTCCCCGGGCGTGCCGAAACACTGGGGGATCCACTCCATCTGCTGCTCGCGCGTCGCGTTGGCCATGATGCCGGCCACGGCCAGCGACGATCCCATGATGGCCATGCACAGGCCGGCGTCGCCCCAGGCCAGCTCCTCGAGGGCCAGGGGGAACGACAGGCCCGTCGGGTCGCTGACGGCGTTGAGCAGGAAGTCCACCGAGTAGATCCCGAGCTTGGCGGCCTCCTCGATGATGGGCCAGGGCGTCTCCTCGCGCTCGTCCCACTCGTGCGCGTTGGGCCGCAGCACGTCGGCGGCGAACCCGTGCACCCAGTCGCGCAGGGTCACCTGGTCCTCGTTGAGCGCCATCGAAAAGTCCGTCACGACTCCCCCTCGGGTAGTTACTCGTCGGTAACGAGACTACCGCACGCGGCGGGTCCCCGCCAGAGCGGTGGTCGCTGGGCGCTGACGGCGCGCCGGGCCGCGTCAGCCCAGCTGGACGCGCTTGGCCAGCGGGCCGCGGTCGCCGGCCTCGATGTCGAAGCTCACCGTCTGGCCCTCGACCAGGGTGCGCCGGCCGTCACCTTGAATCTCCGAGTAGTGGACGAAGACGTCGGGCTGGCCTTCCACGGCGATGAACCCCCACCCCTTCTCGTCGTTGAACCACTTCACGGTCCCCTGTGCCACGATGGGCCTCCTACTTTTACGGCGTACTCTCCGGAGGGAACCACCACGGCAACCTCGCCCCGTACCCTAACCGACACCGTGGGGAGCTCTCCAGTACTCACGCGGGGCGGGTCCAGCGCGCCGGCGCGCTCAGGCGCGGTGCAGGCGGGTGCCGCCCGACCCGTCCTCGACCACCCAGCCTCGAGCCACCAGCTCGTCGCGGTAGTGGTCGGCGGCCGCCCAGTTGCGCGTCGTGCGCGCCGCGTCGCGCGCGGCCACCAGGCGCGCGGACTCCTGGTCAACCTCGGCGGCCCCGGCGCGCAAGGAGAGGCCCAGGGCCGCGAGCAGCGCCCCGACGGCCTCGGCCAGGGCCTCGGCCCGGTCGTCTTCGGCGTCGGCCAGCGCGTGGGCGCGCCCAACGGCCTCGAAGAGCGCCGCCAGGGCCCGGGGCGTGTCGAGGTCCTCATCGAGGGCCGCGGCCACCTCGGCGCGCAGCTCCTCGCCCTCGGGGCTCCAGGCGGTGGACTCGGCCCGGGCCCAGGCGGTGGGCCCGGCCAGGGTCGGCAGGGCGAAGCGCCGGGCCAGGCCGTCGAGGCGCGCCAGGGCCCGCTCGGCATCGGCCAGCGTGGCCGCCGAGACCTCGATGGGCTGGCGGTAGTGGCTGCGCAGGACGAGCAGCCGGTAGGCCCGCGGGTCGTGGGAGGCCAGCAGGTCGGTGAGCGAGGTGTAGTTGCCCAGCGACTTGCTCATCTTCTCCTCGCCCGCCATCACCCAGCCGTGGTGGGCCCAGTGGCGCGCGAAGGGCCGGCCCAGCGCGACGGCCTGGGCCCGCTCGTTCTCGTGGTGGGGGAAGCGCAGGTCCAGGCCCCCGCAGTGCAGGTCGAAGTCCTCCCCGAGCAAGGCGAGCGACATGACCACGCACTCGGTGTGCCAGCCCGGCCGGCCCGGCCCGAACGGGGCCGCCCAGCTGGGCTGGCCGAAGGTCGCCGCCTTCCACAGGGCGAAGTCGAGCGGCGAGCGCTTGTCGGCGACCACCTCGACGCGCGCGCCCGCGCGCAGGGACTCCAGGGGCTGGCCGGCCAGGCGCCCGTAGTCGGGGACGGCCGCGGTGTCGAAGTAGATCCCGTCGTCGATGCTGTAGGCGACCCCGCTGGCCAGCAACTGCTCGATCAGCTCGATCATCTCGCGCACGTAGGCCGTCGCGTGGGGGGTGGCGTCGGGGCGCACCACGCCGAGCGCGTCGAGCGCGGACCACCACGCGGCCTCGTAGGTGGCCGCGATCTCGCCCTCGGTGGCGTGGTCGTGGTCGGCGCGCTCGATGATCTTGTCGTCCAGGTCCGTGATGTTGGACACGAAGCGCACGTCGTAGCCCGAGAAGGTCCACCAGCGCCGGGCCACGTCCCACACCAGGGCGTGGCGGCCGTGACCGAGGTGGGGCAGGTCGTAGACGGTGGGACCGCACAGGTAGACGGCCAGGCGGCCCTCGTCGCGCGGCACCAGGTCGACCACCTGGCCCACACTCGAGTCGTACAGGCGGATCACCGCACTAAACTACGCCAACCATGAGTCCTCGCCGCGCGCCGGAGGTTCCCGAGCGCCCGAGCGTGGATGGCCTGGAGACCGCCTGGATCGCGCGCTGGGAGCAAGAGGGCCTCTACCGCTTCGACCGCCAGGCCCCCCGCGACGCCGTCTACGCCATCGACACGCCCCCCCCGACGGTCTCGGGGTCCTTGCACCTGGGCCACGTGTTCAGCTACACCCACACCGACGTGGTGGCGCGCTACCAGCGCATGCGCGGGCGCGAGGTCTTCTACCCCATGGGCTGGGACGACAACGGCCTGCCGACCGAGCGGCGCGTCGAGAACTACTACGGGGTGCGCTGCGACCCGACCCTGCCGCCGGACCCGGACTTCACGGTGCCCGCGCCGGCCGCGGGCCAGGGCCCCAAGACCCCCATCGCGCGCAAGAACTTCGTCGAGCTCTGCCAGCACCTGACGGCCGCCGACGAGGTGGCCTTCAAGGACCTGTGGCGCCACCTCGGCGTCTCGATCGACTGGACCCTGGAGTACGCGACGATCTCGCCGGCCACCCAGGCGATCAGCCAGCGGGCCTTCCTGGCGATGCTGGCGCGCGGCGAGGTCTACGCCGCCGAGGCCCCCACGCTGTGGGACGTGGACTTCCGCACCGCGGTCTCCCAGGCCGAGCTCGAGGACCGCGAGCGGCCCGGCTTCGCCCACCGCGTGGCCTTCGCCCGCGAGGCCGGCGGCACGCTGGAGATCGAGACGACCCGGCCCGAGCTGCTGGCCAGCTGCGTGGCCGTGGTCGTGCACCCCGACGACCCCCGCTACCGCGACCTGGTGGGCCAGCGCGTGCTCACGCCGCTGTTCGCCGTGCCGGTGCCGATTGTCGCCCACGCGCTGGCCGAGCCCGACAAGGGCACCGGGGCCGCCATGGTGTGCACCTTCGGCGACCTGACCGACGTCACCTGGTGGCGCGAGCTGGGCCTGGCCACCCGAGCCCTGATCGGGCGCGACGGGCGCCTGGGGGCCGCGGACTTCTCCTCGCCGGCCTTCCCGAGCCGCGACCCGGCCGGCGCCCAGGCCGCCTACGGTGCCCTCGAGGGGCGTACCGTGACCGCCGCCCGCGCCGCCGTGGTCGACCAGCTGCGCGCCGCGGGCGCGCTGCTGGCCGAGCCGCGAGCGCTCACCCACCCGGTGAAGTTCTACGAGAAGGGCGAGCGGCCCCTGGAGATCGTGACCTCGCGCCAGTGGTTCGTGGCGACCCTGGCCCACCGCGCCGCGCTGCTGGCGCGCGGCGAGGAGATCG
>JAKAUQ010000022.1 GCA_021827705.1 Actinomycetes bacterium
CCACACGGGCTCGGTCGGCGACGGCAAGGCCTGGGTGACGAGCATCGAGAAGGTGGTGCGCGTGCGCACCAACGAGCGGGGGCCCGAGGCTCTCTAGCCGGTCTGGCGCGCGACCGCCTCGGCGGCGGCGCGCGCCACGGCCGGGTCCCCGAGGTACGCGGCGCTCAGGACGCCGAGGTCATCGTCGAGCTGGATGCGGTAGGGGATGCCGGTGGGGATCTCGAGGTCCGGGATGTCGGCCTCGTCGATGTGCTGGAGGACCATGCGCAAGGCGCGCAGGGAGTTGCCGTGGGCGACCACCAGGACGGCGCCGCCACGCACGGACTCGCGGGCCAGGTCCTCGCTCAGCACGTCGCGCAGGTACGGGGTCACGCGGGCGACGACGTCCTTCAGGCACTCGGCGCGCGGGAGGAGCTCGGCGGGTACGTCTCGGTAGCGCGGGTCGCTGGCCACCGAGCGCTCGTCGCCCTCGGGCAGGGCGGGTGGCGGGACCGCATAGGAGCGGCGCCAGGCGTGGAGCTGCTCGGCGCCGTAGCGCTGGGCGGTCTCCTTCTTGTCGTGCCCGGTGAGGTCGCCGTAGTGGCGCTCGTTGAGGCGCCAGGAGCGCCGCACCGGCAGCCAGGAGCGGCCAACCTGGTGGAGGGCGATCTCGGCGGTGCGGATCGCCCGGGTGAGCAGGGACGTGTGCACGACCCGCAAGTCGAGGTCGACCGCCTCGGCGAGCAGGCGGCCGGCGGTCACCGCCTCGACCTCCCCGTCCGGGCTCAGGTCCACGTCCTGCCAGCCGGTGAAGAGATTCAGCGCGTTCCAGGTCGACTGACCATGGCGGAGCAGCACGAGATCGGGCATCGCCCCCAGCGTAGTGAGGTGGGCGAGACGGGCGCGGTGCACGGGGCGGGGCGCGGTGCCAGGCTGGAGCCATGTTCCACGACCTGCCCCCAGCCCTGGCCGACCGCATGCGGGCGCTCGAGGCCGCCGACGCCGTGGATCGCCACGACGGGACACCGCATCTCGAGCGGCTGCGCCAGATCCCGCCCGAGACGGGGCGGCTGCTGGCCCTCCTCGCGGCCGGCGCGCCGCAGGGCGCCCTGATCGAGATCGGCACCAGCGCGGGGTACTCGACGCTCTGGCTGGCGCTGGCCGCGCGCCAGCGCGGCGGACACGTGACGACCTACGAGGTCCTCGCGGCCAAGGCCGCCCGCGCCCGCGAGACCTTCGCCGCGGCCGGGGTTGCCGACGTGGTCGACCTGGTCGTTGGGGACGCCCGCGAGTTCCTCGGCACCAGCCCGGCGATCGGCTTCTGCTTCCTCGACGCCGAAAAGGACGTCTACCTCGACGTGTGGCACCAGATCGCCGACGCCCTGGTCCCCGGGGGGCTGCTGGTGGCCGACAACGTCCTCAGCCACGCCGAGCAGCTGGCGCCCTTCTGTGAGGCGGTGCTCGCCGACGAGCGGGTCGACGCGGTCGTCGTGCCCATCGGCAAGGGCGAGCTGGTCGCGCGACGCCGAATCTGAGTCGCGTCGGGAGTGTCGCCGGCAGAAAAGACCCACCTCACCAGGTAGTGAGAAGAGTTGAGAGTTGGCATGTCTACTTTCTTGACACGTTGACACTCAAGTCTGTATACTGGCTCAGCGAATCTTGCCGCGGTGGATGGTCTAGCGCGGTCACGACGAAGGAGCACCATGGCCAAGGCAGTTGGCATCGACCTGGGAACGACGAACTCGGTGGTGAGCGTCCTAGAGGCCGGCGAGCCGGTCGTCATCCCCAACGCCGAGGGCGGGCGCACCACGCCGTCGGTCGTGGGCTTCTCCAAGACCGGTGAGGTGCTCGTGGGCGAGGTGGCCAAGCGCCAGGCCATCACCAACCCGGAGCGCACCATCCGCTCGGTCAAGCGGCACATGGGCGAGTCGTGGTCCATCGACATCGACGGCACCAAGTACACGGCCCAGGAGATCAGCGCGCGCATCCTCATGAAGCTGAAGCGCGACGCCGAGGCGTTCCTGGGTGACACGGTGACCCAGGCGGTCATCACGGTCCCCGCCTACTTCAACGACGCCCAGCGCACCGCCACCAAGGAGGCCGGCCAGATCGCGGGCCTCGAGGTGCTGCGCATCGTCAACGAGCCCACCGCCGCGGCCCTGGCCTACGGTCTCGACAAGGGCTCGGCCGAGCAGACCGTCTTGGTGTTCGACCTGGGGGGCGGGACCTTCGACGTGTCCGTCCTGGAGATCGCCGACGGCGTCTTCGAGGTCAAGTCGACCCACGGCGACACCCACCTGGGTGGTGACGACTGGGACGACGCCGTCATGGCGTGGCTGGTCAAGACCTTCAAGGACACCGAGGGCGTCGACCTGAGCCACGACAAGATGGCCGTCCAGCGCCTCAAGGAGGCCGCCGAGAAGGCCAAGATCGAGCTGTCGAGCCTGCAGGAGACCCAGGTCAACCTGCCCTTCATCACCGCCACGGCCGAGGGCCCCAAGCACCTGGACATCAAGCTGACGCGCGCCACCTTCAACGAGCTGACCGCGCACCTGGTCGAGCGGTGCCGCGCGCCCTTCGACCAGGCCATCAAGGATGCGGGACTGACGCTGAGCCAGATCGACCACGTCATCTTGGTGGGCGGGTCCACGCGCATCCCGGCGGTCCAGGAGCTCGTCAACCGGTTGACCGGCAAGGAGCCCAACAAGGGCGTGAACCCCGACGAGGTCGTGGCCGTGGGTGCGGCGGTGCAGGCCGGCGTGCTGAAGGGCGACGTCAAGGACATCCTCCTGCTCGATGTGACCCCGCTGTCGCTGGGCATCGAGACCAAGGGCGGCGTCATGACCCGCATCATCGAGCGCAACACCACGATCCCCACTAAGAAGTCGCAGACCTTCACCACCGCCGACGACAACCAGCCCAGCGTCGAGGTCCACGTGCTCCAGGGCGAGCGCGAGATGGCCAGCTACAACCAGACGCTGGGCAAGTTCCAGCTGGTGGGCATCCCCCCCGCACCGCGGGGCGTGCCCCAGATCGAGGTGACCTTCGACATCGACGCCAACGGGATCGTCCACGTGTCGGCCAAGGATCTGGCGACGGGCACCAGCCAGTCGATGACCATCACGGGCGGCTCGGCCCTCTCCAAAGAGGAGATCGACCGCATGGTCCGTGACGCCGAGGCCCACGCCGAAGACGACCGCAAGCGCCGCGAGGAGGCTGAGGTCCGCAACAACGCCGACGGGCTGGTGTACTCGACCGAGAAGCTGCTGAAGGACCAGGCCGAGTCGTTCCAGGGCACCGAGCGAGCCGACGTCGAGTCGGCCCTCGCCGCCGTCAAGGAGGCGCTGGCGGGCACCGACATCGCGGCCATCTCGGCGGCGACCGAGAAGCTGCTCACCGCGAGCCAGGGCTTCAGCCAGCGTCTCTACGAGGAGGCCGCCAAGGCCAACGCCAGCGCGACTCCCGGCGGCGGCGAGGCGGCCGGCGCGGCCAGCGACGACGAGATCGTCGACGCCGAGATCGTGGATGAGAAGTGAGCGACACCGAGGCCACCGGGGCGGTCCCGCCGCCCGACGACGAGCTGATGGTCGTCGAGGAGGCCGAGTTGCCCGTCGCGTCGGGCGAGGTTGTCGACGAGCGCAGCGACGCCGAGCGCCAGCGTGACGACTACATCGACGCCCTCCAGCGCCTGCAGGCGGACTTCGAGAACTACCGCAAGCGCGTGGTGCGCGCGGCCGACGAGGCCGCTGATCGCGCCGCGGGCTCCCTGATCCGCGCACTGCTGCCGGTGCTCGACGCGCTCGACCTGGCCGAGGAGCACCTCGGCGCGGGCGAGAGCGAGGAGGCGGTGGCCCTGCGCCAGACGCGCGACCTGCTGGTGACGACGCTGGCCAAGGAGGGACTCGATCGCATCGACGCCACGGGCGTGGCCTTCGACCCCACGGTCCACGAGGCCGTGAGCCACGAGACCGGCGACGAGGACGAGGGCGAGGACGCCGGCCAGCACGTGGCGGCGGTGCTGCGCGCGGGGTACCAGTGGCGCGGAGCGGTGCTGCGCGCGGCGATGGTGCGCGTGCGGGGCTAGGAAGGACTCGATGGCCGAGCGCGAGTGGTTCGAGAAGGACTACTACCGGATCCTGGGCCTCTCGTCGAGCGCCACCGACCAGGAGGTCACGCGCGCTTACCGCAAGCTGGCCAAGCAGCACCACCCCGACGCCAATCCCGGCTCCGAGGAGCGCTTCAAGGAGATCTCGGCCGCCTACGACGTGCTGGGCGACAAGGCCAAGCGCGCCGAGTACGACGAGGTGCGCCGGCTCGGCCCGATGGCCGGGGGCTTTGGTGGTCCCGGGGGGGGTGGGGTCCGCTTCGGCGGCAACGTCGGCGACCTCGGCGACCTGTTCGGCGGGCTCTTCGGGGGCCGGCGCCCCCAGCGCCAGCGCGGCCAGGACCTCGAAACCGCCTTGCACCTGAGCTTTCGCGACGCGGTCAACGGCGTCACGACGACGGTGACGCTGCCCTCCACCGACGCCTGCCACACCTGTGGGGGGTCGGGGGCGGCTCCGGGCACCGGGTTCGTGACCTGCGAGCGCTGCGGCGGCTCCGGGTTCATCCAGGCCGACCAGGGACCCTTCGCGATGTCGAGCGTCTGCCCGGTCTGCCAGGGCCGCGGCGGTCGCATCGTCACGCCCTGCCCGACCTGCCACGGCACCGGCCACGAGCCGTCCTCGCGGCGCGTCAACGTGCGCGTGCCCGCGGGCGTGACCGACGGCCAGCGGATCCGGCTGAAGGCCAAGGGAGCCCCGGGCGTGCGCGGGGGCCCGCCGGGTGACCTGTTCGTCGACGTGCACGTCACCCCGGATCCGCGCTTCGGCCGCCGGGGCCACCACGTCACCACGACGGTCGACGTCAGCGTGACCCAGGCGATCCTGGGGGCCACGGTGTCGGTGGACACCTTGGACGACCCGGTGACCCTGCGCCTGAGCCCGGGCACCCAGCCCGGCACCACGCTGCGCGTCCGCGGGCGCGGGGTGCCCGCGGCGGGCAAGCACGCGGCCGGGGACCTGCTCGTGAGCGTCAACGTGGTCGTGCCCACCGACCTGAGCCGCGAGGCCCGCGGGCTGGTCGAGCGCCTGGCGACCGCCCTGGGGAGCGACGATGCGTGAGCCCCTGCCCGCCCGCTACGTGATCTCGGTCTTCGCCCAGATGGCCGGGGTCCATCCCCAGACCCTGCGCAACTACGAGCGCACCGGGCTGCTCAGCCCCCAGCGCACCCGGGGTGGCTCGCGACGCTTCTCCGACCAGGACCTGGACACCCTGCGCCGCATCCAGGAGCTGACGGCCGAGGGCGTCAACCTCGAGGGCGTCAAGCGCATCCTGGCCCTGGAGCACGAGCTGAGCGAGACCCGCGGGCGCGTGCGCGACCTCGAGATCGAGCGGCAGGTCGCCGTCGAGGCCACCCACCGCGCCTACCGGCGCGACCTGGTCCCGGTGCGCAGCGCGCTGGCCCTCTTCGTCACCCCGCCCCGGCGCCGCCAAGGAGAGTCATGAGCCTGGATCCCCAACGCTGGACCATCAAGATGCGCGAGGCCTTCCAGGCCGCCTCCACCCAGGCGGCCGCCGCGGGCAACCCCTACGTCACGCCCGCGCACCTGCTGCTCGCCCTGCTGGGCCAGGCCGAGGGGATCGCCCGGCCGCTCCTGACGGCGGCGGGCGTGGACCCGGTCACCACGACGGCAGCGCTGGCTGCGCAGGTGGCCGCGGAGCCCCGCGCGGTCGGTGGATCCCAACCGGGTCTGTCGGCCGAGGCGCGTTCGGGCCTCGAGGACGCCGACGCGCTGCGCGCCGAGCTGGGCGACGAGTACCTGTCAGTCGATCACGTCCTGGTTGCCGAGGCCCAGCGCCTGGGCACCACGCGCGAGGCGCTGCTCGGCGCGCTGCGCACGATCCGCGGGTCGGCCCGCATCACCAGCGAGAGCCCGGAGGACACCTTCGCCTCGCTCGAGAAGTACGGGCGGGACCTCACCGCGCTGGCGCGGGCCGGCAAGCTCGATCCGGTCATCGGGCGCGACGACGAGATCCGCCGGGTCATCCAGGTGCTGTCACGGCGCACCAAGAACAACCCCGTGCTCATCGGCGAGCCGGGCGTGGGCAAGACGGCCATCGTCGAGGGGCTGGCCCTGCGCATCGCCGAGGGTGACGTGCCCGAGTCGCTGCGCGACCGGCGGCTGATCGCCCTGGACCTGGCCGCCATGGTGGCGGGGGCCAAGTACCGCGGGGAGTTCGAGGAGCGCCTCCAGGCCGTCTTGCGCGAGATCACCGACGCGCAAGGCGAGGTGATCAGCTTCATCGACGAGCTGCACACCATCGTGGGCGCCGGGGCCTCCGAGGGTGCCATGGACGCGGGCAACATGATCAAGCCGCTGCTGGCGCGCGGCGAGCTGCGCCTCATCGGCGCGACCACCCTCGACGAGTACCGCCAGCACATCGAGAAGGACGCCGCCCTGGAGCGTCGCTTCCAGCAGGTCTACGTCGGCGAGCCCACGGTGGCAGACACCATCGCGATCCTGCGCGGCCTGAAGGAGCGCTACGAGGTCCACCACGGCGTGCGCATCCAGGACGCCGCGCTGGTGGCCGCGGCCACCCTGTCCCAGCGCTACGTCGTCAACCGCTTCTTGCCCGACAAGGCGATCGACCTGATGGACGAGGCCGCGTCGCGTCTGCGCATCGAGATCGACTCCCTGCCCACCGAGCTCGACGTCATCATCCGGCGCATCCGCCAGCTGGAGATCGAGCAGGTGGCCCTGGCCGCCGAGACCGACGCGGCCTCGGCCGAGCGCCGCGAGCGCCTGGAAGAGGAGCTGGCGCTCCAGCGCGAGGCCTCCGACGCGCTCGCGGCGCGCTGGCAGGCCGAGAAGGGGGCCATCGCGCGCATCCGGGAGGCCAAGGGCGCCGCCGAGGAGGCCCGCACCGAGGCCGAGCGCCTCGAGCGCCAGGGCGACCTGGCGGGGGCCGCCGCCCTGCGCTACGGGCGCCAGCCCGAGCTTGAGCGCGAGATCGACCGGGCCACCGCGGACCTGGCCGAGCTCCAGGGCGACGGGGCCCTGCTCAAGGAGGAGGTCGACGCCGAGGACGTGGCCGAGGTCGTGAGCCGCTGGACGGGCATCCCGGTCACCAGGCTGCTCGAGGGAGAGGTCGACAAGCTCGTGCACATGGAGGATCTCCTCCACAGCCGCGTGATCGGCCAGGACGAGGCGGTGGGCGCGGTCGCCAACGCCCTGCGGCGCTCGCGGGCGGGACTGTCCGACGCGCGCCGGCCCATCGGCTCCTTCTTGTTCCTCGGGCCCACCGGGGTGGGCAAGACCGAGCTGGCCCGGGCGCTGGCCGAGTTCCTGTTCGACGACGAGCGCGCCATGGTGCGCATCGACATGAGCGAGTACATGGAGCGTTTCGCGGTCAGCCGGCTGGTGGGCGCCCCGCCGGGCTACGTGGGCTACGAGGAGGGCGGCCAGCTCACCGAGGCGGTGCGCCGCCGGCCCTACGCGGTGGTGCTGCTCGACGAGATCGAGAAGGCCCACCCCGACGTCTTCAACCTGCTGCTCCAGGTCCTCGACGACGGGCGTCTGACCGACGGCCAGGGTCGCACGGTCGACTTCACCAACGTGGTCCTGATCATGACGAGCAACCTGCCCGGGGACCCGATGACGTTCTTCCGGCCCGAGTTCGTCAACCGCATCGACGACATCATCCGGTTCCGGGCCCTGGAGCGCGACGACCTGCGCGCCATCGTCACCATCCAGCTGGCGCGCCTGCGCGACCGCCTCGCCGAGCGCCGCCTCAGCCTGGAGGTCAGCGATGCGGCGGCCGCGCACCTGGCCGAGGCCGGCTACGACCCCCAGTTCGGGGCGCGACCCTTGAAGCGCGTGATCCAGCGCCAGCTCGAGGACCCCCTGGCCCTGGCCGTGCTCGCGGGTCGCTACCACGATGGCGACACCGTGCGCGTGGACGCGCGCGACGGCCAGCTCGTCCTGACCGGAGGGGCTGGCTAGCCTGAGCGGGTGATGGTGTCCGCCGCCGATGCTCCCCGCGTGGCGGTGGTGACACTGGGCGGGACGATCGCCTCGGCGGGCCCCGTCGGGGCTCCGGTGCACCCCACGCTGGGGGCGCGTGAGCTGGTCGAGGGCCTGGCGGCCGCGGCCGGGGTGACCCTCGAGGTCCACGATCTGGCGCGCGTGCCCTCGGTCGAGGTCACGCTGGCCGACCTGCTCGCCGTGGCCGAGCGCGTCCGTGCCGCTCGCGAGCGCGGCGCGGTGGGCGCCGTCGTGATGACCGGGACCGACACCCTCGAGGAGGCGGCCTTCGCCCTGGACCTGCTGGCCCCGCCGGGACCGGTCGTGGTGACCGGCGCGATGCGACCCCCCGGCACGCCGGGGAGTGACGGGGCGGCCAACGTGCTGGCCGCCCTGCGCGTGGCCGCGGCACCGGCGGCGGCGGGCCTCGGTGCGCTGGTGGTGCTCGGTGACCAGATCCACGCCGCTCGCTACGTGCGAAAGACCCACACGGCGAGCCCGGCCGCCTTCACGTCCCCGTCCCTCGGGCCCCTCGGCGACGTGGTCGAGGGCCGCGTGCGGCTGCGCGCCCGGGTCCCGGCCCTGCCCGACCTGCCGGGATCGCGTCCCCAGCCACCCTTCCCGCCCGTGGCCCTGGTCCCCATCACCCTGGACGACGACGGGCGCGTGGTGCGGGCCCTGGCCGACCTGGGTCACGCCGGCGTGGTGGTCGAGGCGGTGGGCGGTGGGCACGTGCCGGCCGCCCTGGTCGCCAGCCTCGGGGAGCTGGTCGCTCGCGGTCCCGTGGTGCTGGCCTCGCGCACCGGGGCGGGGCCCGTCCTGGCGTCGACCTACGGCTACCCGGGCGGCGAGGTCGATCTGCTCGCCCGGGGCCTCATCTCGGCGGGATCGCTCGACGCGCGCCACGCGCGCGTCGCCCTGCGGGTGCTGCTCGCGGCCGGGGCCTCGCCCGCGCAGGTCGCCGCGTGGTTCGCCGCCAGCGAGGCCGCCGGAGCCGACGGGGCACCGCGCGCGGTCCAGTACGATTGACCGGTAACCACCGAGTCCTCCTGGGGGTGCCGTGCCTGCAACCGTCGTCGTCGGAACGCAGTGGGGGGACGAGGGCAAGGGCAAGTTGACCGACCTGCTGGCCGCCGACATGGACGTCGTGGTGCGCTACCAGGGTGGTCACAACGCCGGCCACCGCATCGTGGTGGGCGGGGAGGCCTTCGCCCTCCAGCTGGTGCCCTCGGGCGTCCTGTATCCGGGGGTGACCCCGGTGATCGGCAACGGCGTCGTGGTCGACCCGGCGGTCCTGCTGGCCGAACTCGACGCGCTGAGCGCCAAGGGGGTCGACGTCTCGCGCCTGCTGGTGTCGGGCAACGCCCACCTGATCATGCCCTACCACCAGGAGCTGGATCGCCTGAACGAGCGGTTCTTGGGCAAGAACGCCCTGGGCACGACCAAGCGCGGCATCGGGCCGGCCTACGGGGACAAGGCCTGGCGGGTCGGCCTGCGCGTGCAGGACCTGCTGGACCCCAAGATCTTCCGAGCCAAGCTGGACGTCGCCCTGGCCGAGAAGAACCAGCTCCTGGCGCGCGTCTACAACCGCCTCCCGCTGTCGGCCGACCAGCTGGCCGCGACCTACCTGGACGACTACGCGCCGCGCCTGGCCCCCATGATCGGCGACTCGGTCGGCTTCCTCCACGAGGCCCTGGCCCGGGGCGAGCGCCTGCTGCTGGAGGGCGCCCAGGCCACCTTCCTCGACCTGGACCACGGGACCTACCCCTTTGTCACCTCGTCCAACCCGGTCGCCGGCGGCGCCTGCACCGGCTCGGGTCTGGGTCCGCGCGACTTGACCGCCATCGTCGGCATCGCCAAGGCCTACGTCACCCGGGTGGGCGCGGGTCCCTTCCCGACCGAGCTCGACGGCGACCTGGCCGACACGCTGGTCGCGCGCGGCCACGAGTTCGGCACCAACACCGGGCGCCGCCGCCGGGTCGGCTGGTTCGACGCGGTCCTGGCGCGCCAGGCCCGCCGCCTGAACTCGCTGACCGAGATCGCCCTGACCAAGCTGGACGTGCTCGACGCCTTCGACGAGATCAAGGTCTGCGTGGCCTACGAGGCCGGGGGCCAACGCTACGACTACCCGCCCTACCACCAGTCGGTCCTCCACGAGGTCACCCCGATCTACGAGACGTTGCCGGGCTGGCACCAGGACCTGACCGGGCTGACCGACGCCGCCGATCTGCCCGTGGCCGCCCGCGACTACATCGACTTCCTGGCCGCGGCCATCGGGGTGCCGATCTCGGTCGTCGGCGTCGGGCCCGGCCGCGACCAATTCGTGCGGCCCTCGTGACCCGGGTGGTCGTGGTGGGCGGCGGGGGCCGGGAGCACGCGCTGGCCTGGGGGCTGAGCGCGGCGGCCGACGTCGTGGTGACGCCGGGCAACGACGGGATCGCCGCCCACGGGATCACCTGCACCAGCGCGCCAGCCACCGAGCTCGACGCCGACCTGGTCGTCGTGGGGCCCGAGGCGCCCCTGGTCGCGGGCCTGGCCGACGAGCTGCGCGCGCGGGGGGTGGCGGTGCTCGGCCCCGGGGCCGCCGGGGCGCGCCTCGAGGGGTCGAAGGCCTACCTCAAGGAGTTCCTCGCCGCAGCCGGCGTCGCCACCGCCGCGCACGGCACCTTTGACGACGTGGACGCGGCGCTGGCGTACCTGGCGACGATGACGCCGCCCTACGTGATCAAGACCGACGGCCTGGCCGCGGGCAAGGGTGTCTTGGTGACGACCAGTCACGCCGAGGCCGCCGCCGACGTGGCCGCCAAGCTCTCGGGCGCGGCCTTCGGGGCGGCCGGGCGCCGGGTGGTGATCGAGGAGGGCCTGGTGGGCACGGAGTGCTCCTTGATGCTGCTGTGCGACGGCGAGCGTGCGGCCGCCCTGGTGCCGGCCCAGGACTTCAAGCGCGTGGGCGACGGGGACCAGGGCGCCAACACCGGCGGCATGGGCGCCTTCGCCCCCCGGGCCCTGGACGCCGCGACCCGGGCGCGCGTGGATGCCGAGATTGTCGCACCCACCCTGGTCGAGCTGCGCCGGCGGCACATCGACTACCGCGGGGTCCTCTACGCCGGGCTGATGCTGACCGACCAGGGCCCCAAACTGCTCGAGTACAACGTGCGCTTCGGCGATCCCGAGACCCAGGTCCTGGTGCCCCTGGTACGCGACGACCTCCTGGCGACCCTCGCGGCGACCGCCGCGGGTCACGTCGACGCGGTGCCCGCGAGGGACCGGGGCGCCGCGGTGACCGTCGTGCTGGCCTCACCGGGCTACCCCGAGGCGCCCCAGGTGGGCGGGCCGGTCTCCGGCCTGGGCCCCGACGGCCAGCTGGCCGACCCTCTCGAGGGCGTGGTGGTCTTCCACGCGGGGACCCGTCACGACGGATCCGGGGGGTTCGTCGCCGCGGGGGGCCGGGTGCTCTCGGTGACGGCGCACGCACCCACCCTGGCCGAGGCGCGGGCCCGCGCCTACGAGGCGGCCGGCCGCATCGACCTGCCCGGCATGGTCTGGCGCCACGACATCGCCGCGGGGGCCGCATGATCGGGCGCTACGCGCCCGCCGACGTGGCCGCGCTCTTCACCGACGAGGCCCGCTTCACGGCCATGCTCGAGGTCGAGCTGCTGGCCGCCGAGTCACTGGCTGCCCACGGGGTCATCCCCACCGCCGACGCCGCCGCCCTGCGGGCGCGCCGTCCTGTCGTGGACGCCGCCTTCGTCGCGGCCGTCGCCGAGCGCGAGGCCGTGACCCACCACGACACCGCCGCCTTCGTCGACGTCGTCCAGCGGGCCATCGGCGGCGCCGAGGCGGCCTGGGTCCACTACGGCCTGACCTCCTCGGACGTGGTGGACACCGCTGGGTGCGCACTCCTGACGCGCGCCCTCGACGTGGTGATCGCCGAGGCGACGGCCCTGCGCGACGCGCTCGGCGACCGGGCCGCGGCCACGATCGACTGGCCCATCACCGGACGCACCCACGGCATGGCCGCCGAGCCCACGACGTACGGCGCGAAGTTCGCCCTCTTCGCCCTGCAGGTCGACCGCGACCGCGAGCGCGCGCAGCATGCCCGGTCGGCGATCGCGGTCGGCAAGCTCTCGGGGGCCGTGGGCACCTACTCCAACATCGACCCGGTCATCGAGGCCGACGTCTGCGCCGCCTTGGGCCTGACCCCGGTGCCCGCGACCCAGGTCATCGCGCGGGACCGCCACGCCGAGGTCCTCTACGCCTGCGCGTCGCTCGGCGCGGCGGTGGAGTCCTTCGCCCTGGAGATCCGCCACCTGGCGCGCTCGGAGGTCGCCGAGGCCTCCGAGCCCTTCGCCGAGGGGCAGAAGGGCTCCTCGGCCATGCCCCACAAGCGCAACCCGGTACGCGCCGAGCGCCTCTGCGGGCTGGCCCGCGTGCTGCGTGGCTACCTGGTGACGGGCCTCGAGGACGTCGCCTTGTGGCACGAGCGCGACATCTCCCACTCCAGCGTCGAGCGCATTGTCCTGCCCGACGCGCTGACCCTGACGGTCTACATGCTGCGCGAGGCCAAGGCGCTGGCCCGCGACCTGGTGCTGCACCCCGAGCGGGCCCGGGCCAACCTGCTCGAGGGGACCCGGGGACTGGTCTTCTCGCAGTCCTTGCTGCTGGCCCTGGTCGAGGCGGGCTGGTCGCGCGACGATGCCTACCGCGCGGTCCAGGCGGCCGCACGCCGCGCAGTCGACGAGGACCGCTCCCTGGCGGCCGTGGCGGCCGACGCGTCCCTCGGCCTGAGCGCGGCCGACCTGGCCCGCGTGTTCGACCCCGCGCGCCTGCTCGCGCACCGCGCTCGCTTCGTGGAGGCCCTGACGTGGCGCTGAGCGACGTCCTGGGCCCCCCGCGCTACCGCGGCAAGGTCCGCGACCTCTACGAGGTGGACGGCGACCGGCTGCTGATGGTCGCCTCGGACCGCCTGAGCGCCTTCGACGTCGTGATGGCCGAGCCGGTGCCCGGCAAGGGCCGGGTGCTGACGGGCATCACGGACTACTGGGTGCGCCGCTTCGCTACCGTGCCCGCCGCCCTCATCAGCTGCGACCCGGCGGTCCTGGAGCGCGCCGTGCCCGCCCTGGCGGGCGCGGAGGGCTGGGCGGGGCGCGCGATGCTGGTGCGCCGCGCCGAGATGCTGCCCCTCGAGTGCATCGTGCGCGGTCGCCTGGCCGGTGGCGCCTACGAGGAGTACCGCCAGCGCGGCACCGTGCACCAGGACCCGGCGCCGGCCGGCCTGGAGCTGACCGATGCCTTCCCCGAGCCGCTCTTCACGCCCTCGACCAAGGCCGCGGCGGGTCACGACCAGAACCTCAGCCGCGCCGAGGCGCGCGCGCTGGTGGGGGCGGCCACCTACGAGGCCGCCGCCGCCGTCTGCCTGCGCCTCTTCGCCCAGGCCGCCGAGGACCTGGCGAGCCGCGGTCTGGTGCTGGCCGACACGAAGTTCGAGCTGGGCGTGCTGGACGGCGAGCTGGTCCTGTGCGACGAGGTCGTGACCCCCGACTCTTCACGGCTGTGGCCCGCCAGCGCCGTCCGGCGCGGCGAGGTGCCGCCGTCATTTGACAAGCAGCCCTTCCGCGACTGGCTCGACGCGGCGGGCTGGGACCGCCAGCCCCCGCCGCCTCCGGTGCCCGCCGCGGTCATCGCCCAGACCCAGGAGCGCTACGAGCGCGCCTACGAGCTCGTGACCGGGAGCGCTTTGACCGACTGGTACGGTGCGTAGGTGGAGTTCGCCCTGCAAGTGGACGTGACCCTGCGCGAGGGCATCGCCGACCCGGCCGGGGCGACCATCGAGCGGGCCCTGCCGGCCCTGGGGTTCTCCGGGGTGCACCGCGTGCGCGCGGGCAAGACGTTCCTGTTCGCCGTCGAGGCGCCCGACGAGGCGGCGGCCCGTGCCGTCGCGGCCGACCTGGCCGCGCGGCTCCTGTCCAACCCGGTCATCGAGGACGCGCGCGTGCGCGGGGACGTGTCGTGAGGCCCGTCGGCGTCCTGGTCTTCCCGGGTTCGAACTGTGAGCACGACGTGGTGCGCGCCCTGGGCGACCTGGGTGCGCCGGCCGAGCTGGTCTGGCACGCCGAGACCGACCTGTCGGGCTACGACGGGCTGGTGCTGCCCGGCGGGTTCGCGCACGGCGACTACCTGCGGCCCGGGGCTCTGGCCCGGTTCTCCCCGGTCATGGGCGCGGTGAGCGAGGCCGCCGCCCAGGGCCGGCCGATCCTGGGCATCTGCAACGGCTTCCAGATCCTGACCGAGGCCGGGCTGCTGCCCGGGGCCCTGCGCCAGAACACCGGGCTGACCTTCATCTCGCGCCCCGTCGCCCTGCGCGTCGCGTCGAGCCAGTCGGTCCTCACGCGCACCACGGCGCGGGGCACGCGCCTGGTGATCCCGATCAACCACTTCTCGGGCGCCTACACCTGTGACGACGCGACCTACGCGCAACTCGTCGAGGGCGGCCAGGTGGTGCTGACCTACGAGGACAACCCCAACGGGTCGCGCGGCGACATTGCCGGCATCGCCAACGCGGCCGGCAATGTGGTCGGACTGATGCCCCATCCCGAGCGCGCCATGTCGTCGCTGCTGGGCAGCGCCGACGGGCGCGGTCTGCTGCAGTCCTTCGTCGAGTCGACGGTCTTAGCGGCCTGAGCGCGACACATTGGCGCGCCGCAGAACGTCGGCGGGCACGCCCAGTTCGCGAAATGCGCTGTAGGTGATGCCGTTACGGGACGCGTAGCCCTTCGCGACTTTCACGAAGTCGGCTTCCAGCTTCTCCAGGTCCACCCGGGCGCTCAGACGCTCGCGCTCGGCGACGAGATCCATGCGTCGCTGCACCAGCTCGAGCTGCTGGATGGGCGTTGCTGCGGCCAGCCGCTGGTCGATGCGGGCGATGAGCATGCTGATCGACTCGGGAGTCCGTTTGCGGCCACGCTTTCCCTTGCCGGCGGCCACAGCCTCTAAGTAGCGACTGACCACGCGATACTCGAGACGACCCTGGGCCAACTTGGCCTTGTGCTCATCGGTCATTTGCCGCTTAACGGGCTTCTTGACGGCGGTCTTGCGAGTTGGCGTAGCCATGTTGCTCCATTCAAATGCCGGGGGCGCATTGACACTAGCGTGTCACCGCCTCTCACTTTAATCACGCTCAGACAATTTGTGCCATGGAGCAGGGTTATCGTTCTTGACATGCTGTCGATTTGCCGCACCGCTGCCCCCGGCGAAAGAGGCAGTCGGCGCTGCGCCCGGCTGCTGGCTCTGGGAGCGTGCCTGGTCGCTTTGGCGGTCCCGGCGGGCGCGGCCACGCGCGCCGGTTCTACGGGGCCGGCCGCGGGCCCGGTCGGGGGGCGCGGTGCCGGCCCCGTCGACCTGTGTGACGGCTCGACCGCCGCGCACGTGGAGCGCCTGCGCGTCACGCGATCGCGCCCCCTCAACCCGGAGCGCTTCGACCTGGCGGCGCTCACCACCAGCGAGCGGGTCCCCGCGCTGCGCGCGCTGGCCGCGGTGCTGTGCGCGCTGGCGCGCGTGGGCCGGGGTGTCTTCAGCTGCCCCATCGATCTGGGCGTGACCTACAGCCTGCACTTCGCGCTGGCCCCGGATCCCTCCGGAGGGGTCCGGGCCGTGCGGCCCGTCTCCTACGACGCCACGGGCTGCCAGTTCGTCACCGGGGCCGGGTCGCCGCGGCGCGCCAGCCCGGCCTTCGTCAACGCCCTGGGCGTGGCCCTCGGCCTCAGCCACGCCGTCCCCGCCACGTTCGCCGGCACGCTGATCGGCTGAGGTCGCCGCGGCCGGGCGGGTGGCCCGTGACGTAGTTTGGAGTGGTGACCCCCGAGCCGCCGCACCGCGCCCTCGGGCTCACCGACGACGAGCTCGACGCCATCGTCGAGGTCCTCGGACGCGAGCCCAACTTCCTGGAGCTGTCCTGCTACGGGGTGATGTGGAGCGAGCACTGCTCCTACAAGTCGTCGCGCCTGCACCTGCGCCGGCTGCCCACGACGGGCGAGCGGGTGCTGGTGGGTCCGGGCGAGAACGCCGGCGTCATCGACGCGGGTGACGGGATCGCGGTCGCGGTGCGCATCGAGAGCCACAACCACCCCTCGGCCATCGAGCCCTACCAGGGAGCCGCGACCGGGGTCGGGGGGATCCTGCGCGACGTCTTCACCATGGGAGCCCGGCCCCTGGCCGTGATGGACCCCCTGTTCTTCGGCCCGCCCGACGACGCGCGGCAGCGCTGGCTCGTCGAGGGCGTGGTCGCGGGGGTCTCGGGTTACGGCAACTCGGTGGGCGTGCCCACGGTGGGCGGCGAGCTGACCTTCGACCCGACCTACACGGGCAACCCGCTGGTCAACGTGCTGTGCGCGGGGGCCCTGCCGGTCAGCCGCCTGGTGCTCGGCATCGCCTCGGGACCGGGCAACCTGGCCGTCCTGCTCGGCTCGACCACGGGCCGCGACGGGATCGGTGGCGTCTCGGTGCTGGCCTCGGCCGGCTTCGGGGCCGAGGCCGCCGACGCGGCCAAGCGGCCCAGCGTCCAGGTGGGCGACCCCTACGAGGAGAAGCGCCTCATCGAGGCGTGCTTGGCCCTGCTCGACGCGGGCCTGGTCGTGGGCATCCAGGACCTGGGCGGCGCCGGGCTGATCTGCGCGACCTCGGAGACCGCCGCACGCGGCGGGGTCGGCATGGACGTGGACGTGCGCGCCGTGCCCCTGCGCGAGGCGGGCATGGACCCCGCCGAGATCATGACCTCCGAGAGCCAGGAGCGCATGCTGGCCATCGTGACCCCCGAGAGCTGGCCGGCCGTCGCGGCGCTGTGCGCGCGCTGGGAGGTCCGGGCCACCGTCGTGGGCCGGGTGCGCGGAGCCGAGTCCGATGCGGCCGGGCGCACCGTGGGCTGGCTGCGCGTGCGCGACGGTCTCGACGGGCCCGTGCTGGCCGAGATGCCGGCCGCGTCGCTGGCCGACGAGGCGCCCCTCTACGACCGGCCCCGGCGCGAGCCGGCCGACCTGGCCGCGCGCTGGGCCGACGAGCCCGACCCGGCGGCGCTGGTCGACCCGGCCGGCGACCTGGCCGCGCTGCTGGTGGACCCGGCCTGGGTCTACCGGCAGTACGACTCGCAGCTCTTCTTGAACACGGTGGTCGGCCCGGGCCGCGACGCTTCGCTGCTGCGCCTGGGCGGGCCCGGCCTGCCGGCCTCGCAGCGCGGCCTCGGCCTGACGACCGACTCCAACGCCCGCTGGTGCGCCCTCGACCCGGCTCGGGGCGTCGCCTTGACGTTGGTGGAGGCGGTGGCCAATCTGGCCTGCGTGGGCGCCAGCCCCCAGGCCGTCGTCAACTGCCTCAACTTTGGGAACCCCGAGCACCCCGAGGTCATGTGGCAGCTCTCCCAGACCGTCGACGGGCTGGCCGAGGCCTGCCGTGCCTACGAGCTGCCGGTCATCGGGGGCAACGTCTCGCTCTACAACGAGTCGCGCGGCGTCGACATCGATCCGACCCCGGTGCTCGGGGTCCTCGGCCTGGTTGACCAGGTGCTGGCGCCCCCGCCGGGCTGGGCCCCACGCGCCGGCGACGCGGTGGTCCTGGTCGGG
The DNA here is from genome assembly GCA_021827705.1 of Actinomycetes bacterium. Classification (GTDB taxonomy): domain Bacteria; phylum Actinomycetota; class Acidimicrobiia; order Acidimicrobiales; family RAAP-2; genus RAAP-2. Next base: position 17,657 of record JAKAUQ010000022.1, read on the forward strand.
ACCCGCCGCGCGGCCGGGCCGGTGCCCTTCCCCCTGGCCGGCAGCGCCTGGGCGGCGCGGCACGGGTTCCGCGGGGGCCGCCCGGTGCAACCCGACTACGGCGCCGCCCGGGCGGCCAGCGCCTTCGTGGCCGCCGAGGTGGCGGCCGTCACGGCCGGCGAGGACCGGGGCCTGCACGGGGTCCACGACGTGGCCGGCGGGGGGCTGGCCGTGGCCCTGGCCGAGATGGCCGTCGTGTCCGGCGTCGGCGTGCGCGCCGACGGCGTCGAGGCGGCCGAGCTGTTCAGCGAGCACCCCGGACGCTTCGTGGTGGCCACCCAGGACGCGGCGGGCCTGCTGGCGCGCGCGGGGGCGGCCGGGGTCGACGCCGAGGTGCTCGGCACTGCGGGTGGCGACCGCGTCGTGGTGGGACCCCTGGAGGTCGCGCTGGCGCCCCTGGCCGCGCGCCGGGACCGCGCGCTGCCCGAGGCGCTGGACCGGAACTAGGACCCCGGCGGCGAGGCGTCGCTGCTGCGCCGGGCGGATCACCTGGCGCCCCTGGCCCGACCGCCCTCACGCACCTTGGAGCCCTCACGGCGCTGTCTCACCGTGACCGGCGCCGCCGCCGCCGAGTGCGGGTGATCAGGGTCGCAGGCCCGCGTCGATCAGGTGCGCCAGCGTGGTCAGGGTGGCCATGTCGGCGCTCTCGGAGGGTCCATCGTTGATCATCATCGCCACCAGGTAGGCGCGTGCGCCCTCGCGCACCAGGCCGGCGCTGTTGACCTGCCAGCCCACGCGGGGCTCGTGGTACCAGCCGTCCTTCATCTCCACGACCGCGCCCGCGCGCACGCCCCAGCCCACCCCGAAGCGCTCGAACCCCACGACCTGGGCCATGAGGGATCCCTCGAAGGCCCGGGCGGCCGGGTTGAGGAGCGCGTTGGGCTGGGTGATCACGCGCAGCAGCCGCAGCTGGTCGCGCGGGGTGGTCGCGATGGCGCCCCACGACCAGCTAGGGATCGTCTGGGTCATCCCGACCGCCTGGTCGAAGGCGGCGACCGCATCGCGCCCCCCGGCCTGGGCCCACAGCACCGAGGCGGCGGGATTGCTCGAGTCCTCGATCATCGACGTGGCCAGGCGCTGCTGGCGGGCACTCAGGGGGTGGCCCCCCACCTGGGCCTCGTGGAGCAGCGTGGCCAGGATGTCGATCTTGACCAGGGAGGCGGTGTACTCGGGGATCCCGGGATGGTAGAGGTAGGTCAGGTGGCTGTTCAGGTCGTAGACGCCCGCGGTCAGGTGGCCCGTGACGCCCGCGAGGAAGGCCCGGGCGGCTGGCGTGGTGAAGGGGTTCTGGAAGCGGGCCGGCGGAGCCGTCGTGGTCGGCGCGCTCGTCGTGGCGGCCACCGTGGTCGACGAGGGCGCGGCCGTCGTCGCGGGCCCCGGCCCGCTGACCGGGCCCGTCGACGCCGACCAGGCGATCAGGGCCCCGGCGGCCACGAGCAGGACCAGGACCGCGCCGCCCGCGCGGCGATGGGCGCCCCGACGCCGGTGACGCCCCCGCACGCCAGTTCCCGGGGGCTAGGGAGCCGCGGCGCGGCGCGCGCCCTGCGCCCCGGCCGCCAGGGCCGCGGCGTGGGCGCGGCGCAGCTCGTCGAGCACGCTGTCGGGCACGGCCAGGTCGCCGGTGCGCCCGCGACCGAGCGCGATGTCGGCCTTGTAGCTGCCGTGGTAGTCCGAGCCACCCGTCGGCACCAGCCCGGCCTGGCGGGCCAGGTGGGCCATGAGCTGCCGGGTCGCCTCGTCGAGGCTGCCGTAGTAGGCCTCGACGCCGATGACGCCGCGCGCCCGCAGCGACTCCAGGACGTCGGGCATCACCCGCGAGGCCGCCGACAGGGGCTGGTCGTCCAGGTAGTTGTCCAGGGGGTGGGCGATCGACACCACGACGCCCGAGCCGGCCACCGCCTCGAGGAACGAGGCCACCGTGATGGAGGCCTTGGGGATGTAGGCACGCCCATCGACGCCCAGCCAGTCGCGGAAGAGCTGGTTCCACGAGTCCACGGTGCGCGGACCCACGATCTCGGGGTGCAGCTCGAACATCGCGCGCGCGAAGTGGGGGCGCCCCACCGAGTGCACCGAGCCGGCCAGGCCGGCCAGGTAGTCGAGGTCCAGGCGGGTGAAGCCCTGCTGGCGCAGGACGGCCACCAGCTCCACGTTGCGCACGTCGCGGTCGGCGCGCAGCTCGGCCAGACGCTCGTGGATGGGCTGGGAGCGATCGGCGGGAACGAAGTAGGCCAGCACGTGCACGTTGCGGGCGATCGTCGAGCCGTCGGGCAGCCGCTTGGGGAACTCGGTGTCGCGCAGGGAGACCTCGAGGCCGGGCACGAACTCGACGCCCTCAGCCGCGCAGGCGGCGGCCATCTCCTCGTGCCCGTCGATCGTGTCGTGGTCGGTGAGCGCGATGGCGTGCAGCCCGGCCTCGCGCGCCCGCCGCGCCAGCACGGAGGGCGTGTCCGAGCCGTCCGAGTAGGTCGAGTGGGTGTGCAGGTCGATCACCGCAAGCAGCGTAGTCAGCGCCGGGGACGTGGTCAGGCGCTGGGTATGCGAGACTGGACCAGTGAGGGCGGCGACGTTTCCGCAGGCCGTGCGCCGGTGAAGGAGGCCTGCGGGGTCGTCGGAGTGGTCGCGCCGGGCCGTGACGTCGCCCACGCCTGCTACGACGGCCTCTACGCGCTCCAGCACCGGGGCCAGGAGTCGGCCGGCATGGCGGCCTCCGACGGTCGCCAGATCACCGTGGTCAAGGACAACGGGCTGGTGAACCACGTCTTCACCGAGAACACTCTCCAGGCCCTCACCGGGTCGCTGGCCATCGGGCACACCCGCTACTCGACCTCGGGCTCGGCCAACTGGACCGCGGCCCAGCCGGCCTTCCGGTCCGCCGGGCGCGCGGGCTTCGCCCTGGCCCACAACGGCAACCTCACCAACACCCTCGAGCTGGCCACCGCGGCCGGCCTCGACGCGCACAGCCTGCTGTCGGACTCCGACCTTTTGGCCGAGCTCATCGCCCGGGTCGTCGAGGCCGGCGCGACGCTCCCCGAGGCGCTCCACGACGTGCTGCGCCGCGCGGAGGGCGCCTTCTCGCTGGTGGTCGCCGAGGCCGACGCGATCCACGCGGTGCGCGATCCCTACGGCTTTCGTCCCCTGTGCCTGGGGCGCCTGGGTCCCGCGGGGGCCCCCACCGGCTGGGTCGTCGCCTCCGAGACGCCCGCCCTCGACGTGATGGGCGCCTCCCTCGAGCGCGAGGTGGCCCCCGGCGAGATGGTGACCCTGAGCGCCGCGGGAGCGGACTGGACGCGCCTCCTGGAGCCGGCCGCCGGTCCCCAGCGCCTGTGCGTCTTCGAGTTCGTGTACTTCGCGCGCCCCGACGCGTACCTGCTGGGCCACCAGGTCCACTCGACGCGCCGGCGCATGGGCGCGCTGTTGGCCGCTACGGCGCCCGTCGCCGCCGACCTGGTGATCGGCGTCCCCGACTCGGGCATCCCGGCCGCCGAGGGCTACGCCCAGGCCTCCAGCACGCCCTTTGGCCAGGGCCTGGTCAAGAACCGCTACATCGGCCGCACCTTCCTCGCCCCGGACCAGGACCAGCGCGCGGCCGGGGTGCGCCGCAAGCTCAACCCCCTGCGCGAGACCATCGCCGGCCAGCGCCTGGTGGTGGTGGACGACTCGGTGGTGCGCGGGACCACCACGCGCGCCCTGGTGCGCATGCTGCGCGACGCCGGCGCGCGCGAGGTGCACCTGCGGATCTCCTCGCCGCCGTTCCGCTGGCCCTGCTACTACGGCATCGACACGCCCACGCACGAGGAGCTGCTGGCCACGCGCTTCGACCTGGCGGGCATGCGCGACTTCGTGGGGGCCGACTCCCTGGCCTTCCTCTCCCTAGACGACCTGCGCCGCGCGGTCGGCGTGGCCGAGGGCTGCTGCGACGCCTGCCTGACCGGGAGCTACCCGGCCCCGGTGCCCGTCACCGTGGGCGCCGCTCGGGGGCGCTGGTGAGCCGGCTCCTGGACGTGGGCCCCGGGGGGCTGACCTACGACGCCGCGGGCGTCTCGATCGCGGCCGGCGACGCGGCGGTCGCCCGCTACGCGCCGCTGGCCGCCGCCGCAACGCGCCCCGAGGTGCTGGGCGGGATCGGCGGCTTCGCCGGCCTGATCGGCGTCCCGCGCGCCTACCGCGACCCGGTGCTGGTGGCCTCGGCCGACGGGGTGGGGACCAAGCTGGAGATCGCCCGCCGCCTGCAGCGCTACGACACCGTCGGGGTGGACCTGGTCGCCATGCTGGTCGACGACCTCGTGTGCCTGGGCGCCGAGCCGCTCCTCGTGCTCGACTACGTGGCCGTGGGCCGGCTGGACCCGGAGCGCGAGGGGGCCCTGGTCGCCGGCGTCGCCGCCGGGTGCCGCACGGCTGGGGCGGCGCTGCTGGGCGGCGAGACGGCCGAGCACGCCGGCGTGATGGCCCCCGACGAGGTGGACCTGGCCGGCTTCGCGGTCGGGGTGCTCGAGCGCGGCCGGGAGCTCGGCCCGGCCCGGGTGCGCGACGGCGACGCCCTGGTCGCCCTGGCCTCGCCCAACCTGCGCTCCAACGGCTTCTCACTGGTGCGCCGGGTGTTGGCCGGCGAGGGGTCCGACCTGACCGCGCCGGCCTACCCCGGGGCGCCCCACTCGCTGGGCGACGAGCTGCTGGACCCCTCGGTCATCTACGCGCCCGCGGTGCTGGCGGTGCGCGCGGCCCTCGGCGACGCGCTGCGGGCCGCGGCCCACATCACCGGCGGGGGGATCGTCGGCAACGTGGCCCGGGTGCTGCCCGCCGACCGCGACGCGGTCGTCGAGCTCGACCTCGTGGACACCCCGGAGATCTTCCTCGAGATCCAGCGCCGCGGCCCGGTCAGCACCGACGAGATGGTCCGGGTCTTCAACTGCGGCCTCGGTCTGGTGCTGGTGACCGACCCGGCGGCGGTGGACCAGGCGGTGGAGGTGGCCGCGGCAGCCGGCGTGCCAGCGGCCCGCGTGGGCACGGTCACGCCCGGGTCCGGGAAGGTGCACGTCCGGTGAGCGCCCGCGAGCGCGTGCGCGACCACCTGGTGGCCCACGCCGTGGCCCACGGGACCTTCACCTTGAAGTCGGGGCGCACCTCGTCGTGGTTCATCGACGCCAAGCGCACGGTGTGTGACCCCGCGGTGATGGTCGACGTCGCCGAGCTGGTCCTCGAGCTGGTCCCCGCGTCGGCCACGGCCCTGGGCGGGCTGACGATGGGCGCCGACTCGGTCACCTTCATCACCGCCGGGGTGGCCGCGACGCGCGGACGGGCCCTGCGAGCCTTCTCGGTGCGCAAGGAGGCCAAGGACCACGGCGGCGGCGGTCGCATCGCCGGCTGGCTCGAGGCCGGCGACCGCGTCGTCATCACCGAGGACGCCGTGACCCGGGGGACCAGCCTGCTGGAGGCCGCGAGCGTGGTGCGCGACCTCGGGGCCACGGTGGTGCGCCTGGTGGCCCTGGTGGACCGGGGCGGGACCGTTGGCGCGCTGGCCGCGGCCCAGGGCCTGGAGGCCGTGAGCGTCTTCACCGCGGGCGACCTCGGGCTGCCCTTCGAGGGCGGCTGAGCCTGGTGGTCGAGACCGGCGTCGATCCGGTGACCCCACGCTTTTCAGGCGTGTGCTCTACCAACTGAGCTACTCGACCAAACCTCGCCACCCGGGGGTGCCGAGCGGACCTGACGGGATTTGAACCCGCGACCTCCGCCTTGACAGGGCGGCGTGCACTCCGAGCTGCACCACAGGTCCACGGCGTCGAGGGATGACCCGACGACGCGGAGGGCCAGTCTAGTGCAGGGTGCGCGCGGTCGTCAGCGTCGGCGCGATCGCGCGGTCGGGTCGAAGCTCAGCCGCTGTGCCCAGTGCGCGCCACAAGGCAGAAGGGGTGCCCCACCGGGTCCAGGAACACGCGGAAGGTCGTGCCGGGCTGGACCGCCGCGCGCTGGGCCCCGCGGGCCACCACGTCGACCTCGCCGGCGTCGAGGTCGTCGACCAGGAGGTCGAGGTGCAGCTGCTGGGGCACGGGACCCTCGGGCCAGGTCGGGGCCACGAAGTGTGCCACACGCTGGAAGGCCAGCGCACCCCCGCGCGGCGGCACGACCTCGGCCCAGCCGTCGTCGGGCTCCACGGCGATCTCGCCGCCCAGAAGGCCGTGGTAGAAGGCGGCCAGGCGGGCCGGTGCGGGGCAGTCGAGCACCGTCAGGGACAGCTCGTAGTCCATGGCGTGAGCGTACCGGGCCCCGAGCCCGCCGCGGCCCACCGCGGCCAGGAGCGGCCGGCCTCCCGAAGCGTTAAGAAGTGGCTAAGGCCTCCAGCAGCCGGGTCTACCCTGCTTCTAGGACAAGGAGGTCCCCATGTGGTACGGCCACTGGCACTACGGGCTCGGGCCCGGCAACGGGTGGTGGATCGTGATGGTCATCTTCATGGTGCTCTTCTGGTCAGTGATCGTCCTGGGCGTGCTGATGTCGCTACGCCACTTCCGTGGCGACCACCACCTCCACCACGACCACGCACTGGTCCACGGGACCGGACCCTACGGCGAGAGCCCCGCGGTGGCCGCGCTCAAGCTGCGCTTCGCCAAGGGCGAGATCGACGAGGACGAGTTCACCCGGCGCCTGGCGCTGCTGGAGCAGCACCCGACGCCCTAGCCGCGCGCAGCCGCACCACCAGGGCCAGCCCCCCCAGCGCGCTCGGCTCGGTCGTGAGGCTGCCCCCCAGGGCGCGGGCCACGTCGGCCATGATGCTCATGCCGAGGCCCGAGCCGCCCGTGGCCCGCGAGCGCGAGGGGTCGAAGCGCACGAAGCGCTCGGGGGCCGAGCCGTACGAGTCGCGGGGCAGGCCGGGCCCGGCGTCCTCGATGCGCACGACCACCGGGTCGCCGCCTCGCACGCCGAAGGACACCGCGTCGTGCGGCCCGGTGTGGCGATCGATGTTGGCCAGCGCGTTGGCGACCAGGCGCTCGAGGTAGTCCGCCCGTCCCACCACGAACGCCCCGGGCACCACGTCGACGCTCACCGCCCGGTCGGGATGGTCGCGCGCGAAGGTGCGGGCGGCCTCGGCGAGCAGGGCACTGACGTCGATCCTCTCGGACGCCCTCTGGGGAGCCTCACGGACCTCGGCCAAGAAGAGCAGGTCGTCGATCAAGGAGCTCATGCGCGTCGACTGCTCGCTGATGCGCTGGATGGCCCGGTCGCGCGCCTCGGCGTCCAGGCTGGGCCGGGCCAGCAGCTCGGCCGATCCCCGGATCACGGTGAGCGGTGTGCGCAGCTCGTGGGAGGCGTCGCCGACGAACCGCTGCATCGTCTCGGAGGCGCGCTGCTCGGTCGCGATAGTGGTGCGCAAGGCAGCCACCATGTCGGCGAGGGCGCCGGCTAGGGCACGGATGTCCCGGCTGGGCGTGGCGGTGGGCGGCGTGGGCCGCTCCAGGTCCCCCTCGGCGACCGCGGTGGCGAAGTCGGTCAGCGCGGCGAAGGTGTGCAGGTCCCGGCCCAAGATGAGGCGCGCGGCCAGCACCGCGATGATGACGGCGCCCAGCGCCACCAGGGCGGTGCGCACGACGAGGGTGCGGTTGGCCGCGGTGAGGGCCGCCGTCGAGCCGGCGATCACCAGGAAGTCGCCGCCGCCGATGGGGATGGCCCGGTAGACGAAGCCGGGCAGGTCGGCCGAGCTGCGCGTGGCGGACTGGGCGGCGCGGGCGTCGGCCAGCGTCGGGAGGTCCCGCAGTGGCGTCGCGCCCTGGGTCACGATGGTCGCCGGGCCGCCCACGCTGACCACGACCAGGGTCAGGTTCAAGTTGTCCTGCTGGACCATGTTGACGGCGTCCGACAGTGCGCTGGCCGGTCGGTGGATGCCGGCCGTGGCCACGGTGCTGATGGCGTCGTCCAGGGTGACGAACTGGGCGTGGCGGGCCTGGGCCAGCGCGTAGCCGCCGACCACCAGGGCCAGGAGGGTGGTGACCGCGACCAGCAGCAGCGTCAGTCGCGTGAAGAGTCTCACGCGCGCGGTTCGACGAGCTTGTAGCCCACGCCGCGCACCGTCGTGATGGGCGCGAACCCGTCGCGGTGGATCTTCTTGCGCAGGTACGAGATGTAGGTGTCGAGCACCGAGGTCTCGGACTCGAAGGTGATGTCCCACACGTCGCGCAGCAGCTGCTCGCGGGTGAGGACCCGGTCCTTCTTGACCAGCAGGGCCTCGAGCAGGCGGAACTCGGTGGCCGACACCTCCACGGGCTCTGCGCCCACGTGGACCTCGTGGCGCTCCACGTCCAAGGTGAGGGGCCCGCAGCGCAGGACCCGGGCCTCGTCGGCGGGGGCGGTGCGCCGCAAGATGGCGGCCACCCGCAACAAGAGCTCCTCGAGGCTGAAGGGCTTGCGCACGTAGTCGTCGGCCCCCCCGCGCAGGCCCCGCGCCACGTCGGCGGGCGCGTCGCGTGCCGACAGCAGGAGGACCGGGGTGGTGGCGTCGGTGGCGCGCACCGTGTCGACGAAGCTGAACCCGTCCCCGTCGGGCAGGTTGATGTCGACGATCGCCAGGTCGACGTGCTCGCGGCGCCAGGCGGCCAGGGCCTCGGCGCCGTCGGCCGCCAGGACCGTCTGGTAGCCGGCGATGCGCAGGGCGTCCCCGAGCAGCTCGCGCACCCCCGCCTCGTCGTCGACGACCAGGATTGTCGTGCGTTCGCTCACGTGCGCAGCGTACCCAGTGCCGCCGAGTCACACGAGAACGGCACGCGTTTCACAGCGCCTTCTCAACTGGGGCCGGTACGCTGCTCCCGGAGGTCCAGATGGGAGCAGTGCGACGGGTGGTGGCCACGGCCACGGTGGCGCTGGCCTCGCTGGGGCTGGCCGGGCCGGCGGGCGCCTCGGGACACCCCGCGCGCGCCACCTACACCTCCCAGATGGCCCACATCGACGCCGTCTTCGCCCACGCGGTCGCCGTGGCCAACCACCGCTACCGCGTGGCCGAGGCTCGGGCGCACAGCGCCTCGGGTCGGATCATCGCGCGCGATCGGCTGCGCGCGGCCGTGGCCGAGGCCATCGCCGAGCGCGAGCACGAGGTCGAGGTGCTCGATCACTCACCCCTGGGCACCGACGGGCGCGATCACGCGGCGCGCCACCGGGTAAGCGGCGGCGACCACTAGCGCGGGCGCGCCAGCTCGGCGACGGTGACGTAGCTCCAGGGCGTACGGGCCACGCGGAAGCCCGAATGGGACCACCGGCCCTCGAGGCCGGCGCGCGTCAGCGCCGCCACCGGGTCGCGGGTCAGGTGGCACCCACCGGCCAGGCGCTGCTCGAGCCCGTCGAGGCGCCACTGCCAGCGGGCCACGCGGGCGCTCGGGGCCAGTCCGTGCTCGACCAGGCGCAACGTTCCGCCGGGCCGCAGGACCCGCACCAGCTCGGCGGCGGCACCGTGCTCGTCGGCGACCGAGCACAGCGTGAAGGTGCTCACGACGTGGTCGCAGCTGGCGTCGGGCAGCGCGAGGTGCGCGGCGTCAGTCCCGATGAGCTCGACGTCGCCGGCGAAGGCCGCCACGTGCCTCTGGGCGTCCTGCCAGGCCTGGCGCGATGGCTCCACGGCGTAGACGCGGGTGACGCTCGCGGGGTAGTAGGGCAGGTTGCGGCCCGAGCCGAAGCCGATCTCCAGCACGGTGCCGGCCAGGCCCGCGGTGACCTCGCGCCGGTAGGGCTCCAGCCCGCCCCAGGCGCACACCGCGTCGATCAGGCGCGGGGCGACGCGCTCGTCGTACCAGCTCATCGGCCCGCCCGCGGCCCCAGCCGGGTGCGCGGGCCGCGCCTCACGAGGCGATCTCGTCGAGAGCCCGCCCCAGGCGCTGACGGGCGTCGGCCACCAGATCGGCCAGGCGCGGATCGCCCATGAGCAGTTCCGGGTCGGCGATGGTGACCCGGGTGGTTGTCTCGCCCAGAGCCTCGAGCACCACGTTGCAGGGCAGGGCCATCGCCACGTCGGGCTCGCGCGCCAGCGCCTCATTGATCAAGGCGGGGTTGCAGGCCCCGAGCACGCGCAGCGGCGCGCGCTCCACGCCCAGCTTCGCGCGCAACGTGGCCGCCACGTCGATCTCGGTCAGGATCCCGAACCCCTCGGCGGCCAGAGCCGCGCGTACCCTCGACTCCACGTCGGCCAGGGGCTGGTCGATCTGGCAGCGCAGGTGGTCCATGAGCGCAGGCTAGCGGTGCTGGTGCCCCGCGCGCCTTGCTAGAGTCCGGCCACACGGCGCGGCACAGGAGGCGGCATGGACATCGGCGGGCAGTTGCGCGAGATGCGGGTCCGGCGGCCGCTGGTCCACCAGATCACCAACTTCGTGGTCATGAACGAGACGGCCAACGCGACCTTGGCCCTGGGAGCCCTGCCGGTCATGGCGCACGCTCCCGAGGAGGTGGCCGAGATGGCCGCCCTGGCCGGGGCGCTGGTGCTCAACATCGGCACGCTGAGCGCCCCCTGGGTCGAGGCGATGGTCCTGGCCGGCCGCGCGGCCAACGACCACGGGGTGCCCGTCGTGCTGGACCCCGTCGGCGCGGGGGCGACCACCTTTCGCACCGCCACCGCGCGCCGACTCCTCGACGAGATCGCCGTGACGGTGGTGCGCGCCAATGCCGGCGAGATGGCGGCCCTGGTCGACGTGCGCGCCCAGATGCGCGGCGTGGAGTCGATGGATGCCCTGGATGCCGGCGCCCTGGCGACCCAGGTCGCCCAGCGCTACGGGGTCGTGGCGTCGGTTACCGGGCCCGTCGACCACGTGGCCAGCACCGACCGCGTGGTCAGAATCGCCAACGGCGATCCACGCCTGGCCACGATCACGGGCACCGGATGCGTGGCCAGCGCCCTCACGGGATGCTTCCTCGCGGTCGCGCCCACCGCCGTGGAGGGGGCCGTCGCGGCCCTGGTGGCCCTCGGGGTGGCCGGCGAGGACGCCGCCGTCGGCGCGGCGGGTCCCGGCAGCTTCCAGGTGCGGCTGTGGGACGCCCTGGCCGGCCTGGATCCCGACACCCTGGACGCACGGGCGCGCCTGACGTGAGGGTGCACGCCCTGGTCGAGGACCTGGCGAGCGCGCAGCGTGCGCTGGCCGCGGGGGCGACCGTCATCCAGCTGCGGGCCAAGGTGCCCACCGACGAGCTCATCGCGCGGGGGCGGGGGTTCCGGGACCTGGCGGCCGTCTTCGTCGTCAACGACGACGTGGAGGCGGCGCTGGCTCTCCAGGCCGACGGGGTGCATCTGGGCCAGGACGACGCGGGCGCCGAGCGCGCGCGGGCGAGCGGCCTGCTGCTGGGGCGCTCGGCCACGACGCTGGCCGAGGCGCTGGCGGCCGACGCCGACTACCTCGGGGTCGGGCCGATCTGGCCGACGCCCTCGAAGGCCGACGCCGCCGCGCCGCTGGGGCTGGCCGAGCTCGGCCGGATCTGCCGGGCGGTCTCGGTGCCGGTGGTCGCCATCGGCGGCGTGGACGCGACAACGGCGACCGCCTGCATCGAGGCCGGGGCCGCCGGGGTGGCGGTCATCCGGGCCGCTTACGATCCCCAGTTGCGCGCGGCCGTCGACGCGGCCCTGGCGCGACGCTGAGGACGGGCGCCGCGGGGCGCGGCGCCCGTCACCGGCGAGCGACGCTCAGTGCTCGTCGGGTGCGATCTTGCAGGTGTTGATGCCGAACAGCCGGTACAGCAGGCAAGATCCCGTCGCGGCCGTGAAGGCCAAGATGGCCGCGACCACCCACAGCACGATGCCGCCGACGCTCCCCGCACCGACCGCGATCGCCACCACTGCGGCCACGATCGCCAGTACCAGGCGGATGACTCGATCGATAGTGCTCTCGTTCTTCGTCATGGTTGACCTCCTCTGCCTCTCAGGATACCCGGTGGGGTATCGGAACCGTGCGGGCCACGGTCCTCACGATACGGGGGCGCGCAGCCGCGCGATCACGTCGTCGACGACCTCGCTGGTCGAGGCCTCCCCGCCCAGGTCGAAGGTTCGCACGCCCTCGGCGGCGCCGTCGAGGGTCGCCGCGCGCAGGCGCCCGCCCGCCACGCGGAACGCCGGGTCGTCCAGCAGCATGGCCGCCTGGTCCAGCAGTGCCGCCTCGGCCAGCAGCATGGCCATCGGGTTGGCCACGTTCTTGCCCTCGAGGGCCGGGGCGGTCCCGTGAGGCGCCTCGGCCATGGCCACCGTCGGGTGCAGGCGCTCGTCGAGGGCCAGCAGCACCGACTCGGCGCCGGCGATCGAGCCGAACATCGCCAGCACCAGGTCGCTCAGGCAGTCGCCATCGCGGTTGAGCGACGGGATCACCAGGGCGTGCTCGTGGACGTCGGTCAGCAGGCCGGCGTACGCGGCGTCGATCAGGGTAGGGCGGTAGGTGACGTGGGGGTGGCGCGCCGAGGCCGCGTCCATCTCCTCCTTCAGCATCCCCTCGTAGACCGGCGAGACGGTCCACTTGGGCCCGCCGTAGACGATGCCGTCGAGCTGCTCGGCGCTCTGGAAGGCGTACTCGGCCACGTGGCGGCACACCGTGCGCTCGATGCGCTCGGTGCGCCAGGCCACCTCGCCCATCTCGCCGGCGTTCCCGTCGCGCCCCTCCTCGGCGCCGTAGGCGTCGCCCACGGCCATGCGGATCACGACGATGGGCCGGTTGGTCGCCACGACCGGCGAGACGCCCGGGATCCGCCGACCGGTCCGCTCGATCACCGAGCCGCCAATGCCCTCGCGCAGGATGCGGTTGGGCGAGCCCACCCCGCCGATCTCGGGCGGCGTGATGGTGGCCGCCTTGAGGCCCAGGCCGTGGGCCACCATGGCGGCGGCGGCCTCGTAGACCACCGCGTTGCGAGTGGCGCGCCGGTGCGCCAAGGACAGGTCGAAGTGGACGAGGTCCACTTCGACGCCGAGCAGCTCGGGGCGCAGCACGCGCAGGGCCTCCTCGAGGAGCTCCTGGCCGGTCTGGTCCCCGTCGCAGACGACGATCGTGGGTCGTGTGGTCATGAACTAGTTTCCCACGCCCGGGGTCACGGCGCGCCCAGTGCCATGAGCGTCCAGCTGGCCCGCACCACAGGATCGGCGACGATCGTGATCACCGTGCCCGGCACCGGCATCTCGTGGACCAGCACGGACCCGCCGGCGGCCACCGTCGCGGCGCGTGCGGCGTCGAGGTCCGCGGCGCCGAACACGGGCATCCACATCCCGTCGCCAGCATCGGCCCGCTCGGTCAGGCTGGCGAACCACCGCTCGCCGTGGGCCAGGATCCGCATCTTGGCCTCCGGCGCCGACAGGGTCGCCCCGGTCAGGCCGCAGTAGAAGGCGGCCGCCGCCGCCCCGTCGCGCGACAGGTGGTCGAACCACCCCGGCGCCCCCGCCTCGAACATCCGCCCAAAGCCCGCGAACGTGCCCGCCTGCCAGAGGCCCGCGGCCACGCCGACGGGGTCGCGCACGATGGCGGTCGTGCCGAGGTCGGCGACGTCCTGGGGCGTCATGATGAGGGTGCCTCCCAGCTCGAGTGCCCGAGACAGCGCGCCGGCCGCGTCTGGGACCGCGAAGTGGACCAGGGGCCGGGGCGCCGCGTCGGCGATCACGCCGAGCCCCATGACCGGGTCGCCGGCCACGGTGGCCCGGGCGTACCAGCCGCTCGCCTCGCTCCCGAGCTGCCACGTCCAGCCGAGCAGCGCCGTCAGGAAGGCGCGCAGCGCCGCGTGCTGATCGAGGCTGGGCACCATCAAGTCGACCCAGCAGGGGTTGCCGGGTCCGATCGGGAGGTCCACAATCCCGGGTCTAGCACCTCACCGCTGGCGCGGCTCGGGGGGCAGCCCGAGGATCTTCTCAGCGATGATGTTGCGCTGGACGGCGAAGGTTCCCCCACCGATCGTGAGCGCCGGCGCGTACAGGAAGCCGAAGGCCCACTCGTCGCCGGCGTCGCCGTCGAGGCCCCCGGGGCCCCGTCCCGCCAGGACGCCGGCCGGGCCCGCCAGGTCCTCGGCCAGGTTCATCACCTCTTGCCCGTGGTCGTCGGCCAGCGCCTTGCGCAGGCTCGCCTCGGGGCCCGGGGCGTGACCGGCCACGGCGTCGTGGAGCATCGCCAGGCGCAAGAGGCGCAGGACCTCGCCGTGGATCCAGGCCTGGACCAGGCGGTCGCGCAGCATCGGGTCGGGAGCGAGCCCCAGGCGGCGCACCACCCCCACCAGGTCGGCCGCCGTGGGGCCGCGGCCCCACAAGACGCCCTCGCCCGACAGGGCCGTGCGCTCGTTGGCCAGCGTCACCTTGGCCAGGCGCCACCCGTCGCCCTCGGCCCCCAGCAGGTGGTCGGCCGGCAGGCGCACCTCGTGCAAGAAGACCTCGTTGAAGGCGTGGAGGCCCGTCATGTCGGGCAGGGCGCGCACCTCGACGCCGGGGGCGTCCATCGGGCAGATGAAGTAGCTGATGCGCCCGGGGGGCTCGCCGGTGCGCGCGAGGAGGATCCCCCACCGAGACAGGTGGGCGTAAGTCGTCCAGACCTTCTGGCCGCTGATGACCCACTCGTCGCCGTCGCGCACCGCTCGGGTCTGCAGGCTGGACAGGTCGCTGCCGGCGTCGGGCTCGCTGAACAACTGGCACCAGATCTCGGTGCCGCGCAGGATGCCGGGCAGCCAGCGCTGCTTTTGCTCCTCGGTGCCGGCCTCCAGGATCGTCGGGCCGGCCCAGCCCAGGCCGATCGGGTTGGAGGGGCGCGTGACGCCGGCTCGCTCGAGCTCGTCGTCGATCAGCAGCTGCTCGAGGGCGTCGGCGCCGCGTCCCCACGGCGGGGCCCAGGCGGGAGCGACCAGCCCCGCGGCGGCCAGCGTGTCGGCGGAGGGGTCTGGGTGGGCCGCGAGCCACGCGCGCAGCTCGCCGCGGCGCGGGTCGTCCTCGGGCACCACGCCGGGCGGGACGGCGATCGTCACCGGCGCCAGCAGGCCCCGTGGTGGATGTGCGTGCTCGCCCATGTCCCCTCCTCGCAGGCTCGAGCGTACTCGCCCCGCCCGCGCCGGCTCCGGCCGCTACGCTGCGGCGATGAGCACCCTCGCCGCGAGCCCGGACCCCTCGTCCCCCGATCCCCACCCTGCCTCGTCCCCCCTGGCCTGGCGCAGCGCCGTGGCTCTGCGCGACGACCTGGCGCGCGGCGACCTGCGCTCCACCGACCTGGTGTCCTCCCTCGTCGAGCGGGCCGCCCGCATCGACGAGCCGGCCGGGACGATCGGCCTGGACGCGCTGGCGGCCCTCGACCCGGCCGCCATGGCGATCGCGGCCGAGCGCGACGCCGAGACGCGCGCGGGCCGCTCCCGCGGACCCCTGCACGGTCTGCCCGTCGTGATCAAGGACAACATCGAGGCCGTCGGCCTGCCCGGATGGGCCGGCTCGAGTGCCCTGCGGGGGCGCCCGAGCCGCGACGCGCCGCTGGTGTCGCGGCTGCGCGCGGCGGGAGCCGTGATCCTGGCCAGCACGAACCTCAGCCAGTGGGCCAACATCCGCTCGTCGGGCTCGACGAGCGGCTACTCGGCGACCGGGGGACTGGTCGCCAACCCCTACGCCCTGGATCGCTCGGCGGGGGGATCGTCGTCGGGCTCGGGGGCTGCGGTCGCGGCGGGCCTGGCGCCCCTGGCCGTGGGGACCGAGACCGACGGGTCGATCACGTGCCCGGCGTCCCTGTGCGGTCTGGTGGGGATCAAGCCGACTGTCGGCGCGGTGCCGGCCGAGCACATCGTGCCTATCAGCGCCAGCCAGGACAGCCCGGGGCCGCTGGGCCGCAGCGTGGCCGACGTGCGCCTGCTCCTGTCGGTGCTGATGGGCACGGCGCCCGCGGCGCCGAGCGCACCGCGCCTGGCCGTCGCGACCACCTGGCGCACCGGGCACCCCGCGACCGACGCCCTGTTCGATGCCGTGGTCGCCCAGCTGGCCGCCGCCCACCCGGTCGTCTCCCGGGCCGTGGCCGTGCCCGGCGAGGCCGAGCAGGACGACGAGCTCACGGTGCTGCTCGCCGAGCTCGTCGACGACCTGTCGGCGTATCTGGCGGGTCGCCCGGGCAGTGGCGTGGCGTCGCTGGGAGACGTCGTTGCCTACGAGGACGCCCACCCGGAGATCGAGATGCGGCACTTCGGCCACGACCTCTTCGAGCGAGCCCTGACGACCGGCGGGCGCGCCGGCGCCCTCTACGGGCCGGCGCGCGAGCGCAACGTGGCCTGGGCCCGGGGGGCGTGCCTGGAGCCCGCCCTCGACCAGGTCGAGGTGCTCGTGGCCCCGGCCTACGGCCCGGCCTGGAAGAGCGACCTGGTGCTGGGCGACCGCGTGGCGGCGAGCCCGGCCACCATGCCCGCCGCCATCGCCGGCTGGCCGATCGCGACCGTGCCCCTGGGCCTGGTGGCCGGCCTGCCCGTGGGGGCGGCGCTGCTCGGGCGACCGGGATCCGAGTGGCTGCTGCTGGAGGTGGCCGGCTGGATCGAGGACGTGGTCGCGGGCGCCGTGGGACGGCCCGGGTTCGCCGCCGGGGGGCGGGGCTAGGAGCCCCCCACGGCGGTCCCGCACTGGGCGCAGAAGCGCTCGCCGGGCAGAGGCAGGCGCCCGCACGTCGGGCACGTCGCGTAGCTGGTGCGCACGCGACCCTCGAGCCCGGCCCCGGCGGCGTGGGGACCGAGGTAGGGAGCCGAGCCGTAGCCCAAGATGGGCACGAAGACGATGGGCACCAGCCACATGGCGACCCCGAAGCCGGTCGAGCGGCCGAAGGCCCGCGCCAGGTCGATGGCGAAGATCAGCCAGAACACGATGTTGACGTAGGGGATCAGCAGCCAGATCAGCCACCACACCGGACGCCCCACCACCTCGCAGAGCGTGTACTGGCTGAAGATGGGGACGATCGCGGCCCATCCGGGTCGCCCGGCTCGCCGGAAGATCCGCCACATCGGCACCACCGTGAGCAGCACGCCGATTACGCCCACCACGAGCACCACGACCAGCAGGTCCGGCCCGAAGATCTCTCCCGTCATGACGCCTCCCGTCTCGCGGCGAGCCTACGGCCGCACGGTGACACCAGCGAGGCTCAGCGTGGCGGCGGCAGGAGCGGCGTGCCGCAGCCGGTGCAGTAGCGCTCACCGGGCTTGGATTGCTGGCCGCACGTGGGGCACACCGGCGTGGGTCCGCCGTAGGGGGAGTTGATCGACCCCGGGCTGGCGTAGCGATTGCCCACGACCTTGGTCGGGTAGGCCAGCAGCACCCAGCCCCAGATCGGCACCAGCGAGGTCAGGATCCACCAGCCCGAGCGGCCCGCGTCGTGGTGGCGCCGAACCCCGCACGACAGCAGCGGGATCAGGAGCAGGAGCTCCCAGATCGCGGCCAGCGTCGGGACGCGCCCGAGGTCGGCCACCAGGCTGACCAGGACGTCGAGGGCGAAGAACCACCAGTAGGCCGGGCGCGTCGAGGTGCCCCGGAAGTCGAAGGCCCGACGGAAGCCCTCGGCGACGGCGTCAGTGAATCGCATGGGTTCTCCTATCTGCGGGCGCTCACCACGCCGTCGCAATGCGGTTGCGTCCCTCGGCCTTGGCGGCCAGCAGGACCTGGTCGGCCCGGGTGATCGCGAGCTCCAGGGGCTCGTTGCTCGCGTGCAGGGCCGCACCGATGCTCACCGTCAGAGGTCCGATCTCGGGCTCGCGCACCGTCAGCAGCTCGACCTGGTGGCGGATGCGTTCGGCGACCTGGAGGGCCAGTGCCTGGTCGGCCTCGCCCAGCACGGCGAGGAACTCGTCTCCTCCGTAGCGCACCCCGAGGTCCGACCGGCTCCGGATGCTGGCCTGGATGACCGCGGCCACCTGGCGCAGGGCCGCATCGCCGGCGTCGTGCCCCTGGGTGTCGTTGATCTCCTTGAACCGGTCGAGGTCGATCATCAAGACGGCTCCGGGTTCGCTGGCGGCGTAGAGCCCGTCGAGGATGCGCCGGTTGTGCAGGCCGGTCAGGTGGTCGGTCATGGTCTGGGTGAGCATGCGCTGGTGGTCCTGGCGGGCGTGGCGCTGCTGGAGGTGCTCGATGAAGGCGACGCGGATGGGCTCGGCCAGGCGCACCAGGGCTGTCGCGAACTG
The DNA here is from genome assembly GCA_021827705.1 of Actinomycetes bacterium. Lineage (GTDB taxonomy): Bacteria > Actinomycetota > Acidimicrobiia > Acidimicrobiales > RAAP-2 > RAAP-2. The sequence goes on from JAKAUQ010000022.1 coordinate 35,786, forward strand.
GCGGGGCAGCTCAGCATCTTCGGCCAAGAGCAGGTACACCCGCGTCGGGGGCAGCGTGCCGTCGCCACCCAGCGACAAGAAGGGCTGGCCGCTGCGGCGGGGGTTCGCGCTCACCGGGGTGCCCGCGAACTGGTCGGTGTCGGCGAACAGCACCAGCCCCTCATCCTCAGTCGCCACGTAGGCCTCGAGCCCGGTCACCGGCAGGTGCTCGCGCAAGACGCTGAGAGCCCGCTCGGCCAGGACCGGCAGGGAGGCGCTGGCCAGCAGCGCCTGCTCGAGCTTGCGCTCCATGTCGGAGGCCTGGAAGAGGGCGCCGAGATCCCGGTCGCCGCGCGCCTGGACGACGACCCCGCACTCGAGCGTGCGCAGGCGCGCGAACATCGCTGCGACGAGATGCGACGGGATGATCTCGCCGCTGTGGGGCGCGAGCACGTCGGGGTCCGGCCAGTTTCGCTGCAGGGTCGCCAGCCCCGCCCGCAGGATGTCCTTGCTCGGCATGAAGTGCTCGTGGAAGGCGCGGGCCGCCTCGAAGGAGGACTCGTCGTGCGCCCAGAGGCGCTCGCCGCGGGTGAAGCCGCCGAACAGGTCGCCGGTGAACACGACGCGGCTGGCCGAGTCGTACGCGCACAGCGCGCCGGGAAAGTGCAGGTAGGGCGTCAGGGCGAACTCCAGGCGCCGCCCGCCGTCGAGGTCGATGGCCCAGTCGTGCTCCTCGATGAGGTGGAGCCGCAGGCGCGAGCCGTAGTGGTCCAGAAGGCCGGCGGCCCGCCACTCGGTGACGATGGCCGCACCCTCGCCCACGACGTCGTCGAGGGCCGGTAGACCCGCGCCAACATCGGGATCGGCGTCGTGGCACACGACCCAGCGGATCCGGCGCGGGTCGAGCACCGCGCGGACCTTGGCCAGCGTGGACTCGATGGTCAGGGTCGAGCCCGGATCGATGAGGACGCACTGGTCCCCGGCCTCCAGGAGGTAGGCGTGCGTCTGGAGGCGATCCTCACGGCGCAGCGAGCCAACCCAGTAGACGTCAGGCGCGATCTCCACGGGGCCGCGCGGGTCGACGGCGGCCGGGTCGGTCTCGTTTCGCATGGCTTCCTCCGGGGAACTCACCCTAGGTCGTCGGGCCGACCGGGACCAGGGCGGGAGGAGGCGAGCAGCACCCCGGGGCTGAGCAGCCCGCGCGGATCGAGGACGGACTTGGCGCCCGCCAGGAGCGCGGTGGCCAGTGCCGGGCCGCTCGCGGCGAGGGCCGGCTGGTGGACGCGACCGACGGCGTGGTGGTGGGTCACCGGGGCCCCCACCGCGGCCAGAGTGGTCAGGAGTGCCGTGCGGACCTCGTCGACCTGCCCGACGCGATCGTGCGGGCGGGCCGGGGCGAGAACCGTGACGTAGAGGGCCGCGCCGTCGGGATACAGGTGCGTCAGGCGCCAGCTCACGCGTCCGCCCGAGGACCCCGAGGCCGCCACCGCGTCCTCGGCGGTGCCAATCGCCGCGTGGCGCAGGGCGTTGAGCTGGTCCCAGGTGGTGACGGTCTCGAAGGTCTCGACGAGCAGGCCGGCGCGCACGAGCACGTCGCGGGCGTAGGGCGCGCGCACGAACGCGTCGCGCCAGCGTGCGTCGGGTCGCCGGTCGCCGTCGTCGAAGGATGCGCCGTGGTCGGCGGCCAGCTCGCGCAGGCGCGCCATCTCGCCATCGACCGGGTGGTCCGCGGACTCGCAGCCGAGCAGCAGGAGGGCGGAGCCACCGTCTCCGGCGCCCGACACCACCGCCTCCAGGGGATCGAGCAGGCGGGCGTTGGCCGGTCGCAGGCCGGACTGGGCCACGTCCCGCGCCGCCGCGACGCCGGCGCCGACGTCGGGGAAGCGGGCGACCACCCGGGCGTGAAAGGTCGGCCGGGCCACCACGCGCAGCCAGGCCTCGCTGAAGATGCCGAGGGCCCCCTCCGAGCCGAGAAGCCAGGCGCGCGGGTCCGGTCCCGCACCCCAGCTGGGGTGTCGGCCGGTCTCGAGGATGCCGCGCGGCGTGACGGCGCGCAGCGACTCGACGGCGTCGTCGATGCGGGTCGGCCCCGTCGCGTAGTGCCCGGCGGCGTGGGTGGCGAGCCAGCCGCCGACGGTGGAGAACTCGAAGGACTGGGGGAAGTGACGCAGCGTCAGGCCGCGGGGGGCCAGTGCCGCCTCGAGGTCGGGGCCGCGCGTGCCGGCCCGGCAGCGCGCCGCGAGCGAGAGCGTGTCCACCTCCACGACACCGCTCACGGCCTCGAGGTCCAGGCTGATCACCGGCCGGGGATCGTCGCAAGGTGCCTCGATGCCACCCACGACCGAGGTCCCGCCGCCGAAGGCGATGACGACGGCGTCGTGGGCGTCGGCCCACTCGAGAGTGGCCACGATCCCGCCCTCGTCGGGGGGCCGGGCCACGAGGTCGGGGGCGGGCGCGAAGTGGCGCTCGAGGCGCCGCACGAGGTCCCGGTAGGCCTGGCCGTAGGTGTGCGTCGCCCGAGCCAGCGGATCGCTCCGCATCCAGGGGGTCAGGGCGCCCGCGGCCGCCAGGCGCGGCGGGGCCAGCTCGATCTCCCCCAAGGTGGGCTCCTCGACCGGCGCCGTGATGGCCAGCCAGGGGCGCACCCGGTCCAGCAGGGCGTTCGCCTCGGCCGCAGTGAGGGCGCCGCTCTCGGTGCCCCAGCCGAACAGGCGAGCCCCCATCGCTGCCGACGCTACCGCGGGACATTCGGCCTACGCTGGCGATGCGGGCCCGCGAGGGCCCGTTTCTGGGGGTTGACATGAAAACGATCGCACACTGGATCGGCGGACGCGAGATAACCGAGCCGGAGGCGCGCACCGGGCCCGTGAGCAACCCCGCCACCGGGGAGCAAACTGCCCAGGTGCTGCTGGCCAGCGACGCGCTGGTCGACCGCGCCGTGCGCGTCGCCGCGCAGGCGGCGATCTCGTGGGCCGAGTCGTCCCTGAGTCAACGCTCTCGAGTCCTGTTCGCCCTGCGCGAGCTCGTGAACGCGCACCTGGACGACCTGGCGGGGGTGATCTGCGACGAGCACGGCAAGGTGCTCAGTGACGCGCGCGGGGAGGTCCAGCGGGGCCTGGAGGTCATCGAGTACGCGTGCGGGGTCCCCACGCTGGTGAAGGGCGACTACTCCGACCAGGTGTCCACTGACGTGGACCTCTTCTCGTACCGCCAGCCCCTCGGGGTGGTGGCGGGCATCACGCCCTTCAACTTCCCCGCCATGGTCCCGATGTGGATGTTCCCCCTGGCGATCGCCACGGGCAACACGTTCATCCTCAAGCCCTCCGAGCGCGACCCGTCGGCGGCCATCCTCCTGGCGCGCCTGGCGCAGGAGGCCGGTCTGCCCGACGGCGTCCTCAACGTCGTCCAGGGTGACGCCACCGCCGTCGAGGCGCTGCTGGACCACCCGGGCGTGGCCGCCATCTCCTTCGTCGGCTCGACGGCCGTCGCCCGGCACATCCACCAGCGCGCCACGGCCGCGGGCAAGCGGGTGCAGGCCCTCGGTGGGGCCAAGAACCACGCAGTGGTGCTGCCCGATGCCGACCCGGTCCTGGCTGCGAGCCACCTGGTGGCCTCGGCCTTCGGCTCGGCGGGGGAGCGCTGCATGGCGGTCTCGGTCGCCGTGCTCGTGGGATCCGACGGGGACGCGGTGCTCGACCAGGTGGGCGAGCAGGCGCGGGCCGTACGGGTCGGTCCCGGCCGCGCACCCGACAGCGAGATGGGCCCGGTCATCACGAGCGGCGCCCGCCAGCGCATCGAGGACCTGATCACCAGCGGCGTCGAGCAGGGTGCCCACGCGCTGGTCGACGGGCGCGGCCTGGTGGTCCCGGGCTACGAGGGCGGCTTCTTCGTCGGGCCCACCGTGCTCGACCGCGTGACGGCGGCGATGGACGTGTACCGCCAGGAGGTCTTCGGCCCCGTGCTCGCCGTCGTGCGGGCGCGCGACGTTGATGAGGCCATCGCGCTGATCAACGCCAGCCCCTACGGCAACGGGACGGCGCTGTTCACCTCGAGCGGCGAGGCCGCGCGGCGATTCCACCGCGGCGTGCGCGTGGGCATGATCGGGATCAACGTCCCGATTCCCGTGCCCCTCGCGTACTACTCCTTTGGCGGATGGAAGGACTCCCTCTTTGGGGACCGGCACATCTACGGTCCCGAGGGCGTCAGCTTCTACACGCGCGCCAAGGCCGTCACGGTGCGCTGGCCGGTGCGCGACGAGGCCTCCGAGGCCAGCCTGGCTTTCCCGACGGCTCGCTGAGGCGGCGGCCCCGGGTCGGGCCCGCGCCCCTCGCGTCGTTCGCGGCGCTCAGCGCCGGGGGCGCCCGGGCCGGGGCGCGACGCGCCCGCGACTCACCCCTCGGCGATCAGCGCGCGGTGCGCGCGGTCCAGCTCGTCGGCGCGCGAGGGGTCGACGGCGGGGGCGCGCAGATCGAGCTGGTCGATGGCGTCGACGATGATGCCCCCCACGAGGGCGCGCAGCTCGTACTTGTGGTCCGCCGGCACCACGTACCACGGCGCCCAGGCCGTCGACGTGGCCGTCAGGGCCTCCTCGTAGGCGCTCTGGTAGTCATCCCAGAACCCGCGCTCGACCAGGTCTCCGCTGGAGAACTTCCAGCGCTTGGCCGGATCCTCGAGTCGGTCCAGGAAGCGCCGCCGCTGCTCGTCGCGCGACAGATGCAGGAAGATCTTGACGATCCGGGTGTGGTTGCGGTGCAGGTGATGCTCGAAGGCGTTGATGTCGTCGTAGCGGCGCTGCCAGAAATGCCCGTTGGCCCCGAGGGCGTCATGCTCCTGGGCCAAGATCTCCGGGTGCACCCGCACGACCAGCACGTCTTCGTAGTAGGAGCGGTTGAAGATCGTGAACTCGCCACGCGCGGGCAGCGCGGCGGTGGCTCGCCACAGGAAGTCGTGAGCGGCTTCGGTGGCCGAGGGCTGTTTGAAGGCCACCACGCGGCACCCCTGCGGGTTCACCCCGGACATGACGTGCTTGATGGTCCCGTCCTTGCCGGCAGCGTCGAGCGCCTGCAGGACGATCAGCACGGCGTGCGTTCCCGAGGCCCACAGCAGTTCCTGGGCTCCTTCGAGCTCTCGGGTGAAGTTTGCCAGGTCCTCGTGGGCCAGCTGCTTGCGTGGCTCGTCAGTCCCGTGCCCGGCCTTCTCGCCCGGCCAGTTGGCGTGAACGTGCGCGGTGCTGCGTCGGTCCAGCCGCGCGGGCTCACCGGGCTCGACGCGCAACTCGGTCAGCAGGTCCTTGCTCAGCTTCATGGCGCCTCCGTCGTGTCTCGTCCCGTGTATCTTGCCGTGCGCGTGCTGACTTCGTGGGCCGGGTCGAGGCGACCGCGCGGTGGACTGCGGGCGAGCGGGGGGAGTGGGTCGTCTGACCAGGGCGGGGCTCGGCGGACGTCACGGGGTGCGTAGGGTGCCGGGCGCGCTGAGATCGGGCTGTGGGCACCGGGTCGCCTCGGGGCCGTGGGCAGCAGGCGGCGAGTCGGGGCACGCCGAACGCGCTCGGCCCTCAGCGGAACACGTGAGTGAGGTGCCAGGTCAGGAAGTCGGGTGCCGGGCGCTCGGGCACGCGCGGGGGCAGCGAGATCACCGATCCTTCGCGGGAGTAGAACTCCTCGCCGTTGCCGAACTCCGAGCGCAGGCGGGGGCTCACACGCAGGCGGTACTGGTCGTCGACGGCCAGGTAGCCGCGATCGAACAGCGTGTGCACGTCCGAGCGCAGCAAGATGCCATTGTCGATGCGGTGCTGGCCCCCTCGGGCCACCGGGAGGACGTGCGCTGCCTGGAGCGTGGGCAAGATCCGGTGGCCGGTGACGGCACATCGGCGCCCGTAGGCCTCCTCGACCAGCGCCTTGAAGCCGCCCTGACCGAGACGGGGTGTGACCAGTCGGGGGTCGCCCCGCGTGGGCCCCAGGGGCGCGTTCTCCTCGGGGAAGATGTCCGCGGCCTCGGCGTGCCCGAGGAGGACCTGGACCATCTGGTCGATGACCGGGTCCTCGCCGGGGCACTCGTAGGAGCGACCCTGAACCGTGTTCTTCGTGAAGGTCGACGGAGCCGGAACGCACTCGCCGTCGGGCACGAAGTGCAGGTCGCGCAACAGGAGGCACCCGATCTCGCGGTCACCGATCTGCTCGATGGACTCGCCGGTGATCGCGTGGATGCGCGCCACGAGGCGGTCAACGCTCTCCACGCCGTTGCCCTCACCAAAGATCTCCCACGCGTGGGAGAGGCGCAGGGAGACGAAGCCCTCGTAGATGCCACCGCCGACGAGACGGTTGTCAGGAGATTTGGTCTTGAAGATGAAGGGCTCGCCCGGGCTCAGGACCTTGAACGGGCGACTGCCGTGCGGGCGCCAGAAGTTGGCCTCGCGGATCTGTGGCCGCTGCGCCAAGAAGCGATACCAGTCGCCATCGGTCACGGCCACGTAGGCCCTCATCGCCTTGACACTAGAGGAGGCTCACCCGGCGCTGCAGCATCACGTCCCCGGTTGATGCCTCTCTCGGCACCGGTTCCCACCGCGAGCGTGACCTCGCAGGCTGCCTCGATGGCCCCTCTGGCGGCTGCGGCGGAGTGCGCACCCCCGGGTGCGAGTGACGAGCCCGGCCGACCTAGTGCCTCAGCCGACTTCCCGACCCGTGGCCGCGAGCTGCGTGACGATGCTCGCGCGCCAGGACCAGGGCGACGCCTCGACTCATCGGGGATTCGCACGAGAGGGTTGTCGGGAGGGTTCGGACCCCCCTGGGCTGAGTTGCCCAAGGAGAAGATCCCGGACCAGGTCGGAGCCACCAGCCAACCCAGGGTGCATCACTCCGCCACACTGATGGGCCTACGGCCTGATCTGTGGGCTGGGGCGAGGCGAGGGACGTTCGGACAGTTCCCGATTGCTGGCCTCACACGTGAAGCGGAGTGGCTCGTGTGCGCTGATGGGCGCATCCAGTGTGGTCAGCACCCACTCGGCGCTAACCAGCTCGTGAAGGGTTGGAGCGCTTCGATGGGCCTCCAGGAGCAGGACGCGATCGACGGCGACCACGCGGATGGCGGTCAGGTGCTCGGCGGCACTGCGGTCACTGTGCTCGCGCCACACGTCGCTCAGCCCTCCGCGAATCGGCGCCACGACATCGGTGGGTAGCAAGTCGAGGGGATCGTCAGACACGGTCGGCGCCAGCCCGGCGCCCCCCGTCGATGTCGGGGCGTCGAACCGCCACGTGGTCGTCACGGGTGGGTGCGCGGGGCCCACGTGGTACACCGTCCCGGTCACTGTCCACGGCCCGCTCGGCGCGTACTGGCGGCCGCCCCGATGCGCCAGCTCCCGTTGGAGGGTGATCAGCACGGCCCGAGCCTCGTCAGCCCACCACGCCTCCGCAGACTGGTAGAAGGTGCCGTTGGCTCGGCGCCGCGTGTCCATCCCGGTACAGCTCGCGCTCAGCGCCTGTGACCCGATCACCCTGGAGGCGAAGAGCTGAGCGCGAACGACGCTGGGCACGATCTCGAACCCCACGTCGGTGGCCGCGACGTAGTCAACGGACGCCGGTCCCCGCGCCGAGATGGCGCCGCCGCGAGCCACGTCGAGACTGTCGCCGCGCGGGACCATATCTAGCGTCGACCCCGCCGACGCAACCGAGACGAAGCCGCCGACGCCGCGAGCAACGCCACCACGACCGTGACGCCACCGCGCAGCGCCCTGGGCGCCCCAGCCCGCAGCTCCTCACCGAGCAAAGCGAATCCCGTGCGCGGTGGTCCCAGTTCGTGGGCCACGAGCAGCCTGGCGAGACGTTCTCGGTCCCACATCTCTACCGCGCTGGACCTGGCCAACGTGAGGGCCCCATCGGTGAAGCGTTCCGAAGTGACAACGATGGCGTACTGGGCGTTGTAGTGGGCCCGACTGGCAACGACCTCCCGCACCGCCTCCGGACCCACCGTGGCGTACCACTGCTTGGCGTGCACGACCGTGCGAAAGCCGGGGACGTCGAGGACCAGGTCGGCGCCATAGTCCCCACGACTGCCCAGGTGATACACGGTGTAGCCCACGTGCTGGAACGCGGCCTGCAGGCGCTGGTGGAACTCGGCGTCGGTCAAGGCATCGAGTGGGACGGCCTCGGATCGCTCCTGGGCTTCGCGCCGGGCCGCCTTGTGGCGTCCCAGCACGCCGACGAATCCCACCACCGCGGCCACGAAGCCGAGGAAGAGGAGATTGCCGGTCGGCCCGCTGAGGCGGGCGCCGACCATCAGCACCACTACCCCCCCGAGGAGAAGCGCTACGGACGGGTTGGCGGCGACGCGCGCGAGCAGGACGCCGTGAGCTGCTTCAAATGAGGGCGGGTCGTTCGCCGAGGGGGAGTGGCTCGTTGGCGATGCTGACGACGGAGCGGGAGGAGGGTTCGGGGGTGGCTCCGTGGTGGACTGACCGGATGTCGGCTCGTCGTAGACGCCCGAATCGGACTTCGCGCTCTGGCGGTCATCGGCAGACGACGAGTCGTCCGTGCGCCGCCATCCGGGTGCCGCGTCCGCAGACGGAACAGACTGGTCAACGAAGTTGTTGCGGTCGTAGGCCGCTCGACGCGCGGGATCGCTCAGAGTCTCGTAGGCGCCCTTCACCGATCGAAAGAGTGCCTGGTTGCCTCCACGGTCCGGGTGGACGCGCTTGACGAGCTCCAAGAAGGCCGAACGGATCTCCTCAGGCGTTGCTTCGGGTTCGACACCCAAGAGCTCGTAGTAGTTGGCGTCCGCCACTGCGAACAGCCTGGCATCGAGAGAATCTCAAGTAAAGGGTTGGTCGGTCCCGGAGGTTCGTTTCCGCTGCACTGGTGGAGCTCATGCCAAGGTGAGGGCCCACCTCATGCCCACCAGCTGTCGCGGAGCGTCGTCGACGAGCAACTTGCCGGGGTCGACGCAGGTCAGAGCGTCGTCGAGGTGCCACAGAACCGGGCCCACTCGGCGTTTGGTGGAGATGAGGGAGGTTTTAGGCTATACTGACGGCTGAACCGCCTATTTAGGAGTTGCCCTGGTCAAACGCGCAGACCCCAGCCGCCTCGTTGCGTGCACCGTTCCCGGTCACGCCGCCAGTGAGATCCGTCGAAACGGCGTTCGTGTCCAACACGGCGTCAAGGTCCAGCGCTACAAGTGCCAGCCGACCAACGGCGACCCTGCGCACCAGTTCTTCGCGCCGATGGCGGGTGATGAGCCAGTCCAGCCTGCTCCGCCCTCGCCGTCGGAGAAGTGTCCGAACCACCCGACCAGTCGCGTGGTTCGAGACGGTAAGACCCGAGGGGCTCGCGGCGTCGAGCGCCAGCGCTACCGCTGCTTCCCGAAGAACGGCGACACACCTCACCGCTTCACCCCCGCGCTCTCTCGCCTCGTCGTGAACCACGGCGACACCTGTCCGACCTGTGCGACGCATCGGGCCATCAACCAGGGCGACACGAACGCCGCCCGCGGACACCGCTTCACGGCGGCCATCGCCGCGCAGGCACTGATCCAACTCTCCGAGGGTCAGTCCTATGGCGCGGTCAGCGTGTGGGCGAAGGCAGAGATGGATCGCCACAGCACGCACGAGGAGCTCGCTTCACCACTCTCGGGCCGGGCCGGAGCTCGTCAGCGCTCGCGCGCCTGGCGCTTGGCTGCTGACTGGGTGGAGAACTTCTCCCCGGTGCTCTTCGAGCCGTGGGCCGCCAAGCGTCGCCAAGAGATCATCGACCTGCGGGCGTGCAACATGAAGGACCGCCCCTTCGTGGCCCTCTTGCTCGACGACCTGCCCATCTTCGCCAAGTCCAGCCAGGGGATGACCCAGCGCCAACGCTTCGCGGTCATCGCCGCGTCAGAGACCATCGTCGACCAGAACACCGGCGGGCGCACGACGTGGCTGCGACTGCTCCGTGCGTTCGCCGACCACTCAACCGAGGCCTACACGCTCGTGCTCGACGAACTCGGCTACGTGCCTGACCTCATCATCGCCGATGGCTCGAAGGCCATCAGCTCGGCTGCGGCTGCTCTCGCCGAGCGCCACCCCGACCAGCCCTTCCAGTTGTGCCTCTCCGCCTACCACCTCCGCCAGCAACTCGCCCGGCAGTTCGCGCGGCTCACGAGCAAGTACGGCTTCCAGCCCGGTGACCTGGCGCTGCGCTTGGAGAACTGGTCCTTCATCGAGAGTGACTTCTCGTGGCAGACCTGGTGGGCCGACTACGAGCGCCGGCTCAACGCGCAGGGCATCCCCGAGACGGCGAGACCGAACAACTGGATCCGAGACACCAAGCCCCTCGTCGATGCCCAGATGCCACTCTTCGACGAGTTCGCAGTGGTGCCGCGCTCGACGGGAGCTCTCGAGTCGACCATCTTCCGCGTCGTGAAGCCCAGCTTGTCAGGTCGCGCTCTCGGCTTTGGCAACTTGGAGCGCACCAACCGCCTGCTCGACCTCATGACCTTGCGTGCCAACGGCGAGCTCGGAACGGTGGCGAGCATCGTCGCCAAGATGAACGCTGACGCGCGCTCGCACGGCGGCTACGTCCCACCGGTGCGCTCGATCGCCGACGTGCGCATGACCCGCTCGCTGCTCGACGACACCGTGCCCGTCAAGCTCGTCCGAGAGAGGGGCCTGGCATGACCAAGGCCACCAAGACCACGGCCAAGAGGACAACCAACCCTAAGGCACCGGCCAAGCGCCGACTGATCGCCATCGACTGTGAGACCAACGGCCTGTTCGGGCCATCGGTGCGCATCTTGTCGCTCGGCGTCGTCGAGCTTCGCAACGGGGTGGCCTTCGACTCGAAGCTCTGGCTGGTGAACCCGGGTCGCGTGCCGATGGACCCGAGAGCCCTCGCGGTCAACGGCCTGACACCAGAGATGCTCGACGGCGCCAAGTCCTTCGCCGAGCACGCTGACGAGATCACCGCCTGGCTGTCTGCGCCGCGCGGCACCCGCGTGACGCTCGTTGGCCACAAGGTCCAGTTCGACGCACGCCAACTGGCCGGCGAGTTCGCACGCCTCGGTGTGCCTCTGCCCAAGTTCGACATCATCGACACGTCCAAGCTGGCAGAGGCCGCGGGGGTCTTCCCGGCCGACCAGAGCTTGGCCGGACTGCTCGAAGCGCTCGGCATCACGAACACCGCGCCCCACACCGCGCTCGGTGACGCGTTGGCTACTGGCCAGGCAGCACTCGCGATGATGAAGAAGATCGACGCTCGTCGCTCGGGCGACCTGCCCGCCACTCTCGACTCTCTGGCCGACGCCTACCAAGCGCGACCCGATCGAGAGCCTGGCCGGCGCGCGCCGACCGACAAGCTCTCTGCGGCGCACACCGCGGCTCATCTCGAAGACCTCTCGGACGGGCGTCGACGCAATCGCTCGCTCGACGTGTGCCTGGCCGAGGGCTGCTCGATCCTCGCCCAACGCATGGAAGACGGCATCGTCACCCCGGCCCACGCTCCTCAGGTTGTCGAGTGGGGGCTTGCCTACCTCTTCGACTACGAACTCACCCAGGCCATGGTCGGCCAGCTACTGCTCGGTGTCGGCCGGGCACTGCGTCGCAGCGAAGCCCCCGACTACGTCGCCGCCATCTACCGCGAGAAGCTCGTGCCACTCTTGCCCCAGCTGGAGCGCTGCGGGCGCTCCAAGGTCAAACGCTGCTTGACCTGTCGGGAGCGCACGGGGCCCTGCGAGCTCGACCAGGTGCTGCGTGACTGCGTCGATGGCTACCTGGAGAGCTCGTCGAGCGCAACCGCCCGCCCAGACCTCGCCCGCGTCGAGCAGTTCTTGCCGGGCTACGACCCGCGCGTCAACCGTTCGCGGGGCCGTCCCGCCGAGGGTCTCTACGGAGAGATGCGCCGCAACGACCACCACGACGCTGCTGGCTACGGCGCCTACTGCGTCGCCGAGGTTCGTCGTAGCCAAGGCGGCCGTGCCTGGGCACACGCCGTGCTGAACAAAGCCTGGCGCGACGGCTGTCGCAACCCCGAGATGACCGAGCTGCTCGCCTCGATGGTCGTGGTCGACGGGCTCGTCGATGGTGCGGTGCCAGGCGATCCCAAGGAGCCGCTGCGTGCAGCGCTCGACTACATCGAGGCCTGCCAGGCCGCCCACCCCGGCCAGCGCGGCCACATCTTCACGCGCCTCGCCAAGCGCGCCGAGCGCCTGGCTGCTCGCCTCGATGCCGAGCCTCGTCCAGAGCGCGACCCGGCAAGAACGCTCAACCGCCGCGAGCCGCACAAGACGATGCTCACCGAGCCCCTCGCCAACGCCGCCGTGCCCGTCAAGTTCGAGCGTAAGCGGAGGGGCCGGCCACCGAAGGTGCAAGGACGCACGTCGTCTCGCAAGCAAGTGGCGCGATCAACCAAGACAAGTCGCGAGCCCAGCGGTAGCGTTGATGTCGGGGGCCGACACTGATGCGTCGCACCACCACCGAGAGGAACCACGCATCGTGACGAGCAACCAGGAGAACCAGGCCCCAAACGCCGACGAGCTGTCCGCCGAGATCGTCGCTCTTCGCGAGCGCGTGGCCGAGCTCGAGGCCGGGGCCACTCTTGGGCTCAACTGGCGCGAGATCCCCGAGGATGTCGAGCGCCTCCTGGTCGAAGAGGTCCCGGTCCTCACTCACGTCAAGAGCCTCGACGTGAAGGGTGCGCTCCCAAGCTCGTCTGCGCACATCTTGATAGAAGGTGACAACCTCCACGCGCTCTACACGCTCCAGGCAACCCACAAGGGCCGGGTGGATGTGATCTCCATCGACCCGCCCTACAACACGGGCAACGAGTTCATCTACAACGACAAGCTCATCGACAAGGAGAACCGTTGGCGGCACTCGGCATGGCTGTCCTTCATGCACAAGCGGCTCGTGCTGGCCGGAGAGTTGCTCTCTGACACCGGCCTCATCTTCATCAACATCGATGACAACGAACAGGCGCGGCTGAGGCTGCTCTGCGACTCCGTCTTCGGTGAGGCGAACTTCATTGCCTGCTTGATCTGGCAAGGCAAGTCCGGCGGGCAAGATGCCAAGACCTTCAACCGACTTCATGAGTACGTCCTCGTGTACGCCAAGGACATCGAACAAGCTGCCGTCCTACCCCTGCTGTCGGAGGCAGACATCTCGAAGTTCCCCCATGTGGAGGCAAGCTCAGGCCGCCACTACAAGACGCAGCTCGCGCGGAAGTGGGGATCGAACAGTCTCCGGTCTGACCGACCCAACCTCTGGTATGCGGTCAAGGCGCCAGACGGCAAAGACTGTTGGCCGCTCCACTCTGACGGCACTGAGGGATGCTGGCGGTGGAGTAAGAAGAAGTTCGAGGCTGAGATTGCGGCAGGCAACATCGAGTTCTCCAAGGACTCGAAGGGTCGCTGGGTTGCCTATCAGCGCATCTGGGCGCCTGCTGACGGAGAGACGTTGGCGCGGCCTCGCAGCTCTATGGTTCCAATCGAGTGCGGGACAACCGCCGGTGGCAGCCGCGAGCTGAAGAGCATTCTTGGTAAGGGCAACGGGTTCAGCTACCCCAAGCCAACCGGCTTGGTCAAGTGGGTCCTGGAAAGCAGCGCCAACGCCGACGCAATCATCCTCGACTTCTTCGCGGGGTCGGGGACTACCTTGCACTCGGTTGCTGAGCTCAACGCTGAGGACGATGGCAATCGCCAGTGCATCCTTGTCACCAACAACGAGAGCGGAATCTGTCGGGACGTGACGCAGCCGCGCTGCAAGGCCGTGTTGACCGGCAAGTGGGCGGACGGCAAGCACGAACCGCTGCCGGGGTCGCTCAGGTTCTACACGACGTCGTTCATGAAGCGGCGCCGGAGCCCGGACCGGATGCGGATGGACGTGGCGGCCCACACTGTCGACCTGGTGGCCGTGCGCGAGATGGTGATTGACGAAGTGAAGGTGAGTGACGATCTCGTGATGCTCTTCGGTGACGGCCGGTCGATCGCGGTGGTCCCCACCTTCGACGCAGACCACAAGACAGTGTGCGCGCTGGCCGACAAGCAGGTCCGCGACGGTGATGAACGACGTGCCTACCTCTTCACCTGGAACAGTCATGGCATCGAGCCGGAGGTCGCAGCGCTCTGGCCGGGCTGGGAGGTTCAGCCTCTCCCCGCCGAGATGCTCGCTGAACTCCGCAACCTCGCGCCCGCGCGGAACCTCTTCGACGAGGCGGAGGCGTTGTCATGAGCGCACCAGAGCCCGTCGCCTACCAGGCCACCGCGATCGAGAAGATCGCCAAGGCCCTCACCCAGTTGGCCAGCGTTGACCAAGAGGAAGACCGCTTGGTGATCTTCAAGGCACCGACTGGCTCGGGCAAGACGCTCATGGTGGCTGCCGCCCTGGCCGCCGCCTTCGACCAGCCGACAGACCGGCAGTTCATCGTGCTTTGGCTCTCGCCGGGCACCGGCAACCTCCACAAGCAGTCGGCCCGAGCCCTCACGGGCTTGCTGGCCGGCACCTCGCTTCAGGTCCACCTGCTCGACTCACAAGACGACATCGTCAAGTACCAAGACCCGACACCTGGCGCGGTGTTCGTCGTGAACTGGGAGAAGTTGCGCACCGAGAAGGACGGCAAGTGGGCGAACAAGATGCTCGCCGAGGGCGAGAACGCCACCTTCTTCACACTCCTCTCGAAGACGAGCGCCAAGGGCCTCGACATGATCGTCGTCATCGACGAGAGCCACACCAACCTTGGAGGACCGCAGACGGACAAGCTGATGACGGCCATCAAGGACATGCGCCCGTTCATCCAACTCGAACTCTCCGCGACGCCGACGCGCAAGCCAGACCCAGACCTCCAAGCCGATGGCATTCATCACTGGATCCGGGTGACCTTCGACGAGGTCGAGAAGGAGGGGATGGTTCGCAAGTCCGTCCTGCTCAACGATCGCTTCGCTGAGGTCCAGGCCGGACACCCAGATGACTCCCTGGCCGTCCAGGTGCTCTGGGCCGCGTGGGAGCGAATCGAGGCTCTCACTGCCGGCTACGCCGCAGCGGGCTCTTCCGTCAAGCCACTGCTCTTGATTCAGTATCCCGACGGCGACAAGGCCGAGGCTCGAGCGCGTGTCGTGGAGGAGTTCTTGGCCGCGCGCGGGCTCAAGAAGGACGTGACCTACGCGATCTGGCTCTCGGGCGAGCACTCTGACGACCTGGACAAGATCGCATCGAGTTCGAGCCCCTATCGGGCCCTCATCTTCAAGCAGGCCATCGCCACAGGCTGGGACTGCCCGCGTGCCCAAGTGCTCGTCCAGTTCCGCGACCCCAAGTCACCGATCTTCCAGATCCAGACGCTTGGCCGGATCCTCCGCTCGCCTGAGCAGAAGCACTACGACGACGAGGCGCTGAACCTCGCCTACGTCTTCTCGGACCTCGAGGGCGTTCACGTGCAAGTCGAGACCGACGAGCAGGACGCGCCTCTGCGGGACCTCACCGTGAGGCGCCGTGACGTTGCTCCATACCCCGAGCCGGGCTTGGCACTGCACTCGGCATTCCAGCCGCGCGCGCGTGAGTTCCATTACCCGATGGCAACGGCGCTCGCCAACGCCCTCAACCCCGCACTCGACGCAGCGATCGCGAGCTTGCTCCCGAAGGATCCCTTCGACTCAACCCCGGCAACGATCGTCACCGATGCGCGGGTGACCGCGCGTGAGCTCGATGCCGGCATCAGCCGCGACCTCACCGGAGGCAAGGCCACCGGAGACCTCGACGACCTCTTGGTTCAGGTCCTCTACGACATGATGCTCGTGGCCAGCATCGGGCAGTATCGCTCGCGGGCGCAGAGCCTGTCGCGCATCAAGACGATCATCACCCAGTGGTTCAAGAAGCAGCGCCCAGCGTGGAGCGTCGACCAGATCCAGCACTTCGCACTGCGTCACCAAGCGGAGTTCATCGAGGCCATCGACGCTGCCTGTCGAGCCACCATGGCCCAAGAGCTCGCCGACGCCATCGCCGCTGCCCGTTCCAAGCGCAAGACCCGGGCCAACTGGGAGGTACCGGCTACCGAGCTGATCGTGAGCAAGGAGCACAAGGAGGCGCCCGCTGGCCACCTGTGCGAGCCCGCGCTCGTCTCGATCAAGCGGTCTGAACCGGAGCGCCGCTTTGAGGACTGGATTGCGCAACAGTTCGCCGCCGGTGTCATCAAGTGGTGGTGGAAGAACGGCGAGAGTGACGAGCGCTACCTGGGCGTCGAGTACATGCTCACCGTGGAAGACACCGCAGCCACCAAGCAAGGCGAGGAGGTGGTGATGCTCGAGGACGAGCGCATCACCTACCCGGACTTCTTGGTCTACTGCGCTGACGACACTGTCTGGGCCATCGAGGTCAAGGACGTTGGCGACAAGGACGGAGCGCCAGAGGGCTTGACGCACGCCAAGGCCAAGGGTCTCGCGGCCTGGGAGAAGCGCATGGCAGAGCAGCGCAAGAAGGAGTCCAAGCTCTTCGCGCGACCTGCCGTGCGTGCCGGTGTCGTTGTGCCAAGCGAGCTCTCGCAGGGAGTCATCACCGTGAAGGTCGGCGACCCCGACCACTGGACCAAGCCAGACGCCGACAAGCTTGCAGCGGGTGACGGCTGGGCGCCGCTCGACCTCGGACCGGGAACCCCAGTAGAGACCGACGAGAACTGAGACGCAGGTGCAGCCAGAGATCTTCCCGTTCACGGTCCTGGTTCCCGATGCTCCTGGCGAGGCCATCGAGCTCATCGATCGCAACCACGCGCTGCGGCTCGCCTTCGTTCACCGCGACTTCATCGCGCGCCTGCCGGACCAGTGGGACACCCCCGGCATCTACGTGCTGCTCGAGCCGATCGCGGCCGACGGGACGTGGGGCGCCTACGTCGGCAAGGCCGGCCAGGTCAAGAACCGCATCTTGCGCCACACCAAGGAGAAGGAGAGTTGGCAGCGCGCGCTCTTGGTGGTCTCGAACCAACGAGAGCCGTTCCACACCGCGGAGATCGGCTGGCTCGAAGGTCAGGTCCACAGCCTGCTGGCGAACTCGTACTTCGCCCAGCCCAGTAACCGCCAGAACCCCGGCGACGACACGGTCGCCTCGTGGGACCAAGCCAGCCTCTGGGCGATCGCTCGCGGAGTGACCCACGCGCTGCGACTGCTCGGCTACGAGACGGCCGAGGAAGCAGAGATCGCCGCCATCGACCGCAGTCCGCGCACCAGGGTCAACACCTCGAAGGTCTCACTCGCGGACCTCGTCACCGCGGGACTGCTGCGTGAGGGCGAGCGCTTGGTCAGCCTGAACGGCCAGTGGCCTGCCGAAGCCCAGATTGGCCCGCAAGGCGACATCGCCTACCAGGGTCAGACCTTCAGCTCGCCGTCGGCAGCTGCCTCGGCAGTGCGCGAAGGTGGCGCTGCGAACGGCTGGGCCTTCTGGGCAGTTGCGCGAGAGGGGCAGAGCATCCCGCTCGCCGTTCTCCGCGCCGAGCTCGACTCCAAGTAGCGCCCACCATCCCCAGCGGCGCCGTGCGCGCCGCCTACCGTTGACAGCGTGAAGCCGCTGGCACGCTCACGCACGGCCCCTGCCGGCCACGCCGGTCCTCGTATCCCGGCACTTCGCTAAATCGCTCTTTTTAGGCCCCATCCGGCCTAAAACCTCCCTTATCTCCACCAAACGCCGAGTGCGGAACCGGGAGGGATTCGGGCCGTGGTCACACGGGATGCGGATATCACACAAGATAACCAAGCCGACCAGCGGTTTCGCTGTGACCTCTTACCCGCCTGATTAAC
>JAKAUQ010000033.1 GCA_021827705.1 Actinomycetes bacterium
AGGCCGTAGCCCGAGGGGCCACCGACCTTGGTCGCCCCGGCAACGGGGCCGTGGACCGAACCGGCGCAGGGCTGCCAGATCGGCTGGCTCTTCGTCGGTGTCGTGGACGCCTCGGCGTTGCCGTACAGCTCCACTTCGCCCAGTGCGGTAAGAACCTCGCCGAAGGGACTGAAGTTGGGGCCCCGACCACCCCACACCAGGGTGTCACTGACGAAGGTGACCCGTCCGTTCCTCGCTCCAGCAAAGGCCGTGTCGTCGACTCCGTAGAAGCCGGCGTGGGGCCACGAGTTGGAGTAGACGCTCCAGCGGCCCTTGCCGAACAACTTCAACTGGTCAAAGGGTGCGGATGCGTCGTACGTGTACCTCACGCCGTCGGCGGCCCGGGTCGCTGCCACGACCTGGCGATAGTAGGCGATCACGGCCGGGTTGCCAGTGGGGGACGCCGCGTGGGCAACCAGATGCTCGGTCGCGCTGCTGGAGCGCTCGCCGGTGGCACCGGCCAAGGAGGTGACCCCCACACTCGACAGCACGATCAGGCCTGCCATCAGCCGCGACATCTTCATCACCGACCCCCCACATTGACCCGTCGACCGGTCACTATAGGGGACCAGGACTGGACCGTCGCGGCACCCTCGCGTTCGGGTCGGCCCCAATCCCCTGACGTCGAGAGTGGCCCCAGGAGTCGCTTCGGGGAGACGCCCTTCGGGCGCGGGGCTCCGCGCAGGAGGTCAGGAGGATTGGGACAGACCCCGCAGGCGGTAGGGGAGCATTGGGCTCCCCTGCTGGCGACAGAGCGCGTACGGCCGGCACACGGCGACAGCGCCCTCGACCTGGGTGAGCGGTGGGCGTGGTTCACCCGTTAACCAGGTGCGTCTCTGTCCGCACGTATGTTCGAATGGTTGGGGGATCCTTATCCAAATCCCCCCTGGTGGGGGACTTCGGTAAAGAGTTAACTACCTGATCGTGACGGTCGAGTGACGTCGGAGAAAAGGTCGACCTCACCAGAAGGATCAGATTCGGTCACCACTCAGAGCCGTTTCCATCACCAGATGCGGGCCGCGATGGCCGTTGCCGTTGCCGTTGCCGTTGCCGTTGCCGTCGTCGTCGACGTCATCAACGTCATCAACGTCATCAACGTCATCGCTGTCGTTCCTGGGATCGCCGTCGTTCTCTTTAGCTTCGTCGTCTTCGAGATGGTGCTCAAGGCATTCTCACATGGCGGGTTAGCGGGACGAGAAGTTGGCTTTCCAGGACTTCGCCACCAGTCAGTTCATCCGAGATTCACGTTTGGAGGCGTTCAAAAGGCGTGTCTCGCGAGTTAGTTCAGGCGAGCAACAGAGCTACGAGTGGCGCAGGTATCGCCCAGGCGGGATTCTTGAGGTCAAGGATTGACTTCGTTGCCAAGATGCCTGCGCGATACTTCTTCTCCACCACCTGTGCCTCGGCGCGCCAGCCGGTGTCGACCCACTTGCCCTCAATCGGAATGCTCAAGCGCGTTCCGGCAGCTGAGGGAAAGGCCACAGGACCGAAGTCGACTTCCTTCCCTGAGTCTGTACGCACGTAGCCGATGGTGTCACCCGCCAGCCAGCGGCCCCCGTCGTGAGTCTCGACTGCGGCAGCCAGCGCCACACCGAGGGCCGCCTCCGTAAGGGTTGTCATCTCAGGGGGCTGCAACCCTGCGCGCAGACGACTTGGAAGCCAAGCAAGCAGAGGATCGGTCAGGTAGAACTTGGATTGAGCGCCGTCGACGGGACGTCCACCGTCTCCGTGCTGCCGGACCCAGAGTCCGCCAAAGCTCGCGACCAGGCGATTGAGAAGGGACGTCATCGCCGTTCGCGAGCTCGTTAGGACTTCGGCCATTGCCCGAACACTCAATGGGCTTGTCATTTTGCGCATCACTTCCTCGAGAAGAAGCGGTAGTGACTGTGGTGTTGAGTCAGGGTCGACGTCGGTCCTCAGCCAAGCGAGCAGATCCGTTAGGAAGGCATCCGAAACGTCTCCAGCGCGCTGGTATTCGCCAACCGCTCGAGGGAAGCCGCCGCAGGTGAGGTACGCCTGCCATGCGAGGTCATAGGAATCGACATCGAATGCCAAGGCATTCAGTGCATCGGCGACTGCTGGCGACTGTAGATCCGCTGGATGGACCACATCGGGCAGCACAAGAGTCGGCCGGGTCGCCTGAAGGAAGTTCCGGAAGGTCATCGGCAACAGGATGCGAACTCGGCGGTGGGTGTTCGCGCCCGCGCGCCCGACGAGGAGGTTTCCCTCCACGTCTTCCCCTGGTCGCCAGCGACTCCCGGTAATCACTACGGTGTCGTCTCCGAAGAGCGTGCCGTCTCGCGCTGCCTTGAGCGTCGTGCTCCAGCCAGCAATATCGCTTACCTCGTCGAGCAGCCAGACTCGGCGCTGTGGCGCCGGCGTGTCAACTACACGAGTGAGGTCTCGACCCAGGGTGAGGGCTCGACGGAGATCTCGGTTGGCGAAGCCGTCACAGGGAAGGTAGATCACCTGTCGAGGTTCGACGTCTGCTCGTGAGCAGAGATGTTCGGCCAACTCAAGCACGGTGATGCTCTTGCCCACTCGTCTTGGGCCAGTAAGGAGAACGAGTGAATCGGCAAGAGGCCGGTTGGCAAGGTCGGCCAGAATTGTCGATCGGTATCCGAGGTCGTACGTCGCTCGATCGAGTAGCAGTCGGTTGTCGCGTGTCCATGCAGTCGGGTTGTTTCCCGCAGCTGCAGCCCGCCACCAAGGGTTGCTTTCGGTGAGTAGTCGGCGCAGTTCGTCGTCTCGCATTGTAGAAGTATACCAAACTGGGGGGGTTATTGCCTCACAAGAGAGCCAAACTAGGGGGGTATGTGGCTTTGACGAGAGCCAAACTAGGGGGGTCAGTAGTATGTCGGGGGTATAGAAGCTTGCCCGACGGTCGGTGGGCGCATCTGGCGGATAGCCTCATCTGGCGGACAAGCGTCACCGCTCGCAGGCAGCGACGCCGCTGCACTTCCCAGAGGTGTCACCACCTGACGAGTTGACAGAGCCCTAAACCTTGCGGCAACCACTCGGAGCGGGTCAGGACGGAAGGACCGAAGTCATCCCCTTGACGAAATCATGGTGCAGAGCGACCTGACCCCCATCATGCTCTGAATGAAGGACGGAAGCCTTCGTGGCACGGCGGTTCAACGGCGGTCGGTAACTTAGAGACCTCTAGATCTGGGACACGGGCAACCCCAATGGGGTCTTACCCTGGGAGTCGGATACCGGTGGGGAGGCAGCCTCCTGGGGCGTTCGGTCCAAGTAGACCGCGCTGAAGTGATCGTCATCGGAAACTGGCCGCTGATTGCGATCGCGGGTTTCCACTTGGCAGCCCGATCTCGACGATCCTGGTTCTGCACTTCGACCAGGAGATTCGATTACCGTGACGTTTTCCGTAACGGTTGGGGGATCTTCTCCGTAATCCCCCGTGGTGGGGCTAGTAAGAATCGAACTTACGACCTCGTCATTATCAGTGACGCGCTCTAACCGACTGAGCTATAGCCCCGGGGCATTCCAATCTACACCAGGAGACTGACCGAGTCGCCGGTCGTGGGGAGCATCGAGGCTGGGCCGCAGCCGGGGGGCGGTCGCCCGCGCCACCGGTGCGTCCTGCTGGCAAGGCGCTGGCGCGCGGTCGGGCGTCACGAGGTGCACGATCCCCCTCGTGCTGCGCTAGCCCTCCAAATGTGCTAGGACTGACTAACGATTCACATCTCATTATTGAGACGCTGGTCGTACTAACTAGGGAGGGAGCATGAGAGTGCTTGGAAAAAAGAGGCGTGCGAGGTCGTACCTCACCGCTCTGACGGTTGCCGCGTTGGCCGCCACCGCGGGGACCGCCGCGACGGTGTCGGCGGGCGCGAGCTCCGGCGGCACGGTGACCGTCGGGGAGTCGACGACGCTGAGCGGCTCGATTGCCGAGCTTGGCCAGACGGGCCTGCAGGGTGTGCAGTTCGCCATCAACGCGATCAATGCTCACGGCGGGCTGCTGGGTAAGCACATCAACGTGGTCAGCGCCGATGACGCCGCCACGCCGGCGACGGGAGCGTCGAATGCGCGTAACTTCATTTTGAACGATCACGCCGTGGCGATGTTCGGCCCCATCGTGAGTTCGGTGGCATCCGCGGAGGAGCCGGTCGTCACTCAGTACAAGGTGCCCATCTTCTTCTACATCTCCAACGACATCGCCCTGCTCACCAAGGACTACACGCCCTACGCGTTCCAGGTCGTGCCCAACACGGTCATGGAGCCCCGCGCAGCTGCGGACTACCTGGCGCACATGGTCGGCAAGAAGAAGATCACCATCGGGACCTTCGCGCCGAACTACAGCTTCGGCACGAGTACGGTGGCCGGCTTCATCCAGGCCCTCAAGGACCTGCACGTGAACTACAAGCTGGTGAACCAGCAGTTCCCGCCGCTCGAGGCGACCAACATCGCCCCGTACCTGTCAGCCCTGGTCGCAGCGCACCCCGAGTACGTGTTCAACGCGCAGTTCGGTGGTGACCTGGTGACGTTCTCGAAGCAGGCTGCTCAGTACGGCTTCTTCAAGCACACCAAGGTCATCGCGATGTACTCGCGCTACCCGCTGCAGTCCCTCGGCGCGGGCGCACCGGCCGGCGCGATCGGCTTCGACCGCGCGCCCTTCTGGGCTCTGGGCAAGACGGGCATGAACGGCACCGGCATGGCGGCGTTCATCAACTCGTTCAAGGCCAAGTACCACCAGTACCCGTCGGCGTGGGCCATCATGGGCTACAGCGCCGTCCAGACCTGGGCCTACGGCGTCAAGAAGGCCGGCACCTTCGACGGCACCAAGGTCTCCGCAGCGCTGTCGGGCGCCAACGTGCCCACCATTCGTGGCACGCTGAACCTGCGGGCCTGCGACCACCAGGCCAACGTCCCCGAGTACGTGGGCACGGTGTCGGCCAAGCCGAGCGCCCAGTACCACCTGCGCCTGTGGGACAGCGTGTTCGTGGCTCAGGCCAAGGACATCATGCTGACCTGTGCCCAGAGCAAGGCCTTGCGCGGCTAGCTGCGCAGTAACGCTCGGGGGCGACTCCGAGAACGGCCCCCCGGCGCCGCGGGACATCCCGTGGCGCCGGGGGGGCCCGATAGTGCAGGCTGGTCTATGGAGAAGATGAGTGGCGCGATTCCTTACTGAGACCATCGGCACGCTGAGCGACGCGGGCTCGCTGTTCGTCGTCGCGGCCGGACTCACCCTGGTCTTTGGGGCCATGCGGGTCATCAACCTGGCGCACGGCACCTTCTACATGTACGGGGCCTTCGTCGTCACCACGGTGGCCGGGACCGCCAGCGGGCTGCGCTTCTGGGTGGCCGTCGTCGTCGCGGCGCTGGTGGTGGCCGTCCTCGGCGCCATCGTCCAGCTAGGCGTGGTCCGCTTCGTCGTGGGCAAGGAGCCCTTGACGCAACTGGTTGCCACCTTCGCCGTCTTGTACATCCTGGCCGACGTGGCCCTACATCTGTGGGGCAGCGGGGCGCGCAGCGTGTCGGCGCCGCTCGGCGTCTCGGGCACCTTCACCCTGGCCGGCGCGTACCTGCCCGTCTACGACCTCGTCATCATCGGGACGGCGGTCCTGGTGGGGCTGGTCCTGTGGCTGCTGCTCAGCCACACGTCGCTGGGCTGGATGATCCGGGCCGCGGTCGATGATCCCGAGCTGCTCCAGTCCGGCGGCGTCAACCTGCGCCGTCTGCACCTCGCGGTGTTCGCCACCGGTGCCCTCCTCGCGGCCCTCGCCGGTGCCATCGTGACGCCGCAGATCTCCGTGGCGCCCGGGATGGACCAGTCGATCATCGTGTCGTCTTTGCTGGTGGTCGTCATCGGCGGTCTCGGCTCCGTCGTGGGCACCGCGTTCGCGGCGCTGATCATCGGGATCGCTGATACCGTGGGCACCCTGGTCGACCCGACGTGGGCATCCACCTTCATGTACTTCGCCGTCATCCTCGTCCTCGTCGTTCGGCCCTGGGGGCTGTTCGGCACGCCGGAGCGCTGAGCCGTGGCCCGCACCGCCCCCAACGACGCCGCCGTGGCCGCGGTCCTCGGCGTCCCGGCGTCCGCGGCCACGGGATCGCTCGCGTCCCGGGTTGGCCGGGCCGCGGCCCTGGTGGCCTTCGTGGCCCTCGTCGTGGTGCTCGGCCTGACTCTCGCCCCGGCCAACGCCCTCGAGCTCCAGTACGCGGTCAGCCTGACGCTGTTCGCGGTGGCCACCAACCTGATCCTGGGATTCGGGGGCCTGGTCTCGTTCGGGCAGGGCATCTTCTACGGCGTGGGGGCCTACACCGTGGCCCTGGGCTGGATGCACCAGAGCCTCAACTTCACCGAGGCGATGGTGCTGGCACCCTTCTTCGGGGCAGTCGCGGCGATCCCCCTCGGCATGCTCGCCCTGCGCACGCGCCGCCTCTACTTCTCGCTGCTGACGCTGACGATGTCGCAGCTGGCCTACGTGATCGCGGAGAACCAGACCAACCTGACCGGGGGGACCAACGGCGTCTTCGGCGCGATGGTACCCACGTGGCTGCTCGATCCCCACACCAGCTTCCTGTTCACCGCGGCCATCGTGGCCGTCGCGATCGCGATCCTCTGGAAGGTCGTCCACTCCCCCTTCGGTCTGGTGCTGCGCGCCATCCGCGACAATCGCGAGCGCGTGGAGGCTCTCGGGGTCAACGTCTACGCCCACGAGCTGGCGGCCTTCGTCATCTCGGCGTTCTTCTGCTCGCTCGCCGGCTCCCTGTTCGTCGTCTACAGCCAGTCGTCGTACCCCGAGATCCTCAACTGGACGGCCTCGGGCGTGCCGGTCTTCATGGCCGTCATCGGGGGGATGTACAGCTTCTTCGGACCGGTGGTGGGGGCCTTCGTCTACGAGTTCGCCAGCCACTACCTGATCGAGTACACGCAGGACTGGCAGCTGGTGATCGGCGCCGTCCTACTGGCCATCGTGCTGCTGCGCCCGGACGGCCTGGCGGGCAGTCTGGGCTCGCTGCGCGCGTGGCTGCGCCGCCGCCGGCCCGTCGAGCAAGCCACGGTCGCGGCGGCCCCGGAGAACGCGGAGGGGACGCCGTGAGCGACACCGTCTTGTCCGTGCAAGGCCTGGTGCGCGACTTCGGCGGGTTCCGGGCCGTGAACCACGTCGACCTGGCGGTCGAGCGAGGGACCATCCACGCCGTCATCGGCCCCAACGGCGCCGGCAAGAGCACGCTGTTCAAGCTGATCACCGGCTCCCTGCGGCCCACGGAGGGTCGTATCGTGCTCGACGGGCACTCCGTGGGCGGCCGTCGTCCCCACGTGATCGCGACGCGGGGGCTCGTGCAGGTCTTCCAGCTCTCGAGCGTCTGTGCCCGCCTGACCGTCGCCGAGTCGGTGGCCCTGGGGATCATCGCCCACCGCCATCGGACCCTCGACGTGGTCACCGGCTACCAGCGACGCGCTCGCGCCCAGGCGGAGACCATCTTGGAGCAGGTGGGGCTGGGTGGTCAGGCCGCGACCATCGCGGGCACTCTCTCCCACGGCGACCAGCGGGCCCTGGAGATCGCCATGGCGCTGGCCATCTCGCCCCGGGTCCTCCTGCTCGACGAGCCCACGGCGGGGATGTCGCCGGCCGAGACCGCGGTCATCGCCCAGCTGATCGTGTCCGAGGCGCGCACTCGCGGCATCACGGTCCTGCTCTCCGAGCACGACATGGACGTCGTGTTCGGGATCTCGGATCGCGTCACCGTTCTGCACCAGGGACAGGTCGTCACGGAGGGGACGCCCGACGCGGTTCGCGTGCACCCAGAGGTGATGGCCATCTACCTGGGCCACGCGGCCGGGCGCTCCGAGGAGTTGGCATGAGGCTCGAGGTCCGCGATGTCCACAGCTACTACGGAGCGAGCCACATCCTCCAGGGGGTCTCCCTCACCGTCGAGCCCGGTGAGGTGGTGGCGCTCCTGGGTCGCAACGGCGCGGGCAAGACCACGCTGATGCGCAGCATCGTCGGGCTGGTGCGGCCCCGTGCGGGATCCGTGCAGATCGACGGGGTCGAACTGACCGGCGCGCCGACGTACCGGGCGGCGCGGGCCGGCCTGGCGTTCCTGCCCAGCGGGCGGCGCGTCTTCTCCAGCCTGAGCGTGGCCGAGAACCTCGAGGTGGCCCGGCGCTCGTGTCCACGGCGCACCGGCTCGTGGAACGCCGAGCGCATCTACGGGCTCTTCCCCAAGCTCGAGCAGCTGAGCCGGCGCACGGCGGGCTACCTGTCGGGGGGCGAGCAGCAGATGCTCAAGATCGGCCGCGCCTTGATCACCAACCCGGAGATGCTGCTGCTCGACGAGCCGACCGAGGGCCTGGCCCCGGCGGTGGTCGACGAGCTGGGCGAGTGGGTCGAGATGCTCTCACGCGAGAGCCTGAGCATCCTGCTGGCCGAGCAGAGCGCCACCTTCGCGCGGGCGCACTCGACGCGCGGCTACCTGCTCGAGAAGGGCCGCATCCGCTTCGAGGGCTCGATGGAGCGCATCTGGGACTCGCCCGAGCTGCGCAGCGCGCTCGGCATCGCGGCACGCACGGCGCCCGAGGCGGGCCCCGCCGCGAGCTGAGGGGCTCAGGCCGGAGCGCGGGGCGCCGCTGGGATCTCGCCCAGGCGGGCGGCGATGGTCTGGCTGGCCGTCCCCAGGAGCACGCCGTCTTCGGACCACAGGAACGCGGTGCCCTGCCCGAACCCGCCCACCAGGGCGTGCATGCGGATGTCGCAGAGGACCCACTCGGAGGGCACCAGGCGCGCCACCCGGATGGTGTTGTCCAGGCTCCGGCCCCGCGTGCGCCGGCCCATCGGCTCGGACGCGCCGCCCGAAACGAAGTCGCCGAGGATTGCGAGGGTCGCCGCCGAGGGCTCGAGGTGTCCCGGGATACGAGCCCACAGGGCGGTGTCGGGCGGACCGGGGGTGCCGTCGAGTTGGTCGAAGCGGCGCCCGCGGGCCAGACGGGTCTCCACGTGCGAGAAGATCGACCGGTCGTAGAGCGGCGGGAAGACGCGCGGGGGGCAGGCCGCCGGCACGGCGACCGCGGGGGCCGTGGCCCACGGCGGCGCCGTGAGCTCGCCGGTCCCCAAGGCGGCGCTCACGGAGAGGATCTCGCGATCCGCGACCCAGGCGCTGGCGCGCGCCTGGGTCACATGGCCGCCCGCGACCAGCACGTCAGTGGTGATGACGACCTCGCTGTCGCGGGGCGCGTAGGCCAGGTACTGGGCCGTTGCCCACACGGCCGGCCGCCCGGTGACGGCCTCCAGGGAGGCCACGCCGGCCGCCAGGCCGCAGCCGCCGAAGAGGAATCGGCCCGGCGTGGCCAGGGCCTCGGTGACCTCGAGCGCGAAGCGCCGCTCGTCCAGCCGGCGCAGGCCCAGGAAGGTTGCGGCGTCCACGGCCGCTGAGGCTATCGCGGCGGGCGGCTGAGCGGCAGACTGGAGGAATGATCGACCCGCGGTTCCTCGTCCTGGCCGGGCTGCTGTCGGTCGCCGGGATTGCCGGGTACGTCCGCGACGTGCTGCGCGGATCGACGGCACCCAACCGCGTGACCTGGGCGCTGTGGGGGGTCGAGGGTCTGCTGATCTTCGTCGTCGAGGTCCAGCAGCACGTCGGCCCCGCGGCCCTCATGACCCTGGTGTTCGGGGTGATCCCGTTGGCCGTGGTCGCAGCATCGCTGCCCCACCGGCACGGGCGCTGGCAGCTGGGCCCCTTCGACCTGGTGTGCGGAGCCGCCTCGGTGGTGGGGCTGGCCACGTGGGCGCTCATCCACGACGCGACCGCCGCGCTGGTCGTGTTCGTGGTGGCCGACCAGCTGGCGAGCCTGCCCACGGTGCGCAAGGCGTGGCTGGCCCCAAAGTCCGAGACGGCCTGGACGTACCTCACGGGCGTGGTCAACACCGCCGTGACGATCATGGTGCTGCACCGCTGGACGACGGCTGGCGTCGCTTTCCCCGGTGCCATCTTCGTCACCGACCTGGTCATCTGGGCCCTGGTGTCCCTGGAGGTCGGGCCGCGGGTGCGCACCAGGGCGGTGGTGGCCGCGTGAGCCTCGTGCGCGTGGCTCACGAGGCGGGCCGGGCCCGGCGCCAGGAGGTCCCGCGCTCGGCGCTGGCCGTGCTGGCTCCACGAGCCGAGGGCGTCGACCCGGTCGTGCGACTGCGTGAGGACACGGCCGAGCGCATCCCCGAGCTCACGGCCCTGCGCTTCACGCGCATGTGCGCGTCGCCACTGGCCTTCCTGCGCGGGGCGGCCCTCCTGATGGCCGACGACCTGAGCAGCGCTCCGTCGTCGGGCCTGCGGGTGCAGTCGGCCGGGGACGCGCACGTCAAGAACTTCGGGATCTTCGCCTCGCCCGAGCGTCGCCTGGTGTTCGACGTCACGGACTTTGACGAGACCGCACCGGCACCCTTCGAGTTCGACGTGAAGCGCCTGGCCTCGTCACTCGCCGTGGTGGCCCACGACAACGGCGCCAGTGCCGGTGCGGCCGAGGGCATGGTGCGGCGCACCGTGCGCGAGTACGTGCGGGCGATGGACCGCTTTGCCGCCTGGGGCCGCCTGGAGGTCTGGTACGCCACGCTCGATGTCGCCGACGCCTTTGGCGAGCTCGGGGGGTTCTTCACCGACGCCACCCGCCGCGACATCGCCGACCTGATCGGCCGTGTCACGGTGGAGAGCACCCGCCAGCGCTACGCCGACCTGGTCGACCTCTCGGCCGGCGAGCCGCTGGTGCGCAGCGACCCGCCGCGCGTGACGCGGCTGGACGACCTGGCGCCGTCGGCGCCGTGGCGACGCGAGACGGCCGAGGCGGTCCTGCGGGGCTATCGCGGCACACTGGTCAGCGACCGTCGGGTCCTGCTCGACCAGTTCGAGCTCCGGGACGTGGCCGCCCTGGTCGTCGGGGTGGGCTCGGTGGGCACCGAGGGCTACGCCGTGCTGCTCGCGGGTCGCGACGAGAGCGACCTGTTCGCCCTCCAGATCAAGGAGGCCCGTCGCTCGGTGCTGGCTCCGGCCGACGAATCCGATCCCGGGGCCCGCGTGGTAGCCGGTCAGCGCCTGATGCAGGCGACTCCCGACGCGTTCCTGGGCTTCCAGCGCGCCAGCACGCCGCGCGGGTCACGCAGCTTCTACGTGCGCCAGCTCTACGATCGCAAGGCCAGCGTCGACGTGGAGCGCCTCAGCCCCGAGCAGCTGTCGACCTACGGCCGGGCCTGCGCGTGGGTGCTGGCGCGCGCTCACGCGCGCTCGGGCAACGCCGCGGCGATCGCGGGGTACCTGGGACGCGGTGGGCCCTTCGTCGACGCGCTGGTTGACTTCGCGGCCGCCTACCGGGACCGGACCGTGGCCGACCACGCGGCGCTGGTGGCCGCCGCGGCCGCCGGGCGCGTGCCGGTGCTGGCCCGGCCCAGCTCGTGACCGATTGGTACGCTGGAGGGGCCGGGGACGTAGCTCAGCTGGTAGAGCGCGGGCTTTGCAAGCCTGAGGTCGTGGGTTCGAGCCCCATCGTCTCCACTGGCGGCGCGGGTCAGCGCGGGGCTGGCCGGCGTCGGCTGAGGACCCGGTCGAGCATGACGAACAGCGCGCTCACCGCGTAGGCGCCCACCAGGATCACGGCCATCGTGATCAGCACCGAGCCGTAGCCGTAGCGCGCCACGTCGAAGAAGTCGTAGGGGTAGGTGTGCGTGAGGGCGCCGCGCGCCAGCGTGTAGACGAGGTAGATGACGGGCACCACGTAGACCCGCAGCGACTCGCGCCACGTGTACCACCCGCGGGGCCCCACGACCAGCCACACCACCAGGGCCAGCGACGGCGTGACGTAGTGCACCAGGACGTTGATCAGCACGTTGACCGGGCCCGTGACCACGTCGGTGGGCGCGATGAGCGTCACGTAGAGCACCCCGGTGAGCACGATCATCAGCGTCGCCGTGTTGCGCGCGCTGCGCCGCCACGCCGCGCGGACCTCCGGGTGCCAGGCCAGCGAGGTCACCACCAGGGCGATGGCGATGTTGCTCCAGTAGGTGAAGTAGCTCAGGTTGTCGGCGAGCAGCTGCAGCGAGCCGACCAGGCCGGCCCGGTAGGGGCCAAAGAGGCCGTGCTCGACGACGCCGGGGGCCGGGTGGATGAACCAGTCGTGCCCGATCCGCAGGGCCACACCCGCCCACGCCAGGAGTGCCGACGCGGCGAGCAGGCCCCGCTGGGCCGGAGAGATGCTCTCGGGCCCGTCCGGCGAGGGGCGCGGCGGCGCGGCCTCCGGGTCCAGAGAGGTCACCGGTGGAGGCCCGACAGGGACCGGATCGCCCGCGCCAGGGCGGCGTTGTCCTCGTCGCCGTAGCCCTGGGCGATCAGGCCGTCCTCCAAGGCGGCGGCCAGCGCCGCCACGGGCAGGCTGGCACCGGCGCCCGCGGCCAGCTCCAGGGCGATGCGCAGGTCCTTGCGGTGCAGGGCGAGCCGGAAGCCGAGCGGGTAGTCGTCATCGATCATCCGCTGAGCCCGGTGCCCCAGCACCCACGAGCCCGCGGCACCGGTGCCCAGGGCATCGACCACGGCGGAGGGATCGAGCCCCGTGCGCAGCGCCAGGACGACGCCCTCGGCGACGGCGAGGTACGTCCCGGCCAAGATGACCTGGTTCACCGCCTTGGCGCGCTGCCCCGCGCCGACCGGGCCGAGGTGCACGATGCGCGAGCCCATCGTGGCCAGCACCGGCTCGGCGGCCGCGACGGCCGTGTCGGTGCCGCCGACCAGGACGGTCAGCGTGCCGCGCGCGGCGCCCTCGGTGCCACCGGTCACCGGCGCGTCCACGAAGTCCACGCCGCGGGTGCCCAGACGCGTCGCGACGTCCTCGGCCACTGCCGGAGACGTCGTCGTGCAGTCGATGACCAGCGAGCCGGGCGCCAGGCCGTCGGCCAGGGCCCGGGGGCCGAAGAGCACGTCGAGCACGTCGGGCCCGTCGCTGACGCAGAGCACCACGACGGCGCAGGCGGCGGCCAGCGCGGCCGGCGAGGCCGCCTCGGCGACAGCGGGAGCGTCCAGGGCCAGGGGCGTCGACGCGTCGCGGCGCCACACGGTGAGCTCGTAGCCCCCGCGGGCGAGGTTGGCGGCCATGGGCCGTCCCATGGCGCCCAGGCCGATGAAGCCGACGCGCGGGCGGCTGGCGGAGGGGGTCACGGTGCTCTCCTTGGCGGGTTTCCCGCAGCGTACCGCGCGCTGTGGCGCCCTTCCTACGTGCGCAGCACCACGTTGAGCGGCTCGCGTCCCTCGCCGAGCCGGTCCATCTGCTCGGCGAAGAGCGCCAGGAGGCGCGGCCGCATGGCCGTGGTGTACCCGCCGACGTGGGGGGTCAGCACGGTGGCCTGGTGGTAGAGCGGGTGGCCGGCCGGCAGCGGCTCGGGATCCACGACGTCGAGGGCCAGGCGCACGTGACCCGCGGCGCTGAACTCGACCAGCGCGTCGGTGTCGGCCACCGCGCCGCGGGCCACGTTGACCAGCAGGGCGTTCGGGGGCAGGAGCGCCAGGAACGCGCGGTCGACCATCCGGGTGGTCTCGGGCGTGAGGGGGACGGCGACCACCACGATCTCGGAGTCGGGCAGGACCGTGGGGAGGTCCGCGGTGCCGTAGACCAGGCCCGCGGCGTCCTCGCGGCGCGTGCGGCCCACGCGCCGCAGCTCGACTTCGAAGGGGGCCAGGCGCGCGGCGATCGCTCGGCCGACCCCGCCCACCCCGATGATGGTGACTCGCCGGTCGGCGAGGCTGGGGGTGAAGGGCCGGCTCCAGCGCTCGGCGTCGGCGTCGCGCACCAGGTCGGGCAGCTGGCGCTGGGCCGCCAGGATCAGGGCGACCGCTAACTCGGCCGTGGAGGCCTCGTGCACGCCGGCAGCGTTGGCGTAGACGTGACCGGCCGGCAGGAAGTCGGCCACGTGGTCGTAGCCGATCGACTGGCTCTGGATGAGGCGAACGTCGAGGCCCGCCAGGCGGCCGAGGGGTCGGGGCGATCCCATGTAGGGCGGCACGACCATGTCAATGCGGTCGGCCGGCGGTGGTCCGGTCAGGTCCCAGACGCGCACGTCGGCCGCGGTGCGCGCGGCCAACTCGGCGCTGAGGCTCGGGTCCGGGGTCGTGACGAGAAGTGGGCTCACCCAGCCAGGCTAGGCGCGGTCCCCGGCGTGCTTGACCGTACGCTGCTGGCGCAGGAGCCAGCGCGACAGGCTGGCCACCACCGACGGCTCCAGAGCGTGGTCACCGGGGTGGCGGTGGGTGACGGCCGTGGCTCCCGCGTCGGCGCTCAGGTACCGCCACGTCCGCTCGAGCAGGTCGTGGGGGATGACGGAGTCCTCGGTCGCCTGGGCGTGGAACACCTCGAGTCCCGCCAGGCGGTCCACGCCGGTGTCGAGCCCCGCGTCAAAGGGCATGGTCCCGTAGAGCACGGCCAGCGCGCTGACGCGCTCGGGCCGGTCGAGGGCCAGCGCCCCGGCCATGGCCGCGCCGCCCGAGAAGCCCACCACGATCACCGGGCGACTGGCCCCGATCTCGGCGTCGGCCCACTCCCAGAACCAGTCCAGGGTGGCCCGCAGCGAGGCCGCCACCGGGCGACCCGTCCCCCGGTTCTCGAACCAGGTGTAGCCGCCGGTGGGCAGGGCCACGGGGCCGCGGGGCGCGACGTAGGTGCAGCCGTTGGGCAGCACGTCGGCCAGCCCGACGATCTCCTGCTCGTTCGCGCCGCGCCCGTGCAGGAGGACCACCACGGGGGCGTCGGGATCAGCCGATCCGCGCCACAGGGCGACCGGGCTCACGCGGCCTCGCCCTCGACGACGTAGGCGGTCATGGACAGCGAGCCCATCGTGCAGCCCTCGACGAGGACCGACGGGGTGATCCCGCGCGCGTCGGCGATACCGGCGAGGTAGGCCAGGGGCACGAAGTGGTCGGGTGTGGGGGCGCACAGAGCGTAGTCGGCGTCGCCCTGCAGGCGCCCCAGGGTCGTCGGATCGCTGGCCAGCACCTCGCGGGTGCGCTCGTCGAAGCGCTGTGCCCAGTCGTAGCCCTGGTTGTCGGCGTGCCACGAGATGGCGCGCAGGTTGTGCACGATGTTGCCGCTCGCCACGATCATCACGTCGTCGTCGAGCAGGGGGGCCAGGCGCCGCCCGAGCTCGACGTGGAAGTCGAGTGACGCGGTGGCGTCGATGGACAGCTGGACGACCGGCACGTCGGCCTCGGGGAAGATGTGGGCCAGGACCGACCAGGTCCCGTGGTCGATGCCCCAGGACTGGTCGTCGAGGGTGACCGAGGTCGGCCGGGCGACGTCGGCCACCTGGGCGGCCACCTCGGGCGACCCGGGAGCCGGGTAGTTGAAGTCGAACAGCTGCTGGGGAAAACCGTAGAAGTCGTGGATCACGGGTGGGCGGTCCATGGAGGTCACCGCCGAGGTCCCCACGTACCAGTGAGCCGAGATCGCCACGATCGCCCGCGGCCGCGGCACCAGCAGCCCGAAGGTCCGCCAGGCGTCGGTGAACCGGTTCTGCTCCAGGGTGTTCATCGGCGAGCCGTGCCCGATGAACACGGCGGGCTGGACAGCCACGATTCCTCCTTCGGGGCGCTCTCGACTCGCAGCGTACCGGTCAGGCCCCGGCGATGGCGCACCCGCACGGCGAGCTCACGACGAGCGGTAGTGCTCCCGCCAGATCAGCCGGTAGACGCGCACCTTGCGGGGGATCGACCGCAGCCCGGGGATGAAGGGCACGAAGAGCAGCAGCAGTGACGCCAGCATCATGATCGCCCACACCTGCACGTCGGCGTTGGCGCTGGTGGAGAAGGGTGGCACCTGGTACCAGAACGTGTAGAGCCACAGCCAGGCCTGGCCCGGGTAGCTGTCGGTCTCGTTCATCATGCCCCACTGGGCGCCCAGCAGGTGCTGGCGCTGGGCCAGGTGGGCGAAGTAGGTCCCGTCGGCCACGAAGAGCAGGGGCTTGGTGTAGTTGGTGGTGTAGAAGCCGTGCCCGGTGACGAGTGCCTGGTCCAGGGCCCCCGACCGCGCCATCTGGGTCAGCGAGTTGATCAGGACGCCCACGGGCCCCGCGTGGGTGGCCGGCACCACGATGTGCCCGTCGGTCCACGTCATGTGGCTGGCGGCGCGGGTGTAGCGGGCCACCCAGGTGGCCCGCTGGGCCTTCGACGCGACGTGCCACTGGGCCAGGGCGACGCGCAGCGGATGGTCGTTGGGCACGCTGGACAGGGGCGCGATGATGAAGTCCTGGACCGGGTTGACGGGGATGGTCACGCCGACGAGGTGGGCCAGGTGGAGCGGGCCCAGCTCCTGGCCCAGCGATGCGTGGTTGTAAGGGGCGCCGTAGCCGGCGGTGATGGTCGTGCCGTTCAGTTCACCCAGGGCCGTCGTGGCGAAGTCGATGGGGTCGGCGTTGGACCACGTGCGGATCGTCACGGCCTGCTCGTCGGGCGAGCCGAACAGCGTGGCCAGGGCCACCACGAGGATCGCCACCACCACGAAGGCGATGGTCCCCTCCTTGATGATGTCGTAGGGGGCGTAGGGGCCGTGGTACTCCGGGGCGTCGACGTCGGGGCGGAACCGCTTCATGGCTTCTCCGGGGGTGTGTCGTCGAAGGGGGGCACGACGCCGCGCACGCGCACCAGCACCACGTGCACGGCGGTCAGGATCACGGCGACGAGCGGCAGCAGGACGATGTGCCACATCAGCATCTGGCCCAGATTCAGCACGTTGAAGATCGAGCCGGCGCCGGTGGCGTTGATGCCGTCCTTGGCCTGGGTGGAAATCCACTGGGAGTCGAAGTTGGTCTGGGACACGTAGCCGGTGAACGCGGCGGCGATCGAGGTGAGGAACGTGACCACCCCGGTCATCCAGGTCAGTGCCCGCCGACCGCGCCAGGCGGCCATGAAGAACTTGCCCCACAGGTGGATCACCATGGCGAAGAAGAAGACCTCCACGCTCCACAGGTGCAGGGAGTTGACGTAGTGGCCCACATTGGACGTGTGCCACCACTGCGGTCCGCGGATGGCCAGGACGAACCCGGTCAGGATGACCAGGGAGAGCGCCACCATGGTGGTCACGCCGAACACGTAGATCCACGAGGCGACGTAGGCCGGCTGGGTGTCGGGCAGCACCTTCTCGGGCGGGAGGTGACCGGTGACGCGGTGGCGCAGCCGCGTCGTCCACTGGCGCTCGATGTCGGCCGAGCTCATCGGCTCTCCTTGCGCCGGCCGCGCCCGGGGAACGGCGCCAGCAGAGCCGCGACGAAGACGATGATCATCAGGGCGATCACGATGGCGTTGGCATCGCTGATGTACACCCAGCCCCAGTGGATGTAACTGCCGAGGTGGTCCAGCGGGAACAGTGCCGCCAGCAGGGCGAGTCCAGCCACGTTTGCCCCTTCCGTGTGTCCCGGGGCCCAGTGTGCCACGCCGGAGCACCCGTGGCTAGTCCCGACCTTGATGATGCTCTCAGGAGGCCGCGGGCCTCAGGTCGAAGGGGCCGGGCTCAGCGCGCCCGCCGTGCGCCCGGCGCGCCGGGTGCCCTCGACGCGGTCGTGGGCCGTCTGCTTGACGTGGAACTGGGTGACGCCGATGGCCAGGGACACGGCGCCGGCGATGTGGAGCTCGACCAGTGCGGCCGGGACGTGCGTGGCGTACTGGGCGAAGCCCAACACGGCCTGGGCCAGCGCGGTGAGGACGAGGCGCCGCACCCCGTGGCGCAGTGCCAGGGGAACGTCGGCGCGCCACACCGAGGCGGCCAGCCCGGTCACCATCCCGAGGAACAGGACGGCCAGCACCGAGTGGGTCCACGTGGCGTCGGCGAAGGAGAAGGGCAGGCGCCGGGCCACCAACTGGCCCTGGGAGGCGCCCGCGTGGGGTCCCGAGCCCGTGGCGCCAGTCCCGGCCACGACGACCAGGACGAAGGGGACCCACAGCAGCCGAGCGATCAGGCGAAAGTGCGGGTCGCGGACGTCGGCGCGCGCCCCGGGGCCGTAGACGTACTTGGCGCGGTGGTAGAGGACGGCACCCACGACCACCATGCCCAGCGACAGGACCATGTGCAGCGAGACCAACCAGGGGTTGAGGCGCGAGTAGACGACGAAGGCGCCCAGCACCGCGTCAGCCACGACGCCACCCACCAGGAGCCCGGCCAGGCCCACCAGGTCGCGGCGCCGCTGCTCGCGCCGCCAGGCGGCGACCAGTGTGAGGGCGGTCACCAGCACGAGGAGGATGGTCACCACGCGGTTGGAGTACTCGATGAGCGGGTGGATCGACCACGAGCCGGTGAGCCGGTGGCCGTAGCACGTGGGCCAGTCGGGGCAGCCCAGACCCGATCCGGTGAGTCGCACCGCCCCACCGGTGAGGACGATGACGATCATCGAGACGAAGGCGGCCAGGGCGAACCACCGGAACTGGGGCGCGGTGACGGTCAGCCGGCGTCGAGGGGCCACCCCCGTAGCCTAGGTACGCGCGGACTCCTAGACTGCCCAACATGTCCGTGGCCGTGGTGGGTGCTGCCAGCTGGCGCGAGACCCTCCAGGGCTACGTCGCCCTCACCAAGCCGCGCATCATCGAGCTGCTCCTCGTGACGACGCTGCCGACCATGGTCGTCGCGGCCCGGGGCATCCCGGGCGCGTGGCTGACGATCGACACGCTCATCGGGGGCTCGCTGGCTGCCGGGGGGGCCAACGCGCTCAACATGGTGATCGACCGGGACATCGATGCGGTGATGGAGCGCACCAAGGGCCGGCCCCTGGTGCGCGGGGTGATGACGCCGCGGGCGGCCACCGTGTTCGCGTTCGGCCTCGAGGCGCTGGCCTTCGCAGTGCTCGCCGCCTGGGTCAACTTCCTGGCCGCCTGGCTGGCCGTGGCCGCCATGCTCTTCTACGTCGTGATCTACACGATCTGGCTCAAGCGGCGCAGCCGGCAGAACATCGTGATCGGTGGGGCCGCCGGCGCGGTGCCCGTGCTGATCGGCTGGGCCGCGGTGACGAACTCTCTCGCGTGGACGCCCGTGCTCTTGTTCCTCGTGGTGTTCATCTGGACCCCGCCGCACTTCTGGTCCCTCGCGGTGCGCTACCGCGACGACTACGACGCAGCGCACGTGCCCATGATGCCGGTTGTCGCGTCGCTGCGGCGCACGACGCTCGAGATCCTCGTCTACACCGTGGTGATGTGGGCGGTCACGGTCCTGCTGGGCCCGGTGGCCCACCTGGGGTGGATCTACGCGGTGACCGCCACGGTGCTCGGCGGCATCTTCACCTTCTACGCCGCCCGCCTGTACCGCCACGCAGTCCACGATCGGGCCGAGGTGGCCGAGGCCATGCGGCTGTTCCAGTTCTCGATTACCTACCTGACGGCACTGTTCGTGCTGATGGCGGTGGACGTCGTTGTCCGATACCACTGAGCGCCCGCGGCGGGGACATCCCTCGCCCATGATGCTGATCCCCCTGGCGATCGGCACCCTGGTGGCGGTGGGGCTGATCGTCGCGGTCTCGGTGGTCAGCTCTCGCTCGTCGCGCCCCGCGAGCAACGCCCTCGTGGGGACGCGGGCGGCGGCCTTCGACCTGCCCGCCCTCCACGGACGCACCGTGCGCGCCCCCTACCGGCACGGGCAGCCCACGGTGCTCCTGTTCATGGCCAGCTGGTGCGGACCGTGCCGCGCCGAGGTCCCCCAGGTGGTGGACTACCTGGCGCACCACGACGTCGGCAACGTCCAGGTCGTCGGGGTCGACACGGCCGACCAGCGCACCGGGGCGCTGGCCTTCGTGGCCCAGGATCACGTGGGCTTCCCGGTAGTCTTCGACCCGAACAGCTCGGTGGCGAGCTCCTTCGGGCTGTCCGCCCTCCCCGACACCGTCTTTGTCCGAGGTTCCGGGACGGTGGCCGACGTCGTCGTCGGCCCGGTCTCCGACGCCAACCTCGCCGCGGGGATCCGCGCGATCCGCTAGTCGAGGCGGAAAGAGCGCGCCGCCAGCAGCGGCGCGCCGAGGGCCCACAGCGCCAGGACCAGCCAGTCCGCGCCGGTGGGCGCACCGCCCTGGCCGACGATGCGGTGCAGAGCCTCGGCCAGCGCCCCCGCGGGCAGGGCGGTGGCCGTCCGGCGGGCCGCCGCGGGCAGGGAGCTGAGGGGCACGACGATCCCCGACCCCAGCAGCAGCACCAGGTAGAGGCCATTGGCCGCGGCCAGGTTGACCTCGGCGCGCAGCCACCCGGCCAGGGCCAGGCCGATGCCGGCCAGGCCGGCCGAGGCGAGCAGCATCGCCGCGGCGGCCGCGAGCGCCCCGCCGGGGCCGCCGTGGGGTCGCCAGCCCAGGCCCAGCGCGACCGCGGCGACGACGGCGACCTGGAGGGCCTCGGTCACCAGCAGGGCCGCGATCTTGGCGCCGACCAGGCGACCGCGACCGAGCGGCGTCACGTGGAGGCGTCGCAGGATGCCGTAGGTGCGCTCGAAGCCGGTCGAGATCGAGAGCGCGACCAGCGAGGTCGACAGGACCGTCAGGGCCAGGATGCTGGGTGCGAAGAAGTCGACGCGCCGGTGGGCCGGGTGGGCCGTGACGTGCACCAGGGTCAAGAACACCAGCAGCAGGACCGGGATGATGACGGTCAACAGCAGTGTCTCGCCGCGCCGCAAGGTCATCGTGACCTCGGCGCGGGTCTGGGCCCACCAGGCCCTCACGACCGGCTCCGCTCGTCGGCGATGATGGCGAGGTAACGGTCCTCGAGCGAGGCCCGGGTCCGCAGGGCCACCACGGTGGCCCCCTCCTCGGCCAGGGCCGCCGCGATGGCTGCGGTGCGCTGCGGGTCGGCGGGCCCGCCAACACGCAGGTGCGTCGGGTCCTGGGCCTCCACGGGCGTGCCGAGCCGCGCGGCCAGGCGGTCCAGGTCGACGGCACCGCGCACCTCGACCACGGTGGCCGCGTCGGGGCCGGCCAGCTCGTCGAGGGTGCCGCGGGCCACGACCTGGCCCCGGTGCAAGATTGCCACCTCGTCGGCCAGGCGCTCGGCCTCGTCGAGCTCGTGGGTCGTGATCACCACGGCGCAGCCTCGCTGGCGCTCGGCGTCGATGGTCTCGCGGATCACGCGGCGACCCTCGGGGTCCACCGAGCTGGTGGGCTCGTCGAGCAGGAGGGCCCGGGGCCGGCCGAGCAGCGCCAGGGCCAGCAGCGTGCGCTGTTGCTCGCCCCCCGAGAGCCGCCGCCAGGGCGTGCGCGCGCACGCGCGCAGGTCGAGGCGCTCGAGGAGCTCGCCGGGGTCGCGCGGTGCCTCGTAGTACGCGGCGGTGAGGCGCAGCACCGCGCCCGGCGCCATCGGCAGCCACACGCCCC
Organism: Actinomycetes bacterium; assembly: GCA_021827705.1. Taxonomy (GTDB): domain Bacteria; phylum Actinomycetota; class Acidimicrobiia; order Acidimicrobiales; family RAAP-2; genus RAAP-2. The sequence continues at coordinate 21,357 of JAKAUQ010000033.1, forward strand.
CGCGCTGGAGCAGGGCGCCGGTGCGCGCGACGACCTCGGCGTGATCCCGGAAGGGGTCGCGGCCGTGCAGGCGCACGGTTCCCGCGTGCGGGGCCCGGAAGCCGAGCATCGTCTCGACCAGGGTCGTCTTGCCCGCGCCGTTGGGGCCGAGCAGCGTCACGATCTGGCCGTAGTCGACGTGCAGGCTCACGCCGTCGAGCGCCCGCCGGGGGCCGTAGTCGACCCGCAACTCGTCGACGTCGATGGCGTGGCTCATGGTTAGGCAACCTAGCGCCCGTGGCGCTGGACCCCCCCGGGGCTCGAGGGCCCCGACGGTAGGCTCGAGACGTGATCGACCTGACCCAGTTGCGCCGGGAGCCCGAGGTGGTCACGGCCTCCCTGGTACGCCGGGGCGTGACCGCCGCGGAGGTCGCCGCGGTCCGGGACCTCGACGCGGAGCACCGTCGCCTGCTCCAGGAGGCCGAGGCCGGCCGTGCCGCGGTCAAGGACCTCTCGCGCCAGGTGGCCGAGGCGCGCCGGGCGGGCGATGACGAGCGAGCCGGGGCCCTGGCCCTCCGTAGCCGGGAGCGCGGCCAGGAGGAGCGGCGGCTCAGCACCGCGGCCACCGAGGTGGCCGCACGCCTGCGCGCGCAGTGGCTAGCCCTGCCCAACCTGCCCGACCCCGCAGTGCCCGACGGGCGAGACGAGCACGACAACGTCGAGGTGCGTCGCTGGTGGCCGGGCCAGGATGCCGGCGAGGCGCCACCGACCTACGGTGACCACCAGCGGGTGCCCCACTGGGAGACCGGCGCGGCACTCGGGATCCTGGACCTGGAGGCGGGGGTCAAGCTGGCGGGGTCGATGTTCCCGCTGTTTCGCGGGCGCGGCGCGCAGCTGCTGCGGGCCCTCAGCTCGTTCGCCCTGGCGCGCCACCAGGACGCCTTCGAGGAGATCCGCCCGCCGACCCTGGCGCTGACCGAGACGATGGAGTCCACTGGGCACCTGCCCAAGTCGGCCGACGACATGTACGCCATCGAGCGCGACGGGCTGTGGGCCATCCCCACCGCCGAGGTGCCGCTCACCTCGATGCACCGTGGCGAGATCCTCGACGAGGCACGCCTGCCCGTGCGCATGACCGCACTGACGGCGTGCTTCCGCCGCGAGGCCGGCGCCGCCGGGCGCGACACGCGAGGCCTGCTGCGGGTCCACGAGTTCGACAAGGTCGAGCTGTTCGCCTACTGCACGCCCGCCCAGGCGCCCGAGGTGCACGCCGACGTTCTGGCGCGCGCCGAGGACTTGCTGCGCGCCCTCGGCTTGGCCTACCGCGTCCTCGACCTGTGCGCCGGCGACCTGGGCACGTCGTCGGCGCGCACGTTCGACCTCGAGGTCTACAGCCCCGGGGTCGACAAGTGGCTGGAGGTCTCCTCGGTCAGCTGGTTCCGCGACTACCAGGCGCGCCGGGCCAATGTTCGCTACCGCCAGGCCGACGGGACGACGGCCCTGGTGCACACGGTCAACGGCTCGGCCCTGGCCTGGGCGCGCATCTGGGCAGCCCTGGTGGAGGTCGGTCGCCAGCCCGACGGCACGGTGCGCCTGCCCGAGGTGCTGGCACCCTACCTCGGGTCGACGCTCATCACGCCGCGCTGACCTCGAAGCGGTAGCCGACGCCGCGCACGGTCGTGATGTAGCGCGGATCCTTGGGGTTCTCCTCTAGCAGGGCGCGCAGCCGCTTGATGTGCACGTCGAGGGTCTTGGTGTCGCCCACGTAGTTGCTGCCCCACACGCGGTCGATGAGCACGTCGCGGGTCAGGACGCGACCGGGGTTCTCCAAGAGGAGCTGGAGGAGCGCGAACTCCTTCTTGCGCAGTTTGACCTCCCGGTCCCCGACGTAGCAGCGGTGCGCGTCGATGTCCAGCCGGAAGGGCCCGCGCTGGATGGGCTCGTCCTCGACCCACGCCACGGTGTGCTCGCGCCGCCGCAGCACGGCGCGCATGCGCGCGACCAGCTCGCGCAGCCGATAGGGCTTGGTGACGTAGTCGTCGGCGCCCAGCTCCAGGAGCAGGACCGTGTCGACCTCCTCGCCCCGGGCGCTGACCACGATGATCGGGACGTCGCTGGTCTCCCGGATGGCCCGGCAGACGTCCAGGCCGTTCACCTTGGGCAGCATCAGGTCCAGGAGGATCAGGTCCGGCGCCCGGGTGGCGAAGCGGGCCAGGCCCTCGGCCCCGTCGCGGGCCACGTCGACCTCGAAGCCCTCGTGCGCCAGGCCCACGCTAAGGGCGTCGATGAAGGACTCCTCGTCCTCGATCAGCAGGACGCGTACGCGGGGCGCGGCCTCCGGGCTCACGACTCCACCGGGAGTTCGAGGGTGAAGGTGGAGCCCTCGCCCTCGCGCGACTCGACGCGGACGGTGCCCCCGTGGTTCTGGGCGACGTGGCGCACGATCGACAGTCCCAGCCCCGTGCCCCCGGTCTCGCGCGCGCGGCCCGGGTCGACGCGGTAGAAGCGCTCGAAGATGCGCTCGAGGTCCTTGGTGGGGATGCCCACGCCGTGGTCGACGACCTGGATGCGCACGACAGGGGCACCGCCGTCGTCGGGAGCGGTGTCTCGCTGCAGACCCACGCGGACCGTGCCCCCCGGGGGCGAGTAGACGACGGCGTTCTCCAGCAGCGCGTGCATGGCCGACACCAGCTGGCGGCGGTCGCCCACGACCACCGGCGCCCAGTCGGGCTCGGTGAAGTCGATGGTGATCTCGTGCTGCTCGGCTGCCACGCGGATGCGCTCGATGGCCTCGGCAACGAAGAGGGCGACGGCCAGGGGCTCGCGCTGGGGCGATCCCTCGCTCTCGATGCGCGAGAGGTCCAGCAGGTCCTCGATGATCCGGTTGACGCGGAAGGCCTCCGCGTTGATGCGCTCGGCCAGGCGGTGCGCCACCGAGGTGTCCTGCTCGAACTGCAGCGTCTCGGCCAGCAGCCCCAAGGCGCCCATCGGGGTCTTCAGCTCGTGGCTGACGTTGGCGATGAAGTCGCGGCGCATCTCCTCGAGGCGCCGACGCTCGCTGGTGTCCTCGATGACGGCCAGCACACCGAGGGGCCGTCGGCCGTCGTCGATGAGCGAGGCGCGCACCTGGAGGGTGCGCCGGGGCGGCCCGTAGAGGTCGATGGAGCGCTCGGCCACGCCGTCGGACCAGCCGGCCGACAGGCAGTCGGTGACCGCCTGGGCCGCGATGGCCTCGCCGTAGCGGCTGTTCATCAGAGTCTCGGCCTCGCTGTTGCGGTAGACCACGTCACCGGCCTCGTTGCACAGCACCAGGCCCAGGGGCAGCGTGTCGAGCGAGCGGCGCAGCCGCACCGACTCGGCGCTCGACTCGCCCACGGCGGTCGTGGCCGCCGCCGTCACCTCCTCTAGGTAGGCCATGGCCGACTCGACGCGCCCGGTGTCGCTGCGGGGCTCGGCGCCCAGGCGGGTGCCGAGCGCACTCAGGCGCTGGGCCAGGGAGCGGTGGTCGCGCCAGTGGCTGAGGAGGTAGCCGAGCCCGACGCCGACGAGCACGACGCCGGCCAGCGCCGCGTAGATCGCCCCGTCGGGCCACGAGGCCAAGAGATGGTGGGCACTGGCGAGCACGGCCCCATTCTTCCAGACGGCCACCGCCCTGCCGCGACCGTTGCGAATCCCGCGACCCCGGAGGCCCCATGCTTATCGCCGTAAACCTCACCCCCTCCACCTCAGCGCTGCCCGGCAGTGCCGAGCTCCAGCAGCTGGCCAACGGGCTGGCCGCCTGGGGGCTGATCGGAGCCATGATTGCCCTGGTGCTCGGCGCGGCCCTGTGGGCCATCGGCAGCCACTCCCAGAACATGCACCAGTCCCTGGCCGGCCGCCGCGCGGTGCTGACGTCGCTGGTGGCCGCTCTGCTCATCGGGGCGGCTCCTCACCTCATCGACTTCTTCTTCAAGACCGGCCTCGCGGTGCACTGATGGGCGTGCGCTGCGTGAGCGACCCGCTGGGCTGCGCCGCATCCACGGTGACCCACGCCGCGCTCGGGGGCATCTTCACGTCGCTGACGTCGTGGGTGGTCGCGAGCGTCTCGTGGCTGCTCGACGCGCTCGGCCACGTGCTGGCCGCGACGGGACGGCCCGCCGACGTGGTGGCCGCCGCGATCCCCGAGTACCACGTCCTGTCCTCCCTGGCCCCGCTGGTCCTGCTCATCGGTCTCGGCGTGGCCACCCTCCAGGGCATCGCCCACGCCGACGTCGCCGGGCTGTGGCGCGTCTACCTCGGCGTGGCGCCCGCCGCCGTCGCCGCGGTGGTGCTGGGTCCGCGGCTGGCCTCGATCATCCTGGTGGCGGTGGACCAGCTGGCGGGCGCCGCCGCGGGATCGGCGGTCCACCGCGTGCCCGAGCTGGCGGCCATCGTGCAGGTGGCCGCCGTGGCCACCCCGGGCTTCGGCGCCTTCACCCTGGCCATCGTCCTCACCGTGGGGGCCTGGCTCCTGTGGTGCGAGCTCGTGGTGCGCAGCATCATCCTGACGCTGCTGATCGTCGTGGTCCCCCTGGTCGTTCCCCTGGTCACCATCCCGGCGCTGCGCCGCCTGGGCTGGCGACTGCTCGAGACCTTCGCGGCGGTCGCCTTGTCCAAGGTGGTGATCGTGATCGCCCTGGTGGTCGGGCTCGACGACCTCCACGGCTCGTCTGCGCTGACCGTGGTCGCAGGAGCGGTCACTCTCCTGCTGGCCACGGCGAGCCCCTTCGTGGTGCTCCGGCTGATCCCGTGGATGGAGCAGTCGGCCCTGCACGCCACGGAGGGTCTGCGCCAGCGGGCCACCCGCGCGGCCGCCGCCCTCCCGTCCTCGCCGGTGGTGGCCGCCGCGCGAGCGCTGGCGCCTGAGGAGCCCTTCGGCCCGCCACCGTCCCGGGGACCCGACTTCGGGATCCCGGAGTGGCCCTCGGAGGGCGACGTGCCCCTACCCGAGCAGCCCGAGACGCGCACCCCCTTCCCGCTGGGCCCCTCCCAGCCGCGCCACGGGCACCGGGTGGTGCTGCACGACGACATGGGCCCGGTGATCGGGTGGCACTGGGATGACTGAGCGCGTCGGGCTGGGCGCGAGCGACGTCGCGGTGCGCTGGCTCGGCCTGACCCGTCTCCAGGCGCTGGGGGCGGTCGGGGGCGTGGTGCTGGTGGCCGACGCGCTGGTGCGCACGCGGCTCGTCGCAGAGGGTGGGCTCGGCCTCGCCGCCCTCGCGACGGCCGTCCCCCTCGAGGGCGCGACGCTCGGCCAGCGTGCCGCGGTGGCTCTCGCCTACCTCGGGCGGCGCCATTGGGTGCGCGTCAGCGCGGCCAGCGTCGGCGGGGTGGCGGTGATCGAGTCCCGGCGGGCCCGCACCGTGCGCGGGTCCCGCCTGGCGCACCGCGGGCGCCTCGACCTGAGTGGCGCGGACCACGAGGTGGCTGCCGGGCTCGCCCGCCTGCTCGACGCCGTCGCCATCGGCGGGCGCGCCGCGGTGAGCCTGCACGTCCTGCGCGAGGGCACCGGACCCGCGCGCACGATGCTGGCCAGCGACGCCGAGGTGGCGTGGCCGTCGGGGTGGCACGACGACGGGCCGGGGCTGGCCGACCTGGCCACCGCCGGCGGGCTGCAGGTCGACTGGCTGGAGCGCTGGGGCTACCTGCGCGGACCCGAGCACGTGGCGGCCGTGCTACGCCTGCGCGACGTGGGGGCGTCGTCGGCGCGCGGGCTCCTGGCGACCCTGGAGGGGTGGCCCGACTCGACGCTGTCGGTGCACCTGGAGGTGCTCGCGGCCACCCAGGGTCAGCGGCGGGCCGAGCGCAGTGTCCACCACGACGCCAGCGAGCGGGCCGCGGCGCGAGGGGCGGGATTCCGCGACACGGCTCGGGCGCACGTGGCAGCGTCGCGGGCGCGTCAGCGCGAGCGGGAGGTGGCGACGGGCCGGGCCCTGGCGCGCCTCAGCGTCTTCCTGGTCGTGCGGGCCGACCGACGGGCGTCGCTGCGCGCGGCGCGCGCGGCGGCCATCGCGCGGGCCCGCTCGGCGGGGCTGCGCCTCGAGCGCGGGGGCGGTCGCCAGATTCCGTGGCTGCGAGCCCAGCTGCCGGGGATGGCCGTGCGGGCCAGCGCCACCCACTGGGTGACCGCAGCCGACCTCGACGATCTGCGCCTGCCGGGTCACGACGCGGGCACCCTGTCGGGGGGGACCCCGCTCGGCCGCGTGGCCGGCGGCGACGACTTCTGCTTCGATCCCTTCGACCTGTACCGCGAGGGGGTGGTCGCGAATCCCAACATCGTGGTCGCCGGGGCGATCGGCACCGGCAAGTCCACGGTGGTCAAGATGCTGCTGCGCCGGGCCCTGGCGCGGGGCCGCCGCGTGGTGGTGGTCGACCCCAAGGGCGAGTACGCCGCGCTGGCCGCGCACGCCGGCGTGGCACCACTACGCCTGGGCGTGGATGGGTGGTGCGATCCTTTCGACGGTGCGAGCGATGCGCGTGCCCTGGCCCGTGCCGTGGTGGCCGCTGCTCTGGGCCAGGGGCTCAGTGTCGAGCAGCACTTCGACCTCGACGAGGCGTGGCGCCTGGCGTGCGCCGAAGGCGCGACGCGCCCGCTGCGGGACCTGGCGCGCCACTTCCGGGGCGATCTGTCCCCCGGCGCCGACCCGGGCCGGAAAGCGCTGGCCCTGACCTTGCGCCGCCTGACCGAGGGAGACCTGGCGGGCCTCTTCGACGGGGAGGGCCCGGCGCTGCAGCTGGCCGGCCCGGCGACGATCCTCGACCTCTCGGCCCTGTGGGCGACGCCAGCGCTGCCCGTCGCGGCTCTGAGCGCCGTGGCGGCGGCGCAGCGGGTGGCCGACGGCACCGTGGCGGGCTACGTGGCCCTGGACGAGGCCTGGGCCCTCCTCGGCGACGACGCGGCACTGGCCTGGCTGCGCGGATCTTGGAAGCTGGCCCGCGCGCGCGGGTTGAGCCACATCCTCGTCCTGCACCGGTGGGGCGACGTGGCCGCGGTGGGCGACGCGGGCAGCGCGCAGCGCGAGCAGGCGCGCGGGCTGCTGCGCGAGTGCGAGTCGGCCTGGCTGATGCGCCAGCCCGCCGACGAGGCCGCGGACATGGCTCGGGCCCTCGGCCTGGGGGCCACGGAGGTGGCGGCGCTGACGGGGCTAGCGCGGGGCGAGGCCCTGGTGCGCTACGGGCGCCACCGGTCGCTGGTGCGCCTGACCCCCGACCATGCGGACCGGGGCCTCATCGACACCGACGCGGCGATGCGCGCGTGAGGGGTGGCACGCTCGGGCGGCGCCTGGTCCTGGGGCTGGGCGTGGGCCCCGCCGTGCGCTGGCGGTCCGGCGAGTCGGTGCTGGTCGTGGGCCCCACCCGCTCGGGCAAGACGGCGGGCGTGGTGATCCCGGCGATCCTGGGCTGGTCGGGTCCCGTCGTCGTGACCAGCGTGAAGCGGGACGTCGTGACGGCCACGGCGCCGTGGCGGCGGGCACTCGGCGAGGTGCAGGTCCTCGACCCGGGCCGCGACGATGGGCTGACCTGGGACCCCCTCGAGGGCGTCGCCGGACCTCGCGAGGCCTACCGGGTCGCCCGGGCCCTGACGGCGCGCGTCGGGGGACGCGCCGACGCCGAGTTCTGGAACGAGCTGGCGGCCAAGGTCGTTGCCCTGCTCCTGGTTCGGGCTCGCGAGGAGGGTGCCGACATCACCGACGTCACCGAGGCCGTGGAGCGCCGCGACCTGGACGCCTGGGCGGCGGCACCGGGCCCGGCGGCTGCGTCGCTGGCCGACTTCCTGGGTCACGACGCCCGCACCCTCGACTCGGTGCTCACGACGGCCGAGACGATGCTGTGGCCCTGGCGGACCCGGCAGCCCCACGCGACGCTGCATCCCACCCTGGCCGGTCCCCACAGCCTCTACCTGTGCAGCCCTCGCGGTGAGCAGGAGCACTACCAGTCCCTCTTCGTGGGTGCGCTGCGTGCGGTCCTCGAGGAGCAGCAGCGCCGTCACGACGCCGGGTGCGCGCGGCCCCTGCTGCTGGTGCTCGACGAGGCGGCCGTGGTGGCGCCCCTGGAGGAGCTCGACGAGCTGGCCGCGACGGTCGCCGGGCTCGACGTGACGCTGGTCACCGTGGTCCAGGACTTCGCCCAGATGGTCGCGCGCTGGGGCGCCCGGGCCGCCACCATCGTCAACAACCACCGCACCCGGGTGGTGTTTGCGGGCCTGGCCGACCCCACCGCCGTCACCTACGTCCCCGAGCTCGCGCCGCGGGCCAGCCCGCCGGGCCGGCCGGTGCCGTCGTGGCGCGAACGCGCTCCGGGAACGGCGCTGGTGGTGGCCGGCCACCGGCGCGCCGTCGCCGTGCGGTCACGGCCCTGGTGGCGAGGATCCCTGGCCCGCCGCGGCGCGACCTGACGGGCTAGGTACGATGCGCCAGTGCCCGAGCACCCCGACACCGTCTTCGCCGTGGACATCGGGGCCACGTCCATCAAGTTCGCCGTGGTCGGTGCCGACGGCGAGATCATCGGCGCCCTCCAGCGCCGCCCGACGCCCTACCCGTGCCCGCCCGAGCGGCTCGTCCAGGTGGTGGCGGACCGCGCGCGCGACAGCGGCTGTACCCGGATCGGCGTGGGGTTCCCCGGCGAGTACCGCGACGGCCGCGTGGTCGGGTCGGGCAATCTGGCTCGGGTGGGCGGGATCGGCACACCCGTCGACCCGGTAGTCGAGCGTGCCTGGGAGGGCTTCGCCCTCGAGGAGGCGCTGGCGGCGGCCACCGGGCTCGCGGTGCGGGTGGTCAACGACGCCACCCTGGCCGCCCTGGGCTGCCGGCGGGGCGTGGGGCGCGAGGTCGTGCTGACGCTCGGGACGGGCCTCGGCCTGGCGCTGATCGTGGAGGGGGAGCTGCGCCCGGTGCGCGACGTGGGGGCCGAGGTGCGCGCTGACGGCCGCACCTACGACCAGACGCTCGGCGAGCAGGCCCGGGAGCGCAGCGAGGAGCGGTGGCGCGTCGACCTGGGAGCGATCGTCGCCTCCTTTGCCGCGGAGTTCGGCGCGACCGAGGTGCACTTGGCGGGCGGCAATGCGCGCCGGGTGTCGCCGCTGTGGTTCGAGGGCCTGGGGGTCCACGTGGCCATCCACGGCAACGACGCCGCGCTGCGCGGCGCCGCGCGCCTCTTCTAGGTCACGGGCTCCGCCATCGCCAGCGCGGCCGCCGCCAGCACGTGCGCCTGGATCGTCACGGCGGCATCCTCGACGGCGAAGTCGCCGCTGTGGTGCGTGCCGCTGGTGCCGTCGGCTAAGGCGCCGCCCACGAACAGGTAGCAGCCCGGCACCCGCTCGAGGAACTCGCTGATGTCGTCGCTGGTCGACGTCGGGGCTATCTCGACGACGTGGTTGTCGCCGACCACGCGGCGCGCGGCGGCCGTGGCCAGGTGGGTCAGGGCGGGATCGTTGACGACGGCGGGCGAGGACCCCGTGACCTCGAGGCGTGCGCGCACGCCGGTCGTCGCGGCGATCTCGGCCAGCAGCGCGTCGAGGCGCGCGCGCGCCTGGGCGGTCTGGTCGGGGGTGAAGGTGCGCAGCGTGCCGGACACCTCGGCGCGGCGCGGTACCACGTTGTTGGCCGTGCCCGCGCGCACCATGCCGGCCGAGCAGGCCAGCGGGGTCGTCTGGTAGGACAGGTCGGCGACCACCTCGCGCAGGCGAGTCAGGACGAAGCCCGCGGCGATGAGCACGTTGCTCCCGTCGCCGGCCAGCGCTCCGTGGCCGCCCTCGCCCTCCAGGATGATCCGGAAGGCGTCGGCACGGCTCATGGTGATGCCCTCTCGCACCGCGACGATGCCGAGGGGCACGAGAGAGGTGACGTGGGCCCCGACGACGGCATCGCAGGGATGGCGCTCAAGGAGACCGTCCTCGATCAGCGTGCGAGCTCCGCCCAGGGCCTCCTCGGCGGGTTGGAAGACGAAGGTGAAGGTGCCGGGCCGATCCTCGAGCTGGCTCAGCACCTCGGCCGCGCCGAGCAGGGCGGCGGTGTGGACGTCGTGGCCGCAGGCGTGCATCACCCCGGGCTGCGTCGAGCGGAAGGGCAGGTCGCGAGTCTCGGCGACGGGGAGGGCGTCGATGTCGGCGCGCAGCAGGACGCGCCGACCGGGTCGCGTGCCCGCCAGCGAGGCGACCGCGCCCGTGGCCGTCGTCGTGGGCGCCACCGCCAGGCCGATCGCGCTGAGGCGCTCGCGGATGACCTCGGTGGTGCGGTGCTCGGCGAAGCCGACCTCGGGGTGGGCGTGCAGGTCGTGGCGCAACTCGGTGAGGGAGGGGGACACCCGCGCGATCAGGTCACTCAGGTCACGTGCGCCCATGACCGTATGGTAGGGGCCCGCTGGCACCGGGTAGGATGCATTCCCAGGGCGGCTGTAGCTCAGCGGATCAGAGCATCGGTCTACGGAACCGAGGGTCGGGGGTTCGAATCCCTCCAGCCGCACCACTGTGAAGTGTCGGGTCATCGTGGACACGTGAACCCCTGAATCTAGTCACTTGGCCCTCCGCACGGGTTGGTAGCTCTGGGCGGGATTCAGCGTGGCCTCGCCGACCAGCGTGGAGGTGCGGGCCACAGGGCGCCGTCGTTCACGACGCGAGGTCCCACGCCGGTGTCGAAGCACACGTCACGGAGCTGGCGCGCGATGAAGTGAAAAGTGCCGATGGGGCTGGCGTATCCCTGGATCACGATGCCCGAGGCGGTCGCGGGCTCACAGCCGGCAAACGCCCTGCCCACGGGCCGGGCGACGACGAAGAGCGCCTCAATCTTGCGAAGGTGGGCCACGACGGGACGTCGGGTGTTATCGGCACCCACAGGCACGGACAGGTCGTGCGCGGACAGCGCGGAGAGACGCCGGACGTCCGTGGTACCTCGCACGGCCTGGAACTGGGGCGCACCCATCAGCAGGTGACAGGTGGTGCCTCGGTTGGAGAAGTACACGGGGACGGCCTCGTACACCGCGACGTGGTGCAGTCCCGTCGAGGTCCGGACGCTGTAGGTCGTCGTGAACGCGGTGGCCCCGGCACTCACCGCGATCTGGGCGGCCCGACACGCCGGCAGCGACGCCGTGGCCCCCGGGGCCCTGTTCGCCGGCGCCACCACGGCCGCCGCGATCGCCAGAGGCGCCAGGAGGGCACGCGCGACGATCGCCGCGCCACCACGGCCCTGCCTTCTGCGCGAGCCCATCGTGCCTCGTCTCTCCGGTCTCCTGGAGTGGCGGCCTGCTCACCAACGTACCGGTGCGCGCGGGCGCCGCACCACCGCGACAGGCGTGGGCGCGGCCGCCGCGGGCAACCCGGGTCGGGGCCGAGGATCGAGGGGGTGGCGCGCGACGTGGCGGGGGTTCGGAGCCGACCACGCGGTGCCCGCGTGCCAGGATGGGAGTCGGCAGGAGGTGGTGGTGAGCGCGGATCCGATGCTGGGCCTCCCGGTCGACGAGGCCACGTCGGGCGCGCAGGGCCTGGTGCGGGCGGCGCCGGGGCGCCGACGTGAGGTCGCCACGGCCCGGCGCGTGGCGCGCCTGCTGCGCGACGACCGCGCCCTCGGCGTCGTCTCGGCGCTCACCGACGAGGTGATGCGCGCGCGCGATCCCCAGCAGGCCGCGCGCCTGCTGCGTGCGGCCGCAGAGGGCGCCAGGCGGCCGGGCTTTTCCCTCGTCGACCTGGTGGGGCTGCGGGCAGCGGCCGGCCTGTCGGTCTCGGCGCCCGAGACGGCGCTGCGCCTCGTACGCCGCCGCGTGCGGGCGCTGACGTCGGGTCTGATCCTCGACGCCGAGCCCGGCGCGCTGAGGGGGCACCTGGCACGTCGGCGGGCCCAGGGCCTGGGCGTGACGGTCAACGTGGTGGGCGAGGCGGTGCTCGGGGAGGCCCAGGCCGACCAGCACCTGGCCCACGTAGTGGCGACCATGGCGCTGGAGGGGGTCACCCACGTCGCGGTGAAGCTGTCCTCGGTGGTGAGCCAGCTGACCACCATCGACCACGATGGCTCCCAGCTGCGCGTCGCCTCGCGCCTGCGCAGCCTCTTCGAGGCGGGTCTGCGCCACGGGGTCACCATCACGCTGGACATGGAGGAGTTCCGCGACCTGCGCCTGACCCTCGACGCGTTCTGCGCCGTGCTCGACGAGCCGCGCTTTTCGAGTGTCGAGGCCGGCATCGTCCTGCAGGCCTACCTGCCCGAGTCGGCCGCGGCCCTCGACGAGCTGGCGGCCTGGGCGCAGCGCCGTCACGCGCGGACCGGGGCGGGCGCCAAGGTGCGCCTGGTCAAGGGGGCCAACCTGGCCATGGAGCGCGTCGAGGCCGAGCTGCACGGCTGGGTGCCCGCACCTCTGGGCTCTAAGGCCGAGGTCGATGCGAACTACGCAGCGCTGCTCGACGGCGCCATCGGACCCGAGCGCGCGCCGTTCCTGCGCGTTGGCGTGGCCAGTCACAACCTGTTCGACGTGTCCCTGGCGCTGGAGCTGGCGCGCCAGCGTGGCGTGCCCGCACAGGTGGACGTGGAGATGCTCGAGGGCATGGCCCCCGGGGCCGCCGCCGCCCTGGCCGCCGCGGGCCACCGGGTGCTGCTGTACGCGCCAGTGGTCGACGACGACGACTTCGAGTCGGCCATCGCCTACCTGGCGCGCCGCTTCGACGAGAACACGGCACCCGACAACTACCTGCGCTCGGCCTTCTCGATCGCCGAGGACCCCCGAACCTTCGAGCGCGAGCGCGAGCGCTTCGTCGCCTCGGTCGCCCAACGCCGCGACGTCGACACCCGCCGGCGCCGGGGGCCCCGGCCCCGGCCGGCGAGCTGGGCCAACGCCCCCGACGGCGACCCGACGGACCCGTCCTACGTGGGCGCGGTCCGGGCCGCGCTGGACGCGGTGCTGGCCGACGACGACCGGGTGCTCGCCGGGGGCACGGGGGAAGGACCGTGGGTCCAAGGACGCGACCCCTCCAGCGGCCACCACTGGCTCCGCTACCGAGCGGCCACGGTCGCCGACGTCGACGTGCGCGTCGCGCGGGCCCGTCAGGCGGCGTCGCGCTGGGCCGCCCGCCGTCCCGAGGAGCGCCGGCGGCTGCTCGAGGCCGCGGCCGATGCGGTCGAGGCCCAGCGGGCATCCCTCATCGCCCTGATGGCGCGCGAGGGTGGCAAGACCGTGGCCGAGGGCGACCCGGAGGTCTCCGAGGGGGTCGACTACCTGCGCTACTACGCCGCCACCGCCCCGGGAGGTGGGGAGCCCCTCGGCGTGGTGGCCGTCGTGCCTCCCTGGAACTTCCCGGTGGCCATTCCCCTGGGCGGGGTGGCGGCCGCCCTGGCGGCCGGGAGCGCCGCAATCCTGAAGCCCGCCCCCGAGGCCGTGGCGGCTGGCGCGGCCCTGGTCGAGATCCTCCAGGGGGCCGGTCTGGATCCCGACCTGGTCAGCCTGGTGCTGGCGCGTGACGACGAGGCCGGGCGCCACCTGATCACCCACGAGGACGTCGACGCGGTGATCCTGACGGGGTCCTTCGACACGGCCGTGCTGTTCACGCGCTGGCGACCCGAGATCAACCTGCTGGCCGAGACCAGCGGCAAGAACGCGATGATCGTCACCGCCGCGGCCGACCTCGACGCCGCGGTGCGCGATCTCGTGCACTCGGCCTTCTCGCACGCCGGCCAGAAGTGCAGTGCGGCCAGCCTGGCCATCGTGGACCGGGCCACCGCGGCCAGCCCGCGGTTCTGGGCCCAGCTGGTCGACGCGGTGTCCTCGCTGCGCGTGGGCGCCGCCTACGACCTGGGCACGACGGTCGGGCCGGTCATTCGCGCCCCCGAGGCGGCGCTGGCGCGTGCCTTGCAACTCGATCCCGGCGAGCGCTGGGTGGTCGAGCCCCGCCGGCTCGAAGGTGCGGGCGAGCTCTACCGCCCCGGGGTCAAGGCGGGCATCGCCCCGGGCAGCTGGTCGCACCTGAACGAGTGGTTCGGCCCGGTGCTCGGTGTCATGGAGGCGCCCGACCTGGCCACGGCCATCGCGTGGCAGAACGCCATCCCCTACGGGCTCACGGGGGGCCTGCACTCCCTGGACACGCTGGAGTGCGAGCAGTGGCTCGAGCGCGTGGCGGTCGGCAACGCCTACCTCAACCGCGGGATCACCGGTGCCGTAGTGGGTCGCCAGCCCTTTGGCGGGTGGCGGCGCTCGAGCGTGGGACCGACCGCCAAGGCGGGGGGGCGCAACTACCTGGCCGCACTGCGACGCTGGCCCGAGCTGGGCGACGTGGATGCGGCCGTCGACTCGCTCGAGCAATGGTTCGACCGCGAGGGTGCGCCCGTCATCGAGATCGGCGGGCTGGCCAGCGAGCGCAATCTCCAGCGCTATCGTCGCCACGCCGCGCCCATCGTCGTGCGCCTCGACCCCGACATCGACGCCACGCATCTACGCTGGCTGCGCGCGCTGACCGCGCGACTCGGCCTGCTGGTCGAGTACAGCGCGTCGGCCCCCGTGCTCGAGGCCCCGGGGGCGACCGTCGAGGCCGTGGCCGACCTGGTGGCGCGGCTCGGTGGCGTGTCCCGCGTGCGCTGGCTGAGCCGCGAGGTCCCGCCCACCGCCGACATCGTCGGCGCCGGGATCACGCTCGACCGGCGCCCCCTGGCCCAAGAGGGCGCGATCGAGGGCCCGCGCTGGCTCCTGGAGCAGAGCCTGGCGCTGACCAGCCACCGCTTCGGCACCCTGGGCGCGGGCCCGCAGCCCCGCTGCTCGGGCCTGGCCCCGTGAGGGCTTTGGTAGGCTGTCTCGGCCGCGCCGGTCCATTCCGCGGCTTGCGGCGAGGAGAGGAGCCTTCGTGAAGGTCTTGGTGCTGGGCGGGGACGGGTTCTGCGGGTGGCCGACGTCACTGCACCTCTCGGACCAGGGCTACGACGTCACGATCGTGGACAACCTGAGCCGTCGGGCCATCGACCTCGAGCTCGAGGTCGAGTCCCTCACACCGATACGGCCCCTCGGCGAGCGCCTGCGGGCCTGGCACGAGGTCAGCGGCCAGGAGATCGGGTTCGTGCGCCTGGACCTGGCCCGGGAGTACGACCGCCTCGAGGCGCTGCTGCGCGAGACCCAGCCCGATGCCGTGGTCCACTTCGGGGAGCAGCGAGCGGCGCCGTACTCCATGCGCGACATCGCCGCCAAGCGCTACACCGTCGACAACAACGTGCGCGGCACCCACAACCTGCTGGCGGCCATCGCCGAGACGGGCCAGGACATCGCCCTGGTGCACCTGGGCACCATGGGGGTCTACGGCTACGGATGGTCCGGCTCGGCGCCCATCCCTGAGGGCTACCTGACCGTCAAGGTCCCCACGCCCGACGGCGACATCGACCGCGAGATCCTGCACCCGGCCAACCCGGGCTCGGTCTACCACCTCACCAAGACGCTGGACCAGCTGATGTTCGCCTTCTACGCGGCCAACGACCAGGTGCGCGTGACCGACCTGCATCAGGGCATCGTCTGGGGCACCCAGACGCCCCAGACGATGCGGGACGAGCGCCTGATCAACCGCTTCGACTACGACGGCGACTACGGCACCGTGCTCAACCGCTTCTTGATGCAGGCGGCCATCTCCCACCCGCTCACCGTCCACGGGACCGGCGGGCAGACCCGGGCCTTCATCCACATCCGCGACACGGTGCGTTGCGTGCAGATCGCCCTGGAGAACCCGCCCGCGCGCGGGGACCGGGTCAAGGTGTTCAACCAGGTCACCGAGACCTACCGGGTGCGCGATCTGGCCGAGTTGGTCTCCTCGATGACCGGCGTGCCGGTGGCCAACGTGCCCAACCCGCGCCGTGAGGCAGTCGAGAACGACCTGAACGTCAGCCGCGACCAGTTCCTGGCCCTGGGGCTGAACCCGACGCTGCTCAGCGACGGGCTGCTCGAGGAGATCCGTGACGTGGCCGAGCGCTACCGCGGCCGGGTCGACACCACCAAGATCATGGCCCGCTCGACGTGGCGGCGCGGGATGGAGACCTCGCCCGACCTGGTCTGAGCCCGTGCCGCCGGATCATCCGGCGGCGTGTGAGACTCGGGGCATGAGCACCCTCTACGAGTACGTCCGCCACCCCCGCGCCGCCGAGCTGCGCTCGGGCCACCCCGTGCGCACCCACGACCAGCGCCCGCTGCACCACGGCAACCCCCTGATACGCCTCAACGCGCGCGTCGGCCTGCGGGTGACCCTGGTCGTGGGCACCATGTGGGCCGCCTACGTGTTCTCGATCCTGGCCCTGCTGGCCCTGCCCTCGGCGGTCCACCAGGGCGTCTACTACATCGTCGTGTGGCTCTCGAGCAGCTTCTTGCAACTGGTGCTGCTGCCGGTGATCATCGTGGGCCAGAACATCCAGGCGGCCGCCGCCGACAAGCGGTCCGAGGAGACCTACAAGGATGCCGAGGCGGTCCTCCACGAGTCCGAGCAGATCCAGAAGCACCTGGAGGCCCAGGACGCTGCCATCTTGCGCATCGTCGAGGAGCTGGACCGCCTGCGCCAGCACCTGGGCGTCGACGGGGCGCCCGATGCGAGCTGACCTGCTGGCGGCCAGCGCGCCCGCCCTCGGGCTCCACCAGGGCCAGCCGCTGCCGGTCGCCCGCGTGCTCGTGGTGATGATCCCGCTCGCCGCGCTGGCCATCTACCTCTGGCTGCGCCGGCGGCCCTGACTCAGTCCTCGCGGCTCACCAGGCGCAGCGTGTTGCGGTCGGTGTGCATGACGACCTCGGGCCAGCGCTGGTGCTCGATCACGGTCGTCTCGTCGTAGGAGAAGGTGTCGGCCCCGACCTCGATGGTCACGTCGTAGCGGGTGGTGTGGGCGACCTGGTCCAGGTAGGGGTTCGACAAGATGCCGTAGGTCAGCGAGCCGAGCTCGGACGACAGCCGGAAGCTGGTCGCGTCGGGTGCCGCGACGCCGCCGGCGATGAGGGTCTGGGCCCGCGGGATCATGAAGCAGCGCATCACCTCGCCGCGCGCGGCATCCCACATCCAGTAGCCGATCTCGGTGTGGAAGGGCAGGTCCTCGTCGCGCCGGTAGATGGCGGTGCGGTAGTCGAGGCCCCACAGGTGCTGGTCCCCGTTGTCGACCGGTCCGAACGCCTTGAACGTCGTCTGCTCGCGGTAGGGGGTCTCCCCGATCTTGCCGTCCTCGTTGTGATACGACACGTCCAGGCCGTCGTAGCCCGAGGTCCAGGTGCCCCGCAGGCCCGCCAGCGGTCCCCACTCTTCGAATGCCATGTCGCCTCCGTCGCTCTTCTGGCCTCAGCATAGAGTCGCGAGCGCGCGGGTCGACCAGCGCGGCGGGCGCCGCGGGCCCGACTAGTCTCCGACTGCGAGGAGGCCTCCATGTCCGAGGTGAGTGGGGTGACGCCAGGCGCGGAGCCGGTCCCGGCGGCCGATCTGGACCGGGTCGTGGACAAGGTCGCGAGCCGGGCCGACGCGTGGAGCCGGGTTGGCCCCGCCGAGCGCGCCGCCCTCCTCGACCAGGTCATCGCGGACACGGCTCGCGTCGCCGACGGGTGGCTGCGCGCGGCCTGTGCGGCCAAGGGCTACGAGCCCGGGAGCGCCGAGGGCGGCGAGGAGGCCTTCAGCGGGATCGGGACGCTGCTGCGCCTGGCCCGTGCCCTGCGGGCCTCGATGATCGACCTGGCCACCGTGGGGCGGCCCCAGTACGCCGGGCCGGTGGCCCATCGTCCCGGCGACCGGCTGGCCATCCAGGTGGCGCCCGGCGGTACCTTCGACCGGATCCTCTTCCCGGGCCTGCGCGCCGAGGTGTGGATGGCGCCCGGCGTCACCGAGGAGGAGGTGCGCGCGACCCAGGGTGCCGCCTACCGGGACCCGCGGGGCCACGCTGGCGTGGCCGTGGTGCTGGCCGCGGGCAACGTCGCGAGCCTGGGCCCCCGCGACGCGCTCAGCCAGCTCTTCGTCGAGGGCCGGGTCGTCGTGCTCAAGGCCAATCCCGTCAACGACTACCTGGTCCCCTTCTGGGAGGAGGCCCTCGCGGCCCTCGTGGCGCCCGGATACCTGCGCATCGTCACCGGGGGGCCAGCCGTCGGCGCCCACCTGGTGTCCCACCGCCGCATCGACGAGGTCCACCTCACGGGCTCGGCCGCCACTCACGACGCCATCGTGTTCGGCGCGGGCGAAGAGGGTGCCCGGCGCAAGGCGGCCAACGAGCTCGTCCTCACGACGCCGGTGAGCTGCGAGCTGGGCAACGTCTCGCCGGTCATCGTCGTGCCCGGAGCGTGGAGCCCACGCGAGCTCTCCTTCCAGGCGCGTCACGTCGCCACGATGCTGGCCAACAACGCGGGGTTCAACTGCCTGGCGCCGCGCGTGCTGGTGACGGCGCAGTCCTGGCCCCAGCGCGGGGCGTTCCTCGAGGAGCTCGAGGGCGTTCTGGCGTCCCTGCCCCCACGCCGCGCCTACTACCCCGGAGCCTTCACCCGTCGCGACCGCTTCGTGGCGGCCCATCCCGACGCCCGGGTCCTCGGCGCGCCGCGCGCCGAGGACGCCCTGGGCTGGACCCTCATCTGGGACGTGGACGCCACCGCGACCCAGGACATCAGCTTCACCACCGAGTCGTTCTGCGCACTGATGAGCGAGACGGCCCTGGCGGCCGACTCGGCGGCGTCCTTCCTGGGCGCGGCCGTCGACTTCTGCAACGACGTGCTGTGGGGGACGCTCTCGGCCACGATCCTGGTCGACCCGCGCACCGGGCGCGAGCCCGACGTGGCGATCGCGTTGGACCGTGCGATCGCGGACCTGCGCTACGGCTCGATCGGCGTCAACGCCTGGCACGCGTTGAGCTTCGTGCTGGGCACGACCGTGTGGGGTGCGCACCCCGGGCACCTCGCCACCGACATCCAATCCGGTCGGGGCTTCGTGGGCAACGCCCTGCTGTTCGCCCAGCCCGAGCGATCCGTGGTGCGCGGACCCTTCACGTCGCGGCCCGACCCGCTGTGGTTCGCGACCAGTCGGCGCTCGGGTCCGGGCCTGCGCAGACTGGTCGACTTCGAGGCCCAGCCCTCCTGGGGCCGCCTGCCCCGCCTGGCCCTGGCGGCCCTGCGCCCCTAGACGGGCGCGCCGCATCGCCACCGCGTAGGTTGTCCAGATGACCTGGGTTGACGTGGTGATCCTGGTCCTGGTCGCCCTGGCGGCCGTCCGGGGCTCTCTCGGGGGGCTGGCGCGCCAGGTGGGCCAGCTGGCCGGACTCGTTGGGGGCCTCCTGGTGGGCGCCGACGTCGCGGCGGGCCTGTCGGGACACGTCACGACGGGGCACCTGCGCCCCCTGGTCGCCCTGGGCCTGGTGGTGGTGATCACGATCATCGGGGCGTCCCTCGGCGCCTGGCTCGGGTCCCTGGTGCACCGGGCGCTGCAGATGGTCCGCCTGGGACTCCTCGACCGCATCGGCGGGGCCGTCGTGGGCGGGGCCGGGATGCTCATCGTGCTCTGGCTGATCGCCGGGCTCCTGGCGCCGGTGGCCTGGGGCAGCGTGTCCTCGGCGATCCAGGGTTCCCTGGTGCTGCGGGCCGTGGACACCGTGGCGCCGCCGGTCCCGGCGGTCGAGGCTCGCGTCCAGGCCATCTTGCGCAACGCCGACCTGCCCAACGTCTTTGCCGCGCTCATCGCCCCCTCGCCGCCCACGCCGACGATCCACCTGGGCCCACCGCGCGCCAACGTGGCGGGCCCCTCGGCCGTGTTGAAGGTCCTGGCCACGCGGGGTTGCCCCACGGGCCACGAGGGCACCGCCTTCGTCGTCGGCCCCCACGAGGTGGTCACCGACGCCCACGTCGTCGCGGGTGCCCACGACATCCGGGTGGGCGGCGCGCGCGGGACCGTGGTGCTCTTCGACCCCCGCCACGACCTCGCCGTGATCCGTGTGGCGGGCCCCTTGCCCGCACCCCTGACCCTCGCGACCAGCACGCCCCTCAGCCACGTGCCGGCCGCGGTCGTGGGCTACCCGCTCGACGCGACGCGCACGCTCAGCCCGGCCGAGCTGCTCGGCACGGTGCGGGCGCCCAGCCGTGACATCTACGACCGCACCGTGCTGGAGCGCACCTTGCTGGTGGTGGCCTCGCGGATCGAGCCGGGGAACTCGGGCAGCCCGGTGCTCCGTGACGGGGACGTGGTGGGCATCGTCGACTCGCGCTCGGTGTCCAACCCGCTCATCGGCTACGCGACGCCGATCGCGCTGGTGCGCCAGGCGGTCGCCCGGGCCACCAGCGGGCGCGCCGTCTCCACCCAGTCCTGCGTCGGCTGAGTCAGCTGGCCGCGCGGACCGCCTCGGCCAGCACGTCCAGGCCGTCGCGCAGCTGGGCATCGGTGATGACCAGGGGCGGCAGCAGGCGGATGACGTTGCCGAAGGTGCCACACGACAGGGCCAGGACGCCGTGTTGGTTGCAGTAGGCGACGATGGCCTTGGCCGCCGCCGCGTTGGGCTCGGTAGTGCCCGGCGTGACCAGCTCGATGGCCATCATCGCCCCACGGCCGCGGACGTCGCCCACGATCGGGGCCTCGGCGGCCAGCGCGTGCAAGCGGGTCGACAGCGTCTCGCCGATGGCGCGGGCCCGGGCCGGCAGGTCGAGCTCGCGCATGGTCCGGATGGTCGCCAGGGCGGCTGCGGCCGCCACCGGGTTGCCGCCGTAGGTTCCGCCGAGGCCGCCCTCGTGGACGGCGTTCATCAGCTCGGCGCGCCCGGTCAGGGCCGCCAGCGGCAGCCCGCCGGCCAGGCCCTTGGCCGTGGTGACCAGGTCGGGGACCACGCCCTCGTGGTTCACGGCGAACCATTCGCCGGTCCGGCAGAAGCCCGCCTGGATCTCGTCGGCGATGAAGACGACCCCGTTGGCCGCCGCCCACGCCGACAGCGCGGGCAGGAAGCCGTCGGCCGGGACTACGAAGCCCCCCTCGCCCTGGATGGGCTCGATGAGCAGGCCGGCGACGTTGTGCGCGCCGACCTGGGACTCGATGGCCGCGATGGCGCGCTGCGCCGCCTCGGCGCCGCTCAGGCCGTCGCGGAACGGGTAGCTCATGGGGACGCGGTAGATCTCGGGGGCGAAGGGTCCGAAGTGCTCCTTGTAGGGCATGTTCTTCGCCGTGAGGGCCATGGTCAGGTTGGTGCGCCCGTGGTAGGCGTGGTCGAAGACCACGATGGCCTGGCGACCCGTGGCCAGGCGGGCGACCTTGACCGCGTTCTCGACGGCCTCGGCCCCCGAGTTGAACAGGGCGGTCGTCTTGGGGAAGTCTCCCGGGGTCAGGGCGGCCAGCTCCTCGCAGACCTCGACGTACTCCTCGTAGGGCACGACCATGAAGCAGGTGTGGGTGAAGTCGGCGACCTGCTGGCTGACGGCCTCGATCACCGCGGGCACGGCGTGACCGATGGAGGTCACCGCGATCCCCGACCCGAGGTCGAGGAGCTGGTTGCCGTCCACGTCGAGCAAGATGGCACCCTCGCCGCGCTCGATGTAGACGGGAAAGCCGGTCGACAGGCCCGTTGTGACCACGTGGCGACGGCGCTCGTGCAGGGCGCGCGACTTGGGCCCCGGCAGCTCGGTGACGACCTTGCGCTCGGTTCCGATCGGTGGCTGGGCTGACGACACCTCGACTCCTCTGCTTGGTCCGGTGTCGCCCAGCGTACCCCGCCCTCGTGAGGCTCCCTCAGGGCCGCACGGGTGACCCTGGGGCCACCCGTGCGCCGAGCGGAGGAGGTGGGATTTGAACCCACGGTGCCCGTAGACACAGCAGTTTTCGAGACTGCCCGATTCGGCCGCTCTCGCACCCCTCCGTCTCGAGTCTATCCCCGCTCCCCACGGGGTCCCCCGGCGCGGGCGAGGGTGGGTCGACCAAGCGCTACCGTCGGGGGGTGGCCGGTGACGACGGGTACATGGCGAGCGCCCTGGCGTGGGCGGACCGGGCGGCCACCCACGACGACGTCCCGGTGGGCTGCGTCGTGGTCGTCGACGGCGAGGTCGTCGGCGCCGGTGAGAACCGGCGCGAGGCCGACGCGGACCCGACGGCCCACGCCGAGATCGTCGCGCTGCGCGCCGCCGCCCAGCGTCTGGGTCGCTGGCGCCTAAGCGACGCGACGGTCTACGTGACCCTGGAGCCCTGCGTGATGTGCGCGGGGGCGCTGGTGAGTGCACGCGTCGCGCGGGTGGTCATCGGAGCCCTCGACGAGAAGGCCGGAGCCGTCGGCTCGCGCTACAACGTGCTGAGCGACCCGCGCCTGCTCCACGAGGTGGCGGTCGACTACGGGGTGGGAGCCGAGGCGGCCGCCGACCAGCTCCGCACGTTCTTCGCGGGGCGGCGGTGAGCGACCGCGAGCGCTGGGCCGGCGAGGGGTTCGCCACGGGCGCGCTCTACGACGCCGCGCGGCCCTCGTACCCCGACGCCGCCGTCGCGCGCGTCGTCAACGACCTGGAGCTCGACCGCACCAGTCGCGTCGTCGACCTGGGTGCGGGCACCGGCATCTTCTCCCGGCTCGTCGCCCCGCTGGTGGGCGAGGTGGTCGCCGTCGAGCCCTCGGCCTCGATGCGCGCGGCGCTGGCCGAGGCCAGCCCGGACATCACCGTGCTGGAGGGTCGCGACGATGCCATCCCGCTGGCTGACGGATGGGCCGACGCGGTCGTCGTGGCCCAGGCGTTCCACTGGTTCGACGCGCCCCGCGCGCTGGCCGAGATCGCGCGCGTGCTGCGGCCCGGCGGGGGCCTGGGCCTGGTGTGGAACGAGCGCGACGAGTCCTGGGGGTGGGTGCGCCGCCTCACCCGAGCCATGCGCTGGGACGAGAACCGACCCTTTGACGGGAACGCCGATTGGGCGGGGATCGTGTCCCGGGGGCCTTTCCGGCGCGTGGTACGCCACGACCTGCCCTGGCTCGAGTCGGTCTCGCCCGCCGCTCTGCAGCGCCGGGTGGCCACCACGAGCTACGTGACGCTCCTGGAGGAGCCCGAACGTGCCGCCCTGCTGGCCGAGGTGGCCGAGGTCCTCACGGACCAGCCGGACCCCCTCGCGCTGCCCTACCGCAGCATCGTGGTCACGGCCCGCCGAGCCTAGGCGGAAGGTCGGGACCACCAGCAGCTCGCCACCGCCGAGATGCTCCGCGGCAGCGCGGTGCCGCCGCGCCGGACCGGGCCCCCTCTCGGGGTCCGCGAGAGGCTGGCGATGTGTCGCGGGCGACGAGGGGCTCACAGCGCGGTGACCCCTAGCGTTCTATGTTCGTGGGGCTTCCGCCGTTCCAGCAGCTGGTCGACGCGCACTGGCGCGACGTCGCGCGCCTGGCGGCAGCGATGGCGGGCCCGCGCGAGGGCGACGACGTCGCCCAGGAGGCCTGGGTGCGCGCCCTGCGGGCCTACCCGTCCCTGACGCACGCGGGGAACCTGCGCAGCTGGCTGCTGACCATCACGGCGCACACGGCACTAGACGCCCAACGCTCCCGCGCGCGCCGCGACCTCGCCGCCGCCCGGCCTCCCGAGCCGGCAGCCGACCTCGCGCCGCTGCGAGACGAGCGGCTCTGGGAGGGTGTGCGCGCCCTGCCCGCGCGCCAGCGCCAGGCCGTCGTGCTGCACTACGTGGGCGGTCTGGCCCACACCGAGGTAGCCCGCGCGCTCGAGACCACGCCGGCGGCCAGCCGCCGCCTGGTCTCGGACGCGCTGGCCACGCTGCGCAAGGTCCTAGGAACCGGCCCGGAGGAGGGGTGATGGACGTGGCTAGCGCACTGAGGCGACTCGACGTGGCGGCGCGACCGCCCCGGCTGGAGGGTGGGGACGTCTTCTACGTGGTCCACGACGCCCCTATCGGGACCCTGGTCCTGGCCGCGACGCGCGAGGGGACCCTCGTCGCGTGCAGCTACGACGCCGAGGAGGCGGTGACCGCGCGCCTGGCCGCGCACCTGTCGCCCCGGGTGCTGCGCGAGCCCCAGCGCCTCGACGAGGCGCGCCGGCAGATCGACGCCTACGTGACGGGACGGCGCCGCGCCTTCGACGTGCCCGCCAGCCCGGTGCTGGCCACGCCCTTCGCCCGCCGGGTGCTCGGGGAGCTGGCGCGCGTGCCCTACGGCTCGACCACGACCTACCAGGCCATCGCGCGCGCGATCGGCGCCCCCCGGGCCAGCCGCGCCGTGGGCCACGCGCTGGGCGCCAACCCGCTGTGCATCGTGCTGCCCTGCCACCGGGTCCTGCGCACTGACGGGTCCCTTGGGGGATATGCCGGAGGGCTGGCGGCCAAGCGCCGCCTGCTGGACCTCGAGGGTGTGGCCTGACCCGGTGGCGGGAGCCGCCGCCACGGTAAGGCCATGACCGCCGGGGCGTCTCGTCGCGCCGTGCGCGTCGAGGCGCTGTGCTCGGTCGGGTGCCCCAACGGGGGAACGACTGCGGCCGACGTCGCGGCCCTGCGGGCTCCTCGGCGCTGCGGGGGTCGCTGGGTGTCCCACCTGGCGATCGCCGCGGTCCTGTGCGATGAGCCCCGGGGAGGGAGCCTGCTCGGCGAGATGACCCCGGTCCCCACCCTCCATCTGGTGCTGATCTTCGTCGGGCTCGCGGTCCTGGCCCGAGGAGTCGGCTGGCTGGTGTCGGGGGCGAGCCCGCGCGTCACGCGTCCGGTCACGTAGCACCACGGCGCACGTCACGGGTCGTGGCTACCCTCGAGGCGAGCGTGGAACGTGCTCGAGGAGGTCCCCATGCGACGCATCCGACTCACTGCCCTCGTGGCCGCCGTCCTGGCAGCGGTCGCGGTCACGACCCCCGCCGCGGCGACCGCGACCGTGCCCGTGACGCGCGTCTGGGTGGAGCCCGCAGCCGGCCTGGGATTCCTGGACGCGGCCATCGCCCAGGCGCACACCAGTGTCGACCTGTCGATGTACGAGCTGAGCGACGCGATCGTGGAGCGCGACCTCGTTGCGGCCGCCCACCGGCACGTGCGCGTTCGCGTCCTCCTCGACGCCGCCTACGCCGGCACCTACGCCAACGCCGGGGCCGCCGCCACGCTGCGCGCGGGCGGGGTGGGCGTCGCGTGGGCTCCCGCGGGCCAGATCTTCCACGCCAAGTACGTGGTCGTCGATGGCACCCGTGCCTACATCGGCACCGGCAACCTGACCAGCCGGTGGTACTCGTCGACGCGCGACCTGTGGGTCGAGATCACCGCGCGTGCGCAGGTGGCCGCCATCGAGGCGGTGTTCGCGCGCGACGTCACGGGCCATCCGGGCCGACCCGCCAGCACCGGAGGGCTGGTGTGGAGCCCGGGCTCCACGTCGTCTCTGGTGGGCCTGATCGACAGCGCGCGCCACAGCCTGCTGATCGAGAGCGAGGAGATGCGGTCCTACACGATCGAGGACGCCCTGGCCGCGGCGGCCCGCCGGGGCGTGGCGGTCACGGTGGTGATGACCGCGTCGGCTGAGTGGTCGAGCGCCCTCGGAGAGCTGGCTCACGCCGGCGTCCACGTGCACACGATCTCTCCCCAGGGCCTGTACATCCACGCCAAGGTGATCTGCGCGGACTGCGCAGGCCCCCGCGGGACGGCCTTCGTGGGCAGCGAGAACTTCTCGTACTCCTCGCTCACCTACAACCGCGAGCTGGGCGTCCTCACCACCAGTCCCGCTGTCGTCGAGGCCGTGGAGCGTGTCGTCAGCTCCGACGCGCATCGCTGAGGCGGCGCCAGTCGTCGGGGCCGCCCCGCAGTGGCAGCGCCCCCACGTGGGCTGGGCGTCAGAGCCCGGGGTGCACGCTGGCGAACTGGCGGGCGTCGATGCGCTGGCCGTGCACGTCGCTCGCCGCCGCCGAGGCCAGCCACACGATCGGGGGGCCCATGATCGCCGGGTCCAAGAGGCCGGCCCGCACCTCGTCGCTCACGTCCTCGGGGATCATCCCGGTCGCCGTGGCCCCTCCGGGCACCAGCACGTTGAGGCGCACGGTGGTGCCCGCGAGGTCCGCGGCCATGATCTGGGCGAGGGCCTCGACGGCCGCGCCGGCGGGACCGTAGGGCACGAAGCCGCGACGCGACATCGTCGCGGGGTTCATCGAGATCACGACGACGCGGCCCCCACCGGCGGCGAGCATCCGGGGGACGACGGCGTGCACCGAGAGGAACGTGCCGGCCACCTTGGTGTCCACGACGTCGCGGAACCCGGCCGGGGTCACCAAGAAGAAGGGCTGGGGCTCGGTGAGGAAGTGGGGGTGGACCGTGCGCATCCCGATGCCGGCGTTGGCCACCAGCAGATCGAGACCTCCCAGCCGGTGGAAGACTGCCGCGACTCCCGCCTCCACGGCGTCGGCGTCGCGGACGTCCATGGCGAGTCCCCAGGCTCCCGCGCCGACCTCTCGCGCGGCCGCGGCCGCCCGGCCCGGATCGCGACTGGTGACGACGACGCGCGCGCCGGCTGCGGCCAGGGCCTCGGCCATCGCGCGTCCGAGCCCCGAGGTGGCCCCGGTCACCAGGGCCCGCACACCCTCCAGTGCGGCGCCTCCTGTTGGCGCGAGGCCCGACGACGCAGGGGAGGTCGTGGGCTGTCCTAGCGGTTCACGGTCGACATGTCGGCGTAGCGCGCCCCGGCCGCCGCCCCGATCGGGACCACCGCGTCCAGGGCCGCCAGGTCCGCGGGGCTCAGGTGCACGTCGAGGGCCCCGATGTTCTCTTCGAGGTAGGCGAGTCGTTTCGTGCCCGGGATGGGCACGACGTCGGGTCCCTGGGCGAGGACCCACGCGAGAGCCAGCTGGCTGGCGGCCACGCCACGCGCGGCGGCGATCTCCCGGACACGCTCGACCAGCTCGAGGTTCTGGGCGAAGTTCTCCCCTTGGAAGCGGGGCGAGTGGCGGCGGAAGTCGGTGGGCTCGAAGTCATCGATGCTGGTGATGGCGCCCGAGAGGAACCCGCGTCCGAGCGGCGAGTAGGCCACGAAGCCGATGCCGAGCTCGCGCACCGTTGCCAGCACCCCGTTGTCCTCGACCTCGCGCGTCCACAACGACCACTCCGTCTGCAGCGCGGTGATCGGGTGGGTCGCGTGGGCGCGACGAATGGTCTCGGGCGCCGCCTCGCTGATGCCGAGGTGGCGCACCTTGCCCGCCCCCACCAGCTCGGCCAGGGCGCCCCAGGTCTCCTCGATGGGGACGCTGACATCGACGCGGTGCTGGTAGTAGAGGTCGATGTGCTCGACGCCCAGGCGCTGCAGGCTCGCGTCGCAGGCGCGGCGCACGTAGTCGGGTCGCCCGTTCACGCCCACGCGGCTGCCGTCCTCGCGGCGCTCGTTGCCGAACTTGGTCGCCAGGACCACGTCATCGCGGCGACCGGCGATGGCCTGGCCCACCAGACGCTCGTTGGTGAACGGGCCGTACATGTCGGCGGTGTCCAGGAAGTTGACCCCCGCATCCAAGGCGGCGTGGATGACCGCGATCGACCCGCGATCGTCGCCCGTGCCGTAGAACTCGGACATCCCCATGCACCCCAGGCCCTGGGCGGAGACCTCGAGGGCAGCGGCTCCGGTGCCCAGGGTGCGGCGAGGGACAGGCATGGCGACCTCCTGGATCGAGTTACTTCCTACCCTAGGGAAGTCTGTCGTGCCTCGATCGCTGCCCAGGGCGCGACCGTCAGTCCGGTGCCACCGCCAGTCACGTCGAATCCACGCCGCCACCCGCCGCCGGAGCCCGACTCCGGCCGCTGCGGCTTCGGCGTTGAGTTGTCGACGGTCCCCCGTCGATCTCGATCTCGATTCGTCGTATCCCTCGTCAGGTGAACCTCGGCGAGGACGGGTGAGCAGCAGCCGTCCCCCATAATCGGCGCCTCGGGTAGGCCGGGTATCACGAGCCGTCGTTGACGTAGTCCGGCAACCGCCTCTGACGCAGTCAGCGGACTGGCTCCTTCTACGCCGCGCAGCACGAGAGCTTGTCGACGTCACGGGTGAACGTCTGGGCGGCGAGCTTGATCCCCTCGGCCATGGTCAGGTAGGGATGGAAGGTGGCGGCCAACTCGGCAGTGGTGATGCCGTGACGGATGGCCAGCACCGCCGTCTGGATCACGTCGCCCGCCCCCTCCGCGAGGATGGACGCGCCCAGCAGCCTTCCGGTACCGGCCTCGGCGACGAGCTTGACGAGACCAGCGGTGTCGTGATTGACGAGGGCGCGGGGGACCGCAGAGAGGGGAAGCACCGAGGTCTCCACGACGTAGCCCGCCGCTACCGCCTGCGCTTCGGTCAGGCCGGCGCTGGCCACTTGCGGTGAGGTGAAGGTCACGCGGGGAAGGCCGGTGAAGTCCGTCGTGCGCTCCAACCCCAGGAGAGCGTTGTCAACGGCCAGCGCGCCCTCGTAGGCCGAGACGTAGACGAACTGCGGCGCCCCGGTCACGTCTCCGGCGCCGTAGATGCGCGGGTTGGCGCTTCGCAGATCGTTGCCTACGACCATCGCCCCGCGCCCGTCCAGCTCGACACCGGCTACTTCGAGGCCGAGTCCCTCGGTGTTGGGCCGCCTTCCGGTAGCGACGAGGACCTCGTCGGCGACGAGGTCGAAGGGGTGCTCTCCCACCTGCATCGAGACAGTGACGTGGTTCTCGCCTCTCTTCACTCCCAGCACCTGAGCGCCGGTGTGGATGGTGGCTCCCTGGGACTCGAGCACCGCGGCCAGCCCCGCCGAGACCTCGGGCTCCTCGAACGGGGCGATGCGCTCAGCCACGTCGACGAAGGTGACCTCGGCCCCCACGTGCACGAAGAACTGGCCGAGCTCCAACCCGATCGCGTTGGCTCCGATCACGACCAGGCGCTTGGGCACCTCGGTCACCTCCAGCGCGGTCGTGGAGGTGAGATAGCCCGCCTCGGTGAGGCCGGGTATTGGCGGAGCGGCGGGGGAGGCGCCGGTCGCCACCAGGTACACGCGTGCGCGGATGCTCCGGCCATCGACCTCGAGCACCTCGGGACCGCTGAAGCGCCCGTGACCGTGAATCACCGCAAAGCCGTAGTCGGCGACCAGATCGGCGTACTTCTTCTGGCGGAGCTCCTCGACGAGTGCGTCTTTCTGGGCGACCAGGGCCCGAACGTTGACGGGTCCCGAAGCAGTGGACAGTCCCGCGAAGGGGTGGTGCCCCGTCGTCCAGGCCAGCTCACCGGCGCGCAGCAGCGCCTTGGACGGCACGCAGCCCACGTTCACACACGTCCCTCCCAGGGTGCCGTGCTCCACCAACGCCACGCGGTAGCCGGCCTCGGTCGCCTTGATCGCCGCAGCAAAGGCGGCTGAGCCGGCACCGATCACGACCAGGTCGTAGTCGTAGTGACCGCCTCCCGTCTCTCTCGGAAGTGCCCCGGTGAGCAGGCGCAACTTTCCCGGTCGATAGCCGGCCGCCTCGACCGCGGCCCGCACGTCACCCTCGGCAAGTCCTTCCGGCCACGTAAAGCGTGCCTCGCCGGTCCGCCAGGTGACCGCAACATCCTGCGCACCCGCGCTGTACAACGCGTCGGTCACGTGAAGGGCGCAATCGTCGCAGGTCATGCCCCCCACCTCGAGGGTGGCTGGCTGGGTGGTCGCATCCATGAGTGGCTCCTTGCTTGGTGGGGCGTCTTAGCGCACCCTGTTGTCGTTTAGTCGTCGACAGCCTCTCCGCGGTGTCATCTCCCGCAAGCATTGTCGATCGAGCAACCAATACGTCGTTATAACGTCAAATCAGAGGTTTCGATCGGCCAGCCTGAGGATCAGGAGCTCTGCGAGATCACGCGAGCACGCCGCTGCACCATCGGATGGTGAGCGTGGGGGATTCTGGAGCTCTCTTTTCGCACTTGTGGCACCCCAGTTGTTGACGTCCCCTGAAGTGGTG
>JAKAUQ010000031.1 GCA_021827705.1 Actinomycetes bacterium
CGTTGGGCTTTTCGCGACCCACCAGTGAATGAGCCCGCCTCTTCGTGCGCCGGAATACTTCCAGCGCACGTTGAAGGGGGGGGATATGAAGCCTGCATGGAGGCGGCGCGTTGCCGTCACTTTTAGTTCGTTGCTGGTACTTGGCTCGCTGTTCGTGCTGCCGGCCGCCTCGACGGCGTCGGGCCGTACGGCTCACCTGAGCGCCACCACTTGCGTGGCGACGAGCACCGGGAAACCAACGGTCAGCGAGATGCCCATCATGAAGTTCGTAGATCGGTCCTCTACGGGCCTGTGCAACGTGACACTGCGTGGTCAGTGGACGCCCAACTCGACCGTGTTCATGACCGCCGACGCGAACGTCGCCTCCGTTGGCCCCGCGGGCGACTGGTCCGCGGCGGTGGCGACACCCCAGCTCCGCGGAACGATCTCGGGCGTCTTGCCCGCGTCCAGCTCGGGCGGGACGGGTGCCGGATCGGGCACGGGCACGTTAGGTTCGAATTCGTCCCTCGCCTGGAGCATTTCTTGCTCCTTCAGCTACCCGCCGTTCCGCTTTCACTGCATTATCCATCTCTCGGACCTCTAGCGTTCGAGCAGATGCCGCCTCCATCACCTCGTCAGCTCCCGGGTCGCGTACCCGGGGGGTGACGGGGTGGGGCGAGGCGACTCAATGGTCATTGTGAGCGATCGCGGATCCTGTTGCGTTCCAGCAGAAGTGCACGAACATAATGATGGCCTTTCGGATCAGAACGGGGTTGGGTTAACCCCAGAAGATGGTCGTGCGATCTAATTCGATCTCATTGCGGCTCTCGTCGATCGAGCCGGGATCGACGAGATTGCAGGCGTGCCATCGGCCGCTGCAATTGCCTCTGGGAACGTCACGTTACTTTGGCCCCACCGTGGGCATGTGCTTGGACCTGGCTCTCCGGGGAGGCGACGGGTGGGGACCGGCGTGGCTGGTGGTGGATGTCGTGTTCATGGACAGGACCGGTCCGCCTCGTGCGCTCTAGTTCACTCGTCGCAGGTATGGGACCTCCTGGGACGTCCCGGGAACGGTGAAGTTATGCAAGAAGGTAGGGAAGTGGTCGCTGGGCCGAGGCGCGCCAGGGTAGATGCGCGCTCTGACCAGGGAGGACGCCGAGCACCCCCAACGGGATTCGAACCCGTGCCGCCACCTTGAAAGGGTGGTGTCCTAGGCCGCTAGACGATGGGGGCAATCGACCACGGCCGCACTGCCATGGTGGTCGGGCTGCCCGGATTTGAACCGGGGACCTCTGCGTCCCGAACGCAGCGCGCTAACCAAACTGCGCCACAGCCCGTAGCGGGTAGACCCGCGACTCGGCCATCCTACTCGGTCAGTCCTGGTCGACCGATCTCACAGCGAGCGCTCGTGGGAGGGCTCCGGCTCGTCGGGGTGGTGCTCGACGACAATCTCGCTGATGCGTCGCCGGTCCATCGACTGGACGCGGAAGCGCCACCCGTCACTCTCGTAGGTGTCGCCAGGCTGGGGAATGACGCCGGCCAGGTCGAGCACGAAGCCGGCGAGAGTCACGTAGTCACCCTCGGGGATCTCCAGGCCCAGCTCCTCGCTCACGCGGTCGACGTGGGTCTGGCCATCGACGAGCCAGCGCCCCTCTCGGATGCGCAAGATTGCGGGCTCGTCCTCGCGGTCGAACTCGTCGCTCCAGTCGCCCACCAGCTCCTCGAGGATGTCGCGGATCGAGACCACGCCGGCCACGCCGCCGTGCTCGTCGACCACGACAGCGAAGCTCCGGTGCTGATCGCGCATCTCGCGCAGGCTCTCGAGAAGGTCGAGCGTCTCCGGCAGCAGCTGCGGACGCCGGATCTTGCGGGCGATCTCGTCGGCGTCGGGCAGTGACACCCCAATGGCGCGGCGCACCGTCGTGGAGCGGAACAGGTCGTTGACGAAGAGGACGCCGTCGATGTCGTCGAGCTCGCCGTTGACCACGGGGAAGCACGAGTGGCCCGTGTCGCGCACGGCCTCGGCCACGGCCTCGGGGGTCACCGGAATGGTGAGGAAGGCGACATCCGTGCGCGGGGTCATGACATCACGAAGCTCCCGGGTGCCCAGCTGGTCGACGCGGGCGTGGATCGCACGGGCCTCCGGGCTCGGGCTGCGGTTGTCCCGGGGATGGCGACGTGATCCTCGCAGATGCAGACCCGACCGCCGTGGCCGGTCGTCGCTCACTCGGATGTGCCGACCCGCACGGTTGCCGGGCGCCACGAGTCGTCCTCGTAGGTCTCGTCGCGCAGCAGTGCCCGAACGGCCTCGCGCACGCGGCGCGGGTTCAGGGGCTTGACGAGGAAGCCGTCGGCGCCAGCGCGCCGCGCCAGGAAGACGTCGGCCCGGCGATCGAGGAGCAGGAGCACCGGCACCGACTCGGCGGCTCCGTAGGACTCCTCATTGCGGATCTCCATGGTGATCGCCATGCCCCCCATGGAACCCACCTGCATGTCGGTGACGACGAGGTCGATGCCTCCCTCGCGCACGCGATCGAGGGCGGCACGTCCGGTCTCGACCTCGTCGATCTCGATCTCGGGACCCTCCAGGGTCGCGCGCAGCTCGGCGCGCAGTGCGGGCAAGTCGCTGACGACGAGGACGGTGGCCACGGGCTCAGCGTAGCCCAGCCCCGGCGCGCCCCTTGCCCTGGACCGGTGCGCTGGCTAGTGTGCCCCCTGGTGGGGGGTGGTCAGTGACAGTGCAAGTGGCGCCGTGGCGTCAGCTGGGGGCGTGTCGGGGAAGCGAGCAGTCGCTCTTCTTTGCTCCGGACCGGGGCGAGGCTCGTGATCAGCGCCGTTCGCGCGAGGCCGCCGCCAAGCGGATCTGCGTGGAGTGCGCGGTACGGGCAACCTGCTTGGAGAGCTCCCTGACTCAGCGGGAGAGCCACGGGATCTGGGGTGGCCTCACCGAGTCGGAGCGTCGGGGACTGCTGCGGGGTGCCGGAGCGGTCTGAAGACCATCACGATCGCGAAGAGCGCGAACGTGATCACGTGGACCGCCGTGCACCATACGCAGATGTGCCCGATGATCAAGAGCTCGGCGGCGACCAGCCACAGGACCATGGCCATCGAGACCGTGACCAGGGCGAGGCGCGCCCCGTGGACCCAGGAGTGGGCCGAGCGCCACGCCGCGGGCGTCATCAGTGCCCCCAGGACGCCGAAGTCCACCAGGCCGAGTACGGCCACGGGGATGTCCAGCACGGAGGACTGCGGTGACGTGGTCACGACGCCGCACTCGACGAGCCCCGTGGCCGAACACGCCAGGAAGCGAGTGCCGGCGTAGTGGGTGAAGGTCAGGTAGCCCGAGACGCCGAGGCCCGCCAGGCTAAGCAGCAGTGTGGTCACCGGAACCCAACGCGCCACGGGCCCCGGATCGGCGCTCATGAGATGTGCATAGCCTTCTTGGCGGCCAACACGCCCGGGCTGGTGCAGACGGTGCGCGGCTGGTCCTTGGTCAGCGAGCAGATGACCGCGGAGTCGTAGTTGGCCGACGTGACGATTGTGTCGGTGACGCTGTTGGTAGCAGTGGCCAAGCCCGCCGCGATCGTGTCTCGCGAGAGGCCCGCGAGCAACTGGGGCGTGTAGCTGGCCCCCACCATCAGGTAGCGGTTGGCGAACGAGAGGAAGGGGAAGGAGTAGTCCTGGGAGGCCGGCAAGCCCGGGACGTACTTGGAGGTGTCGTACTTCTTGAAGTCGGCGGCCTCCTGGGCGGTGGGCTTCTGGAGCGACGAGTAGAAGCCGGTAGCACTGTCCCACACGTTGGTGTACTCCTCGACCGACGCGAAGGCGACGTAGGGAGAGCGGTAGTGCGCCCGCACGAGCGTGAAGGTCGGGGTGCCCTGGTAGGGCTCGATCGAGCGCGTCGAGCTGATCATGTCGCCCAGGCCGCTGAAGGTGCCGAAGCGGCTCAGTGCGACGATCAACGGCCAGCGCTCGGCGGCGCAGTAGGGGCAGTACTCGGCGCCAATGTAGAGGACCTTGGGCACGGTGGCACCCGTCGAGCTCTGGCCCGTGAGCTCGGGCTGGCCCTTGGTTGCGATGGGTGCCGAGACCGGCGTCCCCGAGGTGACGCCGACGGTGTTGAACACTGAGGCCGGGACCGACGCCACCTCGTGGGCGACCTGGGCGCTGGTCGGGGTGAAGGTCGGAGCCGTGGGGCCCGAGGTTCCCGACACGACCTTGATCACGACGAGGGCGACCACCACGACGACAACGAGTCCGATGGCGAGCCAGGTGAACAGACCCGCGGGTCGTCCGGCGGCGACGGGCGCGGGTGGGCGCTTGGCGGGGGGTCTCTTAGCCACGATGCTCCTTCTGGGCGGGGCGAATCCCCCCAAATGTAGTGCGAGACGCGAGGGCGCCGGTCATCGTCCCGGCGGTAGGTTGGATCATGTCCGACCCGATGGTGCCCCGCGCGGCCGCCACGATCTTGCCCCTGCGCGACGGACCCGGTGGGCTCGAGGTCCTCATGGTGCGTCGCAATCCGGCCAGCGAGTTCGTCGGTGGCGCCCACGTCTTTCCCGGTGGCGCGCTGGAGGTCGAGGACGGTGGCCTCGGCTCGTTGGTGACCGGTCTCGACGACGCCACCGCCTCGCGAATCCTCGGCGTGGCCTCGGGGGGACTGGCCTCCTTCGTGGCCGCGGCCCGCGAGCTGTTCGAAGAGGCCGGGCTGCTGCTGGTGGACGCGGCCGCTGCCGACCCCGACGCGCTCGGGGCCTGGCAGACGGCGATGAACGAGCGCCGCAGCACCTTGGCCGAGGTCCTGGCCAGCGAGGGGCTGCGCCTCGATCTGGGCCAGATGCGCTACATCGGCCATTGGGTGACGCCGCTCGGCCAGCCTCGCCGCTACGACACGCGCTTCTTCTTGGTCCCGGCTCCGGGCGAGCAGGTGGCCGCGCACGACCGGGGCGAGACGGTGGCCCACCTCTGGGTGCGCCCCGTCGACGCGCTGGCCGCCGGGGCTCGTGGGTCGATCACCCTGATCCTCCCGACGATCCAGACACTGCGCCAGATCGCGCTGCTGCCCGACGTGGCCGGAGCGCTCGCCTGGGCCGCGGGCCTCGGGCCAATCAGCCGGATCGAGCCGCACCTGCGCGAGCGGGCGGGGCGCGCCTGGATCACCCTGCCGGGCGAGCCCGGCTACGACGACTGATCCGGCGGCCGCGGCCCTCGCCTCGAGGCGCGCAGTCCCCCGGGCGCTCCGCCACGGCGGGCACCACGACGAAGAACGGGGTCCTCGACCCGCGCCGTGCTGGTCGAGGACTCAGGGGGTCGCGACGGCGCGCTCCAGCGCGTCGAGCAGGCGAGCTGAGCACCCCGCGCGCCCGGGCGGCGGGGCGAGGTCGTCGCGCACCCGGCGGGCCAGAGCCAGGAAGTGGCCATCGGCGGGCTCGTCGAGCGCCAGGGGCCGCCCCGCGTCGGCCGCCGCCGACAGCGCGGCCTGGAGGGGGATCGAGGCCAGCAGCGGGACGCCGAGCTCGTCGGCCAGGCTCTGGCCGCCACCGCTGCCGAAGGGGGCGAGAACCTCCCCGTGGACGCAGGTCAGCGGCGCCATGTTCTCGATGACGCCGAGGACCCGCAGGTGGTGGCCTCGCGCGAAGTCGGCCGTGCGCGCAGCGACCCGGCTGGCCGCGCGGCTCGGCGTCGTGACCAGCACGATGCCGAGGCGAGGCAGCAGGCGCGCCAAGGTCATGGGGATGTCCCCCGTCCCCGGGGGCGTGTCGACGACCAGGTAGTCGATCCCGCTCCAGTCGGCGTCCTCGAGGAACTGGGCGACCGCCTTTTGGACCATGAGGCCCCGCCAGGACAGGGCGCGATCGTCCTTAGCCAGGAGCCCCATCGACAAGACGCGCAGCTCACCGGCGCCGACCCGCTGGCGCACCGGGTGCATGCGACCGGCGGTGGCCTCGACGGGGCCCGTGAGCCCGAGCAGGCGCGTCAGCGAGAAGCCCCACACGTCGGCGTCGAGCACGCCGACGACGTGTCCGAGCCGCGCCAGGGACACCGCGAGGTTCGCGGCCACCGAGGACTTGCCCACGCCCCCCTTGCCCGAGGCGACGGCCAGCACCGGCACGGTGGGCGCGAGGCCGCTCAGCGTGCTGCGCGCCTGGGCCGCCGAGCGCGCGCGCTCCAGGGCGACGCGCTTGGCCGCTGGCCCCATCTCGGTGAAGTCGACCCGGACGCTGCGCACGCCCGCGACCTGGCGGGCGGTCTCGCGAACGTCGCGCGTGATCTGGGTGCGCAGGGGGCAGCCCGCCGTCGTCAGGGCCACCGACACGACGGCGTCGCCCTCGGGTCCCACGGCGATCTCGCCGATCATGCCCAACTCAACCACCGAGATCCCGAGCTCGGGATCGGGAATCTCCGCCAGGCGAGCGCGAATGTCGTCGGGGAGTCCCACACCGGGACGCTACCGGGCGCGGCACGGCGGCGCGCCAGGCCCGGTACCATGGGCCCACACCAGGGAGGTGCCATGACCGACGTCACCACGAGTCCCCAGGCCACCGTGGCCGAGCCGATCACGCTGACCGCTGCGGCGGCGGCCAAGGTCGCCGAGCTCATCGCCGCCGAGGAGTCCACCGATCGCCTCATGCTGCGCATCGCGGTCAAGTCGGGGGGCTGCTCGGGCTTCCAGTACGACCTCTTCTTCGACTCCGAGATCGCCGACGACGACATCGTCGCGGACTTCAACGGCGTCTCGGTCGCCGTCGATGGCGCCAGCGCCGAGCTGCTCACCGGGTCGATCATGGACTTCTCCGACGGCCTCCAGGGTGCCGGCTTCCACATCGCCAACCCCAACGCCACCCACACCTGCGGGTGCGGCAACTCCTTCAGCTAGAGAGGCGTCATGACCGTCGGCCCCTACTCTCCGTGGCGTCGCGCGGGGGACCTCGTGGTCATCTCGGGCCAGCTGGGCCTGCTGGCGGACCGCGAGGTCCGCACCATGGCCGAGGGAGGAGCCGCCGGCCAGTTGCGCCAGGCTCTGGCGAATGCCGAGCGGGTGCTCGAGGAGGCCGGAGCCACGCTGGACCAGGTGGTCAAGGCCACGATGTTCCTGGTGTCCATGGACGACTTCGACGCCTGCAACGAGGTCTGGGTCGAGACCTTCAGCGTTCCGCGCCCCACGCGCTCGGCGGTCGCGGTGGCCGAGTTGCCGCTCGGCGCGCTCGTCGAGGTCGAGCTGTGGGCCCACGCGCCCGCGCACTGAGCTAGTCGCCACCCTCGCGCTCGGGCACCCCGAAGCGGTAGCCCACGGAGCGCACCGTCTGGATCAGGTGGGCGTGCTCCTCGCCGAGCTTGGCTCGCAGCCGCCGCACGTGGACGTCCACGGTGCGCGCACCGCCGTAGTACTCGTAGCCCCACACCCGGCTGAGCAGCGTCTCGCGCGTGAAGACCCGCTGCGGGTTCGTGGCCAAGAAGCGCAGCAGCTCGTACTCCATGTACGTCAGGTCCATCACGCGGCCCGCGATCGTGGCCTGGTAGGTCTCCAGGTTCATCGCCAGGTCCCCGTGGACCACCCGGGCAGCCACGGACTCGTTGCCGGCGCGCCGCAGCCGGTGCCGCAGTCGCGTGGCCAGCTCGCTGACGTCGAAAGGTCCCACGACGAAGTCGTCGAACAGGTCCTCCCGGAACGTCAGGTCGTCGAGTTGGTAGTGGTCCACCAGCAAGATGATCGGGCCGACCGGGGTGGAGCGGTGGCGCAGCTGGCGGCACAGGTTCATCGCCTCCGTGAAGGGGAAGCCGGCCGCGTTGATGACGGCCCCGGCGAACCCACCGGCGGGCTCGAGCGCGCTGACCTCGGCCAGGCGCCCCGTGCTGGCGACGGCCGGCGTCACGCCCGTCACCTCCAGTGCCTTGCGAATCGGTCCCTCGCAGGACGGCACGCACAAGACGACGTCGATCACAGGAGTGGCAGGTACCGTTCGAGCTCGAAGGGCGTCACCTGGCCACGGTAGGCGTCCCACTCCGCGCGCTTGTTGCGCAAGAACCACTCCACGAGGTGCTCGCCCAGGGTCTCGTGGAGCAGCGACGAGCCCTCCATCAGGTCCACGGCCTCGGCCAGTGACTGGGGCAGGCGGCCCACCACCTCGCCCTCTCCGGGCAGCTCGTAGTCGCCCATCACGCCGCGCAGGCCCGCGGCCAGGATGACCGCGAAGGCCAGGTAGGGGTTGGCGGCCGGGTCCGGGGAGCGGTACTCCAGGCGCGTCGAGTCGATGCGGCCGGGCTTGACCGAGGGGATGCGCA
This sequence comes from Actinomycetes bacterium, assembly GCA_021827705.1. Taxonomy (GTDB): domain Bacteria; phylum Actinomycetota; class Acidimicrobiia; order Acidimicrobiales; family RAAP-2; genus RAAP-2. The sequence goes on from JAKAUQ010000031.1 coordinate 8,263, forward strand.
CCAGGGCCGCCCGGTCGAAGCGGGCCCAGTCGGCGTACGAGGGGGCCTCCTGGCCCGGCACCAGGCGCTTGTAGGAGTTGACCCACTGGTTGGTGATCGCGGTGATCTCGGGGGCGTGGCGCACCAGGCCCGCTAGGAACCGCGTGGCCACCGGGGACAGCCCGTAGGGGCCCTCGCCGATGAAGGCGTTCTCGTCGTCACGCCACAGCGACAGGTGGGTGTGCATGCCCGACCCCTGGGTCCACGACAGCGGCTTGGGCATGAAGCTGGCGAAGACGCCGGCCTGGCGGGCGAGCTCCTTGATCACGAAGCGCACCGACATGACCGTGTCGGCCATCGAGAGAGCGTCGGTGTAGCGCAGGTCGATCTCGTACTGGCCCGGGGCGTCCTCGTGCTGGGCGTGCTCGACGCCGATGCCCATCTCCTCGAGGATCAGGACGCTGCGGCGGCGCAGCTGGCTGCCCGCGTCGTCGGGGGCCAGGTCGAAGTAGCTGCCGTTGTCGATGGGCTGGGGGGCGGCGTTCAGCGGTGGGTCGGTGAAGTAGAAGAACTCCACCTCGGGGGCCACGAAGAACGTGTAGCCCGCGTCGTGGGCCTCGCGCAGCACGCGGCGCAGCTGCTGGCGCGGGCAGCCCGCGAAGGGCGTCCCGTCCAGGTTGTGGATGTCGCAGAAGACGCGGGCGACCCCGTCGCCCTCGTGGTACCAGGGCAGCAACTGGAAGGTCGTCAGGTCGGGTCGGGCCAGGACGTCGGACTCGTTGGTGCGCGAGAAGCCGTCGATGGCGCTGCCGTCGAAGGTCATGCCCTGGTCGAGCGCGTCCTCGAGCTCGGCCGGGGTGACGTGGAACGCCTTGTGGCGCCCCAGCACGTCGGTGAACCACAACTGGACGAAGCGGACGCGCCGCTCCTCGACCGTCCGCAGCACGTACTGCGCCTGGCTCTGCACGCTGCTCATTGTTGCACCCCCACGCTCGGGGGCCGCTCTAACGACGCGCGGCGACCTTCGCGCCCGTGGCGGCCCGGCTGGTCCGGGCGGGCGCGGCGGCCCGCACCGGTGTGGCGGCTCGGGCCCGGCGCGGCGCGGCCGCGGCCCCGCAGATGGTCTCGACCATCAGGCGCGCCACCACGTAGGGGTCGGCGTTGGCGTTGGGGCGACGGTCCTCCAGGTACCCGCGGCCGTCGCGGGCCACGGCCCCGGGGATGCGCACCGACGAGCCGCGGTCGGAGACCCCGTAGGAGAACGACGACCACGGCGCGGTCTCGTGGGCGCCGGTCAGGCGGTCCTTGATGCCCACGCCGTAGTTCTCGACGTGCTCGAGGGCCCGCGTGCTGAGGGCTTCGCAGCCCGCGATGATCGCGTCGAAGCCGCCGGGCGCGCGCATCTGCTTGGTCGAGAAGTTGGTGTGGGCGCCCGCACCGTTCCAGTCGCCCTGGACCGGCTTGGCGTCAAAGCTGACGTCCACGCCGTAGTCCTCGGCAATGCGCTGGAGCAGCCAGCGGGCCGTCCAGAGCTGGTCCCCGACGGCGACCGTGCTGAGGACCCCGACCTGGAACTCCCACTGGCCCATCATCACCTCGGCGTTGGTGCCCTCGATGGCCAGGCCCGCGCGCAGGCAGGCCAGCGTGTGGGCCTCGACGATGTCGCGGCCGGGCAGCTTGGCCCCGCCCACGCCGCAGTAGTAGGGGCCCTGGGGGGCCGGGAAGCCCACGTCGGGCCACCCGTAGGGGCGGCCATCCTGGAAGAAGGTGTACTCCTGCTCGATCCCGAACATCGGCTCGAAGCTGGCGTACTTCTTGGCTGCCGCCACCGCCGCAGCCCGCGTGTTGGTGGGGTGCGCGGTGAGGTCGGCGTTGAGCACCTCGCACATGACCAGCACGTCGTTGGGCCCGCGCAGCGGATCCGGGCAGGTGAACACCGGCTGGAGCACGCAGTCCGAGAAGGAGCCCGTCGCCTGGTTGGTGCTGGACCCGTCGAAGCCCCACACCGGCGGCTTCTTGCCGTCGGGGACGATCTTGGTCTTGGAGCGCAGCCCGTGCGTGGGCTCGGCCCCGTCGATCCAGATGTACTCGGCCTGGTACGCCACCTCGGCTCCTCCAGTGCTGACGTCGGTCGCGCCGCTCGCGACCCCTCAAGTCTGGCGGTCGCGCGCGGTCCGCGCGCCGCGTTGTGTTAACCCCGTGTGAAACTCGTCCGGTCCGGTTCTGGGGGCCCCGAGGCTGCACCGGTAGGCTGCGCTCGTGCCGGTGGTCCGCCTCGCACTTGCCCAGATGAACGCGGTGGTCGGGGGCCTGGCCGACAACGTCGCCACGATCGCCCGCCTGCGCGCGGCCGCCGCGGCCGCCGGCGCCGACCTGGTGGTGACGCCGGAGCTGGCCCTCGTGGGCTACCCGCCCGAGGACCTCTTGCTGAAGGAGGGGTTCATCGAGGCGGCCCGCGCGGCCCTGGCCGTCGTGGCCAGCGGGAGCGGGCCCGCCACCCTGGTCGGGACGGTCCTGCCCGAGGGCCGCGGGGTGGAGCTGGCCGCCTCGGGCGACAGCCGGGACGTGCCCGAGGGGCCCGACCACCCGCGGGTGGCCAACGCCCTGGTCGCGGTGGACCGCGGCGACGAGGTGGCCACGGCCACCAAGCGCCTCCTGCCCAACTACGACGTCTTCGACGAGCGGCGCTACTTCCGCCGCGGCGTGGGCCCCCACGCCATCGTCAACGTCCGCGGCGTCGCGGTCGGCCTGCTGATCTGCGAGGACGTGTGGGCCGCGAGCGGGCCGGCCGCCGAGCTGGTGGCTCAGGGCGCGACGCTGCTGGTCGTCGCCAACGCCTCGCCCTTCGCGCGCGGGCGGCGGGTGGAGCGCGAGCGCATGCTGGTCGAGCGCGCGCGGGAGATCGGCTGCCCCCTCGCGTACGTGAACCTGGTGGGTGGTCAAGACGAGCTGGTCTTTGACGGCCAGAGCGTGGTCGTTGACGCCCGCGGCGAGGTGCTGGCGCGCGCCGCGGCCTTCGACGAGGCCCTGGTGATCGTCGACGTCGAGGCGGCGGCCTCCCCGGTCGGTGTGCCGGTCGCGACTGCGGGACCCGCGCCCGTGCCGCGGCGGGGGCTGATCGCCGAGCCGGCCGACGACGTTGCCGAGATCTACCAGGCCCTGGTGGTGGGGACGCGGGACTACCTGCGCAAGAATGGCTTCCGCTCTGTCGTCTTGGGCATGTCAGGCGGGATCGACTCGTCGCTGGTGGCCACGATCGCCGTCGACGCGGTCGGTGCCGCGGCGGTGCGCGGGGTGGCGCTGCCGAGCCGCTACTCCTCGCCGGGATCCCTGAGCGATGCCGCCGAGGTCGCCCAGCGCCTGGACATCGACCTGGCGGTGGTGGAGATCGAGCCCGTGCACGCGGCCCTGGCCGGCGTGCTGGCGCCACTGCTCGAGGGCGAGCCAACCGGCCTGACCGACGAGAACCTCCAGTCCCGGATCCGGGGCGTGATCTTGATGGCGCTGTCCAATGCCACGGGGGCCATCGTGCTCACGACCGGGAACAAGTCCGAGATGGCCACGGGGTACTCGACGCTGTACGGCGACTCGGCGGGCGGGTTCGCGGTGATCAAGGACGTGCCCAAGACCCTGGTCTACGAGCTGTGCCGCCACCGCAACGCGCGCGCCCGGCGCGACGGCGACCCCGAGCCGATCCCCGACTCCGTGCTCGACAAGGCCCCCTCGGCCGAGTTGCGCCCGGACCAGCGCGACGACCAGTCCCTGCCCCCCTACGAGGAGCTCGACCCGCTGCTGGAGCTCTACGTCGAGCGCGACTTCACGGCCGAGGCGATGGTGGCCCTCGGCTACGACCCCGAGCTGGTGGTGCGGATCGTGCGGCTGGTCGACTCCAGCGAGTACAAGCGCCGCCAGTCACCCCCCGGCGTGCGCATCACGTCCAAGGCCTTCGGCCGGGACCGGCGCATGCCGATCACCAACGGGTTCCGCCCCGCGTGAGGTGCTCGGGTGGGGGTGCGAGTCCGGTAGGCTAAAGGGCCCGCTGGAGCGGTAGTCGGCGGTGCTGCCCGCAGGTTGCGCGCCTCCGTATAACCAAGATGTCTGGTGGGAACCTCGGGAAGGAAACCATGGCCAAGGATCGCGTCGACCGCGACGATGAGGACCTCGTCCGCCTGTATCTCTCGGACATCGGGCAGTACGCCCTGCTGACCAAGGACGATGAGGTCCAGCTGGCCCAGCTCATCGAGGAGGGGCGCGAGGCCCGCGGCGAGCTCGAGGCCGCCGAGGCCGACAAGAAGATCAAGGTGGCCCCCGCGCGGCGCCAGGCGCTGCGGCGCACCATTCACCGCGGCGAGCAGGCCGAGCGCGACTTCGTCCAGTCCAACCTGCGCCTGGTCGTGTCGATCGCCAAGAAGTACCAGGCCTCCGGGCTGCCGCTGCTGGACCTGATCCAGGAGGGCAACCTGGGCCTGATGCACGCGGTCGAGAAGTTCGACTGGCGCAAGGGCTTCAAGTTCTCGACCTACGCCACCTGGTGGATTCGCCAGGCGATCACTCGCGGCATCGCCAACACCGGGCGCACCATCCGCCTCCCGGTGCACGCGGGCGACACGCTGGCGCGCGTGCAGAAGGCCCAGTCGCGCCTGGAGCTCAAGTTCGGGCGGCCGCCCACCATCAAGGAGCTGTGCGACGAGTGCGAGATGCCCGAGGACAAGCTCATCGAGGCGCTGCGCTTCCGCTCCGAGCCGATCTCGCTGTCCGAGCCGCTGCGCGAGGATGGGGACGCCGAGCTCGGTGACGTCGTCGAGGACCGCTCGGCCGAGTCGCCCTTCGACGTGGCCGCCGTCAAGATGATGCCCGAGGCCATCGAGAAGCTTCTGGAGCCCCTCGACGACCGTGAGCGCAAGATCCTGCGCATGCGCTTCGGCCTGGATGGCGCCGGCGAGATCCGCACCTTAGAAGACGTGGGCGCCGAGATGAACCTGACCCGTGAGCGCATCCGCCAGATCGAGGCCCGCGCCATGAGCAAGCTGCGCCACCCGTCCTCGGACACCGGGGCGCGTGACCTGCTGACGCTGTAGGCCCCGCTAGGGCCGGCGCGCCCGCGAACGGCCCAGCACGGCCGCCAGGCCCAAGATGACCACGCTGACCAGGTACGGCGTGCGTGAGCGCGAGCCGCTCGCGGCGCGCACCGGGTGCGTGAAGCTCAGGATCGGCCACTGGCGGTCGTGGGCCAGGCGGGTGAGGGCCCGGTCAGGATTGACCGCGTAGGCGTGCCCGACGGCCTCGAGCATCGGGGCGTCGGTCTCGGAGTCCGAGTAGGCGAAGGACTCGGCCAGGTCGATCCCGCGGCGCTGGGCCAGCTCGACGATGGCCACGACCTTGTTGGCGCCCTGGTTGAAGAACTCCATCTCGCCGGTGAACTTGCCCTCCTCGTCGATCCGGGCCCGTGAGGCGATGGCCCCGGTGATGTTGAGGAGGGCGGCGAAGGGCTCGACGATCTCGTTGGGCGAGCTCGACACCAGCCACACCTCGTCGCCCCGGCTGCGGTGGTAGTCGATGAGGGCGCGAGCCTCGGCGTAGACGAGGGGCTCGATCACCTCGTTAAGGGTGGAGGCGACCAGCTCGCGCACCTCGTCGCTGTCCCAGCCGCGCGTCACCTTGAGCACGGCCCGGCTCATCTTGGCCAGGCGGTCCTCGTCGGCCCCGAAGCGCAAGAACAGCATCTGGGTGACGACGGCCCGCACCAGGGTGCGCCGGTGCAGCAGGCCCCGAGCGTGGAGCTGGGGGCCCAGTGCGACCAGGGAGGACTTGGCGATCACCGTCTTGTCCAGGTCGAAGAAGGCCGCCCTCACGGCCCCATGCTACGGCTGGGTCCTAGCCGATGAAGGGCTCGGCTCCGTCCTCGGCCGCCTCGGCGCGGGCCAGCAGGATCACGTGATCGTGCTCGTAGAAGCGCATCGAGGGCGTGGGCGTGAGGGGCTGGTCGTTGCGCACCACCGCGACGACGCGCACGGTGTCGCTCAGGCGCAGGTCGTCCAGGGTGACCTCGCTGGCCACCGCGGGCGAGTCCGAGGCCAGCGTCACCTCCATGAGGCGCATGCGCCCGTCGGCCAGGTCCAGGAGGTTGATCATCGCGCCCACCTCGACGGCCTCGTCGACCAGGGACGTGATCAGGGCGGGCGTCGACACCGACACGTCGACACCCCAGCTCTCGTTGAAGAGCCAGGCGTTGCGCGAGTTGTTGATGCGCGCGATCACCCGGGGCACCCCGAACTCCTGCTTGGACAGCCAGCTGACCACGAGGTTGTCCTCGTCGTCCCCGGTGGCCGCGATCACCACGTCCGCGTGGCGCAGGTCGGCGGCCACCAGCGACGAGTACTCGCAGGCGTCGGCCGCCATCACGTTGACGCCCAGCAGCAGCGTCTTGAGGCGCTCGGCGACCGTCGTGACCTGCTCGAGCAGGGTCACCTCGTGGTGCCGGTCCAGGAGGTCGAGGGCGATCGCCGTGCCCACCGAGCCACCGCCGGCGATGACCACTCTCACGGGATCCTCCGCTGCAGCAGGGCATCGAGCAGGTCGAGGCCCTCCGAGGTGACCAGGAACTCCAGCGTGTCGTCCTCTTGGGCGAAGAGCCCCTCGACGTCGATGCGACCCGAGCCGCCGCGAACCAGGCCCACGACGCGCACCTGGTCGCCCCGGTTGAACTCGCTGAGGGGCCGGCCAGCCAGGGCGTCGGGCACGATGCGCTCCACCAGGTGCAGCGTGCCCGCGCCGTCGGACCACTCGATGGAGTCGTCCGAGGGCAGCAGCCAGCGCCGCACCTGCTGGGTCGTCCAGCGCGACGTCGCCACCGTGGGGATCCCGAGCTTCAGGTAGATCTCGGCGCGCTGGGGGTCGTAGATGCGGGCGACCACGTTCTTGATGCCGTAGGTGTCCCGCGCGATGCGCGCGCACAGGATGTTGGTGTTGTCCCCGCTGGTCACCGCGGCCAGCGCGTCGGCGTGGCGGGCCTCGGCCTTGAAGAGGATGTCACGGTCGAAACCCGACCCCACGAGGGTCTTGCCGTGGTAGCGGGTCAGCCGGCGCAACGCGTCGCGGTTCTTGTCGACGATGACGACGGAGTGGCCCGCGTCGGCCAGCCCCATGGCCAACTCGGACCCCACACGGCCGCAGCCGACCACGATGACGTGCACGGCGACCATCAGACCACACGGCCCACGCGAGCCGCAACTGGGCTGGCGCGGTCGCTTAGTGTACTGCTGGTGTCCGAGGCCGACAAGCAGATCTCCAGCAGCACGCCGGTCCTCACCTCGCACGCCAACGTTTCGACCGTCTACCCCGAGACGCTGGGCTACCGCCTCAAGCGGGTGCTGCTGGGCCGCCCCCTGGTCAGCGAGCAACTGGGCGCCGAGCGGCTCGGACGTGCTGTGGCGCTCGGGGTGCTGTCGCCCGACTGCATCTCGTCGTCGGCCTACGGCACCGAGGAGATCCTCGTCCAGATGACCCCCTTCATCGGGCTGGCCGCCTTCAGCCTGGTGGTGCCGGTGATGTTCGTCATCCTCGGGGTGCTGTTCTTCGTGACGACGTCCTACCTCGACGTGATCAAGTACTACACGACCGCCGGGGGCTCCTACGTGGTGGCGCGCGACAACTTCGGCCCGCGCGTCGCCCAGGTCGCCGCGGTGGCCCTGCTGATCGACTACATCGTCACGGTCGCCGTCCAGTGCTCGGCGGGCACGGCCGCCCTGACCAGTGCCTTCCCCTCCCTCACGGCCTACACGGTGCCCATCACGGTGGCGGTCGTCGTCATCCTCATCTTCGGCAACTTGCGCGGCCTGCGCGAGGCCGGCAGCTACTTCGCCTTCCCCACGTACTTCTACATCGCGATGCTCGGCCTCACGATCGTCGTGGGCTACGTCAAGGAGGCGCTGGGCACGCTGCACCACGTGGCCCAGCCCGCCGCGCACCTGTTGGTCGACCACCGCCTGGGCGAGCGCGGGTCGGGCCTCCTGATGGGCCTGGCCTTCCTCACCTTGCTGCGGGCCTACGCCAACGGCGGGTCGTCGCTGACGGGCCTCGAGGCCATCTCCAACGGCGTGGCGTCCTTCCGGCGCCCCGAGTCGCGCCACGCCCGCCAGGTGCTGGTCACCATGGCGACGGTCCTGGCCTTCTTGCTGCTCGGCACGACCCTGCTGGCGGCCTGGACCCACGCGCTGCCCTACGCCGCCGGCACGCCCACCGTCGTGAGCCAGGAGGTCCGCGCGGTGTTCGGCGCCTCGGGGGCTGGGCATCTGATGTTCCTGCTGGTGCAGTTCGCGACGCTGCTCATCCTCTACACCGGGGGCAACACCTCCTTCAACGGGTTCCCCTTCCTGGCCAACTACGTCGCCACCGACCGGTACCTGCCGCGCCAGCTGACCAAGCGCGGGCACCGCCTGGCCTTCTCCAACGGGATCATCGTCCTCGGCATCGTGTCCTTGACCCTGATCCTGATCTTCCGGGCCCAGGTCAACGCGCTGATCGCCCTCTACGCCATCGGGGTCTTCACCGGGTTCACGATGGCGGGCGCCGGGATGGTCGCCCGCCACCTGCGCGAGCGCCAGGGCCGCTGGCGCTTCGGGGTGGTCGCCAACGCGGCCTCGGCCTCGGTGACCGCCCTGGTGGTGCTGATCTTCGTGCTGGCCAAGTTCACCGAGGGCGCCTGGATCATCGTCGTGGTGGGCCCCCTCATGTACTGGGCCCTGCTGCGCTTCAACCGCCAGTACGAGCTCGAGGACCAGGCCTTCGAGACCAGCCGCGCCCGCTCACTCTCCTCGATCCGGATGAACCGAGTCGTGGTGTTCGTCGACCACTACGACCTGGTCACCGAGCGCGCGCTGCGCTACGTGTCGACGCTCAACGCCTACTCGGTGCGCGCGGTCCACTTCGACATCGACCCCATGGTGACCAGGCGCCTGGAGCAGGCCTGGGGGGCGGCCAACACGACGTCGGCGCGCATCCCCCTCGAGGTGGTCGAGTGCGAGGACCGGCGCGTGGATCGGGCGGCCCTCGAGCTGGTGGCCGACGTCGTGCGCGATCCCGACGTCTTTTGCATGGTGATCCTGCCGCGCCGCGGCTACCCCTCGCGCTTCCAGCGGCTGCTGCACGACCGCACGGCCGACGCCATCGCCGGCGCGGTCATGCACGTGCCGCGCACGGCGGCCACGATCATCCCGTACCGCATGGCCCCGGCCCGCACCGCCGCCGGGGTCGTTCCCAACGAGCCGGTGAGTGAGCAGGTGGTGCGCGGGGGCGTACGCGAGGACGCCCACCTGGAGGCCGACGTGCGCCTGGCCCAGCGCTCCGGCGGTGCCTTCCCCATCGGAGCCCTGCGTCAGCGCCAGAACGCGGAGATCGCCGGGCGGGTGCGGGCGATCGCCATCAACCACGAGGGCGGCAGCCACGAGCTGCGCTGCGTGATCGCCGACCCGTCGGGCTCGGTGACCCTGGTCTTCCAGGGCCGCAGCGCCGTGCCGGGCATCGAGCGAGGCACGCGGCTCCTGGTCCGCGGGACCGTGACCTCGCTGCGCCGCGAGGCGGTGATCCTCAACCCGCAGTACGAGATCGTCGCGGCTCCGCCCGCCGAGGAGTAGGGTCACCCTCCCGAAGGGGTTCCCGAGGAGCCACGGCGCGGTGATGAGGTAGGGATGGCGCGAGCACTGGTGATTGTCGAGTCTGTGGCCAAGGCCACGCGCATCCAGGCGATGCTCGGCGCCGACTTCGTCGTCAAGCCCTCGGTGGGCCACATCCGCGACCTGCCCCAGAGCGCCGCCGAGATCCCGGCGGCGGTCAAGTCGGAGCCCTGGGCCCGTCTCGGGATCAACCCCGATGACCACTTCAAGCCGGTGTACGTGGTCAGCCGGGATCGCACCAAGGTGGTCTCCGAGCTGCGCGCGGCCCTCAAGGGCGTCGAGGAGGTCTACCTCGCGACCGACGAGGACCGCGAGGGCGAGGCCATCGCCTGGCACCTCCTCGAGGTCCTGCACCCCAAGGTGCCCGTGCGACGGATGGTGTTCCACGAGATCACCCCGGAGGCCATCGAGCGCGCCGTGCGCGACACGCGCGACCTGGACAGTCGCCTGGTGGACGCCCAGGAGGGGCGCCGGTTCCTCGACCGGCTCGTGGGCTACGAGGTGTCCCCCGTGCTGTGGCGAGCCGTCGACAAGGCGCGCTCGGCCGGGCGCGTGCAGTCGGTGGCGACGCGCCTGGTCTGCGAGCGCGAGCGCGAACGCATGGCCTTCGCCTCGGCCCGCTGGCACGACGTGGTCGTGGGGGCCGCCGTGGACGGCGGCACCTTCGAGGCGCGGGTCGACTCCCTGGACGGCCGCTCGCTGGCGACCGCCAAGAGCTTCGACGCGCGCGGCCAGCTCGTCGACGAGTCGGTGGTCACCCTCGAGGGCCCCGGGGCGGCCAGCCTGGCCACGCGCCTCGTTGGGGCCCGGTGCCAGGTGATCGCGATCGCCGAGACGCCGCGGGTCCAGCGCCCCCAGCCACCCTTCATGACCTCGTCGCTCCAGATCGAGGCCAGCCGCAAGCTGCGCTTCGATCCCGAGCGCACGATGCGGGCCGCCCAGCGCCTCTACGAGCAGGGATGGATCACCTACATGCGCACCGACTCGACGACGCTGTCCAGCGAGGCCCTGGACGCCGCGCGGCGCACGGCGACCGAGCTCTACGGGGCCGAGTACGTGGCCAGCGCGCCGCGCCGCTACGACCGCTCGGTCAAGAACGCCCAGGAGGCCCACGAGGCCATCCGTCCCGCGGGGGCGACCTTCCGCACCCTCGAGGAGGCCGAGGCCGTCTGGGGGGGGGACGAGCGCGTCCTCTACGAACTCATCTGGAAGCGCACCCTGGCCTCCCAGATGGTCGACGCCCGCCTGCGCCAGCGCCGGGTGCGCCTGGGGGCCACGCTGAGCGGCCCCGACCAGAGCGTTGAGATGGTGGCCTCGGGGCTCCAGATCGAGTTCGCGGGGTTCCGGCGGGCCTACGTGGAGGGCGCCGACGACCCGGAGGCCGAGCTGGCCGACCAGGAGCGCCTGCTGCCGCCGCTGGCCGAGGGAGACCCCGTCGCCATCGTCACCGCCGAGGCGCGTGATCACCAGACCCAGCCGCCAGACCGCTACTCGGAGGCCACGCTGATCAAGCAGCTCGAGGACCTCGGGATCGGGCGGCCCTCGACCTACGCCTCGATCATGAAGACGATCGACCGCCGGGGCTACGTGTGGAAGAAGGGCAAGGCCCTGGTGCCCACGTTCCGGGCCTTCGCGGTGGTGAACCTGCTGGAGGCCTACTTCGCGGACCTGGTGGACTACCAGTTCACCGCCGCCATGGAGGACGACCTCGACGCCATCGCCGACGGGCACCAGGACCTCGAGCCCTGGCTGCGCCGCTTCTACTTCGGCGACCCCGCCGCCACCAGCGAGTTCGCCCGCCGGGGTCTGCACCGGGCCACGCGCGAGGCCGGTGACTTCGACTTCGCGGCCATCAACTCCATCGCCTTGGGTGTGGCCCCCGACGGGCTGCCCGTGTCGGTGCGCTCGGGCCGCTACGGCCCCTACCTGGTCCACGGCGAGGAGCGCGTCTCGATCCCCGAGGCCACCGAGCCCGACACCTTGAGCGTGGAGCGCGCCCTCGAGCTGCTCGCCGCGCCCGCGGGCGACCGGGTGGTGGGCGTGGACCCCGCCTCGGGCGAGGAGGTCCTGGTCAAGACGGGTCGCTACGGCCCCTACGTGCAGCTCGGCGAGCCCAGCGGCAGCAAGCCCCGCACCGCGTCGCTGCTGGCGAGCATGTCGCCCGAGACGCTGAGTCTCGAGCAGGCGCTGGCCCTGCTGGCGCTGCCGCGCGAGCTGGGCCGCCACCCGGTCGACGGCGAGCCCGTGCTGGTCAACCACGGCCGCTACGGCGCCTACGTGACCTGGGGGTCCGAGACGCGCTCGCTGGCCGAGGAGGACCAGGTGCTGACAGCGACCCTGGAGGAGGCGCTGGCCCTCCTGGCCCAGCCCAAGGCGCGCGGCCGGCGCGCGGCCGCCGGGCCCCTGCGCGAGCTGGGAGAGGACCCGGTGACCCACCGGCCCGTCGTGGTGCGCACCGGGCGCTTCGGCCCCTACGTGAGCGATGGGGAGAGCAACGCGACCCTGCGCCTGGGCGACACGCCCGAGACCATCACGCTGGAGCGCGCCGGGGAGCTGCTGGCCGAGCGGCGCAACTCCGAGCCGCGGGCCCCGCGAGCCACCCGCCCCCGGGCGGCGGCGCCCCGGCCGGGCACGGCCCAGGTGGTCAAGGCCTCCCGCTCGACCGCGGCGCGCGCCGCCAAGCGCCCGGGTCGGGCCGCGACGCCGCGACGCCCGCGGAGCGCGAAGTGAGCCGGGGGCGCTTCCTGGTCTTCGAGGGCATCGACGCCTGCGGCAAGACGACCCAGGCGCGCCGGGTGGCCACGGCTCTCGGGGCTCGCTTCGCCTTCGAGCCCGGCGACAGCGACCTGGGTGCCGATCTGCGCCGGTGGCTGCTGGACGCGGCCACGCCCATGGAGCCCGCCACCGAGTCGCTCTTGATGCTCGCGGACCGGTCCCATCACGTGGCCACGGTGATCGAGCCGGCTCTCGCCGCGGGCACCACGGTCGTGGCCGACCGCTTCGCCGCCTCGACCATCGCCTACCAGGGCTACGGGCGCGGTCTCGACCTGGCCCTGGTCCAGGCGGCCACCGACCTGGCAATCGGCTCGTGCCGGGCCGACCTCACGGTGCTGCTGGACCTGGCGCCCGACGTGGCCGACGAGCGCCGCCGGCGTGACCGCCAGGACCGCTTCGAGTCGGCGGACCGGGCCTTCCACCAGCGGGTGCGCGCGGGCTACCGGGCCCTGGCAGCGGCGGACCCCGACCACTGGGTGGTGCTCGACGGGTCCGGGGACCTCGACGCGGTCAGCGCCGCGGTCGACGGCGTGCTGGCGGCCGGCGGGTGGTGGCGTGCCTGACGTCCTGGACCGGCTGGTCGGCCAGGCGAGCGCGGCCGCGCAGGTCCGCCATCACGTGCGCCGGCCGGTGCACGCGTACCTGCTCGTCGGGCCACCGGGCGTCGACCTGCACGAGGCGGCCACGGCCATGGCCGCGGCCCTGCAGTGCCCCGACGCGGGCTGCGGCACGTGTGAGACGTGTCGGCGCGTGCTCGAGGGCGTCGAGCCCGACGTCACCGTGATCGAGCGGGCCGGCACGACCTGGCGCGTCGACGAGCTGCGCGAGGCCGAGCGGGTGGCCCGTCGGCGCCCCCTGGGCGCGGGGTACCAGATCGTCATCATCGAGGACATCGAGTTGTCGGTCGCCGGCGGGGCCGCGACGGCGGCCACGCTGCTCAAGTCGCTCGAGGAGCCCCCCGAGCGCACCATCTTCCTGCTCACCGCCCGGGACCTGCTCGCCGAGCTCGAGACCATCATCTCGCGCTGCGTCGTGATCCGGTGGCGGGCCCTCAGCCCGGACTCCCTGGTCGGCGCCCTGGAGGCCGAGGGTGCCGACCCGGTGGCCGCCCGGGCGGCCGCGGCCGCGGCCAACGGCGATCTGCGTCGGGCCCGGATCCTGGTGCGCGACCCGGCGCTGGCCGAGCGTCTGGAGGGCTGGCGGGGGATCCCGGCGCGCCTGCGCGGCGAGTTGAGTGCGGTGATGGGCCTGGTGGACGAGATCGAGCGGGGCCTGGATGCCGCGATGGCTCCTCTGGTCGCCTGGCAGAGCGCCGAGACCGAGCGACGACGCGCCGACGAGAAGGCGGTCGGCGCGCGAGCCACGCCGCGCCGCGAGATCGAGGCCGGTCAGCGGCGCGAGCAGCGGCGCTTCCGGGTCGAGGAGATCGCCTGGGGCCTGCGCGTGCTCGCGGAGGTCTACCGGGACCGCCTCGTCGAGGCGCTCGAGGACCCGGCCGGCTCGCGTGCCTCGGCGCGCGCCCGCTCCAGCCTGGTGGCGCTCGAGGCGGTCGCCGAGACCCACCGGCGTCTGGCGACCTCGATGGACGAGGTCCTCTTGGTGAGCGACCTGCTGATCTGCCTGGCCTCGGCCTAGACCGCTCGCGGGGCCGGTGCGGTAGTGTGTCGAGCGCGCCTGGGTAGCTCAGCTGGTAGAGCAGCGCATTCGTAATGCGCAGGTCAAGGGTTCGAATCCCTTCCCAGGCTCCCAGCCTCCCGCGCCGCGCGGGCGAAGTCCGCCGAGCGCTCCTCCCAGTTGCGGTAGCGGTCGAAGCTGGGCGCGGCGGGCGAGAGCAGTACCACGCCGCCCGCGGGCAGGAAGTCGCGCGACCGGACCACTGCCTGGTCCAGGTCGTCGGCCTCGACGACCATCACGTGGGGGGCGCCGTGGCGCACCGCGGCCGCGATACGCGTACCGGCGGGCCCCGTGACGACCACCAGGGTGGGGGCGCCGCGACCCGCGAGGGCGCTGGCCAGCGGGGCGTAGTCGACGCCGCGATCGAAGCCGCCGGCGATCAGAGCGACGGGCTCGGCGGCAAAGACCGCGAGGGCGGCCACGGCCGGCAGTGGCGCGGTGGCCAACCCGTCGTCGACGTAACGCAGCCGTCCCCCCGGGCGGTCCTCGGTGGCCACCACGCTCAGGCGCCCGGGCAGGGGCACGAAGTGTGCCGCCCCCGCGGCCAGCGCGGCGGTGACGTCCGCCCGCGTCCGCCCGAGGAGCGCCGCCACGGCGGCCACGGCGACGCCGACGTTGCCGTCGTTGTGAGCGCCGGCCAGGTGCAGGGCACCGGCCAGCTCGATCGGGCCGGCCACCTCGACCGCACCGCCCAGCAGGTCGGCGCGGTCGAGCAGCTCGGGCTGGTCGGCGATCACGGTCACGTGGGGCCCGGCCGCGCGCGTCAGGGAGAGCTTGTCCGCGTGGTACTGGGCGAGCGAGCCGTGCCAGTCGAGGTGATCGGATCCGAGCGACGTGATCGCCACCACCGCGGGAGCCCACTCGATCTCGGGGGCTTGGTAGCTGGAGACCTCGACGACCGTGTAGCCCGACCACGCGGTAAGAGCCGGGTCGTAGGGAGGCTGGCCGATGTTGCCCACGGCGCGCGCGGACTCGCCCAGGCACGCCAGGGCGTGGACGGCCAGGGCGGTGGTGGTCGACTTGCCCTTGGTGCCCGTGACGGCGATGACGCGCGACCGGTTGGTCTCCCCGAACCAGAGGTTGAGTGCCGAGGTCACCGGGACCCGCTGGCGCAAGGACGCCACGTCGGCGCGCCGGCGCGCGATCCCGGGACCCTTCAGCACCACGTCGCAGGCGGCTAGCGCCTCCAGGCCCCCGTCGCCCGTCACCAGCACGCCGACCGCGGGATCGTCGTCGACCACCACCACCTCGGCCCCCACGGACCGCAGCCGGGCCTCGGTGGCGTGGCCCTCGCGCCCGTAGCCGAGGACGCCCACGCGGCGCCCGGCCAGGTCAGCGAAGCCAGTGGGATGGAACACGGGTCTCTCCAGCGGGCTCGAGGAGGTCGGCGCCGTTATCCGGACCGAGCTCGGCGGCCAGCGCGGCCAGGTGGGTCACGGACGCCCAGGTCGGATCGGCCGCCGCGCGCCGCAGGGCCGCCGCGCTCTCGGTGGGGTCGCCCACGCACTCGAAGGGCTTGGGCTCGTCGCCCAGCCCCACCAGGGTGCGCAGCTGGTCGAGGCGAGCCGGATCGGCCAGGGGCTCGCTCCCGAAGATCGCGGCCAGGCGGTCGCGGGTCACGAAGGGGGCCAGCACCAGGTTGACGAACAGGCACTTGTCGCACTGGCCACACCACGTGCTCGCCCGGCGCGCGGGGTCCTGGGCGAAGGCCCGGTTGCAGCTGCGGAAGACGTCGTGGTAGCGGGTGAGGCGCGCGAAGCGCTCGGCCACCCACAGCTCGGAGCGGTCGCGCAGCAGGCTGGCCACGACCAGGCCGTCGCCCACCGACTCGGCCAGCGCCGCGGCGAGCAGCTGCTCGGCGGCCCACGACTTGCTCCACTGGTGGTTGACCGGGCGGCCCGCCCGGATCAGGTTGGGGGCCGAGGCCGAGCGCTCGTTGCTCATCACGACGCCGCCGCGCCCGCTGGCCGCCGCCGCGGTCGCGGCCAGGAGCGAGACCATGGCCGTGACCGGCACGTGGCCGCGCCACAGGCTGGGGTCGGCGACCAGAGCCGGGTCCAGGCGGCGCGAGGCACGCACGATGGGCCGGCCGGTGACGCGAGCGGTGGCCTCGAGCGCGGCGAAGGGGCCGCTGGCCGGGCTGACGACGAAGAGCGCTTGGTCGAGATCGGGGGGCAGCTCCTCCAAGGCGACGACGGAGTCGATCCCGCCGCCGAAGGGGACCAGCACCCGGCGGGGGTCGCCAGCAGCGACAGCGGGCTCCAGGGGCGCGCCGCCCGTGACGGCGAGGTCGGCCAGGTCCAGGTCGTTGCGCACGGCGAACTCGCCTAGCCCGTCGCGGATGGCCGCCGCCAGCAGGGCGCGGCCCGCCGGGCCGACCGGCGTCTTCGCCAGGTCGACGTGGCGCGCCGCCCCGGCCTTCAGGTACGACAGGCCGGCCACCAGGTACCACAGCGTGGCCACGGCCGCGGGCGCCGGGGCCCGCAGGTCCCCGGCGCCGGTGACGACGACCTCCTCGACGAAGGCGCGACCGTCCAGGTCGTAGTGGGCGCGCAGGACCTCGGCCTCGACCTCCAGGCCGCGGTACGCGAAGACCTCGGCGCGCGGGCGGCTCACGAGGGCCCCCCATCGCGTCGCGCCACCAGGGCGACACGCCCCGTGGGGGCGCCGGCACGGTGCGAGAAGAAGAGCGCGCTGTCGTCGGTGACCGCGTCGAGCCGGTGGACCTGGGCGGGGTCCAGGCCCAGCTGGTGGAGCTGGGCGACCGCCACGGCCACCAGGTCCAGGCGCGAGCGGTCGCCCTCGTCGGGCGTGAGAGCGCCCGGGACGTCGGCGAAGCGCGCCGCGACCTCGGGGCCCACCGGGTAGCGCGCCGGCGAGATGCCCGGCCCGATCGCGGCGACCACGCGCCGGGGCGAAGCGAAGTGGGCGAGGGTCGCGGCCAGCACGCCGACGTCGAGCCCGCGCCACCCCGCGTGCACCACGGCGAAGCGGGGGGACTCCGGGTCGCACAGCACGATCGGCAGACAGTCGGCCACCAGCACCGCGAGGGCCAGGTCCTCGCGCTCGCACAGGAGGGCGTCGGCCGGGGCGGGGGCGCCCGGGGCGGCCCAGGCGACCTCGCGGCCGTGGCACTGGGCCATGGTGATCAGGGAGACCGGGGTCACGCGAGCCGCGGCCGCGACGCGGCGCCGGTTCTCGGCCACGCACGCGGGGTCGTCGCCCACGTGGTCGCCGAGGTTGAGCGTGTCGAAGGGGGCCGCACTGACGCCGCCGGCGCGGGTGGTGACGAAGGCACGCACCCCCGGCGTCCAGGCCGCCGGCAGGTCCAGCACGGGCAGCGCGCCCGAGGTGCTCACCGGGCTCGACACGCGGGGCACCGCCCGGTCAGCTCGAGGACGTGGGCGAGGTCGTCGTAGCCGGTGCGCTCGCCCAGCTCGGCGGTGAAGCGCTCCAGGAACGGGGCATCGATGTCGACGGTCGCCCCGCACTCCCGGCACGAGAGGTGGTGATGGTGGGCGTCGGTCGTGCAGCGCCGAAAGAGGCTCTCGCCGCGCTCGGTCATGACGACGTCGACCTGGCCGGCCGCCGCCAGGCGGCGCAGCTGGGCGTAGACCGTGGCCAGCGACACGGGAGTGCCCTCGCGCACGACGACGCTGTGCAGGTCTCGCGCGCTGATGAAGCCCGCCGTGCGGGCCAACCCGTCGAGGATCGCGCGCCGCTGGGCGGTGTTGCGCTCGGTGGCCACGAGGTCAGTGTATCCCCGCGCGGTTGCAATACAGAACGATTCCAGATAACATACGTGGAATGATTCCAGTCTGGAGACGCGGGGCGGCGCTGGCCGCGGCGGGGGCCCTGACCCTGGCCGCCGCGGGGGCCCTGACCCTGGCCGCCAGATCCGGGTCCGGCTCCGGGGTGCCGTCCGGGCCTAGTCGTCGCGTCCCGGCACGCCCGCTCATCGTGGCGGGTGTCTCGGAGTGGGCGGCGCTGGCCCGCGCGGTCGCGGGGCCCGACGCGAGGGTGGTGTCTCTCTTGAGCGACCCCAACGCCGACCCCCACAACCACGAGGCGACGCCGGCCGACGCCGCGCACGTGGCCCAGGCGACGCTCATCATCGAGAACGGTGCCGGCTACGACGCCTGGCTGTCCCAGCTGGTAGCGGCGCGGTCCCAGCCCGTCGCGGTGATCGACGTGGCCCACCTGATGCACGTGACGACGGGCGAGAACCCCCATCTGTTCTACGACCTGACCGCGACGCGCCGCCTGGTCGCCGCGCTGGCCGCGCGCCTGCGGTCGCTCCCGAGCGGCCCGGCGATCGTCCGGCGCGCCCGGCGCGTCTCGGGCGAGCTGGCGGGCCTGGCGGCCCAGGTCCGGGCCATTCGGCGAGGCTGCGCGGGCGTGCCCGTGGCCGCTACCGAGGACGTGGCCACCTACCTGCTCTTGGCGATGGGGCTGCACATCGTGACGCCCGAGCCGCTGCGCCTGGCGATCGGCAACTCGGTCGACCCCTCGATTCACGACCTGGCACTGGCCCTGGTGCAGCTGACCCACCACCCGGCCCTGCTCATCGACAACGTGCAGACGGCGACGCCGCTGACCCAGGAGATGGTCCACGTGGCCCAGGTCCACCAGGTGCCGGTGGTCCGCATCACCGAGACATTGATCGGCACCAGCGACGTGGCCCAGCTGCGCCACGTGATCGGCGAGCTGCGCCACGCACTGCACAAGGAGGGATGCGCACCATGAGCGTTCTCGAGCTTCACGACGCTGCTGTCACGCTGGATCGCCGCGTGATCTGGCGGGAGGCGTCGTTCCGCCTGGAGCGCGGCGCGGTCGCCGCGGTTCTGGGCCCCAACGGGGCCGGCAAGTCCACGCTGCTGCGCGCCGTGGTGGGCCTGGTGCCCCTGAGCGCGGGCACGGTGACGGTCTTTGGGGCGGCGCCGCACCGGGGCGACCCGCGGGTCGGCTACGTGGCCCAGTCGCGGGCGGCCGACACCCTGTCCACCATGACCGGCCGGGACTACGTGGGCCTCGGCTACGACGGGCCGACGGTGGGATGGCGCCGGGACCGCGCGCGCGCCGAGATCGTGACGCGGGCCCTGGCCCTGACGGGGACGACCACCTTCGCCGACCGACCGATGCACACGCTGTCGGGCGGGCAGCACCAGCGCATCGCCATCGCCCACGCCACCGTCTTTCGTCCCGAGCTGCTGCTGCTCGACGAGCCCCTGGCCGGGCTGGATCTCGCCGCCCAGGCCGAGGTCGTCGACCTGATCAACCTGGTGCGCGACCAGACGGGTGCGGCGGTGTTGGTCGTGGCCCACGACCTCAACCCGCTGGCGCCCATCGTCGACCGGGTGGTGTGGATCGCGCGCGGCCACGTCCGCTGCGGCAACCCCGACGACGTGGTGAACGAGGCGACGCTGAGCGAGCTCTACGGTCATCCCATCGAGATCGTCCACACGGCGCGCGGGCGCCGGGTGATCGTGGGCCTGGACGAGGAGTTCGCCCACCCGCACCCCCACGGGCACGTCCACGAGAACGAGGACCCCCACACCCACCTGGCCGAGGTCTACGACGAGGTGACGCGATGAGCCTGACGACCCTGCTGGGCTTCTCCTTCGTCCAAAACGCCATCTACGCGGTTACCGCGGTGGCCCTGGCCGCCGGGGCGGTGGGCTACTTCGTGGTGCTGCGGCGCCAGGCCTTCGCCGCCCACGCCATTGGCCATATCGGCTTCGCCGGGGCCGCCGGGGCCGTCCTGCTGGGCCTGGCCCCCGTCGTGGGGCTGCTCGTCTTCTGCCTCGGCGCGGGACTGGTTATCGGCCTGGCGGGCGCCACCCTGGACGACCGCGACGCGGTCGTCGGAGTGACCCTGACGGCCGCCTTGGGTCTCGGCGTGCTGTTCATCTCCCTGTACAGCGGCTACGCCAACGCGACGTACTCGATCCTGTTCGGCCAGATCCTCGGCGTCACGACCGGCGACGTCTGGCTGGTGGCCGGCCTGTCGGCCGCCGTGCTGCTCACGGTCTCCCTGGTCTACCGACCCTTGCTGTTCGTGTCGGTTGACGCCCAGTCGGCCGCCGTGCGGGGCGTCTCGCCGATGTCCTACTCGGTGCTGTTCATGGGGCTGCTGGCCCTGACCACGGTCGTCGCCATCCAGATCGTGGGCGTTCTGCTGGTCTTCGCCCTGCTCGTGGCGCCGGCGGCCACCGCGGCGGCGCTCACGGGCCGACCGGCCCGCGCGATGCTCCTGGCGATGGCTCTGGCCCTGGCCAGCTCCTGGATCGGCCTGGCGCTGGCCATCTGGATCGGGGGGCCGACCAGCTTCTGGATCACGGCGCTGGCGTCGCTGGGCTACCTGGGGGCCCGAGTCCGCCTGCGCGTCGGCCAGGCCCACGGCCAGCGCGTCGCGGCCTAGCCTGGCCCCGTGGGCGACCCCGCCGAGGCGCTGCTGGCGCTGTGCCGCTTCCCGCCGGCGGGCACGGCGGTCGACCTGGCCGTGTCGGGCGGGCCGGACTCGGTCGGGCTGTGGCTGCTGGCCCGGGCGGCGCGCCTGGAGGTGCGCGTGCACCACGTCGACCACGGCCTGCGCCCGGCCAGCGCCGACGACGCCGCCCTGGTCGAGGAGCTCGGGAGGCGCCTCGGCGCGCCGGTGCGGGTCCATCGGATCACGGTGGCGCCGGGCCCGAATCTGGAGGCCCGGGCGCGCTCGGCCCGGCGCGGGCTGCTGCCTGCGGGAGCGCTGACCGGGCACACCATGGACGACCTGGCCGAGACCGTGCTGGTGAACCTGCTGCGCGGGGCGGGCCTGGACGGTCTGAGCCCGCTCGTCGGGGACCCGACCAAGCCGCTGATCGGGCTGCGGCGTGCGGCGCTGCACGCCTTCGTCGAGGGGGCCGGCGTCCCGGTGGCCCACGACGAGTCCAACGACGACCTGCGCTTCGTGCGCAATCGGGTGCGCCACCAGGTGGTGCCGCTGCTGGCCGCGGTAGCCGAACGCGACATCGTGCCGCTCCTCGCGCGCCAGGCCGCCCTGATCGCCGAGGAGCGCGACTGGCTCGACGAGGTCGCCGCCGACCCGCGCGCCCTGAGCGAGGTGGACTGCCGCGAGCTGGCCACCTGGCCGCGGGCCCGCCTGCGGCGCTGGCTGCGGTCTCACCTGCGCCTGGACGCCGAGCGCCATCCGCCCTCGGCGGCCGAGGTCGAGCGGGCCATCGCCGTCGTCGAGGGGCGCGCCCGGGCCGCCCAGCTGACCGGTGGGCGCCGGCTTGGTCACTCGCGGCGCCACCTGCACCTCGGCGAGGGAGGATAAGGAACTCCTCCGCTACGCTGGGCCGACATGAACTCCCCTGCGGATGCGGCCGTGGATGCGCACTGGGCGGCGCACGATCTGGGGGAGGTCGTGGTGTCGGCGTCCGACTTGGCCCAGCGCGTGAGCGAGCTGGGTGCGCAGATCACGCGGGACTACGCGGGCCGGCCCCCGCTGCTCGTGGGCGTGCTCAAGGGGGCCGTCAACTTCATGTCGGACCTGATGCGCGCGATCGAGCTGCCCGTCGAGGTCGACTTCATGGCCGTCTCGAGCTACGGGGCGGCGACCAAGACGAGCGGCGTGGTGCGCATCGTCAAGGACCTCGACGTCGACCTGGTGGGACGCGACGTCCTGGTGATCGAGGACGTCGTGGACTCGGGCCTGACGCTCAACTACCTGCGCCAGTACCTGGGGGCGCGCGAGCCGCGCAGCCTCGAGGTCTGCACGCTGCTGCTCAAGGAGGGCGAGCAGCGCGTCGAGCAGGACTTGCGCTACGTCGGCTTCTCGATCGGCCCGTCCTTCGTCGTGGGCTACGGACTCGATGTCGCCGAGCGCTACCGGAACCTGGACGCGATCTACACCTACGTGGGCGCCATCTAGTGGTGGACCGGCCGCGCGTCGAGCGCCTGGTGCGCGAGCTGCTGGCGGCGATCGGCGAGGACCCCGAGCGCGAGGGCGTGGTCGACACGCCGCGGCGCGTGGCCGAGATGTACGTCGAGCTGTTCGGTGGCATCGAGGCGGACCCCGGCGAGCACCTGCGCGTGACCTTCGAGGCCGGCCACGACGAGATGGTCATGGTGCGCGACATCGCCTTCACGTCGCTGTGCGAGCACCACCTGCTGCCCTTCGTGGGTCAGGCCCACGTCGCCTACCTGCCCGGGCCCGATGGCCGCATCACCGGGCTGTCCAAGATGGCCCGGCTGGTCGAGGGCTACGCGCGCCGGCTGCAGGTCCAAGAGCGCATGACCACCCAGATCGTCGAGGCGCTCGAGCGCGAGCTGCATCCGCGGGGTTCCATCGTCGTGCTCGAGGCCGAGCACTTCTGCATGTCCATGCGCGGGGTCAAGAAGCCCGGAGCCACCACCGTCACCTCGGCGGTGCGCGGAATCTTCCGCGACGACCCGGCCTATCGCGCCGAGGCGCTCCAGTACATCCACCAGAGGCGCTCCCCGTGGCGCTGAGCCCCCGGGTGATGGGGATCGTCAACGTCACGCCCGACTCGTTCTTCCCCGACTCGCGTACCCCGACGACGATCGCGGCCATCGATCGTGGTCGCTCGCTGCGCCGGGCCGGGGCCGACGTCATCGACGTCGGGGGAGAGTCGACGCGACCGGGGGCGACCCTGGTGAGCGCCGACGAGGAGATCGCGCGGGTGGTGCCGGTGGTGGTCGGGCTGGCCGGCGAGGTCGCCGTCTCGGTGGACACCTCCAAGCCCGAGGTGGCGCGCGCCACGGTGGCCGCGGGGGCCACGATCATCAACGACGTGACCGGCGAGCTGGTCGAGCTGGCCGGGCAGATCGGCGTGGGGATCGTCGCCATGCACAGCCGGGGCCTGCCCGCCACCACGCCCGAGGTGCCGACCTCCTCCGACATCGTCGGCGAGGTGGTGGCGTTCCTGGAGGAGCGCGCGCGCCGGGCGCGCGCGGCCGGCGTACCCCGGCTGTGGCTGGATCCGGGCATCGGGTTCTCCAAGACCGCCGACGAGAACTGGGCCCTGCTCGGGCACCTGGGCGACATCGTGAGCCTGGCGCGCGACTACGGGGCGGGCGTCCTGGTGGGCACGAGCCGCAAGCGGTTCCTCGACGCGCTGGCCCACACGGCCAGCGTCACCGAGCGCCTGGAGGGGTCGCTGGCCACCGCCACGTGGGCCATGGCCTGCGGGGTGGACCTGGTGCGCGTGCACGACGTCGCAGCCACCGCTCAGGCGCGCGACCTGCTGGTCGGGCGTCGCTCCGAGGAGGTCGCGTGAAGTCGAAGTGGTCCGTCGGGATCGAGCCGCGGGGCTTCACCTGGGTGTACCGGGGGCGCCTGGCGGTCGCCGAGCGGCCCGGTGGCTCGACGGCTGTCCACCGGCGGGTCCGTCGCGACGAGGAGCTCCTCTGGCTCCAGCACCAGGGGTTCACCCGGATCATCTCGCTGCTGCCGATGTGGCCCAGCGCGGCCGCCTACGAGGCCCACGGGATGACCAGCGTCCACTACGGCCTGCGCGCCGGATCGAGCCAGCGCGACGTGCTGGCTGCCTGCTACCGCGACCTGGCAGCGTCGGGCGCGTCGGGCCAGGTGTCGCTCCTGCACGGGGACGACGTCTCGGACCGGATTCTCGGGGTGGTCGCGGGTTACCTCGTCTGGAGCGGCACGGTGGCCGTGCCCCCCGCCATCGCCCTGATCGAGAGGCTCTTTCGGCGTTCGCTGGGCCCCGAGGGCCGCGCGATGCTCGCCGATCTGCCCGAGGCACCATGAACGCGACGCCACGATGAGCGACCGCATCGAGCTGCGGGGACTGCGGGTGTCGGTGGTCGTGGGCGTCTTGGAGCACGAGCGCCACCGCGAGCAGCCCATCGAGATGGACCTCGATCTGGAGCGCCCCCTGGATCGCGCGGCCCAACTCGACGACGTCGCGGCCACGACGGACTACGGCGCGACCTTGGCCCTGGCCGCCCGGGTGGCGCGCGAGGGCCGCTTCCAGCTGCTCGAGGCACTGGCCGACCACGTGGCGCGCGCTGTGCTGGCCAGCGATGGCGCGCTCGAGGCCGTGACGGTGGCGGTGCGCAAGCTGCGGCCCCCGGTCGCCCAGGACGTCGCGACCGTCGGCGTGCGGCGCCGCGTGCAGCGGTGAGGCGGGCGTTCTTCTCCTTGGGGTCGAACCTGGGGGACCGGCGCGCGCACCTGGCGGCTGGCGTCGCGGCGGTCGGGGCGGGCGAGCCGGTGCGGGTCTCGCGGGTCTACGTGACCGCGCCGGTGGGCGGCGTCGCCCAGCCGGACTTCTGGAACCTGGTCGTCGAGGTGCTGACCGCGGCCTCACCGGCCGAGTTGCTCGAGCGCGCCCGGCGCGCCGAGGACGCGGCGGGCCGCGAGCGCACGGTGCGCTGGGGCCCGCGGACGCTCGACGTCGACGTGATCTGGATCGACGGCTACGCCAGCGACGATCCCGAGCTCACCGTCCCGCACCCGCGCGCCTTCGAGCGCGCCTTCGTGCTGGCGCCCTGGCGCGAGCTGGCCGAGGACCTGGTCTCGCCGGTCGCCCGCGCCGCCGCGAGCGGGGAGGTCGCGGTCCTGGGTACACTCGACGATGTGGAGTGACCGAACGGCACCTTCGGGGCCGGAACGGGGGGAGCCATGGAGATCGCCATCATCGGAGCCGGACGTGCCGGCCAGTCCTTTGCGCGTGCCCTGAGCGCCCAGGGGCACCGGGTGCGCCTGGTGCACCACGACCAGATCGACGCGGTGGGTCGGGCGCACCTCGTGCTGGTGACCACACCCGACGGCGCGGTCGCCGAGACCGCGGCGCGCCTGGCGCCCGACGCCCGACGCGTCGTGGCCCATGTCGCGGGCTCGCTGACGCTGGCCCCGCTGGCCGCCCATCCGCGCGCGGCCTCGCTGCACCCGCTAGCCGTGCTCTCCTCGCCGCGCGTGGGGGCGCGCCGCCTGGTCGGGGCGACCTACGCGGTGGCCGGCGATGACCTCATCACCCAGATCGTCTCCTCGCTCCAGGGTCGCGCGATCCGCGTGCCCGACGAGCGCCGGGCCCTCTACCACGCGACCGCCGTCGTCGCCGCCAACCACCTGGTGGCCCTGATGGGTCAGGTGGATCGACTGGCGCGCCAGAGCGGGCTCGAGCTGAGCGACTTTCTCGACCTGTCGCGCCAGGCCCTGGACGATCTGGCCACGCGGGGGCCCCGCGCCGCCTTGACGGGCCCGGCGTCTCGGGGCGACATGGCGACCATCGACGCGCACCTGGCCGCGCTGCCGCCCGAGGAGCGCGACACCTACGTGGCCCTGGCCCGTGAGGCTCTGGCGCTGGGAGAGCGCCGCGTGTCCCAGTCGGCCTGATGGAGGTGGTCAGCGACCTCGACGCGTGGCGTCGAGCGGCCGCGGCGGCGCGCCAGCGGGGCCGCACCGTCGGGCTGGTGCCTACCATGGGGGCCTTGCACGCGGGCCACGACTCGCTGGTGCGGGCCGCCCAGGACCGCGGTGACTACGTCATCGTGACCATCTTCGTCAATCCGCGCCAGTTCAACGACCCCGCCGACCTGCGGGCCTACCCGCGCACGCCCGAGGCCGATCGGGCGCGGGCCGCCGCGCTCGGCGTGGACCTGCTGGTCGAGCCCGCGCTCGAGCAGATGTGGCCGGCCTACCCCGCACCCGTCACCACCACGGTGCACGTCGCCGGCCTGACCGAGGACCTCGAGGGCGCCGATCGTCCGGGCCACTTCGACGGCGTGGCGAGCGTCGTCGCCAAGCTCTTCGCCCTCACCGGCCCGGCGCGGGCGTACTTCGGCGAGAAGGACTTCCAGCAGCTGGCCATGGTGCGCCAGATGGTCGTCGACCTCGGGTTCGCCGTCGAGGTCACGGCCTGCCCGATCGTGCGCGAGGATGACGGCCTGGCCCTGTCGAGCCGCAACGTGCGCCTCAGCGCCGCCGGTCGCCAGCGGGCCCTCAGCCTGTCGCGGGCCGTGGCCGCCGCGGCGGCCCAGCCGGCCACGGCCTCGGCACTGCGCCAGCGCATGCGCGCCGTGCTCGAGGAGGCTGGCGTCGAGGTGGCCTACGCCGAGGTCGTGGACCCGGTGACGCTGCGCCCGAGCCGGGACGTCGAGTCGGGGCGGCGCCGAGCCCTGGTGGCCGGTCGCATCGACGGCGTCCGGCTGATCGACAACGCGGACGTCGAGATCAAGGGGGAGTGATGCTGCTGGCCATCGACGTGGGCAACACCGAGACAGTGATCGGGCTCTTCGGCGACGCGCCGCCCGACGACCCCGGCGCGATGGGTTTCGCCCGCGCCGGCGACGAGCACGGGCTGGCCTTCCACTGGCGCCTCTCGACGGTCGCCGAGCGCACGCCCGACGAGCACGCCATGTTCCTGACCCAGCTGCTCGATCTCGAGGGCCTCGACCTGCGCACCGTGGTCAGCGCCATCGCGATCTCCTCCTCGGTCCCCAGCGCGTCCACCCAGCTGCGCCGGATGGCCAACCGGTGGTTCCGCGACCTCCCCCTGACGGTGCTGGGCCCCGGGACGCGGACGGGGATGCCGATCCTCTACGAGAACCCGCGCGAGGTCGGTCCCGACCGGGTGGCCAACGCCGTGGGGGCCTTCGACCTCTACCCGGGCGCCTCGATCGTCGTGGACCTGGGCACGGCGACCACGTTCGACGTGATCAGCGCGCGCGGCGAGTACCTGGGTGGGGCGATCGCTCCGGGCGTCGCGATCTCCCTCGAGGCGCTCTACGCGCACGCTGCGGCCCTGCGCTCGGTCGAGCTGGTCGAGCCGCACTCGGTGGTGGGCCGCTCGACCGTTGAGTCCATCCAAGCCGGTGTCCTGTACGGGTTCTCCGCCCAGGTCGACGGCGTGAGCGCCCGGATCCTCGACGAGGTCGGCCCGGCCACCGTGATCGCCACCGGCGGGCTGGCCGGGCTGATCGTTCCGCACACCCGGCTCGTCGAGCACACCGAGCCGTGGCTCACCTTGCACGGATTGCGTATCGTGCATGAGCGGAACCACGCAGGAGCAACTTTGTGACCACACCGTACGCGTTCTCCCAGTCGGCCTTCGCCGGCGAGGTCCAGCAGCGCTGGGACCACCTCCAAGACGGTGAGGAGTCCGGGGTCGTCGTCCGGGTCGCGGGCCGCGTCATGCTCCTGCGCGCCCAGGGCAAGCTGGCCTTCGCCACCATGCGTGATTCAACCGGTGAGCTCCAGCTGTTCGCCCTGGCCGAGGTGACCGAGTCCTTCGCCGAGTTCACGCACCTGCACCTGGGCGACTGGGTCGGCGTGACCGGCGAGGTGGTGCGTACCAAGCGCGGCGAGCTCTCGGTCAAGGTGGCCAGCTGGGTGCGCCTGGCCGAGGCCCAGCACAACTTCGGCGACAAGTGGGCCGGCATTGCCGACTTCGACCTGCGCTACCGCCACCGCGAGGCCGACCTGTGGGCCAATGAGAAGTCCCGCACGACCCTGGCGCGGCGCAGCGCGGTCCTCCAGGCCGTGCGCCAGCGCTGCTGGGCTGACGGGTTCCTCGAGGTCGAGACGCCGATCCTGAACGCCATCCCGACCGGTGCGGCAGCCCGCCCCTTCGTCACCTACCACCACGCCTTGGACACCGAGTTCTACCTGCGTATCGCGCCCGAGCTGTGGCTGAAGCGGCTGGTGGTGGGAGGCTTCGAGCGCGTCTTCGAGCTGGGCCGGGTGTTTCGCAACGAGGGCATCAGCCCGCGCCATAACCCCGAGTTCACGATGCTGGAGCTCTACCGCGCCTACTGGGACTACCAGGACATGATGGCCTTCACCGAGGAGCTGGTGGCCGGCGTGGCGCTCGACGTGCTGGGCACGACCGAGATCCAGTACCAGGGGCGCGACCTGTCGCTGGCGACGCCCTGGCCGCGCCACACCATGGCCGAGCTGGCCAGTGCGAGCCTGGGAGAGGAGGTCTCGGTGCACACGCCCCGCGCACGCCTGGCCTCCCTGGCGGCCGAGCGTGGGGTCGAGGTGTCCGCGGCCTGGGGGCCGGGGCGGCTCCTGGCCGAACTCTTCGAGGTCACCGCCGAGGCCGACCTGTGGGAGCCCGCCTTCGTGACCGAGCACCCCGTCGAGGTGTCCCCGCTGGCGCGCCGCCACCGCCGCGACCCGGAGCTGACCGAGCGCTTCGAGTCCTACGTCGTGGGCCGCGAGCTGTCCAACGGCTTCAGCGAGCTGAACGACCCGGTCGACCAGCGCCGTCGCTTCGAGGAGCAGGCGCGCCTGGGCGCGGCCGGCGACGAGGAGGCCATGCGTCTCGACGAGGACTACCTGCGCGCCCTGGAGTGGGGGCTGCCGCCCACGGCGGGGCTCGGCGTGGGGATCGACCGCCTGGTCATGGTCCTGGCCGACGAGGCCAACATCCGCGAGGTCATCGCCTTCCCGACCCTGAAGCCCCTGACCGAGGGCCGCGACTAGGCCGTCGGCAGGTCCGCGAGCAGCGAGTCGATCAGCCGCCCGAAGCCCTCGCGCAGCTCGCGCGCGGGTACGACGGACAGGGCGGTGGTGGCCGCGTGACGGTAGCTGTGGGCCATCTGCAAGGTGCGCTCGACCCCGTCGGTCGCCACCACCAGCTTGCGGGCGCGCTCGCGGTCGGCGTCCGACAGCGGTGCCCCCAGCAGGCCCCGCAGCTCGTCGCCGACGGTCGGGTCGGCCAGGGCGACCAGCGTCGGCAGCGTGTAGATCCCCTCGGCCAGGTCCTGGCCGGCCGGCTTGCCCAGCTCGTTGTCCACGTCGACCAGGTCCAAGATGTCGTCGCGCAGCTGGTAGACGATGCCGAAGCAGCGGCCGAACTCGGTGAGGGCCGCAGTCACGGCGCTCGCGTGCGCGGCCGTCAGGGCGCCGACCCGGCAGCTGGCCGCCATCAGCGAGCCGGTCTTGCCCTCGATGGTGCGCAGGTACTCCTCCTCGGTGCGCTCGACCGAGAAGGCCGTGCGCACCTCGGAGACCTGGCCCCGCGTCAGCCAGGCCAGCGTGTGGGCCATCAGGCTGGCGACCTCGGTCCCGAGGTCAGCAGCGATGCCGGCCGAGCGCGCCATGAGGAAGTCTCCGGCCACGATCGCCACCAGGTTGCCGTAGCGGGCGTTGACGCTGTCGACGTTGCGGCGCACGTCGGCCTCGTCCATGACGTCGTCGTGGTAGAGGGAGGCCAGGTGCATCAGCTCGGCCGAAACCCCGCCCATCAGGTCCTCGAGGCTGGCCGCGCGCTCACCCAGCGTGGCGGCCGCGATCGTCAGGAGGGGGCGCAGGCGCTTGCCGCCAGCGTAGATCAGGTGGGTGGTGACGCTGTCGAGATAGGCGTCTCCGACGATCACCGAGTCCGCCAGGAGCTCCTCGAGGCGCTTGAGGTCCTGCTCCACCAGCGGAAGGCGCAGGCGCTCGTGCGGGTTCACGCCCACACACTAGATGAGGACGCCAACCCGCTCCCTGAGACGCGGACCTGACGGCGCGCTCCCACCGGTACACTGCTAGCAACAGCGCGAGAAGGATGAACGTTGTTCGAACGATTTACTGACCGAGCCCGCCGAGTCCTGGTCCTGGCCCAGGAGGAAGCCCGTGAGTTGAACCACGCGTTCATCGGGACCGAGCACATCTTGCTGGGCCTGATTCGCGAGGGTGACGGCGTGGCGGCCAAGGCGCTCGACGCGCTCGGGGTGACCTTCGAGATCGTGCGCGAGAAGGTCGAAGAGGCGATCGGGACCAACACCAACCCGTCGCCCAGCTCGCCCCCCTTCACCCCGCGGGCCAAGAAGGTCCTGGAGCTCTCCTTGCGCGAGGCCCTCCAGCTGGGCCACTCCTACATCGGGACCGAGCACATGCTGCTCGGCCTGGTGCGCGAGGGCGACGGCGTGGCGGCCCAGGTGCTCAACGACCTGGGGGCCGACACCGCCCGGGTGCGGGCCCAGGTGATGCAGATGATGTCGGGCCAGTCGGGACGGGAGGCCGGGGCCACGGTGTCGTCGTCGGGCCAGAAGAGCGACGGCGAGCCCGCCGGCGGCTCGGCCGTCCTCGACCAGTTCGGACGCAACCTGACCCAGTACGCCCGCGAGGGCAAGCTTGACCCCCTGGTGGGCCGGGAGCGCGAGATCGAGCGCGTCATGCAGGTCCTGTCGCGGCGCACCAAGAACAACCCGGTCCTCATCGGCGAGCCCGGCGTGGGCAAGACGGCCATCGTCGAGGGCCTGGCCCAGCGAATCGTGGCCAGCCAGGTCCCGGTGACCCTGACCGACAAGCAGCTCTACACCCTGGACCTGGGAGCCCTGGTGGCGGGCAGCCGCTACCGGGGAGACTTCGAGGAGCGCCTGAAGAAGGTCCTCAAGGAGATCCGCACCCGCGGCGACATCATCTTGTTCATCGACGAGATCCACACCCTGGTCGGTGCCGGCGCGGCCGAGGGGGCCATCGACGCCGCCTCGATCCTCAAGCCGATGCTGGCGCGCGGCGAGCTCCAGACCGTGGGCGCGACCACCATCGACGAGTACCGCAAGCACATCGAGAAGGACGCCGCCCTGGAGCGGCGCTTCCAGCCAGTCAAGGTGGAGCAGCCCTCGGTCGCCATGACCATCGAGATCCTGAAGGGCCTGCGCGACGTCTACGAGGAGTTCCACGCGGTCAAGATCACCGATCAGGCGCTGGTCGCGGCGGCCAACCTGGCCGACCGCTACATCTCGGACCGATTCTTGCCCGACAAGGCCATCGACCTCATCGACGAGGCGGGCAGCCGCCTGCGCATCCGGCGCATGGACGACTCGCCGGCTCTCAAGAAGATCGACGAGGACCTGCTGCGCCTGCGCGCCGAGAAGGACGCGGCCATGAACCGGGGCGCCCTCGAGCAGGCCAAGGCCATCGACGAGCAAGAGCAGGTCCTCCAGGCCAAGCGCGACGAGCTGGCCCCGCAGGATGCCGTCGCCGCCGGCCGCCGCGATGACATCGTCGACGAGGACATCATCGCCGAGGTGCTGGCCAACTGGACCGGGATCCCCGTGTACCGCCTCACCGAGGAGGAGACCAGCAAGCTCCTGCGCATGGAGGACGAGCTGCACAAGCGCGTCATCGGCCAGGGGGAGGCCATCACCGCGCTCAGCCGCGCGATCCGGCGCACCCGCGCGGGCCTGAAGGACCCCAAGCGCCCCGGTGGCTCGTTCATCTTCCTTGGGCCCACCGGCGTGGGCAAGACCGAGCTCGCCAAGACTCTGGCCGAGTTCCTCTTCGACGACGAGGATGCCCTCATCCAGCTGGACATGTCCGAGTACATGGAGAAGCACTCGGTGAGCCGCCTGGTCGGCTCGCCCCCGGGCTACGTGGGCTACGACGAGGGTGGCCAGCTCACCGAGGCCGTGCGCCGCAAGCCGTTCTCGGTGGTGCTCTTCGACGAGGTTGAGAAGGCCCACCCCGACGTGTTCAACACGCTGCTGCAGATCCTCGAAGACGGGCGCCTGACCGACTCCCAGGGCCGCGTGGTCGACTTCAAGAACACCATCTTGATCATGACCTCGAACCTGGGGACCGCCGACCTGCGCCGGGCCGCCATCGGCTTCGCCAAGGGCGGGGACCTGGCCAGCCACGAGCGCATGAAGGAGAAGGTCAACCAGGCGCTGAAGGCCCACTTCCGTCCCGAGTTCCTCAACCGGATAGACGAGACGATCGTCTTCCACGAGCTGACCAAGGACGAGGTGATCGCGATCGCTGACCTGTTCATCGGGCGCCTGCGCGAGCAGCTGGCCGTACAGGGGCTCGGCCTGGAGCTGTCGGCGGCGGCCCAGAGCTACCTGGCCGAGAAGGGGTACGACCCCGAGCTGGGAGCCCGACCGCTGCGTCGGGCGGTCCAGCAGTACGTCGAGGACGTCTTGAGCGAGAAGATCCTCTTCAAGGAGTTCCGCGCGGGCCAGACCATCGTCGTGGACATGGTCGAGGGACCCGAGGGTCCGTCGCTCTCCTTCGAGGGCGTCGAGGGCCTGCCGCCGTCGGTCGACTTCGAGGACCTCACGCCGAAGGCGTGACAGCGTCCGCCTAGCGTGGCGGGGGTGAGAGGCCCCCAGTACGCGTGCGGATCGTGCGGGGCCCTGGCCCCCAAGTGGACGGGCCAATGCGCGACGTGTCGGGCCTGGAACACGGTGACTGAGTTGCCGGCGGTGCGTTCGGCGCCTAGCGCGGTGACGCGCTTGGGCGACGCCGATCTCGAGGACGGGCCACTGTGCCCCACCGAGATCCCCGAGCTGGACCGGGTCCTGGGCGGGGGGCTAGTCGCGGGCTCGACGACCCTGCTGTTCGGCGAGCCCGGCGTCGGCAAGTCGACGCTGGCCCTCGCGGTCCTGAGCAACCTCGCCCGGGCGCACCGCGACGTGCTGCTCGTGGCCTCCGAGGAGTCCGCCGGGCAGGTGGCCCGCCGGGCTCGCCGCGTCGGGGCGGCCGCCGGCGACATCGGCATCGTGGCCACCACGGAGGCCGCCCTCGCCGAGGAGTCGATCCACCGCACCCACCCGGCACTGGTGGTGGTCGACTCGGTGTCGGCGCTGCGCGACGATGGCGTCAGCGGGTCGGCCGGCTCGCCCACCCAGGTACGGGCCATCGCCGAGCGCCTCTGCCAGGCGGCCAAGCGCACCGGGAGCCCGCTGGTGCTGGTCGGCCACGTCACCAAGGACGGCGAGCTGGCCGGGCCGCGCGCCCTCGAGCACCTGGTCGATACCGTCGTGCGGGTCGAGGGCGACCGCCACGGGACGCTCCGGGTCGTGCGGGCGCTCAAGCACCGGTTCGGGCCCACCGGCGAGGTCGGCCTCTTCGACCTCACGGACCAGGGACTCGTCGAGCTGCCCGACGCGGGCGTGCCGGCCAGCGACCTCGCGGTGCCGGGCGTCGTGTGGGGCGCAGCGAGCGACGGCTCACGAGCCCTGGCCGTCGAGCTCCAGGTGCTGGTCGCGGCGGCGGCGGGCGCCGCGCCGCGCCGCGTCGCCCATCAGCTGTCGGCCCAGCGCCTGGCCCTGATGCTCGCCGTGCTGGAGGCCCGCTGCGGCTGGGACCTGCGGGGCCTCGACGTGTTCGCCGCCTCGGCGGGCGGCTTGCCGGCCGGTGAGCCGGGTGTGGACGCGGCCCTGGCCCTGGCCCTGGCCTCGGCCGCCGGGGGCTTCGTCGTGCCGCGCGACGTCGCGGTGGTCGGCGAGGTCGGCCTGGCCGGGGAGCTGCGGGTGGTGGGCGGGATCGGTCGGCGGGTGAGCGAGCTGCGCCGCCGCGGGGTGACGACCGTCTACGTCCCGGCCGGTGACGTCACCGACGATGCCGGCGTGCGCACGGTCGGGGTCCGGCGCCTGGCCGATCTGCTGGCCGACTTCGCCCCGGACGCGAGTGGGCCCGGGTCTGGTAGAATAGTGAGTCCCCATTGACGCCGCCTGGAGCGGCGAGGAGCGCTATGACGGTGCGAAAGTACAAGAAGGGCGACAGACTCGTGTACCCCCACCACGGGGCGTGCACGGTGGAGAAGGTGGAGAAGATCACTGCCTTCAATGTGCGCCAGGACTACCTGAAGCTCAAGGTTGCCTATTCCGATCTCGTGTTGATGGTCCCGGTGGCGAACGCCGAGACCGTGGGCCTGCGCGACGTGATCAACGACGAGGAGGTCGAGGAGGTCTTCGCGGTCCTTCGCAAGAAGGAGGCGCGCATGCCGACCAACTGGTCACGCCGCTTCAAGAACCACTCCGAGAAGCTGCGCTCCGGCGACATCTACCAGGTGGCCGAGGTGGTGCGGAACCTCTCGATCCGTGACAAAGACAAGGGCCTCTCGGCGGGCGAGAAGCGCATGCTGACGCGGGCGCGCCAGATCCTGGTCTCCGAGCTCACCTTTGCGCTCAACGTCGATACGTCAGAGGCCGAGGAGAAGCTCACGTCGGTCCTGCCCTGACCGTGACGGTCGCGGCCATCGTGGTGGCGGGGGGTCGCGGGGTTCGCTTCGGCGGGCTCAAGCAGTTCGCTCCTTTGGGTTCCCGCACGGTGGCCGCGCACAGCGTCGCCGCCGCGCGCGCGGTGGCCGACACGGTCATCCTGGTCGCGCCCCCTCACTACGACGGCACCGGCGAGGGGGCCGACCTCGTCGTCGAGGGCGGCGACTCGCGCGCAGAATCTGTCCGCGCGGGCCTGGCGCACTGTGGTGACGCCGAGATCGTGGTCGTTCATGACGCGGCGCGGCCGTGGGCGAGCGCGAGACTCTTCCACGCCGTGGTCGAGGCGGTGCGCACGGGCGCTGATGGCGCGATCCCCGGGCTCCCGATCACTGACACCGTCAAGCGGGTATCGGTCGCCGGTGGTGAAAGCGTCGTGGTGGGCACGGAGGATCGTGACGTCTTGGTCGTCGTCCAGACGCCGCAGGCGTTTCGGCGCGAGGTGCTCGAGCGGGGGCACGCACACCGGGACGACGCCACCGACGACGCCTCGCTGGTCGAGGCGGTGGGTGGGCGAGTCGTCGTAGTGGCGGGTGAGGCGCGTAACGTCAAGATCACTGTGGTTGACGACCTGAACGAGCAGAGCGCGAGCCGCGGGCTCCGCATCGGCCACGGCTTCGACGTCCACCGATTCGGTGACGACCCCAGCCGAGAGTTCTGGCTCGGACTCGTGCTGATCCCCGGTGCGACGGGCCTGCTCGGCCACTCCGACGCCGACGTGATCGCTCACGCGGTGGCCGATGCCCTCCTGGGCGCAGCCAGCCTCGGAGACCTTGGTCGCCACTTCCCCGATGCGGACCCCGCGACACTCGGCATCGCCTCGGCCCAGCTTTTGGAGGCCGTCCGGAGCCAGGTCGACGCCGCGGGCTACCGACCCGTGTCGGTCGACGTCACCGTGGTGGCCGAGTATCCCCGCCTCGCCCCCCACATGGACGCGATGGTCGCCGCCCTGAGCGCCGCGGTGGGTGCTCCCGTCTCGGTCAAGGCCACGACCCCAGAGCGGCTCGGGGCGATCGGGCGGGGTGAGGGCATCTCGGCCACCGCTGTCGCTCTGGTCGAGGCGACGTGACGCCCCGACCTCCTCGCCGCACGACCAGCCGGCCTAGCGGGGCGTCGCGGCCCCCGCGGCGTGACGTTCGCCCGCACCGGGAGACGCGCCACGACGGCGTAGGCGGCGAGCAGGTTGAGGGACGTCAGGCGGTTCTTGAATTGCTGCGCGCCCAGCGTCGTCGCGTCGAGCGCATCTTCGTCGCGGACGGTCAGGATCCCTCTGAGATCCTGGACCTCATCGAGCGGGAGGCCGCGCGCCGGCGAGTGCCCCTGCAACTGGTCTCGATGTCACGGCTCGACCGTGAGGCCCGCACCGAAGGCCACCAAGGCGTGGTGGCGATGGCGGCGCCGCTGCCCACCGAGAACCTGGAGTCTCTCCTCGCCGGGCCCTCGCCGTTCCTTCTGGTCGCCGATGGCGTGACTGACCCCCGCAACCTGGGGGCGATGCTCCGCAGCGCCGACGGGGCCGGTGTTACCGGCGTCGTGCTGCCACGGCACCGCTCGGCTCGGGTCACCGCGACGGCCGCCAAGACGGCGGTCGGCGCGATCGAGTACCTCCGCTTCTGCGACGTGCCGGGTATCCCCAACGCCCTGCTCGAGATGCAGCATCACGGGGTTCGGGTCGTGGGGTTGGCGAGCGAGTCTCGATCATCGCTCTACGATCTCGAACTGTCGCAGGGCCCCGTAGCGCTCGTCGTGGGCGGCGAGGAGCGCGGTTTGGCGGCGCTGACGCGCAAGCGCTGCAGCGACATCGTGTCGATTCCCCAGTCTGGTCGCATCAGCTCGCTCAACGCCGGGGTCGCGGTGTCGATCGCGGCTTTCGAGATTGCGCGACAGCGATTGCGCAAATCGACGTAAGACGGGAAACGCAAGGAAACTGGGGCTGTCCATCTCAATGGGATAGCCCTGGTGTGAGGGGCGCTGTGGCGCCGTGGGCAGCATTTCAGATCAACCGTTGGCGCCGGACCTCGCATCTTGCCCACTGAGTTGAGATGGGCGACCCAACGTTCGTCGATGTCCGTCTGGGAGTTCACGCCTTCAAGGCATCGATTCGCCAAATGGCTGCACGCGGATGATCTCGTCGTCGATACTGGATAACACGTATCGGAGACGGGATAGACCGATCGAAAGACGTGATCATCGGATAGCCCAAGATTCAGTTCTATCAGCTGAACGTAGGTTCAAGGGGTGAACATTTCACGGTCCAGTAAATAACACTGTCCTGTCCCCAGAATTGGATACTTCTTATAAAGCGTCAGAAATGAAATCAATTGACGGAAGTAGACGGTACCTCGTTTTAGACTGACAACATCAGTGGGTAAGAGGCGCGATCAGCGGCCCCTTCTTAGCTACACAATAAATACGAGATTGGTAGTGAGCTATGTGCACACGTCGAATTAAAGTCATCAGCAGAGCAGTTAAGCGAGGGCTATTAGTGGCTTGCATCATGGCTGCCCCTTTGGGATTAGTTGTAAGCGCAGGCGCGGCAGTTACAGTAGTCACGTTTGTCGAAAATGACACTTCTACAGATGGTGTGTATGCAACACAAGGCGGCACGACAGCAGCACCCCTCACACTTTTCGCAAACCTCTCCCCTACTTTCAGCGATGTGGGGTTTCACTTCGTTGACTGGAATACCAGCGCGGATGGTACGGGCACTGCATATCAGGATGGGGCAGAATACGACTTCACCCTAGGGAACCTGACTCTGTATGCGCAGTGGGCACCAAACACTGTCACGTTCTACGAGAACGACTCCGGATCTGACACGATCCACTCGGTCGAGAGCGATTCCGTTGCCGCACCACTCACTCTTTTTGCGGATTTAGCTCCAGCGTTCGCGAACCCTGGGTACGCCTTCGCGGGGTGGTCAACTTCTGCGAACGGTGGAGGAACGTCGTACGCGAATGGCGCCACCTACGACTTCACTCTGGGCAACTTGGACCTCTACGCCCAGTGGACGGCGAACACCTACACCGTGGCGTTCGACGCCGGGGGTGGCACCGTCGCCACGTCGTCGGCTACCTACACCACGGGCTCGGCACCACTCACGTTGCCCAGTCCGACTCAGCAGGGGTTCTCCTTTGACGGTTGGTTCAGCGCGCCCACGGGCGGGACCCTGATCGGCTTGGCCGGGGCTTCCTTCACGCCCACCGCCTCGACCACCCTCTACGCCCAGTGGACGGCGAACACCTACACCGTGGCGTTCGACGCCGGGGGTGGCACCGTCGCCACGTCGTCGGCTACCTACACCACGGGCTCGGCACCACTCACGTTGCCCAGTCCGACTCAGCAGGGGTTCTCCTTTGACGGTTGGTTCAGCGCGCCCACGGGCGGGACCCCGATCGGCTTGGCCGGGGCTTCCTTCACACCCACCGCCTCGACCACCCTCTACGCCCAGTGGACGGCGAACACCTACACCGTGGCTTTCGACGCCGGGGGTGGCACCGTCGCCACGTCGTCGGCTACCTACACCACGGGCTCGGCACCACTCACGTTGCCCAGTCCGACTCAGCAGGGGTTCTCCTTTGACGGTTGGTTCAGCGCGCCCACGGGCGGGACCCCGATCGGCTTGGCCGGGGCTTCCTTCACACCCACCGCCTCGACCACCCTCTACGCCCAGTGGACGGCGCTGCCCGTATGGCAGATGTCCTTTGGCGCTAACGGAGCAACAGGGACGATGCCGACGCTCCAAGCCCAGCAGGACACGTTGATCACCGTGCCCTCGGGAGCCGACCTGACGCGGCCTGGCTTCTCCTTCGTGGGGTGGAACACGGCACCCGACGGTTCGGGAGCGAGCTACGCCGCTGGCCAGTCGGTTGCCCTGACAGCACCCGTCGAGCTCTATGCCCAGTGGCGTGCCCTGCCTACCGTGAGCGTGCAGTTCCGTCTGGGGACCTCGTCAGCGCTACTGGCACCGATATCGACCTATGTGGGAGGCAGCATCACCCTGCCCACTCCCCCCGCAAGAAGCCATCCGGGATACCTGTTCGCTGACTGGAGCACGGCAGCGTCAGGGGCGGGAACGCGTTGGCGGTCGGGGTCACAATTCAAGGTCACCGGCACGTTGACTCTCTACGCGCAGTGGCGAAGCAATCGAGATGCGGTGATGCTGCCACCAGTGGGACCGTTCGCCCGAATGTCGGCGCGTCTGCCCCTCGGCCTCATAGCCCAGATCCGTCGCCTCGCAGTCACCGTCGAGTCGAGCGCCCACCGCACGGTCGTCCTCTACGGTCTGGCCCGACGTCGCACGACCGCAGCGGCTGCTGTGCGGCTGGCGCAGGCCCGGGCAGTGGCCGTGTCGCAGATCCTGCGAGCCGACCTGCGTCGCCTGCGTGACAGCTCCGTCCGTCTAGTCGTGACTCGACAGGTCGTCGGAGGCGCCCGGACCGACGTCGTCGAGGTCGTTGCGCGCTGAGCACGTCACGCCGGCTCCGGCGTACGGTCGGCGCGGCTGACGATGGCGATCACGGCACTGATGGCGAGGACGATGGCGAAGATCGAGACCGCCGCCCGGGCGCTGAGGTGCTCCAGCGCCATCCCGGCCGCGAGCGGCGAGAGTACCGCCAGGGCCATCGCGACCTGCGTCACGGCGTTGGTGGCACGCCCGCGCATCTCATCGGGCGTGCGTCGAAGGAGCTCGCCAAACAGGGCGGCATTGGCGGTCGGAGCCAGGACGGCGGAGGCCCCCACCGGCAGGGCCATCCACGGCGTGGGTGCGAGCACAGCCGAGATGGCGAACAGTACCGTGCCGATGATTGTGAAGAGCGCTACCACCTGGTGGATGGTGAGATGCCCGCGGAGACGGGGTGCCAGGAGCGCTCCGAGTAGCCCGCCAATCATGATGCCGGCCTGGGTCAGGCCGATCAGGCCGGCCGAGTAGCCGTACTTGCGCATCGCGAAGACGACCGAGATGATCATGCCGTTGAACGCGAAGTTGATCAGCGGGGCCTGGGTGATGACAATACGAGAGACGCGATCGTTCCACAGATGACGGAGGCTGTCGATGGACTCGCGCCACAGGCCGTGGTGCTCGGTCTGGGCAGGTCGAAAGTTCCCGGTGAGGCGGAGTGAGGTCACCGTGGAGATCCCGTAACTGACGCTGTCGGCCAGGAAGGGGATGGCCCGCGCCGCACTGAATAGGGCGCCGCCGAGGGCCGGACCGATCATGCTCGCTGCGTACTGGCGTCCCTCGTTGGCGGCGACCGCGCCCTCGAACTGAGAGTCCTCGATGATGGCGGGGAGGATCGCCGTCGAGGTCGGGGAGAAGATCGTGTCGCCGAGTCGGTCGATGATGGCGACGACCAAGACGATGGGCCAGGAAACGTGGTGCGTGACTACTGCCACGAAGAGAGCCAGCAGCACCACTGCGCGGACGGCGTCGGTGATCACCATCGTGCGGCGGCGGTCCACGCGGTCGGCCAGGGAGCCGGCGGGGAGGCGAACGACGAATGCGGCCAGCGAGGCGAGCGTCGCCACGATGCCCGCCAGCGCCGTGGAGTGGGTCAGGTCGAGGAGGAGGAGCGGGTAGGCGAGGACACCCATGGCCGAACCGAGGTCGGAGAGGAACTGGCCGACCCAGAGGTTCTGGAAGTTTCGATTACGCCTCAGTAGCGGGGCCGGGGCGGGCGAACCCATTGGCCTACGCTACTGAGGTCGCGCCGTATGAGACGCTATTTTCCGAGCGCGGCTTGGGGTCCATCACGAAGAGTGGGGCAGTCCCCACTGCCCCGAGGGCCGCTGACCAAGCCAGCGTCCAAGGAGTTGGACCCTTTTGGGGGTCGTGACCGGCCACGCCCAGTGCCTCTCGTTGCGTTTTGGTGGTTGCGGATTGCTGGCTCCACTGCTCCGGCGTCCTCGGATCGTCGAGGGCTGCGCGCTCGATGGCTGCACCTGGGACACGAAGCCTCCCGTGCCGGTCCAGCGGGTACGGGATCTTTGCCCGTACCGGAGCGACTCAAGGAATGCCCTTCACCAGCGGGTAGGGCGTGGAGGCCGTTACCGGCGAGACCCAGACGTGCCCCTCGCACGGTGCGATGTCCGTCGCGACCACCAGTTGGTTGTAGGCCCCCGGTGGGGTGATCTCGATGGCGGAGGCCGTTGGACACACTGCCGGGGAGCCGCCGCCGAGGGTGTCTGAGTACATGTAGTAGAAGCGAGCCTGGGCGCCGGGGGAGAGCGTCACGGCCCGCTCGGGCACCGCATCGACAACCTCGTACTGGCCCCGGATCACTGTCGTAGGGAGTGGTACGCCGGGCAGGGGGTGACCTTCGGTGCCCAGGAGCTGCATGCCGGGGTAGCCAAAGAGCGTGCAGGCAGCCCGGCCGCGGTTGGTGAGACCGAACGCGCCACCCCACGATCCGGCCGCGCCGCCGCCCGCTAGAGCGAACGATTGCGCCACCAGGGCCGAGGTGCGGCAGCGTCCGGGTAGTTGGGTCGTCCCCGAGCAGGGTGAGGAGAAGCTATGAAGCGTGCCCTTCGTGGGTCCGCTCGTGACGGTGTACCAGAGGTGATCGAAGACGAGAACCGGCTCGGACTGCTGGGCTCCAGTGAAGGGATCCCTGAAGGTCACGGTGCAGGTCTCGGGTCGAGCAGCGCGAAACGTAACCGTTCCTTCGAGCGCCGCAGGGCAGTTCGCGGCGGACCCCCTGCAGGACGGGTTGGCAAAGAGCGTGCCGCCGCCCGAGGCGCTCTGGGGACTGGCCGACCACGTGATCCCCGAGATCCGAGAATCGCCTTCCAGCTCGATCATCGCCGGGAATCCCGGCCAAGTGAAGAGCTCACGACGAGAAGCAACCGCAGCGCTCGAGACGAACAGATCGGGAATCGCCGAGGCGCTAGTCGGTGCCGGCGAAGGCGCTACCGGCGTGGGCGCCGACGACGAGTGGCTGATCTCCGTAGATGTCGTGGTGGCCGAGTGCGTCTTCGACCTTGATCCTGGTGACTTGCCGCCGCACGCTGCGAGGAGAAGTCCGGCCAACAAGACCACGAGCATCCCGCCGACGGGCCGCAACTTCGGTGTCGGTTGCAGTCCCCGGTGCCTGTCGCGAACTCGCGGCGGTGGAGTTGGTGCTGACCGCTCCAGTGGACTCCTCACCTCCCTGGTGGCCAAGCCGTCTCTCCTCGTCTGTCGAGGGCGGACGGGGCGAAAGACACCTGGGCGCTTCATCTCAGGCTCCTTTCCCGCAGTGCCAACCGCGGTCTGGCTCGTAGCCGCAGCGCCATGCCGAGGTGGCTACGTGATCTGTCTGGCGACGAGACGTGACGAGTCCGGTGGGCGGCCCGACG
>JAKAUQ010000013.1 GCA_021827705.1 Actinomycetes bacterium
CGGCGCCCCCACCATCACCAACGACGGGGTCTCCATCGCCAAGGAGATCGAGCTGGAGGACCCCTTCGAGAACATGGGGGCCCAGCTGGTCAAGGAGGTCGCCACCAAGACCAACGACGTGGCCGGTGACGGCACGACGACCGCGACCGTGCTGGCCCAGTCTCTGATCAAGGAGGGCCTGCGCAACATCGCGGCCGGGGCCAACCCGGCCGGGCTCAAGCGCGGCATCGAGCAGGCGGTCGCCGTGACCGTCGCCTCGCTCGCGGCCCAGTCCCAGCCCGTCGAGGGCCGCGACCAGATCGCCCAGGTGGCCACCATCTCGGCGGCCGACTCCTCGATCGGCGAGGTCATCGCCGAGGCCATCGACAAGGTCGGCAAGGACGGCACGGTCACGGTGGAAGAGTCCAACACCTTCGGCATCGAGCTCGAGCTCACCGAGGGCATGCAGTTCGACAAGGGCTACCTCTCGCCGTACTTCGTCACCGACCAGGACCGCCAGGAGGCGGTGCTGGAGGACGCGTACCTGCTGTTCACCACGAGCAAGATCTCGGCCGTCCACGACCTGGTCCCGGTCCTCGAGAAGGTCATG
Organism: Actinomycetes bacterium; assembly: GCA_021827705.1. Classification (GTDB taxonomy): domain Bacteria; phylum Actinomycetota; class Acidimicrobiia; order Acidimicrobiales; family RAAP-2; genus RAAP-2. The sequence continues at coordinate 590 of JAKAUQ010000013.1, forward strand.
GGCACCGGGCGAGCCCTGCTGATCGTGGCCGAGGACGTCGAGGGCGAGGCCCTGGCGACCCTGGTCGTCAACAAGATCCGTGGCACCTTCACCTCGGTCGCGGTCAAGGCGCCGGGCTTCGGCGAGCGCCGCAAGGCGATGCTCCAGGACATGGCGATCCTCACGGGGGCCACGGTCGTCTCCGAGGAGATCGGCCTCAAGCTGGAGAACGCCGACCTCGGCCTGCTCGGCCGCGCCCGCCGCGTCGTGGTGACCAAGGACGACACCACGATCGTCGACGGCGCGGGCGAGGCCAGCGAGGTCGCCGGCCGCGTGGCCCAGATCAAGCGCGAGATCGAGGAGACCGACTCGGACTGGGACCGCGAGAAGCTCCAGGAGCGCCTGGCCAAGCTGGCCGGAGGCGTCGCCGTGGTCAAGGTCGGCGCCGCCACCGAGGTCGAGCTCAAGGAGAAGAAGCACCGCATCGAAGACGCCCTGTCGGCGACGCGCGCGGCCATCGACGAGGGCATCGTGGCCGGTGGGGGCACCGCCCTGGTGCGGGCCCGCGCCGACGTGGACGCGCTGGTGGCGACCCTGAGCGGGGACGAGGCGACGGGGGCCCGGCTGGTCTCCTTCGCCCTGTCGTCACCGCTGCGCAACATCGCGGCCAACGCTGGCTTCGAGGGCGCGGTCAAGGTGCGCGAGGTGGCTGACGCCACCGGGTCGATCGGGCTGAATGCCGCCACCGGCGTCCTCGAGGACCTCGTCAAGGCGGGCGTCATCGACCCGGCCAAGGTCACCCGCTCGGCGCTGCAGAACGCCGCCTCGATCGCCGCGCTGCTGCTCACGACCGAGGCCACCGTGGCCGACAAGCCCGAGCCGCCGGCCGCCCCGATGGGCGACCCCTCGATGGGCGGCATGGGCGGGATGATGTAGGCAGTTACTCCACAGGCCGGAGGCCGGGTCCCGCGGGACCCGGCCTCCGGCCTGTGGGGCACCCGGTACCGACCACGGTGCCGGCCGACACGGTGAGGCCCGCCAATGGCCGGAACCCGTCACAGCGACCGGCTAGTTTTCCCTCCGTCACCCAGATACGGGGTAGGAGCGGGCGACGGGAGGTCGTCATGAGTGCTGTGGCCAACGCGACCCACGACCACATCGTCGAGCAGGCGCAGGCACTGCTGGGGGAGGTCGGGTCGGTCGGCTTCCGCATCGTCGCGCTGGCCAAGCGCGCCAGCGTCGGGGTGCCGACCATCTACTACCACTTCGAGTCGCGCGAGCAGGTCATCGCCCAGGCCCAGCTGCGCACCTACTTCGAGCTCACCCGCCCGATGGCGGCCCACTTCGCGCGCATGGCCGAGGCGATCGGCGCCGCCGACGCCGACGCGTTCCGCGCCGAGCTCATGGCCGATGTCACGGCCGCCTGGGCGGCGGGCCACTTCCAAGAGGACGTCGGGGTGATGCGGCTGCTGCTCGACATCTGGGCCGACCGGGCCACGCGCCAGCAGTTCCGCGACATCGTCGACCAGCAGTACCGCAACTGGGTGCTGCTGTTGGAGCGGGCCCAGGAGCTCGGGTGGATCCAGAGCGTGTCGCACGCGGCAACCGGGGTGGCGGTCTTCTGGGCCGCGTCGGTCGGGCTGGCCGTCCTGCCCCACGCGCCCGACGTTGGCGTGACGGCCGATCGGGTCGCCGAGCTGTGCTGGGACCTGATCTCGGTGCCTCCGGCCCGCTGAGTCAGTCGGGCACGCCGTCGAAGGCGAGGTCGGCTTCGGTCGCCTCGACTGCGACGTGGGGGACGACCCGCTCGAGCCAGCCCGGCATGTACCAGTTGGCCCGGCCCAGGAAGTGCATGAGGGCCGGCACCAGGACCGTGCGCAAGATGAAGGCGTCCAGGAGCACCGCCCCGCCGAGGCCCACCCCGAACTCGGCGATGATGCGCTGGCCCCCGAAGGCGAAGGACAAGAAGACCGAGATCATGATCAAGGCGGCCGCCGTGATCACCCGGCCCGTCGTGGCCTGGCCGCGCACGACGGCCTCCTCGTTGTCGGTGGTGTTGAGCCACTCCTCGTGCATGCGCGAGACCAGGAAGACCTGGTAGTCCATCGAGAGCCCGAAGAGGATCGCCACCATGATGATGGGCAAGAACGACTCGACCGGGCCGATGCCCGAGTTGAGCAGGCGGCTGCCCCAGCCCCACTGGAAGACCGCGACCACCACGCCGAAGGAGGCCCCCACGGCGAGCAGGTTCATCACCGCGGCGACCAGGGGCACGACCACCGATCGGAAGGCCACCATCAGCAGCAGGCAGCCCAGCAGCACGATGACCCCGATGAAGAGGGGCAGCTTGGATCCCAGGACCGTCGCGAAGTCGTCGTAGATCGCCGTCAGGCCACCGACGTAGATCGCCGTGTGGCTGGAGAAGGCGGCGCGGGGGATCGTGTGGCGGCGCAGCGTGTCGATGAGGGTCGTCGTGGCCGCCGATTGGGGGCTCGAGGCCGGCACGACCGAGATGACCTCGATCGAGCCGTGCGCCAGCGCCAGGGCCGGGCTGACTGAGGCGACGTCGGCCACGTGGGGGATCGCCGCCGCCAGGTGGGCCATCGCGGCCCGGTCGGCGGGGGTGCGCACCTGGCCCACGATCGTCAGGGGCCCGTTGAAGCCGGGGCCGAAGCCCGTCGCCAGCAGGTCGTAGGCCTGGCGCGTCGTGGTCGAGGGCGGGTTGGACCCCTGGTCCGAGCTGCCCAGGCGCAAGGAGAAGAAGGGGATCGCCAGCACCGCGATCACCACGATGGCGGCGCTCGACAAGACGGCCGGGTGGCGCGCGACGAAGTGGGCCCAGCGCTGCCAGGGGCCCGCGACGACGACCGGCTCGGGCCCGTGGGCGGCCAGGGCACGCCGCTCGCGCCGGCTGAGCACGCGCGGCCCGACGAAGGCCAGCAGCGCGGGCAGCAGCGTGATGGAGGCCAGCATCGTGATCGCGACCGTCGTGGTGGCCGAGACCGCGACGCCGCTCAGGAACGACAGGCGCAGGACCAGCATCCCGAGCAGGGCGATGGCCACCGTCGCGCCAGCGAAGACGACCGCGCGGCCGGCCGTGTTGATGGCGGTCGCCACGGCGTCCTCGACGCCGAGCCCGCGCTTGAGCCCCTGGCGCGTGCGCGTGACGATGAAGAGGGCGTAGTCGATGCCCACGCCCAGGCCGATCAGGGAGCCGAGGATCGGGGCGAAGGGGGCGATGGTGAGGACGTGGCTGAGCAGCACCGACACGCCCGAGGCGATCCCCAAGGCGAACAGGGCGATCCCCAGGGGCAAGAGCATCGCCAGCAGCGAGCCGAAGGCCACGAACAAGATGACCGCGGCCACCAGGATCCCGACCAGCTCGCCGGGACTCGAGACCGGGCTGTCGAGCTGGCCAAAGGCGTTGCCCCCGAACTGCACCTCGAGCAAGGAGGAGCGCGCGGTGGCCCCGACCTGCTCGACGGCGCGGATCTGGGCGTTGGTGAGCCGGTAGCCGGGCAGGGCGAAGTGCACCAGGGCGTAGGCGATGGTGCCGTGGCGGCTGACCTGGGCGGCGCCGGGACACGGGGCGGCGCTCGGGCAGAACGGCGAGGTCACGCCGGCCACTGCGGGCAGGGCGGCCACGCGGTCGAGCATGGCGGTGATGGCGGCGCGATGGTCGGCCACGGTGCCGCGGCGGGCGGCCAAGACGATCTCGTCGGTGTCGCCGCGCTGGGTCGACACGCGGCTCAGCAGCTGGTAGGCGTGGGCCGAGTTGGTCCCGGGCAGGGAGAAGGAGTTGGCGTAGGACGAGCCGGTGGCCCGCGACAGCGCCGTCACCACGACGATGGTCACGATCCAGGCCGCGAGCATCCACCAGCGGTGGCGCACGCCCAGGCGTCCCAGCCGTTCCATGAGCCTCCTGAGGGGTGGGTGGCAGCCCCCCACCGGTACGCTGCGAGGGGCTCAACGATTCTAGGGGACACGGGTGCGCGAGGAGGCGACAGCGACGCGATTCGCCGGTCTGGTCGCGCCCCAGGTCGTGCCGGTCCCCGCCGCGATCCGGCCGGGCCGCCCGGCGCCCTGGGCCGACCTGCCCGCGGCGCGCCGCCGGGGCCTGAGCGTGGCCAGGGTCGAGGCGCGCCTGGCGGCCCGGGGCCAGGGGGTCGCCGATCCGGTCGCCGGGCCCGTGCCCGACGGCTCGGCGGGCCTACGCGACTCGGCGGTCCTGGTCGCCCTCTACGACGTCGCCGGCGAGGCCCACGTCGTGCTGACCCGCCGCGCGCGCAGCCTGCGCGACCACGCCGGCGAGGTGGCCCTGCCCGGGGGGCGCGTCGAGGCGGGCGAGTCGCTGGTGGCGGCCGCGCGGCGCGAGGCCGCCGAGGAGGTCGGCCTCGACCCCACCGCGGTGCGCCCCCTCGGGTGGCTGGCGCCCCTGATCACGCGGGTCTCGGGCTCGGTGATCTGGCCGGTCGTGGCCGCCCTGGCGGGGCCGCCCATCTTGGTGCCCAGCCCGGCCGAGGTCGAGGTGGCCTTCGACGTGGCGCTGGCGGACCTGGCCGGTGAGGGCTCCTACCTCGAGGAGCTCTGGCAGCGAGAGCCGGGGGGCGCCGCGTTCCCCATCTCGTTCTTTCGCGGGCCGGCCGACCTCATCTGGGGGGCGACCGCGCGCGTGCTGGTCGACCTGGTGTGCGTGGCGGTCGGAGTGGCCCCGCGGGACCCTGAGCCGCTCGACGACGGTCCGGTAGATTAGAGGAAACCTCGGAGGAATCATGGCGGAAGTGGAGATCGGCATCTACAAGGCGGCCCGGCAGGCCTACGGCTTCGACGACATCGCGATCGTGCCCTCACGGCGCACGCGCGACCCCGAGGACGTCGACATCAGTTGGCAGATCGACGCCTACAAGTTCGAGTTGCCCCTGCTGGGCTCGGCCATGGACGGCGCCGTCTCGCCGGCCACGGCGGTCGAGATCGGTCGTCTCGGGGGTCTGGGCGTGCTCAACCTCGAGGGCCTGTGGACCCGCTACGAGGACCCCATGCCCCTGTTCGACGAGATCCGCGAGCTCGACGACGACAAGGCCACCGCGCGCATGCAGCAGATGTACGCCGAGCCCATCCAGCTCGAGCTGGTGGCCGCGCGCATCGCCGAGATGAAGGCGGCCGGCGTCACCACGGCGGCCTCGGTGACCCCCCAGCGGGCCGACTGGATGGCCTCCACCATCGTGGCCTCGGGCCTCGACATCCTGGTCGTCCAGGGCACCGTGGTCTCGGCCGAGCACGTCTCCAAGACCGTCGAGCCGCTCAACTTGAAGAAGTTCATCCGCGAGTTCGAGATCCCCGTCATCGTGGGCGGGTGCGCCAGCTACCAGGCGGCCCTCCACCTGATGCGCACCGGCGCGGCCGGCGTGCTGGTCGGGGTCGGGCCGGGCCAGGCGTGCACGTCGCGCGCGGTGCTCGGCATCGGGGTGCCCCAGGCGACCGCGATCGCCGACGTGGCCGGAGCCCGCATGCGCCACCTCGACGAGACCGGGGTCTACGTGCACGTCATCGCCGACGGCGGCATGAGCAAGGGCGGTGACATCGCCAAGGCCATCGCCTGCGGCGCCGACGCCGTGATGATCGGCTCGCCGCTCTCGAGTGCCGTGGAGGCGCCCGCTCGGGGGTTCCACTGGGGCATGGCGACCTTCCATCCCACGCTGCCGCGCGGGGCGCGCGTGCGCACCCAGGTGCGCGGCACGCTGCGCGAGATCCTGCTCGGCCCGGCCCACGAGAACGACGGCCGCCTCAACCTGTTCGGCGCGCTGCGCACCTCGATGGCCACGTGTGGCTACGAGTCGCTCAAGGAGTTCCAGAAGGCCGAGATCATGCTGGCCCCGTCGCTGCAGACCGAGGGCAAGTCGCTCCAGCGGGCCCAGCACGTGGGCATGGGTCGGTGAGCCGGCCCGTCCTGGTCGTCGACTTCGGCGCGCAGTACGCCCAGCTGATCGCCCGGCGTGTCCGGGAGGCCCACGTCTACTCCGAGATCGTCCCGGCCGCCATCACGGCGGCCGAGGTGGTCGCGCGCGACCCGGTAGCCCTGGTGCTGTCGGGGGGGCCCTCGTCGGTCTACGACGCCGCGGGCGCCCCGCGCCTGGACCCGGCCATCTACGAGCTCGATCTGCCCATCCTCGGCATCTGCTACGGGGCCCAGCTGCTGGCCCTCCAGCTGGGTGGCACCGTCGAGCGCACCGGCGCGGGCGAGTACGGCCGCACCGCGGTGTCGCGCACGCCCGCGCCGACGTCCCTGCTCGCGGCGCGCCCCGAGCTCGCCACGTGCTGGATGAGCCACGGTGACGCCATCACCGCGCCGCCGCCCGGCTTTACGGTCACCGCCACCTCACCGGGGGCGCCCGTCGCGGCTCTGGAAGACGCCGTGCGCCGCCGCTACGGCGTGCAGTTCCATCCCGAGGTCGCCCACACCGAGGGCGGTCAGGCGCTGATCGCGCGCTTCTTGGAGCTGGCCGGGGCCGAGACCACCTGGACCAACGCGTCCATCGTCGACGAGCAGGTCGCCGCGGTGCGCGCGGCCGTCGGCGACCAGCGGGCGCTGTGCGCCCTGTCGGGGGGGGTCGACTCGGCCGTCGCGGCAGCCCTGGTGCTCAAGGCAATCGGGGATCGCCTGACCTGCGTGTTCGTCGACACCGGGCTGATGCGCGCGGGCGAGGGCGCCCAGATCGAGGCGACCTTCGCCGACACCTTTGGCGCCGAGCTGATCCACGTGCGCGCCGCCGACCGCTTCTTGGCCGCCCTGGCCGGCGTCACCGATCCCGAGGCCAAGCGCAAGATCATCGGCGAGCTGTTCATCCGCGAGTTCGAGGCGGTCGCCCGCGACCTCGCGGCCCACGACGCGCGCCCCGCCTTCTTGGTCCAAGGCACGCTCTACCCCGACGTCATCGAGTCGGGTGGCGGCCACGCCGCCACGATCAAGAGCCACCACAACGTCGGGGGACTGCCCGCGGACCTCGACTTCTCCCTGGTCGAGCCCCTGCGGCGGCTCTTCAAGGACGAGGTGCGCGCGGTGGGTGCGCAGCTGGGGCTGCCCGAGGCGCTGGTGTGGCGCCAGCCCTTCCCCGGGCCGGGACTGGCCGTGCGGGTCATCGGCGAGGTGACCCCCGAGCGCGTGGCCATCGTGCGCGCCGCCGACGCCGTCATCGCCGACGAGATCGCCACGGCGGGCCTGGCGCGCGAGCTCTGGCAGAGCTTCGCGGTGCTGCCGGCGCTGCGCACCGTGGGCGTGATGGGCGACGGGCGCACCTACGACTACCCGATCGTCATCCGCGCGGTCACCAGTGAGGACGCCATGACGGCGGACTGGGCGCGCCTGCCCTACGATCTGGTCGAGCGGATCTCCAGCCGGCTGATCCGGGAGGTCCCCGGCGTCAACCGGGTGGTGCTGGATGTCACCAGCAAGCCGCCGGGCACCATCGAGTGGGAGTGAGCCACCTCTTCGACTGGACTCCAGCGCACGCCCGTCGTCCCCAGACGCCCGACGAGCTGCTCGAGGACCTGACCGATCCCCAGCGCGCCGCGGTCACGCACCGGGGCGGGCCCCTGCTCGTGGTGGCGGGTGCGGGCTCGGGCAAGACGCGCGTGCTGACCCGCCGCATCGCCCACCTGCTGGCGACGGGCGACGCGCGGCCCTCCGAGGTCCTGGCCATCACCTTCACCAACAAGGCCGCCGACGAGATGCGCCGCCGGGTGGTCGAGCTGGTGGGGGCCGACGCCCAGCGCATGTGGGTGGCGACCTTCCACTCGGCCTGCCTGCGCATCCTGCGCGCGACCGCCGACCGCCTGGGCTACGCGCCCGGGTTCACCATCTACGACACCCGTGACGTGCTCGACGTGGTGGATCGCATCGAGCGCGAGCTGGGCTACGACACCAAGCGCCTGAGCCCGCGCACCGTGGCCGCGGCGATCTCGGCGGCCAAGAACGCCGGGCTCGACGCGGGTCGCTACGCCGACGAGCACCGCGACGAGCCGCTGGCCCGGCGCATCGGCGAGGTCTTCGTGCGCTACCAGGGCGCCCTGCGCACGGCCAACGCCATGGACTTCGACGACCTGCTGGGCAACGCGCTGACGGTGCTGACCCGCGAGGACGACCTGCGGGCCCACTACCAGCAGCGCTTCGCCCAGGTGCTGGTCGACGAGTTCCAGGACACCAACGGGGTCCAAGACGACCTGGTGAGCCTGCTGGCGATGCGCCACCGCCAGCTCAGCGTGGTCGGCGACGCCGACCAGTCGATCTACCGCTTCCGGGCCGCCGACGTGCGCAACATCCTGACCTTCGCCGAGCGCTTCCCCGACGCCCGGGTGGTGGTGCTCGAGCAGAACTTCCGGTCCACCCAGACCATCCTGGACGCCGCCAACGCCGTCATCGAGCGCAACCCGGACCGGCCGCGAAAGCGGCTCTTCACCCGCGGGACCCGGGGCGCGCCCGTGCGCCTGTACCGGGCCAGCGACGAGTACGAGGAGGCGCGCTTCGTCGCCGAGGAGCTGCGCCGCCTGCGCACCGAGCACGCCCTCGCCTACCACGACATGGCCGTCTTCTACCGCACCAACGCCCAGAGCCGGGTGCTCGAAGAGGAGCTCTTGCACGCCGGCGTGCCCTACCGGGTCATCGCGGGCCTGCGCTTCTACGACCGCGCCGAGGTCAAGACGGCCCTGGCCTACGCGCGCCTGGTCGTCAACCCGCGCGACGAGGCCTCGGCGCGCCGGGTCATCAACGAGCCCCGGCGCGGCATCGGCGCGGCCGCCCAGGCCCGCCTGGCCGGCTGGGCGGCCCAGGGGGGCCGCTCGTTCGCCGAGGCCCCCTGGTCGGCACTCGAGGCCGGGCTGGGCGCCCGGGCCCTGGCGGGCGCTCGCGCGTTCGCCGCCCTGCTCGACGAGCTGCGCGCGCGCGACCCCAGCGACCCGCGCGCCCTGATCGAGGCGATCGTCGAGCGCAGCGGGATGCGGGCCGCCCTGGCGACCCTGGAGCCGCGCGAGGCCGAGACCCGCCTGGAGAACCTGGGCGCCCTGGCCTCGGCGGCGGCCGAGTACGAGTCGGTGGGCGACTTCCTCGAGCGCGTCTCCTTGGTGGCCGACGCCGACCAACTGGACCCGTCGAGCGGGACGGTCTCGCTGATGACCCTGCACGTGGCCAAGGGTCTGGAGTTCGCCGCCGTCGTCATCACCGGGCTCGAGGAGGCGATCTTCCCGCACCGGCGGGCCCTGGCCGATCCCGACGAGCTGGCCGAGGAGCGGCGCCTGTGCTACGTCGGCCTGACGCGAGCCAAGTCCCACCTGACCCTGACCCACGCCTGGGCGCGCACCCAGTGGGGCCAGCGCGCCGACGCCCTGCCCAGCCGCTTCCTGGCCGAGGTGCCCGCGGCCCTGGTCGAGGACATCTCGCGCGCCGCGCCGCTGCGCTGGCGCGAGGCCACCCGCGAGAACCGCCCGAGCTACGCCGGCCGTGAGGCCGAAGGCCTCGGGGGCGACGAGGCACCGGCGGGGCGCGTGTTCGGGGCCGGCAGCGCCCCGGCGGCCCGCTCCACGGGAGCCGAGCTGCTGGGCCTGGCCCCGGGGGACCGGGTGATCCACGAGCGCTACGGGGCCGGCACGGTGGTGCGCTGTGGCGGCGAGGGGCTGCGCGCGCGCGCCACGGTCAGCTTCGAGAGCGCGGGCACCAAGCAGCTGGTCCTGGCCATGACGCCGCTGCGCCGGGCCCGGCGCGGGGAGTAACGTAAATCGTCGCTAAGAAAGGCCGACGGACGCGCCGGACCGCGCAGTCGGCCCTGCGAGAATGGCACCTCATGGATTACGTCCGACCCGCGTACCGGCCGCCGTCGCCGCCGCGGCGCCAGCGCCTGCCTGAGCGGATCTACTGGGTGCGCCGCGCCCTGGTGGTCCTGGTGGCCCTGACCGTGTCGTACACGCTGTACCTGGGCGGGACGCTGGCCATGGCGCTGCGCAACCCGACCTACGGGGTCACCCTGCTCGCCCGGGGCGCCGAGTGGGGCCGCCAGCACGGCATCGGGCCGGTCGTCACCTGGATCGAGACCGAGTACTACCGCCTCAACCCGGCCAAGGTCGGCGGCAAGCCGCCGGCCGCGTCCTTCGGCTCGGGGGCCACGGCCGTCGCGGTGCCCGCCACGGGCTACCTGCCCGCGCCGCCGCGCGTCATCAGCCCGGTCGCCCACCCCCTGCCCGGCGAGGGCGTCTGGCACGTCGCGGGGCGCACCGATCACGGCATCCCGACGGTCTACGAGGCCTTCATCCGCCCCGACGCCATCCACACCAGCTACGTGGTGGGCATCGCCTGGATGGACCCGCTGCTGCTGCGCGCCCAGCTCTACTCGGGCTCGTTCATCCCGGGGGGCTCGACCCACTTCATCTACTCGGCCCCCATCACGCCCCTGGCCAGCCGCACGCTGGTGGCCGCCTTCAACGCCGGCTTCCGCATGCAGGACGCCAACGGCGGCTACTACACCCAGGGCACGACGATCATCCCGCTGCGCCGCGGCGCGGCCTCGGTCGTCGTCTACAAGAACGGGCTGATGACGGTGGGCGCGTGGGGGACCAAGGGCTTCACCATGACCAACCAGGTGGCCTCGGTGCGCCAGAACCTCAACCTGCTGGTGGTCCACGGCCACCCGGTCAGCGACCTCAGCAACCCGGCCCTGTGGGGGGCGACCCTCGGGGGCACCTTCAACGTGTGGCGCTCCGGGCTGGGCGTGACCAAGGACGGGGCCATCGTCTACGTGGGGGGACCGGCGCTGTCCATCTCCGACTTGGCCAACGTCCTGGTGCGCGCGGGCGCGGTCACCGGGATGCAGCTCGACATCAACACCGACTGGGTCCAGTACTCGACGTTCACCGGCGCCCCGGGGGCCGTGGTCACCGGGAACAACGGGACCAGCCTGCTGTCGGGGATGGTGGGATCGCCCTCGCGCTACTTCGCCTCGTGGTGGAACCGCGACTTCTACACGATGTCGCTGCGCCCGCTGCCGGCCGGCGTCACGGCGCCGACCTCGTCGTCTTCGACCACCTCGACGACGCCGGGGGGCTAGCGGTCCATCACCAGGCTCCACAGGCGGGCCGGCAGGTGGCGCAGCACCAGCATCGCCCAGCGCAGGACCGGGGGGCTCCAGATGACCGGCTGGCCCGTGGCCAGGCCGCGTACCACCGCCTCGGCGACGGGCTCGACGCCGGTGGTCAGGGGGGGCTCGGGCTCACCGGCGGTCATCTTGGTGCGCACGAAGCCCGGGCGCAGGAGGTGCAGGCTCACCCCGGTGCCCGCGAGGGAGGTGGCCAGGCCCGTCGCCAGGCGATCCAGGCCGGCCTTGGCGCCGCCGTAGAGGTAGGCCGAGCGGCGTACGCGGATGGCCGCGACCGAGCTCATGACCAGGATCCGGCCGTGCCCCTGGGCGACGAGGAGCCGGCGCACCGCGGCCAGGGCCGCGACGGGCCAGGCGAAGTTGACCAGAGCCCCCTCGCCCGCGCGGGCCGGGTCATCCTGGTCCTCCTCCTGGTGCCCGAGACGGCCCACCGCCAGGATCACCAGGTCGACCTCGCGGCCGGCGGCCGCGAAGCAGTCGGCGACCACCCGCCCGGCGTCGGCGACGTCGGTGGCGTCGAAGGTCACCTGGGGGCTCTGCAGCGCGCCGAAGTCGCGGGCCTCCTCGGCGGCCGCGGCCAGGGCGCCGGCGTCGCGGCCGGCCAGGACCACCGTGTCGGCGCGCGCGGCCGCCAGGCGCCGCACGACCGCGCGGGCGATGTCGGAGGTGCCCCCCAGCACCACGACGGTCTGGGGCTGGCCGAAGGCGTTGTCCATCATCCCTCCCGGAGTCGTAGGCGCCGGTCCAGATCGCTGGTGAGCCGGTGCTCGGGGTCGAAGCGTGCGGCCAGGGCCGCGAAGTCGCCCAGCCGCGGGTACATCGCGCGCACGGTGGCCGGGGCCAGGCGCGCGTCCTTGGCCAGGTAGACGCGCCCGCCGGCGGCCACGACCAGCGCGTCGAGGTCGTCGAGCAGGCCAGGCAGCGCGGGCGGCCCCACCGGCAGGTCCAGGGCCAGCGTCCAGCCGGGCTGGGGGAACGACAGGGGCGCCGGGTTGGCCGCCCCGAAGCGCTTGAGCACCGCGAGGAAGCTCGGCACCCGGGAGGCCGCCAGGCGCGACACGGCGGTGCGCACGGTCTCGGCGGCGTCGTCGGGCACGGCGAACTGGTACTGGACCAAGCCGCGCGGCCCGTAGAGGCGGTTCCAGTCGCGCACGCCGTCGAGGGGGTGGAAGAAGGTCTCGAGGCGCTGGGGCTCGCCCACGCGGCGGCGCGGGGCCCGGCGGAACCACAGCTCGTTGAAGGCGGCGACCGAGACCGCGTTCAACAGCCCGGGCGGCGCGGTGACGGGCACGGCGAGGCGCGCCGGGCGCGGCGGGCGCAAGGTGGCGCCGGCCAGGTCGTCGACGCGGGCGTGGTCCCCGCGGGTCAGGATCGCCCGGCCCCGCTGGGCGGAGGCCGCGCAGTCGACCCAGGCCACCGAGTAGCGGTAGCGGTGGTCGCCCTCGACCATGGCCGCCATGACGCCGTCGAGGTCGTCGAAGCGTTCGGTGTCCACCAGCACGCGGTCCGTCGAGACGGGCAGCAGGCGCAGGGTCGCCTCGGTGATCACCCCGGTGAGGCCCATCGCGCCCAGGTGGACGAAGAAGCGCTCGCCGTCGGCCGGGGTCAGCTCGTGGATCCCCGTCGGGCTGATCACGCGCAGGCGCGTGACGTGGGCCCCGAGGGTCCCGTCGCGGTGGTGGTTCTTGCCGTGCACGTCGGCGGCGAGCGCGCCTCCCAGGGTGACCTGGCGGGTGCCGGGCGTCACGGGCACGAACCAGCCCGCCGGGATCACGGCGCGCACCAGCGCGTCGAGGCTGGCCCCCGCGCCCACGGTGACCAGCCCGTCGGGGCTCACCGGCGAGATCGCGTCGAGGCCCCGCAGGTCGAGCACGCGCCCTCCGGCCAGCTGGGCGGCGTCGCCGTAGCTGCGCCCGAGCCCCCGGGGGGCCAGTGCCGCGGCCAGTGCCGCGGCGACCTGCTCTTCGGAGGTGACCTCCAGCACGTCGGCCTCGACGGCCGCGGTGCGCCCCCAGCCCGACAGGCGGCTCACGCGTAGATCCCGATCCACAAGAGCAGCGCCCAGATGGCCCCGAGGATCTGGACGGTGTGGTTGCGGGCCAGCAGGTCCTCGGGCGACTGGCCCTGGGGCCCCTCGGCGGCCCGCATCACGTACAAGATGGCGTAGGCCACCGGGATCACGGTCAGGCGCACCGGCACGATGTGGTGTCGGGCCAGCGACAGGCCGCCCGAGGAGGTGTCGAAGGCCCACAGGCAGTAGGTGGTCACCACGACGGTCGCCGACATGGTGAGGGCCGAGTGCAGGAACTCCGGGCTGTAGTCGGCCAGCACCCGGCGGGCCCGCCCGGCTCCCACGTGGCGCAGCTCGCTGGAGCGCTTGCCCACCACGACGAACAGCGCCCCGAAGCCGATGACCACCAGGAACCAGCTGGAGACCCCGATGTGGTCGGCGGCGGCCCCGGCGTAGGCGCGCAGGAAGAAGCCCGCGGCCACCGCCCCCAGCTCGATCACGGCCACGTGCTTGAGGCCCAGGGAGTAGGCCACGTGGATCCCCAGGTAGAGCGACATGATCAGGTAGAGCCCCTCGGGCTGCCACAGGGCCAGGGGGATCAGGTAGGCGATGAGCGCCAGCACCACCGCGGCCCCGAGCGCGACGGCCGGGGGCAGCTGGCCCGCCGCCAGGGCCCGGTGACGCTTGTCGGGATGGCGCCGGTCGGCCTCGAGGTCCATGACGTCGTTGAGCAGGTAGACGGCCGAGCTGAGGGCGCAGAAGCAGAGCACCGCGGCGCCGGTGTGGCGCACGATGTCGGGGCGCGTGGCCACGCCGGCCGCGGCCGGGGCCACGCCGATGAGGATGTTCTTGAGCCACTGGACCGGCCGCATCGCCGAGATCAGCGCGCGCACCGGCCCGCGCTCGACGGCCGCAGAGCTCACGAGCCTACGCTACTCGCGCGCCGGCGGCGCGTCCGGGCCGGGCCGCCCGGGGACCCTCCGGCGCGCGGCTCTATGCTTGGTCCCCGATGAGGCGCACCTATCGCGTGGTCGTGGCCAAGCCCGGCCTGGACGGCCACGACCGGGGAGCCAAGGTCATCGCCCGCACGCTGCGCGACGCCGGCTTCGAGGTCGTCTACACCGGGCTGCACCAGACGCCCGAGCAGGTGGTGGCCGCCGTCGTGGACGAGGACGCCGACGCCCTGGGGCTCAGCCTGCTGTCGGGGGCGCACTCCACCTTGGTGCCGCGCATCATCGAGCTGCTGCGGGCCGCGGGGCGCACCGACGTCGTGGTGGTCGTGGGTGGCATCATCCCCGAGGCCGACATCGCGGGCCTCGAGGCCGCCGGGGTCGCCCGGGTCTTCACGCCCGGGTCGTCCTTAGAGGAGATCGGCCGGTGGCTCGAGGCCACCTTGGACGAGGGCTCCCGCGCGGTTCCCGCCTAGACACACACAGAAAGCGACGGATATGGATCTCTTCGAGTACCAGGGCAAGCAGTACTTCGCGCGCTACGGCATCCCGGTGTCCGACGGCGACATCGCCGACACCGTCGAGCAGGCCGTCGCCGTGGCCGGTCGCGTGGGCTACCCGGTCGTGCTCAAGGCCCAGGTCAAGGTGGGCGGGCGCGGCAAGGCCGGTGGCGTCAAGTTGGCCGCGAACCCCGAGGAGGCGGCCCGCCACGCCGCCAGCATCCTCGGGCTCGACATCAAGGGCCACGTGGTGGGCCGCCTGTGGGTCGAGCACGCCAGCGACATCGCGCGCGAGTACTACGCCTCGTTCACCCTGGACCGCCCCAACAAGGTGCACCTGGGCATGCTGAGCGCCCAGGGCGGGGTCGAGATCGAGACGGTGGCCGCCGAGAGCCCCGACGCCATCGCCACGCTGGCCATCGACCCGGTCGTGGGCCTGGACGTGGCGACCGCCCGGCGCTGGGTGGCCGAGGCGGGCCTCGACGAGGCGGCCCGCGCGGGCGCGGCCGACCTGCTGGTGGCGCTGTATCGCTGCTACACCGAGGGCGACTGCGACCTGGCCGAGGTCAACCCGCTGATCCTCACCCCCGACGGCCGGGTGCACGCGCTGGACGCCAAGGTGACCCTGGACGACAACGCCGCCTACCGCCACCCCGAGTGGGAGGAGTTCCGGGCCACCGAGACCGAGGACCCGCGCGAGCAGATGGCCCGGGCCAAGGGGCTCAACTACATCGGGCTGTCGGGCAGCGTGGGCATCATCGCCAACGGTGCGGGCCTGGCCATGTCCACCCTGGACGTCGTCAACCAGGTCGGCGGCAGCGCCGCCAACTTCCTGGACATCGGCGGGGGAGCCGACGCCGGGGTCATGGCCGCGGCCCTCGAGGTGATCAACCACGACCCGAGCGTGCGGGCCATCTTCGTCAACATCTTCGGGGGCATCACCCGGGTCGACGAGGTCGCCCGCGGCGTGCTCGAGGCGCTGGGGCGCGTCGAGATCGCCGCGCCGATCGTCCTGCGCCTGGACGGCACCAACGCCGAGGAGGGCCGCGCGATCCTCGCCCCGCACCTGGGGGAGAACCTGATGACCGAGCCCACCATGCTGGACGCCGCCCGCCACGCGGTGGCGCTGGCCAACCGCTAGGAGAACCATGAGCATCTTCGTCGACGAGAACACCACCGTCATCGTCCAGGGGCTGACCGGCTCCCAGGGACGCTTCCACGGCCTGCGCAACCGCGACTACGGCACCAAGGTCGTGGCCGGGGTCACCCCGGGTAAGGGCGGCACCGACGTGGACGGCATCCCCGTCTACAACACGGTGGCCGAGGCGGTCGCGGCGACCGGGGCCACGGCCTCCTTCGTCGTGGTGCCCCCGGCGTTCGCCTCCGCGGCCATCCTCGAGGCGGCCCAGGGCGGCATCACCTTCATCGTCTGCATCACCGAGGGCATCCCGGCCCACGACGAGGCCCGCACCTACAACCGCCTGGTCGAGGAGTTCCCCGGGGTGCGCCTGCTCGGGCCCAACTGCCCCGGCGTGATCAGCCCGGGCAAGTGCAACATCGGCATCACGGCCGGCGAGATCGCCCTGGCGGGCGGCCCGGTGGGCATCGTGTCGCGCTCGGGCACCCTGACCTACCAGGCGCTCTACGAGCTCAGCCAGCAGGGGGTGGGCCAGACGACGTGCGTGGGCATCGGGGGCGACCCGGTGCCGGGCACCAACTTCATCGACTGCCTCAGCGCCTTCCAGGACGATCCCGACACCAAGGCGGTCATGATGATCGGCGAGATCGGGGGCTCCGAGGAGGAGCGCGCCGCCGAGTGGATCGCCGCCCACATGACCAAGCCGGTCGTGGCCTACATCGCCGGCGTCACGGCGCCCCCCGGGCGCAAGATGGGCCACGCCGGGGCCATCATCTCGGGCTCCAAGGGCACCGCGCAGGCCAAGATGGCGGCCCTGGCCGCCGCCGGGGTGCACGTCTGCCAGAACCCGACGGAGGCCGGCGAGAAGATGGTCGAGCTGGTCCGGGCGCTTTAGGGCGATGGCACGCCTCGCGGTCCTGGTGTCGGGGTCGGGCACCATCCTCGAGGCGATGCTGGCCAGCGGCCTGGAGGTCGCCGTGGTGGCGGCCGACCGGCCGTGCCGGGGGATCGACGTGGCCGAGCGGGCCGGGCTGGACGCCCTGGTGCTGGACCGGGGCCCCTACGGGGGATTCGGCCGGGACTTCGACCGCGAGCGCTACAGCGCCGACCTGGCCGCGCTGCTGGCCGACCAGCGCGTCGACCTGGTGGCCATGGCGGGCTTCGGCACGGTGCTGGCCGCACCCTTCCACGCCGCCTTCCCGGGCCGGGTCCTCAACACGCACCCCAGCCTGCTGCCGGCCTTCAGGGGCTGGCACGCGGTGCCGGCCGCCCTGGCGGCCGGCGTGGGCGAGACCGGCTGCACCGTCCACGTGGCCACCGAGGCGCTCGACGACGGGCCGATCCTGGCCCAGCGCCGCGTGGCCGTGCGGGCCGACGACACCGTCGAGAGCCTCCACGAGCGCATCAAGGAGGTCGAGCGCGACCTGTACCCCACGGTCGTGGCCCGCGCGCTCTCGGCGCTGAGCGAGGGTCGCGAGCCCGGTAGCGTGGCCGAGGTCGAGGAGGACGAGTGCGGGCACTGCTGAGCGTGTGGGACAAGACCGGGCTGGTCGAGCTGGCCCAGGGCCTGGCCGACCTGGACTGCGAGCTGGTCGCCTCGGGCGGCACGGCGATGGCCCTGGCGGCCGCCGGCGTCGCCCACCGCGACGTCGCGGACCTGACGGGCTTCCCCGAGATGCTCAGCGGGCGCGTCAAGACCCTGCACCCGGCCATCCACGGCGGCATCCTGGCCGACCGGAGCCGGGCCGAGCACCTGGCGGACCTGGCGGGCCACGGGATCGGGACGATCGACCTGGTGGTGTGCAACCTGTACCCCTTCGCGTCGGACCCCTCGATCGAGCTGATCGACGTGGGCGGCCCGGCCATGGTGCGCGCCGCGGCCAAGAACCACGCCTCGGTGGCCGTGGTCACGCGGCCCGACCAGTACGTCGGGGTGCTCGAGGAGCTGCGCAGCACGGGCCAGGTCGGCGAGGCGACCCGGCGTCGCCTGGCGCGCGAGGCCTTCGAGACCACCGCCGCCTACGACGCCCAGATCGCCCAGTGGCTGGGCGGCGACGAGGACGCCCCCGCCGCGCTCGGGGCCGCGCTGCCCCTGGTGTGGCAGCCGACCCTGCAGCGCGCCCAGGTGGTGCGCTACGGCGAGAACCCCCACCAGGTGGGCGCGCGCTACCGGATCCTGGGCCAGGACCCGTGGTGGGACCACGTGACCCAGCACGCCGGCTCGGCCCTCTCCTACCTCAACCTGCTCGACGCCGACGCCGCCTGGCGCCTGGCCCACGAGCTGGCCCACGACGTGCCCGGCCACGCCGTCGCCGTCATCGTCAAGCACGCCAACGCCTCGGGCGCGGCCCTGGGGCGCGACCTGGCCGCCGCCTACGGCGCCGCCCTCGCGGCCGACCCGCTCAGCGCCTTCGGCGGCGTGGTGGCCCTGCTCGGCGAGGTCGACGAGACCGTCGCCGACGCCGTGGCCGGCGGCCCCCAGGCCGACGTGATCGTGGCCAGCGCCTTCAGCGAGGCCGCCGTGGAGCGCCTGCGCACCCGGCGCAAGGCGACGCGCCTGCTCAGCGGCCCGGCCCCCGAGCCCCTGGCGCGCACCGTGCGCACGGTGGGGGCCAGCGCGTTCGTCCAGGGCCCCGACGAGCTGCTCGTCGCGCCCGGGGACTGGCGCTGCGTCACGGCCGTCCAGCCCACGCCCGACCAGCTGGTGGACCTGATGGTGGCCTGGCGGGTGTGCGCGCGCACCACGTCGAACGCCATCGTGCTGGCCCACCAGGGTGTCGCCGTGGGCGTGGGCGCGGGCCAGCAGTCTCGCGTGGTGTCGGCCCAGATCGCGGTGACCAAGGCGGGCGAGCGCGCCCGCGGGGCCGCCGCGGCCTCCGACGCCTTCTTCCCCTTCGCCGACGGGCTCGAGGCCCTGGTCGCCGCCGGCGTGCGCGCGGTCGTCGAGCCGGGCGGCTCGGTGCGCGACGACGAGGTCATCGCGGCCGCCGACGAAGCCGGGATCGCCCTCCTGTTGACGGGCGAGCGGCACTTTCGGCACTAGGAGGCAGCGGTGAGCGCGATTCGACTCGACGGGCAGGCGGTGGCCGCCCGCATCAAGATGCAGCTGGCCGACCGGGCGGCCCGGCTGGCCGCCGCGGGGCGGCCGGTCGGCCTGGGCACGATCCTGGTGGGCGACGACCCCGCCAGCGCCGCCTACGTGGCCATGAAGCACGCCGACTGCGCCGAGGTGGGGGTGACCTCGTTCCACGAGCACCTGGCGGCCAACGCCACCCAGGACGAGCTCGAGGCGGTCATCGGGCGCATGAACGCCGATCCGCGGGTGCACGCCATCTTGGTGCAGCTCCCGCTGCCGGCGGGCCTGGACGAGGAGCGGGCCCTGCGGGCCGTCGACCCGGACAAGGACGTCGACGGGCTGCACCCGGTCAACCTGGGCCGCCTGGTCATGGGCCGGCCCACGGTCGTCGCGTGCACGCCGGCCGGCATCGTCGAGCTCCTCGCCGCCTACGACGTGCCCGTCGAGGGACGCCACGTGGTCATCATCGGCCGGGGCCTGACCATCGGGCGGCCCCTGGCGCTGCTGCTGGCCTCCAAGCGTCCCGGCTGCAACGCCGCGGTCACCGTGGTGCACACCGGGGTCGCGGACCTGGGCGCGCTGACGCGCCAGGGAGACGTCATCGTGGCCGCGGCCGGCCGCGCCGGCCTGGTGGCCCCGGACATGGTGCGCCCCGGGGCGGCCGTGGTGGCCGCGGGCACCAGCTGGGCCGGGCGCAAGCTCTTGAGCGACGTCGACGAGTCGGTGGCCGACGTCGCGGGCTGGCTGAGCCCGCGCATCGGCGGCGTGGGCCCCATGACGCGGGCCATGCTGGTGCGCAACGCCGTCACGGCCGCGGAGCGGGTCCGGTGAGCGGCGTCGACGCGCGCGGCCGCGAGCGCGACGAGCGCCCCTGGGGCAGCTACGTCGTGCTCGAGGGCGACGCCGCCGACCACAAGGTCAAGCGCATCGTCGTGGCGCCCGGCCAGCGGCTGAGCTACCAGCGCCACCGCCAGCGCGCCGAGCACTGGTTCGTGGTGGCCGGCGCGGGCCGCGTGACCATCGACGAGGTGGTGCGCACCGTGGGTCCGGGCGACAGCGTCGACATCGCGGTCGGCCAGGCCCACCGGGTCGAGGCCCTGGGTCCTGACGCGGTGGTCTTCATCGAGGTGCAGACGGGGACGTCCTTTCGGGAGGACGACATCGAGCGCCTGAGCGACGACTACGGGCGAGCCGGCTAGCCCAGTGCGCATCGACCAGCTCCTGGCACGCGGGTCGACCCGCTCCTTCGAGTTCTTCCCGCCGCGCTCGGCCGCCGAGGCCGCGACCCTGGCCGCGACGATCTCGGACCTCGTCGAGCTGGCACCCTCCTTCGTCTCGGTGACCAACCGCGGGGGCCCGGCCGCCCGCGAGCGGACCTTCGAGCTCGTCACCCAGATCCAGCGCGCCGGGCGCCTGACCACCATGGCCCACCTGATCGCGCGGGGCCAGCGGCGGAGCGACCTGGTCGACCTGCTCGCGCGCTACCGCGCCGCGGGCGTGGACAACGTCCTGGCGCTGGGCGGCGACGCACCGGCCGGCCCGCCCGAGGCGCCCGGCGACTTCGCCCACGCCGACGACCTGGTGCGCCTGGTGCGCGAGGTCGGGGGCTTCGCGATCGGCGTGGCCGCCCACCCGGCCGGGCACCCCGCCGCGCTGGACCTGGCCGCTGACCGGGACCGCCTGGCCGCGAAGCTCGCCGCGGCCGACTTCGCCATCACCCAGTTCTTCTTCGCGGCCGACGAGTGGAGTGGCCTGGTCGCCGACCTGGCGGCGCGCGGGGTCACCCGACCGGTGCTGCCCGGCGTGATGCCGGTCACCTCCCTGTCGAGCATCGCGCGCATGGCCCAGATGGGGGCCCCGGTGCCCGCCGACCTGGTCGCGCGCCTGCGCGCGGCCGACGAGCGCGGCGGGGCGCCCGCGGTGCGGGCCGCGGGCGTCGAGGCCGCGACGGCCCTGTCGGCCGAGCTGCTGGCGCGCGGGGCTCCGGGCCTGCACTTCTACACGCTGAACCGGTCCCTCGCGACCCGCGAGATCCACCAGGCGCTGCGCTCGGGGTCGTAGGGTATTTGGTCCCCGAGAGGCATCCCGGGGACCGTCGTAGGATGGCGCTCATGGCTGAGAAAATCACGATGAGCGCCGATGGCGTGCTCCAGGTTCCCAACAATCCCATCATCCCCTTCATCGAGGGCGACGGCACCGGCGTCGACATCTGGCCGGCCGCCAAGCTGGTGCTGGACGCGGCGGCCACCAAGCACGGCAAGACCATCGAGTGGCGTGAGGTGCTGGCCGGCGAGAAGGCCTTCAACGAGACCGGCAACTGGCTGCCCGAGGAGACCGTCACGGCCTTTCGCGACTACCTCATCGGGATCAAGGGGCCGCTCACCACGCCGATCGGCGGGGGCTTTCGCTCGCTGAACGTAGCCCTGCGCCAGATCCTCGACCTCTACGTCTGCCTGCGCCCGGTGCGCTGGTTCGCCGGGGTCCCCTCGCCGGTGCGCCACCCCGAGCTGGTCGACATGGTCATCTTCCGCGAGAACACCGAGGACGTCTACGCCGGTCTCGAGGTCGAGGCGGGCACCGAGGCGGCCGAGAAGCTGCGCGGGTTCCTCCACGACAACTACGGGTGGGACATCAAGGAGATGAGCGGCATCGGCATCAAGCCGATCTCCAAGTCGGGCTCCGAGCGCTTGATCCGCGCCGCCATCCAGTACGCGCAGCGCCAGGGCCGCCCCTCGGTCACCATGGTGCACAAGGGCAACATCCAGAAGTTCACCGAGGGCGCCTTCCGCAAGTGGGGCTACGACCTGGTGCGCAGCGAGTTCGCCGACGTCGCGGTGGGCTGGGACGACTGCAACGGCCAGCCCGGCGACAAGATCCTCGTCAAGGACGCCATCGCCGACATCACGCTCCAGCAGGTGCTGACGCGCCCGGCCGAGTTCGACGTCATCGCCACCATGAACTTGAACGGGGACTACCTCTCCGACGCCCTGGCCGCGCAGGTCGGGGGCATCGGGATCGCCCCGGGCGCCAACATCAACTACGTCACCGGCCACGGCATCTTCGAGGCGACCCACGGCACGGCGCCCAAGTACGCGGGCCAGGACAAGGTCAACCCGGGCTCGGTCCTGCTGTCGGGGGTGCTGATGTTCGAGCACCTCGGCTGGCAGGAGGCCGCCGACGACATCGTGCGCGCCCTGGAGGCCACCATCGCCGACAAGGTCGTCACCTACGACTTCGCCCGACTGATGGAGGGCGCCACCGAGGTCAAGTGCTCGGAGTTCGGCGCCGCCATCGTGGACCGTCTCTAAGCGAGAAAGGAAGCGACATGACCACCCCCGTTCACGTCACCGTCACCGGAGCCGCGGGCCAGATCGGCTACCAGCTCCTCTTCCGCATTGCCTCGGGCCAGCTGCTCGGGCCCCACACCCCGGTCGTGCTGCGCCTGCTCGAGATCGAGCCGGCCATGAAGGCGCTCGAGGGCGTCGTCATGGAGCTGGACGACTGCGCCTTCCCGCTGCTGGCCGGCGTCGAGGCCACGAGCAACCTGGACGTCGCCTTCGCGGGCACGTCGTGGGCGCTCCTCGTGGGCTCGGTGCCCCGCAAGGCCGGCATGGAGCGTGGCGACCTGCTCTCGATCAACGGCGGCATCTTCAAGCCCCAGGGCCAGGCCATCGCCCGCAACGCCGCCAGCGACGTCCGCGTGCTGGTGGTGGGCAACCCCTGCAACACCAACTGCCTGATCGCGCGCACCAGCGCGCCCGACGTCCCCGCGGACCGCTGGTTCTCGATGACCCGGCTCGACCAGAACCGGGCCGAGACCCAGATCGCCAAGCGTCTGGGCACGTCGGTTTCGGGAGTCAAGAACCTGGCGGTGTGGGGCAACCACTCGGCCACCCAGTTCCCCGACTTCCGCAACGCGACGGTCGACGGACGGCCGGTGCCCGAGGCCATCGACGACGAGGCGTGGCTGACGGGCGCCTTCTTGAGCACCGTGCAAAAGCGCGGCGCCGCCATCATCGAGGCGCGCGGCGCCAGCTCGGCCGCCTCGGCGGCCAATGCCGCCATCGACACGGTCGTCGGGCTGACCACGCCGACGCCCGACGACGACTGCGTCTCGGTCTCGGTGACCAGCCACGGCGAGTACGGCGTGCCCGAGGGGCTGACCTTCGGCATGCCGGTGCGCGTGGACGCCACTGGCGCCTGGCACGTCAAGGAGGGCTTCACGCGTGACGAGTTCTCCGTCGAGAAGATCCAGGTAACGACCAACGAGCTGCTGGCCGAGCGCGACGAGGTCGTGAAGCTGGGTCTGGTCTAGAGGCCGCACGGGCCTCCGGCGCCAGCGCCGGGGGCCGTGTGGTGACTTACCGCGCGCTCGAGGACACCAGGCCCCCGGCCTTGACGCCGGCGGCGGCAGTGGGCGTCGGGTGCGCCAGGAGCGCCTCGCGGTGGGCGGCGCGCGCCGTGCGCGCCGCGACGGTCGCCCAGGCACCCACCAAGGCCACCAGCCCGACGGCGCTCGCCACGCGGAAGGTGCTCAGGCCCGTCTCGGCGGCCAGGCGGATCGTCCCGGTCACCGTCACGCCGACGGGGAACGTGAAGCTCCACCAGGTCAGCGAGAAGGGCAGGTGGGCGCGCGCCGTGCGCACCGTGATGGCCAGGGCCAGCGTCGCCCACAGGAGGGCGAAGCCCCACATCGGCACGCCGTAGAGGATGGCGAAGAGCGAGAAGGCCCGCGCCAGGGGACCCGGAACGGCCAGCGCCGCGTTGGCTCCCAGCAGCCCGGCGGCCGTGATGGACTGGCCGACGGGGCCCAGGACGATCCACAGCGTGGGCACTCGTCCGCTCATCGAGGACCCGTAGTGGGCCAGGCGCGACCAGATCAGCGTGATGATCGCCAGGGCGACGACCAGGCTCATGCCGAACTCGGCGAACAGGGCGTAGAAGAGGGTCGCCCGGGCGCCCGGCGAGGCGACGTGGGCCAGCAGCAGGGCCCCGGTGGAGGCCGACACCATCGGCGGCACGATGGGCATCAGCCAGCCCCCGAAGGCCCCGTCGGGACGCACCGTGATCGAGGTGAAGAGGCGGTAGGGGATGACGGTGGCGCTGAGCAGGCCGGTCACCGTGCCGATGGTCCACAGCACCCAGTCCAGGTCCACGGCCACGCGCATCGAGATGACGCTGGAGGCCAC
This sequence comes from Actinomycetes bacterium, assembly GCA_021827705.1. GTDB lineage: Bacteria > Actinomycetota > Acidimicrobiia > Acidimicrobiales > RAAP-2 > RAAP-2. The sequence goes on from JAKAUQ010000013.1 coordinate 24,568, forward strand.
GATGATGGCCCCGGCGCCCACGGTCATGAAGGCCATGGGCGGCGCGCCGTAGAACTGGGCCATGGTGCCGTCGTGGCCGTAGCGGCGGGCCTGGTGCGGCGAGCGCAGCCAGTGGACGGCGGTGGCGACCACCAGCACCGCCAGCAGCCCGGCGGCCAGCGCCCACACGGCCACGGCGACCGCGTGGAGCCCGGGCACGTGGTAGGGCAGCAGGACCGCCGCGGTGGGCACGATGCCGGTGCCCATGACGGCGGCGAACCAGTTGGGGCCGAAGTGGACCGGGCCGGAGCCCTCGGTCGAGTCCAGCAGGTGGGCCAGGGGGCGCTCGGTGGGGGTCACGATTCTCCTCTCGCATCCAGCATGCCCGGACGCGGCGGCCAGGGCCAGGTCCTCGTGCGAGGTGCGTGATAGCCAGAGCGAATCACTCAGGGCGCGTGAGCGGCCGGTCCCCGTGGAGGGCCAGGGCCCCCTCGATGGCCGCCTCGAGCAGCTCGGTGCGCCGCTCGGTGGCGTGCAGCCAGCCCCGCGGGTCCCACTGGGCCACCAGCGAGTCGCCCGCGTAGACGAGCTGGGCGAAGCGCACGTCCCGGTAGGCGGCGACGGCCAGGAACGCCGCGGCCTCCATGTCGACGACCACGCAGCCCTCGGCGACGCGCCGCGCCACGCGCCCGCGCGTCTCGCGGAAGATCGCGTCGGTCGTCCAGGTGCGCCCCACGCTGTAGGGGAGGCCGCGGCGCTCGGCCACGCCAGCCAGGGCGGCCACGCCGGCCGGGTCGGCACGGAGCACCCGGCCGGCCGGCGCGTAGTGGAAGCTGGTGCCCTCGTCGCGCAGGGCCGAGTCCACGATCACCACGTGGCCGACCTCCAGGTCGACCAGGGCACCCGCCCCGCCGCAGGCGACGAGCGTCGTGGCGCCCAGGGCGATCAGCTCTTCCATCACGACAGCCGAGAAGGGGGCGCCAAAGCCCCCGTGGACGACGGCGACGGGTCCGGCCGGCGTCGCCACGTCGTAGACCGGGCTCCAGCCCACCTCGCTGCGCAGCCGGTAGCGCTCGATCAGGCGCCCGGCGCCGACCCACGCGTCGAGCACGTCGCCAAAGAAGCACAGCACCGCCACCTCGCCCAGGCGCGTCCGACGGTGCAGGCGGGTGGGCTCGAGGATCGCGGGCTCGGCCCGGTCATCCTCGGCCAGCGGGATCAGCTCGTCGCGCCCAGCCATCCGAGCAGCTCGACCAGGATCGAGGCGTCGCCGCGGACGCGCACGCGACCCGAGCGCAGCGCGTCGGTGCTGGCCAGCTGGCCCGACGCCAGGGCGGCGACGTCGTCGGCCTCCAGGCGCACGACGAGGTCGGCTTCCGCGTGCGGCTCGGCGGCGCGGCGCGCACCGCCAGGGCCCAGGATCAGGGGAACCGTCGACGCGTTGCGAGAGGGGCCCAGCACCAGGTCTACGCGGACCTCGTGGTCCAGCGGGGTGGGCCCGCGCGCGGCCAGCGCCGCGACGACCTGGTTGGCCCAGGTCGTCGCGGGCTCGACCACGGTCAGGGGGCCGGCTGGACGCCCGCCTCGGCGGCCGAGCGCTTGGACCCGTTGCGGATCTTGCGGCCCAGCCAGGCGATGGGGTCGTAGTGGGCGTCCACGGCCCGCTCCTTGAGCGGGATGATGGCGTTGTCGGTGATCTTGATGTGCTCGGGGCACACCTCGGTGCAGCACTTGGTGATGTTGCAGTAGCCCAGGCCCATCTCCTCGCGCACGTAGTCACGGCGGTCGTTGGTGTCCAGGGGGTGCATCTCGAGCTCGGCGTAGCGGATGAAGAAGCGCGGGCCGGCGTAGTGCTGCTTGTTGTCCTCGTGGTCACGGATGACGTGGCAGACGTCCTGGCACAAGAAGCACTCGATGCACTTGCGGAACTCCTGGCCGCGCTCGACGTCCTGCTGGAACATCCGGTAGCCGCCCTCGGGCATCGGCGGCGGCAGGACCGCCGGGATGCGCTCGGCCATGGCGAAGTTGAACGACACGTCGGTCACCAGGTCCCGGATGATCGGGAAGGTGCGCATCGGGGCCACCGTCACCGTGCCCTCGGGCAGCTCGTCCATGCGGGTCATGCACATCAGGCGCGGCTTGCCATTGATCTCGGCCGAGCAGCTGCCACACTTGCCGGCCTTGCAGTTCCAGCGGCAGGCCAGGTCGGGCGCCGCGGTGGCCTGGATGCGGTGGATGACGTCGAGGACGACCTCCCCCTCGTTCTGGGCGATGGTGTACTCCTGGAAGTCGCCGCCGGAGGCGTCGCCTCGCCAGATGCGCATCGTCACGTCCGCCATTACTTCGCCTCCTCGAGCAGAGCCTTCAGTTCATCGGGCATGGTCAGCAGCGGGGACCGCACGGTGGTGAACTCGCCGTCGTAGGTCCCCCCGCTCACGCTATGGGCGAGGTTGAAGGTGCCGAACTCGGCGCTCGCCTTGGGGAAGTCCTCGCGCGTGTGGCCTCCGCGCGACTCCTCGCGCTGGATGGCGCCGCGGGTCACGCACTTGGACACCGTGATCATCGAGGGCAGGTCGGTGGCCAGGTTCCAGCCCGGGTTGTAGGCCCGGCCGCCGGTGACCTTGAGGTTGGCCACGCGCTGGCTGAACGTGTCGTCCAGCTGGGTCAGGGCGTCGGCCAGCTCGGGGCCGTTGCGGATGATGCCCACGTTGGCCTGCATCATGTCCTGGAGATCGCGCTGGATGTCGTAGGGGTTCTCGCCGCTCTCGCGGGTGAAGGGGGCCAGCGCGCGCTCGATGGCCGCGGCCACCTCGCCTGCGTCGAAGTCGGCCGGACCGTGGCCACCCTCGATGTAGTCGGCCGCCGCGGCGCCGGCCCGGCGCCCGAAGACCACCAGGTCCGACAGCGAGTTGCCGCCCAGCCGGTTGGCCCCGTGCATGCCGCCAGCCACCTCGCCGGCCGCGTAGAGGCCGTCGACCCGCGTGGCCGCGGTGTCGGCGTCGACCTTGACCCCGCCCATGATGTAGTGGCAGGTCGGTCCGATCTCCATGGCCTCGCGCGTGATGTCGACGCCGGCCAGCTCCATGAACTGGTGGTACATCGAGGGCAGGCGGCGCCGGATGTACTCAGCCGAGCGGCGCGAGCCGATGTCCAAGAACACGCCGCCGTGGGGGCTGCCCCGGCCCGCCTTGACCTCGGCGTTGATGGCCCGGGCCACCTCGTCGCGGGGCAGCAGGTCCGGCGGGCGCCGGCCGGCCGAGTGGTCGGCGTACCACTTGTCGGCCTCCTCTTCGGACTCGGCGGTCTCGGCGCGGAACATGTCGGCCACGTAGCGGAACATGAAGCGCTCGCCCTCGGAGTTGCGCAGCACGCCACCGTCACCGCGCACGCCCTCGGTCACCAGGAGGCCCCGCACGCTGAAGGGCCAGACCATCCCGGTGGGGTGGAACTGGATGCACTCCATGTCGATCAGTTCGGCGCCGGCCCACAGGGCCATGGCGTGGCCGTCACCGGTGGACTCCCAGGAGTTCGACGTGAACTTCCAGGACTTGCCCACCCCGCCGGTGGCCAGGATCACGGCCTTGGCCTTGAAGGTGACGAACTCGCCCGTGGGGCGCCAGTAGGCCACGGCGCCCGCGATGCGGCCCGCCGAGTCGTGGACCAGCTGGAGGACCTTGCACTCCATGAAGACGTCAGTCCCCATCGAGACGACCTTCTGCTGGAGGGTGCGGATCAACTCGAGGCCCGTGCGGTCGCCCACGTGGGCCAGACGGGCGTAGCGGTGGCCGCCGAAGTCCCGCTGGAGGATCCGGCCGTCCTTGGTGCGGTCGAACAGCGCCCCCCACTGCTCGAGCTCGTAGACGCGGTCGGGCGCCTCCTTGGCGTGCAGCTCGGCCATGCGGTAGTTGTTGAGCATCTTGCCCCCGCGCATGGTGTCGCGGAAGTGGACCTGCCAGTTGTCCTCGGCGTAGATGTTGCCCATGGCCGCGGCGATGCCGCCCTCGGCCATCACGGTGTGGGCCTTGCCGAGCAAGGACTTGGTGACGATGCCCACCGACAGGCCGCGCTGCTTGGCCTCGATGGCCGCACGCAGCCCGGCACCGCCGGCGCCGATGATGAGAACGTCGTAGTCGTGGTGTTCGTACTCAGTCACAGAGGGTCCTTACCTAGAAGAGGCGGTAGTCGGTCAGAGCGCCCGAGGCCACCAGGCGGACGTAGACGTCGGTCAGCGCGACGAAGATGAGGGAGGCCCACGCGAAGTTCATGTGCTTGGCGTTGAGCGGGGTCAGGATCTTCCAGATCTTGTAGCGGACCGGGTGCTTCGAGAAGGATCGCGACTGGCCCCCGCACAGGTGCCGGCAGGCGTGGCAGCTCACCGAGTAGCTCCACAGCAGGATCGCGTTGATCGTCAGCACCAGGGTGCCCACGGTCACCCCCCAGCCGATGCCGGGCTGGTAGAAGGCCCGGAAGGCGTCGTAGGTCAAGATGGCGTTGAGCACCAGTCCGAAGTAGAAGAAGTAGCGGTGGGCGTTGTGCATGAGCAGCGGGAAGCGGCTCTCGCCCGTGTAGGACCCGTGGGCGTCGGCGACCGCGCACGCCGGTGGCGACCACCAGAAGGCGCGGTAGTAGCTGCGCCGGTAGTAGTAGCAGGTCAGGCGAAAGCCCAGCGGGAACAGCAGGATGATCAGGGCGGGCGACCAGGCCCAGCCGTGGATGCCAAAGCCGATCGAGGAGCCCGGCACGCAGTTGCCGCCCAGGCACGGCGAGTAGAAGGGGCTGATGAGGTCGCGGTGGACCGCGGACCCGACGTAGTAGTTCCGGTTCTGGAAGGCAGCCCAGGTCGAGTAGACGACGAAGGCCGTCAGGATCGACATGGTCACGATGGGCTGGATCCACCACCGGTCGCCGCGCAGGGTGGCCAGATCGGGCCCCCCGCGAGATCCGCCCAGCTCGACTTTGGTTCGACTCTCGAGGACCGCCACCGTCACCTCACTCTCTCGCCACGCGCCCCTGGCCCGTCGAGGCCCCATTGTAGGCACGTGCCGGGACCCTCCCTGAGAGGACGAATGTCCCAGGGATGCGCGCGAGCCCCGGGGTTGCTCGTCGTTCACTGGCTCGGGGACCCCACCACGATACGCAGGCCCGGGGCGCGCGCGGCCCAGTCACCGTTCTCCGTCTCGTCGCGGATCGCGGCCAGCAGGGCCGTCGCGGCGCGCGACAGGCTGTGACGCTGGTCGTAGGCGACGCACACGGTGCGCTCGATGGTCGGGTCGACCAGGTCGAGGGCGACGACGTCATCGCTCATCGCGGCGACCAGGCCCGGGACGACCGCTGCGCCCAGCCCGGCCGCGACGAAGGCGTGCACCGTGCCGATCTCGGCGCCCTCCAGCACGATGCTCGGGTGCAGCCCGGCGGCCGCGAAGGCGGACTCGGTCGTCGTGCGCACGTCGTAGCCCTCGTGGAAGTAGATGAGCGCGACACTCGCCAGGTCGCCCAGGCGGACGCTCGAGCGGGCGGCCAGGGGGTGGTCACGGCCCACGATGACGATCAGGTGCTCGTGGGCCAGGGTGGATATCGCGAGGTTGGGATGCGTGATCGGCCCCACCATGAGGGCCAGGTCCAGGCTGCCCATCTCCAAGGCGGCGGCGATCTCGCGCGAGTGGCGCTCAACGAACGAGACGGCCACGCCGGGATAGCGCCGGCGGAACGCCGCCAGCAGGGGCGGCAGCAGCGTGGCCCCGATGCTCGGGGTCGTCCCGATGGTGACGTGGCCCCGGCGCAGCCCCTCCAGGTCCTCGGCCTCATTGAAGACGTCGTCGACGCCGGCCAGCACGCGGCGGGCCAGGGGGACCAGCTGCTGACCGGCGTCGGTCAAGGCGATGGGTCGGCGACCCCGGTGGAAGAGCGTGACCCCGAGCACGTGCTCCAGGCGGTTGATCTGGGCGCTGATGGAGGGCTGAGCCACGTTCAGCTCGTCGGCCGCCGCGGTGAACTGCCCCTCGTCAGCGACCGCGACGAAGCAGCGCAACTGCTGGATGGTCAGGTCTCGGGAACTGAACATAAGAACAGACTATCAATACCGTAATAAGAATCGATTGGAAATCTAGAGTTCGGCACTTTACGTTGGAGGCATGCGCACATTCACCTCCATACCCAAGACCCTGCTCGCCGGACTGACGGCGGCTGCACTCATGGGCGTGGTGCCCGCGGGCGCCTCGACGCGTCCCCAGGTGTCCACGACCTCGTCCGCACACGCCGTCAAGGTGGTCAAGGTCAAGTTCCACGGGACCTTCAAGGGAACGATCGCGATGCTGTGGTCCTCGACGGGCGCCAAGGCGACGTCGGTCAAGGGCACGGGCGCCGCGACGTACCTCGGCAAGGCGACCATGACGGGGTCGGGCTCGGCGCCCGCCGCCAGCACGTGTGACCCGCTCACCGGGACCGGCTTCTTGCGCGGTGCGGGCTCGATGCTGCACCTGACGGTCATCAACCCGACCAAGTCCCAGGCCTGCGCCGCGGGCCAGTCGGCCCCGACCTCGGTCAGCGTCAAGGGCGTCGCCAAGATCCTGGGCGGCGCGGGGAAGTGGCGTGGAGCCACCGGGACCCTCAGCTTCACTGGGTCGTTCTCGATCCAGAAGACCACTGCCGGCTCATCAGAGACCGATGCCTACAGCGCCACGCTGACGGGCATGGTCCTGATCCGGAAGTAACGGGTCCCCGGCTCCCCGGGTCACTCATGTCCCCAAGCAACCACAAGGAGGAAATATGAAGCGTGTCGTAGCGGCTCTGGCCGCCGGGGCACTCAGCCTGAGCGGTCTGGCCCTGCTCGGTGCGTCAACGGCGTCGGCCGACTCGTCGACCACGACGACGCTGGCCAACCCCATCCAGGGCACCGCGAACCTGCCCGTGTACCTCAACGTCGACACGGTCGTGGGCGGCGGCGGCACCGGCATCCTCAAGGCGCCCATCGGGTGCGCGCTGACCAACGAGTTCTACGTGGGCCAGACGGTCGTCTTTCGCATGTCCGGCGTCAACGTCGGCTCGGGCGGCACACCCCTGACCGCGGCCAACGTCAAGAGCGCGGTCGTCGTCATCCCGGGCATCGCGACGCCCGCGCCGATGAACTACGGCAACCACGGGACGGTGGCCTTCTGGTCCTACGGCTGGAACACCACGGGCTACGCGACCCTCGGCGTCGTGAACTTCCAGATCGTGGTCACCACCAAGGCCATCCCCGCGGTGACCAAGATCGTCAAGTATCACCGCGGCACCAAGATCCTGCGCCGCCGCGTCATCGTCAAGCGGGCCGTCCCGTCGGCGACGTACACCTACACCCAGGCGGGTCTGGCGACCCCGTCGCAGCTCACGCTCAACGCCGTTCCGGCGACCTGATCCGTGCTGTAGCGCCTCGCCCTGGGCTCGCGCTCAGGGCGAGGCGCGCCACCGCTCGCACGCTGGCGCCCCCACCCTAATCGTCATCGAAAGGACGACCCCCCATGAAGTTCTCCCGCCACGCCCTGGTGCGAGCGGCCACGACAGCGATCGCGCTCGGTACGATCCTGCCCCTGACGCTCTCGAATCCCGGGGGTGCCGCTGACACCACCGGCACGCTGAACCCGACCACGCTGACCGCCCCGAACATTCCCGGCGTGGCGCCCCTGCCGGGTCCCGTCACTCCCCCCTTCACGCTCAGCTCGTCCCTCGGCAACCTGGCCATCACGCCCTACGAGGGCGCCCAGGGGACCCCGGTGACCATCACGGGCACGGGGCTGCCGGCCTCGACCAGCGTCACGCTGGCCTGGTCGACGGCGAGCGCCACGTGGGTCGTGAGCCCGCAGCCCGACACGGTCAACTACCTCGGGCGCGCGTCCACCAACTTCTTCGTGACCCTGGCCACCGTGACGACCAGCGCATCGGGTTCGCTCACCTACTCGATGAAGGCTCCGGCCGACTTTGGCGGGATGCACGACATCTACGCGGTGGTCAACAACGTGGCCCAGGCCCACGGGGGCTTCGAGCTGCTGCGCACGCTGAGCGTCACGCCGCGCTCCGGGCCGATCGGCACGCCCATCCACATCACCTACACCGGGATGGGCGCGACCCTCTACACCGGTGGGGCGGCCATCTTGTACGACAACCACTTCGCCGGCGAGATGACGGCCGCCTGGACGCGGGGCACCGCGAGCGTCACGATTCCGGCGGCCGGGGCCGTGGGCCCGCACCTCATCCAGGTGGGCGACGCCCTGAGCTTCGTGTACATGAACATCGTGCAGTCGCCCGTTCCCTTCGCCACCGGTGGCACCGCGACGTTCCACGTCACGCGGGGTCAGGTGTCCCTGACGCCACAGATCCGCTGGCCCGACCAGGTCACCCCGACGCTGAACGAGGTCACGACGCTCAACGCGTCAGGGTTGAGCGCCGCGTCCAGCGCCACGACGACCCTGACGCCGACGTCGGGCCCCGTGGGGTCCAAGGTCCAGGTCCACGTGACCGGCCTGCCCTCCGGGTCCTACCAGCTGACGTGGGCGTCGGTCCAGGGCAGCCGGGTCAACTGCCCGACCAGCTCGTGCTGGGCCTACATCTCGGTGCCCCTCGGCTCGGCCAGCGTCGCCAACGGGACCCTCGATGCGACCGTGACCGTGCCCAACGGCCTGGGGGGCTGGCACGTCATCCAAGTGATGAGCGGCACCACGGTCGAGACCCAGGAGCCCTTCTACGTCATGGAGTCGATGGTGTCGTTCTACTCCTCGTCGGGTCAGCTGCTCAGCCAGGGCGTGGCCACCTCCACCCACGCGACCACACCCGCGGCAATCGCGGCCGGCCAGTCGGGAACGGGGACCTACACCTTCAAGCAGGGCCAGGAGCTCACCATCAGCCTCGACGGAGTGGGCTGGACCCAGTTCGACAACACCCTCGGGGTGGACTACGACAACAGCTACATCGGCTACGGCTGCGGGTTCAACTCCAACGGCTACACGGTGATCCACCTGTTCGCCACGGGACAGCCCGGGCTCCACGTGATCAGCCTGTACCCGATGATGTACACCCAGCAGCCGTCGTTCGCCAACACGCCCTACGGGATGACGCCGGACCTGAGCTACGCGCAGGACTTTCCCGCCCTGGCCCTGGGCTACCACGTCCCGTCGTTCCAGTTCGTGATCAAGGTCGTCAAGTAGGAGTCGCTCTGCCCACTTGGAGCGGGTGCCAGCGCCTCGTCCCCCTCGGTGCGCAAGGGGGGCGAGGCGCTGGCACGTGGTGACGCCCGGGGGCGTCGGGGTCAACGGTAGTGGTCGGGGCGCGGGTCCCGGTGGTCGCCGCGCCACAGCCAGCGTCCCGACAGCGTCAGGACGCTCGGCAGGACGAGACCGCGCACGACGACCGCGTCGACCAGGACGCCGAGAGCCAGGCCGACGCCCAGCTCCTGGAGCCCGGCCACGCGGCCCAGGACGAACCCGCTGAGGGCGCCCACCATGATGATCGCGGCGCTGGTGACGACCCCGCCGGTCGAGGCGAGGGCCTCGACGATGGCCTCGTCGATCGGGCGCCCGGCCTGGTGGGCCTCGCGCAGGCGCGCCACGATGAAGACCTCGTAGTCCATGGAGAGCCCGAAGAGCACCGCGAAGGTGAACACCGGGACCCAGCCCTCGATCTGGGCCACGTGGTACGTGCCGGTCACCGAGCCCAGACCCGCGTGGAACCACCAAGTCAGACCGCCGTAGGCGGCACCGATCGAGAGCAGGTCCAAGACGACGGCCCACCCGGCAAGCAGGGCCGAGCCCAGGGCCCACGTGAGCAGGAGGAAGGCCCCGGCTAGCGCCAGGGCCACCAGCCACCCGAAGCGGCCGTAGACGGCGTGCAGGAAGTCAACACCCTGGGCGGGGGCGCCGCCCACGACGACGGAGGTCCCCGGCGGGAAGCGGGCGGCCGCGCTGAGGCGGCGCACCACGCCGACCAGGTGCTGGGAGGCGGGACTGCCGAGCGATCCGGTGGACACCACCAGGATCCGGGCGACCTGACCCCGCGCGTCGACGAAGGGGGCCACGACGTCGGTCGCCACGAGCTCGACGTGGGGCACGCGCAGCAGCCGCAGGGCGAGGGACTGCTGGGCGGCCCGCTCGGCGGGCGCTCGCACGCCACCGGGCCGGCCCGTGTCGATGAGCACCTCCAGGGGCGTGAGGACGCCCGGGCCGACCGTGTGGCGCACCAGGGCGATGGCCCGCGCCGAGGGCATCTGGGGCGGGATGGCGCTGAGCGAGCCCGGGGTGAGCACGAGCTGGGACGCACCGGCGGCCAGGGTGGCCAGGACCACCAGGGCGAGGGCCAGGACGCGCCGCGGCCGGGCGACGACCGCGCGCGCCAGGCGGGCCCAGCGGCTGCGACCCGGGTCGGGGGGCTCGAGCAGTCCGGCCCAGCCGTGCACCGCGACGCCGCGCGGGCCGGCCAGGGCCAAGAGGGCGGGCTGCAAGGTGAGGGCCGCGGCGACCGCGACGACGGGGACCACCAGTCCCGCGGCGCCGAGCGAGGCGACCAGGGGGACCGGGATCCCGAGCATGAGGGCCAGGCCCACCGCGACGGCCGCCCCCGAGAGCACGACCGTGCGCCCGGCACTGGCCATCGTGCGCTCGATGGCGCCCTCGGCGCCCCCGGTCAGCTCGGCGCGGTAGCGGTGCACGATGAGCAAGGAGTAGTCGATGGCCAGGCCCAGACCGACCAGGGCGACGACGTTGGGCACGTAGAGCACCATCAGGCGCCACGACGCCAGCCAGTCGACCAGGCCGAGGGCGACCGCCGTGGTCAGGCCGGCCACGACGAAGGGGATGAGCACCGCGGCGCTCACCCCGAGGATCGCCGTGAGCAGCACCAGGGCGGCGGCCAGGGCCAGCAGTTCGCCCCGGTGCAGGTCGGCCGCCAGGATCGGCGTGACGTCGGCCTGCAGGGCGGCCGGCCCGGTGACCAGGGCTCCGGGCAGGCCGTCGGCCGTCAGGGCCGCGCGCAGGCGCGGCGTCAGGGCGGCCGCACGCGCCAGCGTGTCGGGCGACTCGAGGTCGGCGACCAGCAGGCCGCCCACGCCGCGTTCCTCGACCGGGTGGAGCCCGCAGCTGGCCCCCGCACGAGCCAGACGCGCCTCGTCGCGCGCGATGGCTGGGCCCGACGCGCGCACGACCACCGTGAAGGCGCCCTCGATGCTCTCGTGGAAGTGCGCGCGCAACAGGGCGTCGGCACGCGCCGACGCCGTGCCCGGGACCGCCAGGGAGGTGGTCAGCCGCCCCGTCAGCTGGTGGTAGCCGAGCAGGCCCGAGGCGCCCGCCGCGACCCACACGACCAGCACCACCACGCGCCAGCGGGTGACGGCGCGAGTCCAGCGGGCGAGCACCCTGGCAATCTACGCCGGGCCTAGACGTGGCCTCCGCGGCGGCTCTCGGCCACCCCGCCGAGCAGGGCCCAGGCCACCAGGCTGAGCCCCGGCACCAGCAGCCAGATGCCGAAGACCAGCGCGAGCACGGTGACGAAGGATCCCATGCCCAAGGTGAAGGGCCAGATGGAGGAGCCGGGGAAGGTCCCCACGACCCCGGCACCGCTGGCCGGGGTGGCCGTGGAGTCGTCCTCGGGCCGCGGGGCCATGCGGCGCGACCAGTACAGGTAGTAGCTGCCGGGCAGGAAGCCGAGCAGCATCGCGGCCCCCAGCATCACCCCGCCGGCGTCCTCGCCGCTCCAGAGCCAGTAGACCAGGCCGACCACCCCGAAGAAGAGTCCCAGCCCGAGCAGGAAGCGGGCCTCGACCTTCACGCGCTGCCTCGGTCACTGGGGCCGTGGGGCACGCTGCGGTGCTCGGGGTGGTTGTAGTCCCAGGTGGGGCGCTCCGAGCGGATCGGCGGGAGGCGGTAGAAGTTGTGGTGCGGCGGCGGGGAGGTGGTGAACCACTCCAGGGTCTGGGCGTCCCACGGGTTGTCCCCGGCCGGGTACTTCTTCCAGCTGTAGACGAGGTTGGCCACGAACACCAAGGTCGAGATCCCGATCAGGACCGCGCCCACCGAGGAGAGGTCGTTCAGGAACTGCCACTGGGGGTCGTGGGGGTAGACCGCGATGCGCCGGGGCATGCCGCGCAGGCCCACCAGGTACAGCGGCAGGGTGAAGACCTGGGTGCCCACGAAGAGGAACCAGAACTGGACCTTGCCGATGGTCTCGTTGAGGAGGTACCCGGTGAACTTGGGCCCCCAGTAGTACAGGCCGGCCATGGCGGCCATGACCAGGGCCATGACGACCGAGTGGAAGTGGGCCACGACGAAGTAGGTGTCGTGGGTGAAGAAGTCGAGGGGCGGGCTGGCCAGGTAGACGCCCGTCAGCCCACCGACGAGGAACGTGACGAGGAACCCGAGGGCCATCAGCATGGCCGCGGAGAACCAGACCTCCCCTCGCCACATCGTGCCGATCCAGTTGAAGATCTTGATGCCCGTGGGCACCGCGATGAGCAGCGACATCATCGAGAAGAACGGCAGCAGGACGACGCCAGTAGTGAACATGTGGTGCGCCCACACGCCCAGCGACAGCGCCGCGATGGAGATGGTGGCAAAGATCATCCCCCTGTAGCCGAAGACCGGCTTGCGCGAGAAGACGGCGATGATCTCGGTGACCATGCCGAAGAAGGGCAGGGCCAGGATGTAGACCTCGGGGTGGCCCCAGAACCAGAAGATGTGCTGCCACAGCACCGGCACGCCGCCGCCGGCCACCGAGAAGATGTGCGTGCCGAAGTGCCGGTCGGCGTAGAGCATGATCAGCCCGGCCGTCAGGACCGGGAAGGCCAGCAGGATCAAGATGGCCGTCACCAGCAGGTTCCAGGTGAAGATCGGCATGCGGAACATCGTCATGCCCGGCGCGCGCAGGTAGAAGATCGTGGCCACCAGGTTGACCCCGGTGAAGATGGCCGAGAACCCCGTCAGCAAGAGCCCGCCGATCCACAGGTCGGCTCCCGCGCCCGGCGTGTTGAGGGAGTTGGACAGGGGGGCGTAGCCCACCCAGCCGAAGCTGGCCGCGCCGCCAGCGGTGAAGAAGCCCGACAGCATGGTGATCGAGCCGGTCAGGTAGAGCCAGTAGGACAGGGCGTTCAGGCGGGGGAAGGCCATGTCGGGGGCGCCGATCTGGATGGGCACGATGATGTTGGCCAGCGCCCCGAAGGCGAAGGGCCCGGCGAACAGGTAGATCATCACCGACCCGTGCATCGTGAACAGCTCGTTGAACTGGGCCAGCGACACCAGGGTGCCGTTGGGGCTGGCCAGCTGGGCCCGGATGATCTCGGCGAAGGCCCCGCCGATCACCATCATGATGACCGCGGTGACCGTGTAGGACAGGCCGATCACCTTGTGATCGGTGGTCGTGAGCCACTTCAGCAGGCCGGTGGGCCCGTGGGCCTCGGGAGGCGGCTCGGCCCGGGTGAGGGGGCGCTCCAGGACGTCGACCATCAGCCGGCTCCCGTCGAGGTGGCGGGCTTGGTGGGGGTGATCGAGGACGTCTGCTGGCGCACGGCGGCGCTGGCCGCGGCCGCGGCGGCCGAGGCCGCCGGGCCGTGGAACGCGGCCAGCCACGCCTGGTACTGGGCGGGCGTGACCACCTTCACGTCGAACCACATCAGCGAGTGGTAGAGGCCGCACAGCTGGGTGCACTGGCCGAAGAAGGTGCCCGTGGACAGCGCGTGCAAGGTGAACTGGTTCAGCACGCCGGGCAGCGCGTAGCGCGAGAAGTTGAAGGCCTTGACGTAGAAGCCGTGCACCACGTCGCTCGAGGTCAGGTTGATGTGGACGTTGGTGTCCACCGGCATGACCATCGTCGGCGTCTGGGTCGTCTGGCCCACCACCATCGCGTTGGTGCCCGGGTAGGTGAACTTCCAGCCCCACTGGAACGCGTTGACGTCGATCGTGACGTTGGTGCGCGGGTTGGCCACCTCCTTGTTCTCCACGACCATCGTCGCGGCGAACAGGCCCAGCACGATCAGGATCGGCACGATCGTGTAGGTCAGCTCCAGGGGGATGTGGTACTGGTGCTGGGGCGGGATGCGCTCACTGCGGCGCCGGTAGCGCACGACGGCCCACAGGACCAGGACCACCACCAGCCCGCCGATGAGGGCCGCGCCGATCGAGAAGCCCTGCCAGAGGTGGAAGACCGAGCGCGAGCTCGTCGTGTCGCCGGGGCTGGCGCCAAAAGAGGGCACCGTGCAGCCCGACAGGACCAGGCCCGCCACCACCACGCCGAGGGCCGCGCGCGCGCGCCGCGACCGTCTCTTCGGTGGTGTTCCCCCGAGAGGGGAGAGGGGTGCATCCACGAAAATCGAGACTAGTGAGGGACTTCCCTGCTCCCTCGGTCGTCAGGTATGAACGCCCTCAGGATCGCGACCGCTCAGCTGGCGGGCTCGTCGGGCTTGGTCTCGGACGCGTCGGTCGCCGGGGCGGCCGCGGCCCCCTTGGCCTCCTTGACGCCCTTTTCGAACTCGGCCTTGGCCGAGCCGAGGTTGCGGGCCAGCTTCGGGATGGCCGAGCCGCCAAAGACGAGGACGGCCACGACGATGACGACGACCAAGAGGTCCGGACCGAGGATCTCAGCGAGGAACACGGTGGACTCTCCTTTCCTCTGCCGGACTAGCCTACCGCGCGCCGCGCCGGTCCCGGCCAGCGGGACGTCCAGCGGTAAGGTCGCCAGGTGGTCGGACTCGAGCTGTCGGGACTGCGCTGCGCCTTCGGGGAGCGCGTGGTGCTCGACGACCTGTCCTTTCACGTGCCCAGTGGTGAGGTGGTCGGCTTCCTCGGGCCCAACGGGGCCGGCAAGACCACGACCATGCGGGCCATCTTCGCCCTGGCCCCGGCGACCGGCACGGTCACCTGGCGCGGCGCGCCAGTCGGCGACGCGCTGCGCCGGCGCTTTGGCTACATGCCCGAGGAGCGCGGCCTGTACCCCACGATGCGTCTGGGCGACCAGGTGCGCTACCTGGGCCGCCTCCACGGCCTGAGCGAGCGCGACGCGGCCGCCGCGGCCACCGCCTGGCTCGTGCGCCTGGGCCTGGGCGACCGTCTGGCGTCGCGCGTCGACGAGCTGTCCCACGGCAACCAGCAGCGCGCCCAGCTGGCCGCGGCCCTGGTCCACGACCCCGAGCTCGTGGTCCTCGACGAGCCCCTGGCTGGGCTGGACCCCACCGGCATCGACGAGGTGGGAGCGGTCCTGGCCGAGCGGGCGGCCGCCGGCTACGGCGTGATGTTCTCGTCCCACCAGCTCGACCAGGTCGAGTCGCTGTGCACCTCGGTCACCATCATCGACCAGGGTCGGGTCGTCGCCTCGGGCCGGGTCGAGGACCTGGTGACCGCGGGGGCGCGCCGCCTCTCGGTGCGCGTCGAGGGCGACCGCGAGGGGCGCTTCGCCCGCGACCTGGCCGGCGTGCGGGTCTCGGAGACCGGCGGGGGCGCCGTGCGCCTGATCCTGGACCCGGGCGTCAGCCTCGACGTGGTGCTCGACGCGGCCCGCGCGGCGGGAACCGTCAGCGAGTTCTCGCTTCGCCGCCGCCGGCTGAGCGAGGTCTTCCGCGAGGCCGTCACGTGAGGTGGATCGTCACCCCCGTGGTGCTGGCGATCCTCGTGTGGCGCATCGCCCGCCGCCGCCGCGGCCGGCCCGCGCCGCGCCTCACGGGGGGCGTCAGCCTCGACGTGGTGCTGGTCGCGACCCGCGAGTACCGCGAGCGCGCGCGCAGCCGCACCTTCCGGATCTCGACGGCGGTGGTGCTCCTGGTGCTGCTGGCCGCGATCGTGGGGCCGAGCATCGGACGCCACCGCCACGTCGCGCCGCTGCGGGTGGCCGTGGATGCCGCGGCGCCCCCGTGGGTGGGCGCCAGCGTCGTGGCCCTGGCCCACGCGCTCGACCAGGCGGTGACCGTCACGACGGCGCCGGCCCGCGAGATGAGCGCCGCCCTGCGCGCGGGCACGGTGGACGTGACGGCCTCGGCGCGCGAGCTGCGCGTGGCCGGGTCCGTCGCGTCGAGCGCCGCGGCCCAGTCCTACGTCCACGCGCTGGCCCTGACGCTCGGGCGGCTGCGCGCCGCCACGGTCGCCGGGCTCAGTACGTCCCAGTCGGCCGCGGTGATCGGGGCGCCGGCGCTGCCGGTCCACGGCCTGCCGTCCTCGCCGGCCGGCTCGACCTACGTGGCCGCGCTGGTGATCGGGGCCATCGTGGCCTTCGTGCTGCTCACCCAGTACGCGACGTGGACCCTGCTCGGGGTCATGGAGGAGAAGGCCAGCCGGGTCGTCGAGGTGCTGCTGGCCACGATGCGGCCCCTGCGACTGCTCAGCGGCAAGGTGCTCGGCATCGGGGCCCTGGCCCTCACCCAGGTGGTGCTGCTGGGTGCGGTGGCGCTGGTCGCCGGGCGGGTGGCGGGGACCACGGTGCTGGCGGGCAGCTCGGCGTCCACCGTCGTCGTGTGGGTGGTGTGGATCCTCCTGGGCTACGGCGTGGCCAGCTGGGTCTACGCGGCCGCCGGCTCGCTGGCCGAGCGCCAGGACCAGGTCCAGAGCCTCCTGCTGCCCCTCAACGTGCCCACGATCGTCGGCTACATCACGGCGCTCACCGCGGCCAGCGCCGGCCACGCCTCGACGCTGCTGCGCGTCTTGGCCTTCATCCCGCTGACCTCGACCTTCGCGGTGCCCACGCTGATCGGGCTGCACGCCCTGAGCTGGGGCTGGGCGCTGGTCTCGGCCCTCGAGAGCGTGGTGGCCATCGCGCTGGTGGCCCGGGGGGCGGCCGCCATCTACCAGCGCGCCATCTTGCGCGGGGGGCGCGTGCGCCTGCGCGATCTGCGCTCGACGCGCTGAGCATGCCCGCCCCCGCGCGCGCGCCCGACGCGGTGCGCGCGGCAGTCCTGGCCCGCGGCGCCCAGATCGTCTGGATCGCGCCGCTGGCGCTGTGCGCGCTGCTCGACCCCCACGTGGCCCTCAGCGAGGGCGGCGTGTCCAACTACGGCAACCACGTGGCCACCGCGCCGCTCTACGTGGTCTCCTTTGGAGGCAACGCCCTGGGGCTGCTGGCCGTGGCACGCGCCCTCCCGGGGGTGGTGGCGCGCGCTCGCGCGCTGGTGCTCGGGCTGCGAGCGGTCGCCGCCCTCGAGCTGGTCGTCCTGGCCACGACCTTCGTGCGGCGCTACGCGTTCACCTGGTCCCTGGTGCACGACGACCTCGGGGTGGCCCAGTTCGCCGCAGCGGCCGCGGTGGCCGTCGTGATCGTGGCGCGCTGGCCGCGACCCTGCGCCCTGGCCTTCCTCGGGGTTCAGGTGGCCGGGTCGCTGCTCGGCCTGCTCTCGGCGCTGCGGATCATCCACCTGCTGTTCTGGGGACAGGTCGTGGGCTCGCTGGGCTTCGCCGCCACCGTCGGGATCGTCCTGGCGCGCGGCCTGCGCGACCGTGGCGCGGGCCCGTGAGGCACCGGGTGGCCCCAGGCCACCGCCCCGAGCCCGGCGCAGGTCGCCGAGCCGGTACGCGTCCCGTCAGCCGGCCAGAGCCACACCGAGCACCAGGGCCAGGGTGGACAAGAGGGCCGCCAGTGCGGCCCACACGCCCTTGGCCCGCGGGCTCGACGCGTGCGGGTGGCGCCAGGCGGCCAGGCCGGCCCCGGCGACCACGGCCAGCTTGACCCCGAACACGATGCGCCACGGGGTCGTGGCGATGCCCGAGCGCACGGCCAGGTAGTTCCAGATGCCGGTGGCCACGAGGAGCCAGTAGGCGGGCCAGCTCAGGCGACCGAAGGCCGCCGCGACGCGTCGCGGCGCGCTCTGGCCGAGGCCGCGGATCGTCCCGAGGAGCCCGGCCACGACCAGCTGGCCGCCCACCCAGACGCAGGCGGCCACGATGTGGAGGCTGAGGCGCGTGATGCTCAGCCAGTCCGCCAGCTGGGGCTGGCCCGCCAGGGTCAGCGGTGCGCTCACCGCCCCGTCCAGGCGGGGGCGCGCTTCTCGGCGAAGGCGACCGCACCCTCCAGGGCGTCGGCGCTGGCCCCGATCGCCGCGAACGCCGCGTCGTTGACCGGCCAGGCCTCGGCCTCGGGCCGGTCCACCGTCTCGCGGATCACGCGCTTGGAGGTGGCCACGGCCAGCGGGGCGTTGCGGGCGATGCGCTCGCCCAGGGCCAGCGCGCTGGCCTCCAGGTCGGCTGCGGGCACCACGCGGTTGACGAGGCCCAGCTCGTAGGCGCGGGCCGCCGAGATGGGGTCGGCCACCAGGGCCAGCTCGTAGGCCAGGGCCAGGGGGATGCGCCGCGGCAGGCGCACCAGGCCTCCGGCCCCCGCGATGAGGCCCCGCTGGGCCTCGGGGATGCCGAAGATCGCGCTCTCGGCGGCCACCACCAGGTCGCAGCTGAGCACGATCTCGAACCCGCCGGCCAGGGCGGGCCCGTTGACCGCGGCGATCACCGGCGTGGCCAGGACGTGGGTGGTGATGCCGGCGAAGCCGTGGTCGGTGAAGGGCACCTCGCCGGCGGCGAAGGCCTTCAGGTCCATGCCGGCCGAGAAGGCCTTGTCGCCCGCGCCGGTGAGCACGATGGCGCGCACGGCCTCGTCGGCGTCGGCTTCGGCCAGTGCGGCCTCCAGGGCCAGGGCCGTCGCCCGGTTGATGGCGTTGCGGGCCTCGGGGCGGTTGATGGTGAGCAGCGCGACGGCGCCGCGGCGCTCGGACAGGACTTCGTTGGCCATGGTTCCTCCTTGACGGATCGACGCTACTGCCTGGTGGGACCCGTGCGAGACTGGCGAGCGTGGGCACGCGCGGCTGGGCGACGCTGGACGGCTACGCCGTCGAGGGCGGGTTCGACACCGACGAGCTGACGACCTGCTGGTCGCCGGCGGTCGCCCTGGGCCAGGTGGCCGGTCCCGGCGCGGCGGCGGGCCTGTGGGCGCCCGGCGGCTACGAGGCCGCCCTGGACGCCGCGGCACCACTGGGGATCGACGGGGTGCGCATCACGCTGGAGTGGGCCCGCCTCGAGCCGCGCGCTGGCCGGCCCGACGAGGCCGCCCTGGCCCGCTACCTCGCGGTCGTCTCGGCCGCCCAGGCCGCCGGGCTCGCCGTCGCGGTGGCGCTGCTCGACGGGACCTGGCCCCTGTGGGCGGGGGCCGAGGCGTGGCTCTTGCCCTGGGTGCGCCCGTACTTCGTGGCCCACGCCGCCCGCGTGGCCGACGCCCTGCCCGCCGGGGTCGGCGTCGTGGCCGCGGTGCGCCCGACCTGGCTGGTGCGCGCCGGGTACCTCACCGGCGAGGCGCCGCCGTGGCGGCGCCGGGCGCGAGCCGACGCGACGGCGGCGGCCGCCTCCCTCGCGGCCACGCTGGGTGAGGCGCGCGGGCTCGCCGTGGTGCGCGCCCACCCCGTCGAGGACGGGTCCGTGCGCACGGACCGCTCGCTGGTGACCGGGGCGGGACCGCTGGGTCGTCCCGGGCTGCTCACGCGCGAGGGCGCGCTCTTCTCGGCGACGAGCGCGAGTTTCCGCATCTCTGCGCGTTGACGTTGTGCAGCTCGTGATGCATGACCATGTCTGGCTGCTCGTCGTGTAGTACCTGGGTAGCGCCGGCAGTGCGTATCAGGACAGTGAAGACATTCGCGCGATTGCCAGGCAACGGCGGGATCGCTCCGTGACAAGTTCTACAAGCCGATCTGGCATGCGCCTATCGAGGGCCACGACTTCGGGTGCACTGGCTGCGCCACAAAACGCAGCGGGAAGCAGTTCCCCGAGTTCTGCAACACGAGCAAGAAGATAGTCCGCCTCCAATCCAAGTTCGTCAGCGGCGGCAGGCCAGTTGTTGCGCTGCGGGAGCACTCGATAATCACCCCCCACCTTCATTGCCAGACGCAACTGCCTCTCGTGGGTGCCATAGGGCAAGGCGGAAGCTACGTCGTAGAGCGGAGCCAATCGGACGTGATTGCCAACGAGGAGCAGGGAGTAGTTCTTGGCATGGCCGTCGGTGCCAGCAATGAGCCAATTCCATATCAGGGCATCCGCAAAACGGTGGACGGCTTCATCGGCGATGCGCGGAGCCATCGCCCTGCGCAAGAACTTGGCCACTTGACCAGGACTCGGACCCCCATCATTCTGGTACTTCTTCGAGGGTGGAACCGACAGTGCCTGACAGAGATCTTCCTGGTGCACGCGCACGGTGGAGGATCCTTCAGTCGATCGGTCGTAACGGTCGACGACGACCGCCGACTGTCCGGCGAACCGGGCCACGGAGGTTTTCACCGCCAGGAGGCCCGCTCGGCGGGCGGCATCGAGACAGAGGTGCTCAGTCAGATCATGGTCGTCCAGCCCCTCCACGGCAGGCTGGAGAATGTGGGTGGTCGGTGTTGACCCCGAGGGCTCTCCCCACTGATCACCTTGCCGCAGAAGCGCCGTCTTCGCTTGAGCACCTGCCAGGCTGAACTTCCCGGTGAACTCCCTTCCCAGCCAACTTGTCGCATCAGCTCGCAATTCTCTGACGCGCTCGGCAACGTCATCTTCTGTCAGCCAGGTGACCGAACCAGGTTGTCCTAGGACACGATCCACCTGCTCTGGCCGGGCGAAGCGGACTGCTCCGGCACAGTCCTCACCCACCTGAGTAGACAGTAGGGAGAATGGTGAGCTCGAAGTGTGAAATTGACGACTCCAGCTAGTGAGGACCCTGTCGTTGTCAGGCAGCAAACCCTGCAACCATGGGGTGACGATGTGGTCGGGATGTGTTGAAACCTGCACCGGCATCGACAGGGAGAGGGGGGTGGGGGCGGACTGGGATCGATACTCCTCGTCGTAGGTAAAACGTAGGCGTCCGTCGGAGAGCCTCTCGATGGATCCGGCAACAACATCCTCGAGAATCACGACCAAGCGATTGGTCATCAGCGGCGTTGTCTATCGAGAAGACTGTCGAGGTCAACCCTCGGTCCCTTGACTGCCTCACGCAAATCACGATGCGAATCTTCGAAGGAGCTTCTCGAGGGATCGCCGCTGTTGACCAGGGGGGCAACGTCCATCTGCAGCTCGAGGGCATCGAGTACCCGTAGAATCAGGCCAAAATCAACGGAAGTCTTGCCGCCTTCGACCATGGCCAGCCACGAGCGCGCCACGCTGGCTTGTCTGGCAAGTGCGTTCTGAGTCAGTTGGAGGTCCTTGCGACGGCCTTTGATGATTGCCGCGAGGTCCAATGCTGAGCTGACATTCATGGGGCACCTTTGTCTATGCACATAGACAACTACAGTATGTCTACGTCCGTGGACAACTATAGCAGATCTACGTACGCGGACAGCCCTTTAACGTCTGTGAGCGTGGTGAGTCTCGCGTAACCGTAGGTGAGAAGACGTTTCTAGTACCCCTGCGCGTTCTCACCAGGACCGAGAGTCGCGGACACTCTCCACGGTTACCCACCGAGCCTGCTTGCCAAACTCGCGTATCAGGGCTCGAGGGGCGTCGGGTCCGCCTCGGGCGCCTTGAGCAGCCGGCGCGCCAGGGCCGGGAAGACCACGGCCGAGACGGTGGCGGCCAGCACCATCGCGGCAGCGTTGCGGGGGCCCACCAGGCCGGCCTGAGAGCCGATCTCGGCCGTCGTGATCAGCACCGTCAAGGGGGCCATCAGCACCAGCGCGCCGCCCAGCGCGTCGCGCCCGCCGTGCCCGCGCCAGCGCAGGTAGGGGATCAGGGCCAGGCGCGGCACGGCCAGCACCACCAGCAGCAGGCCGATGGTGGGCGCCAGGGTGACGACCCCGCCACCCAGGTGCGTCGAGAGCCCGACGGTCAGGAAGAAGAGCGGGATGAAGAAGGCGTTGGCCACCCCGCTCACGCGCTCGACGATCCCGCGGGCGCGCCCGAAGACCTGGCGAAAGAGCAGCCCGGCCAGCAGCGCGCCCAGGACGGTCGGGATGTGCACCAGATTGGCGAAGGCGATGACCACGAAGAGCAGCGCGAAGGTGCCCCGCAGGCCGACCTCGACGGGGTCGTCGCGCCGGAACCAGCGGTGGAAGTGGTGCGGGGTGTGCTGGCGCACGCGACGCAGCACGCGCACCAGCACGATGGCGAAGGCGACCAGCGCGGCGGCGCGCGCGACCAGCAGGCTCGTCGCCACGCCGAGCGAGCGGTGGGAGGCCACCGCGAGGGCGGTCAGCACCACCAGGTAGGTGGTCTCGGCCACGGTGCCCACGACCAGGATGTCGCGGCTGGCGCGCGACCCGTCGCGGCCGAGCGCGTGGAGCACGGGCGCGGCGAGCCCGATCGAGACGGCCGCCCCCGACAGGACCCACAGGCGCGACGCCCCCGCGACCCGGCCCATCACCAGGGCCGAGACCAGCAGGGCCAGCGCGAACAGGGCCACCCCCACGATGAGGGCCGAGCGCGCCTCGCGCCAGATGTCCCCGAAGCTCAGCTCCGCGCCGACCAGGAACATGAGCAGGTAGAAGCCGAGGGACCCGAGCGTCGCGACCGGGCTGCCGGCGCGCCAGTCGGCGGCCGGGATCACGGCGCTCAGCACCAGCCCGGCCACGATCTCGACGACGGCGCCCGGGATCCCGAGCACCTCGCCGAGCAGGGGACCAGCGAAGGCGGCCACCGCCAGGGCCGCCAGCACGAAGCCGACGCTGAGGCTCACGCCGGACGCCCGGGCCGCTCGCGGTCGCGCCCGGCGCGCGGCCCCCTCACGCTGAGGGACGCTCCTCGTGGGCAGTGTGCGCCGCGGCCTCGAGACGGGCGTCGCGCCGGCGGCGCACCAGGTGCAGCGCGATCGCGCCCCCGACCACCACGACCAGGACGGCCAGGCCGAACCACGAGCTGTAGGTCTCGATGCGCGCCAGGGCCCCCCCGGCGAAGTAGCCGAGCAGGGTGTAGGCCACGCCCCAGCACAGGCCGCCCAGGGCGTTGGCCACTAAGAAGCGCCGGTACTGCATGCGCGACATCCCCGCCAGGCCCGGCATCACGGCGCGCAAGAAGGCGGTGAAGCGCCCGACGAACACGTAGAGCGGCCCACGGCGCGCCAGACCGACCAGGGCCCGCTCGAGCGCCGCCTGGCGCCGGCGCAGCACCGGCAGGCGCATCAGGGCCGTGCCGTAGCGCCGGCCGATCTCGAAGCCCACCGAGTCGCCCACGACGGCGGCGACCACCACCAAGACGAGCAGGGCGTCCAGGTTGACGTGGCCCTGGCTGGCCACGACCCCGGCCACGATGACCGAGGTCTCCCCGGGCAGGACGAAGCCGATGAACAAGGCGGCCTCGCCGAAGACCAGCAGGGCGACCAGCCCGTAGACCCAGCCGCCGGGCAGGTGCTGGATCTGGTGGAGCACGAAGCCCACGATCGAGGCGACCATCCTCCCATTCTGGTCGCCGGGCGCTGCCACCTGCCGCGCCCGGCGGTGTGCGACGATGGCGCGTGTCCGATCGAGCGCCCCGCCGCCGCGCCGGGCCGCCGGGCCGCGGCGCCCTGGCCGGCTGGGCGCTCCTGCCCCTGCGGGCGTTCCTCGGGGCCACCTTCGTGTTCGCCGGGGCCCAGAAGCTCGCCAACCCGACGTTCCTGACCGGCACCGCGCCGACCTCGATCCACGCCCAGATCCTCTCGGCGATCCGCCTGAGCCCCCTGCACGGAGCGCTCCACCCGCTGCTGGCGGTGGCCACGGCGGTCGGGGTCGCGGTGGCCGGCGTTGAACTGCTGGTCGGGCTGGCGACGCTGCTCGGGCTCTATCCGCGCAGTGCCGCCCTGGGCGGCGCCGCCTTGTCGCTCACCTTCTTCCTCACGGTGAGCTACCACTCGCACCCCTACTACACCGGGGCCGACATCGTCTTCCTCTTCGCCTGGGTGCCCCTGATCGTGGCGCCGGGGCCCCCGGCCTGGTCGCTGGCCGCGCTGATCGCGGACCGGGCCCGCCCGCCCGAGGCGGCGCCCCCGGGGCTGGTCGCGCTGCCCTTC
>JAKAUQ010000008.1 GCA_021827705.1 Actinomycetes bacterium
TGCTGGGCCGCGTAGCTCGCGTACCGGGTCAGGTTCGCGGTGCCGAAGGTGGTCGCGTTGATGAGCGTGTTCATCGTGGAGTTGCTATAGCCACCCGGGTTGAAGCCACCCTTGGTCGTGAACAGCGTCTCACCCGAGGGGTAGTAGTCAGGTGCGTAGATCCACCCCGCGCCCCACGAGCACAGTTCGTAGGGCTGCTTGGCGCTGGTGCAGGCGCTGATCACCGTGTTGAAGGTGCCCGTCGAGTGGCTGAAGACGATGCCGATGCTCGCCCAGTCGGCGATCTCCGCGCTGAAGGTGTCATCCAGCGACGGCGAGCCGCTCGCCCAGATGATCTTGAAGCGCAGCGCGTAGCCCGGGGTGATTCCCGCGCCGCACTGGCGTGGTCCCGTGCCCGCCGAGACGCAGGTCTGCACGCCGTTGACGATCCTCCACCCGTGCGCGCTGAGCAGCGCGAGGGCCTGGGCCTTGCTGTAGGGGTACGGGTTGGCGACCGGGCCGCTGATCGACGACGGGGTGTTGGGCGGCAGCGGGCTGTAGGTCGGGACGCCGTAGCCCTTGTCCACCGCCTTGATGATGCCGGTCTGATCCAGCGACATCTGCAGCGCCTGGCGGATGTAGAGCTGGTGGATCGCCGCCGCCATGGGATCGGCGGTGCTGAAGTTGAACGGTGCGTAGTTGAAGCTCCACGGCGTTCCCGCGTAGATGTTGTACGTCGCGGCGATCGGGGGCCAGTTCGGTCCCGCCGTGCCCGGCGCGGGTGCCGGCTGGGTCAGGATGGTCGGATCCAGGAACCCGATGTCGACCGTCTTGGCCTGCAGAGCGGACTGCTCGGCGGATGACGACGTGAAGGGGACCTCCTTGACGAAGGCGACCTGCGCCTTCTGGGGACCCGAGTAGTGGACGTTGGGCGCGAAGGTGACGTTGCCGAGGTCGTCCATCGCGACGAGCTTCCACGGGCCGTCGACACCGCTCTGCCACATCGCGTCGGTGTAGGTGCTCACCTGGGAGGACTGGGCGTCCAGGTACTTCTCGACCGCCTTGCAGGCCGCGTCGGTGGCCGCCGTCCCGTAGGCCCCCGTGGCGCAGGTCGAGGGCGTGGCCGAGGCGGTGATGTCCCAGGAGTTCGGGAAGGGCGTGATCTCGGACAGGTAGTTGTAGAGCAGCCAGTTGGGGTTGATCGAGGTCTTGAACTGCAGCACCACGGTGAGCCCGTGACCGCTGGCGCTGGCGACCTGGTCCGGGATGCCGAAGCCGGGGTTGTAGCCGGCGTAGGACGTCGGGTCCGCGCGGTACAGGTTGAGGAAGAACATGACCGACTGGGCATTGACGGTCTGGCCGTCGGCGAACTTCCAGCCCTTCATGGTGATGGTCACGGTCTTGTTGCCATTCGAGAACACCGGCATGCGCGCCAGGGACAGGGACGGCTGGACCGCGACCGAGCCCCCCAGCCCGAACCAGTAGAGGGGACGGAACATCAGCTCCTGGAACTGGTTGATGTTGTCCACCGAGAAGTACTGGCCCCCCATGTAGGGGAAGATGTAGTTCGGGTTCGCCCCGGGACCTTCCGCGAAGGTGATCGTGGAGTCCGTGGTCGCGGTCTTCGTGGTCGACGAGTGCACGACGGCCACGGCGATTCCCGCCGCCACGACGACCACCACGGCGATGATCGTCCAGAGCTTTCGCGTGAATGACATCATTCCATCTCCCACTCGCATCCTTTATGACTATTGTTGTTGGATCTGTTATTCAGATAATTCCTAGATTCTGGCGACCTATTAGACGACCTGTCCGGTCACCTATATCTGGAAATCATCGGGGAGTATCCTGATAATTGCGTGAGAATGTCGGGCATGGGGATCGTCAGGGCCCCGTCGGCCCCGCGGCGTTCGCGCCGGAGCGCGGGTGCCACCGTGAGGGTCACCACTGGCCGGTACGTCGCGCGCCCATGGGCGGGGCGCCCGCGGACCTCACAGCTCCAGGCGGTAGCCCACGCCCGGCTCGGTGAGAAGGTGGCGCGGATGCGACGGGTCGTCTTCGAGCTTGCGCCGCAATCGGGCAAAGAGGGTGCGCAGGTACTCGGTCTCGGTCCCGTACCCCTCGCCCCACACCTGCTCGAGCAGGTTCTGGTGAGTCACCAGCTGTCCCGGGTGGCGCACCAGGATGGCCAGCGCGGCCCACTCCTTGGGCGTGAGGTGCACCAGCTCGCCGGCTCGCTCGACGCGTCGGTCCGTCAGGTCGATGGTGATCTGCCCCACGTGGACGACGGGCTCGCTGACCGACACCCGCCGCCGCGAGACCGCGCGCACCCGGGCCAGCAACTCGTCGATGCCGAAGGGCTTGGTCAAATAGTCGTCGGCGCCCGCGTCGAGGGCCGCGACCTTGACCGCCTCCTGGGGTCGCGCCGAGAGCACGATGATGCCGGCCTCGCTCCAGCCTCGCAACGCCTCGATCACCTGGATGCCCTCGAGTCCGGGCAGGCCGAGGTCGACCAGGACGACGTCGGGGTGCACCTTGGCGGCCACGCGCAGCGCCTCGGGCCCGGTGGTGGCGGCGTGGACACTGAAGCCGTGCACCCGCAGGCCGATGCCCAGCGCCCGGACCAGGGCCCGGTCGTCGTCGACGACCAGAATCGTGCTCACGGCTTCTCCGGCAGGCTGAGCACCATCGTGCACCCGCCGCCCGGCGTGTCCTCGATGTCGAGGGTGGCCCCCACGGTGGTGGCGAACCCCCGGGCGATCGCCAGGCCGAGACCCACTCCCCGGCCCGCCGCGACGTCACCGCGGCGCTGGAAGGGCTCGAAGACGCGATCGCGCTGACGGCGATCGATGCCCGGGCCGTGGTCGATCACGCGCAGGACGACCCCGCCGGCGGCGCGGTCCAGGTCGACGCTCACTGGCGCGCCTCCGTGCTCCAGGGCGTTGCGCACCAGGTTGGCGATGACGCGCTCCACCAGGACCGGGTCGGTCGTGACGAGCAGGCGTGACGCGCCGTGGCGCGTCACGTCGATCGGCGCGCGCACGGTGCGCCGGGCCTCGGCGATGGCGTGCTCGGCCACCTCCACGAGGTCGACGGGGTGCGAGGTGATCTCGACGGTGCCCTCGTGGATGCGGTTCATGTCCAGCAGGTCACCCACGAGACCGTTGAGCCGATCGGACTCGGCGTCGATGCCCGTCAGGAGCTCATCGACCTCCGCCTCCACCAGACGATCGCGCGCGCTGATCAGGGTGGTCGCGGCCGTCTTGATGGAGGCCAAGGGCGTGCGCAGGTCGTGGCTGACCGCGGCTAGCAGGGACGCCCGCAGCTCGTCGGCCTCGGCCAGCGCCTGGCGCTCGCGGGCTTCGGCCTCGAGGCGCTGGCGCTCCAGGGCCAGCACCAGCTGGGCCGCCACACCGACGAGCAGCTCGCGCTCGGCTGGTCCGATGTCCCCACCCACGCGCAGCTCGTAGCCCTCGCCCAGGGGCACCACCGGATCACCGGGCGCGAGCACGCCGACGCTGACGTCGCCGTTCGGCGACGTCGTGGCGTGCAGCGACGCCCCGCGCAGCTCGAAGACGCGCACCACCTGAGTGACCAGGTCGTGCAAGCTCTCTTGGCCACCGGCCACGCTGCGGGCCAGCCGGGCCAGGGCGCGGGCGTCGCGCTCGGCCCGGCGGGCCGCCCGCGTGCGCCGGGTGGCCAGGTCCACCAGGCCACTCACCGAGAGGGCGGCCGCCAGGTAGGCGACGAGGGCCGCGACGTCGCGCGAGTCGGCGATGGAGAAGGTGTGCACGGGCGGCGTGTACTCCCAGTTGATGAGGGCGAAGCCGATGACCGCAGCCGCCAGGCCCTCCAGCACGCTGCCGACCCCGGCTACCGCCAGCACCACCAGCAGGTGCGCGCTGATGGCCAGGGGCAGGTTGCGGGACCCGCCACCGCCCAGCACCAGCGTCAGCGCCAGGAATCCGCCGGCCCCGATCGCGGCCGCGGCGACTTCGCGACGCCACCCCACCGGATTGGACCAGCGGCGCCGCACCCGTGGTTGGGGCTCCGGGGGCTCCCCCTCGGTCGCACCGATGACGTGGAGGTCGATCTCCCCGCGCGTGAGCGCGACGCAGCGCGCCACGACCGAGCCGTGCAGGAAGGTCGCCAGGCGCGACTTGGGCGCGGCCGCCAGGAGCAGCTGCGTGGCGTTCTCGGCGCGCGCCACCGTCACGAGACTCGCCGCGACATCGGTGCCCACGACCTCCACGTAGCGGCCACCGAGCTCCTCGAGCAGGACCACCGCCGCCTCCAGGCCGGTGCGCGTGGCGCTCAGGCCGTCGCCCCGCGTGATGTGGACACCCACCAGCTCGGCGTGGGAGCGGGCAGCCATGCGCGCGCCTCGTCGGATGACCCGCTCGGCCGAGGTGTCGGCCGCGATGGCCACCACGATGCGCTCGCGGGTCTCCCAGGCCCGCACGATCCCGTGACGCTCCCGGTAGCTCTGGATCTCGTCGTCGACGCGGTCGGCGAGCCAGAGCAGCGCCAGCTCGCGCAGGGCCGCCAGGTTCCCGGGTCGAAAGAAGTTGCTCAGCGCCGCGTCCACCCGCTCGGCCGGGTAGATGTTTCCGTGAGCCAGGCGCCGTCGCAGGGCCTCGGGGGTCTGGTCGACGAGCTGGACCTGCTCGGCCGCGCGCACCACGCGGTCCGGGACGGTCTCGCGCTGAGTGATGCCCGTGATGGCCTCGACGACGTCGTTGACGCTCTCGAGGTGCTGCAGGTTGACCGTCGAGATCACGTCGATCCCCGCCTCCAGCAGATCCTCGACGTCCTCCCAGCGCTTCTCGTGCTCCACGCCCGGAACGTTGGTGTGCGCCAGCTCGTCGACGAGCACGACGCTCGGATGACGGGCCAGAACCGCCGGCAGGTCCATCTCCTCGAAGGTCTGGCCCCGGTAGTGGACGCGCCGCCGGTCCAGGACGGGCAGCCCCTCCAGACGCGCCATGGTCTGGGGTCGACCGTGCGTCTCCACGTAGCCGATCACCACATCGGAACCGCGGCTGAGGCGGCGCGCGCCCTCGTCGAGCATCGCGTAGGTCTTGCCGACACCCGGGGCGGCCCCGAGGTAGATGCGGAGCCTCCCGCGCACCCACGCCTCCTACTGCCGGCCGAGCCGGTCGAGCGCCAGGTTCAGCTCGAGCACGTTGACGACCGGCTCGCCCAGGATACCCAGGATGCGTCCCTGGGTGTAGCGCTGGACCAGCGCCCGGACCGCGGCGCGCCGCAGGTGCCGGGCCGCGGCCACGCGCGGTACCTGCAAGAGGGCATTGGCGATCGAGATGTCCGGGTCGAGCCCGGAGCCCGATGTGGTGACGGCGTCGACGGGCACCGGGGTGCCGGGCGCCAGGTGATTGAAGGCGCGGTAGGCGCGGGCCAGCCCAGCGACGCTGCGCAGCAGCACCGGGTTCGACGGGCCAAGGTTCGAGCCGCCCGAGGCCAGCGCGTCGTAGTTCGACGCGCTGGGACGGGGCTGGAAGTACTGGGGCAGCGGCTGACCCGCCGCGTTGGTGAAGGCCTGGCCAATCAGTGCCGAGCCCACGGCGTGCCCGTGCGCGTACAGGAGTGAGCCGTTGGCCCGACCGGGCATGCTCACCTGGGCGAGCCCCGTCAGCACCAGCGGATAGGCCAGCCCCGTGAGCACGCTGAGGCTCACGAGCATCACGAGCGCCGCACGGATGACCCGCCACATCATCGCACCCCCAGCGCCGTGACGACGATGTCGATGAGCTTGATGCCGACGAAGGGCATCACCGCTCCTCCGAGCCCGTAGATCAGCAGGTTGCGTCGCAGGATTGCCGAGGCGCTCGCGGCCCGGAAGTGCACACCCCGCAGGGCTAGGGGGATGAGCGCGACGATGATGAGGGCATTGAAGATGACCGCCGACAGGATGGCCGAGTGGGGGCTCGACAGGCGCATCACGTTCAAGGCGCCCAGCGCGGGGAACTGCGCGACGAACATGGCCGGCACGATGGCGAAGAACTTCGCGATGTCGTTGGTGATCGAGAAGGTCGTGAGGGAGCCGCGGGTGATCAGCAGCTGCTTGCCGATCTCCACGATGTCGATGAGCTTGGTCGGATCCGAGTCGAGGTCGACCATGTTGCCCGCCTCCTTGGCGGCCTGCGTTCCCGAGTTCATCGCCACGCCCACGTCGGCCTGGGCGAGCGCCGGGGCGTCGTTGGTCCCGTCACCGGTCATGGCCACCAGGTGCCCCCCGGCCTGCTCACGCCGGATGAGGTTCATCTTGTCCTCCGGCGTGGCCTCGGCCAGGAAGTCGTCCACGCCCGCCTCGCCCGCGATGGCCTGTGCGGTGAGGGGGTTGTCTCCCGTGATCATGACGGTGCGGATCCCCATGGCGCGCAGCTGCGCGAAGCGCTCGGCCATGCCGGGCTTGACCACGTCCTTGAGGTGGACCACCCCGAGGATCCGGGTCGCGTCGGCCACCACCAGGGGAGTGCCGCCCTGCGCGCTGATCGACTCGACGACGCCCGCGAGGTCCGGCGGGGTGGGGACCCCCAGCGACTCGGTCCAGGCCGTCACCGCGCTGCTCGCGCCCTTGCGGATCTGGCGGCCCGCGACGTCCACCCCGCTCATGCGCGTGTGCGCGCTGAAGGCGATGAGGCTCGCCTCACCGGGCAGCTCATCGGCCAGGACGTACGTGGTGTGCAGGAGCTCCACGATCGAGCGGCCCTCGGGCGTCTCGTCCGAGAGGCTCGACCACAGCGCCGCCTCGGCGAGCGCCGCGACCTCGACGCCACCCACCGGGACCAGGTCGACGGCCCGCCGGTTGCCGAACGTGATCGTGCCCGTCTTGTCGAGCAGCAGCGTGGAGCAGTCGCCCGCTGCCTCGACGGCTCGCCCCGACGTGGCGAGCACATTGCGCTGCACGAGGCGGTCCATGCCCGCGATGCCGATCGCGCTGAGCAGGGCCCCAATGGTCGTCGGGATCAGGCACACGAACAGCGCGACCAGCACCACGATCGACTGCGTGGCGTGCGAGTAGGCGGCCAGGGGCTGCAAGGTGACGATCACGATGACGAACACCAGGCTCAGCCCGGCCAGCAGGATGTCCAGGGCGATCTCGTTGGGCGTCTTTTGGCGACTCGCCCCCTCGACCAGCGAGATCATGCGGTCGAGGAAGGTCTCGCCGGGATTCGACGTGATGCGCACGACGATGAAGTCCGACAGCACGCGCGTGCCGCCGGTCACCGCGGAGCGGTCGCCACCCGACTCCCGGATCACCGGGGCCGACTCGCCCGTGATGGCCGACTCGTCGACGGTCGCGATGCCCTCGACGATCTCGCCGTCACCCGGGATGATCTCGCCGGGCCCGACCTCGCACACGTCGCCCACGCGCAGCTCGGCCGAGGGCGTGGCCACGACCACGCCGTCTCGACGCACGTGGGCTACCGTGTCGGCACGCGTGCGCCGCAGGGCGTCGGCCTGGGCCCGCCCCCGTCCCTCGGCGACAGCCTCGGCGAAGTTGGCGAAGAGCACGGTGACGGCGAGCCACGCCACGGTCACGCCGGCAAAGACGTTGGTCGCGCGGGAGCTCGTGGCCAGGCCCTGGAGCCAGAAGAACGCCGCCAGCACCGTGACGACCTCGACGATGAACATCACGGGGTTGCGCACCAGCGTGCGGGGATCGAGCTTGCGCAGCGCCTCGACGCCCGCGCGCCGCACCAAGGCCGGGTCCCGGTGCGCTCTCGAACGGGTAGCCGACACCGTGCTCATGACCCTCCTAGGCGTGCGTGACGAGGTGCTCGACGATGGGACCGAGCGTGACCACCGGGAAGTACGTCAGACCCACCACGATGACCGTCACGCCGATGAGGAGCGTCGCGAACAGCGCGGTGTCGGTACGCAGGGTGCCGGCGCTGTCGGGGATCCGACCCTTACGACCCAGGGAGCCGGCGATTGCCATCACGGGCACGATGAGGGCGAAGCGCCCGATCAGCATGCACGCGCCCAAGGCCGTGTTGAGGAACGTGGTATTGCCGTTCAGGCCCGCGAAGGCCGATCCGTTGTTGTTGGACGCCGAGGTGAAGGCGTACAGCATCTCGGTGAGGCCGTGGGCCCCGTGATTGAGCAGTGACGCCCGCACGGCGGGCAGGGAGAGGCTGAGTGCGGTGGCCGCCAGCACGCAGGCCGGCACGATCAGGATGTAGAGCCCGATGAGCTTCATCTCGGCCGCCTGCACCTTCTTGCCCAGGTACTCCGGGGTACGCCCCACCATCAGTCCGGCGATGAAGACCGACAGGATCGCCAGGATCAGCATCCCGTAGAGCCCGGAGCCCACCCCCCCGGGACTGACCTCGCCCAGCATCATGTTGACCAGGAGCACGCCGCCGCCCAGGGCGGTGTAGCTGTCGCTCATGGAGTCCACCGCGCCGGTGGAAGTGGCCGTGGCCGAGGCGTTGAAGAGCGCCGAGGGGGCTGCCCCGAAGCGCACCTCCTTGCCGGTCAGGTTGCCTCCCACGACGGTGGCGCTGGCGTGCTGGTCGATCCCGTGTCCCAGCAGGGGATTGCCCTGGGCCTCAAGAGCCATGGCCGGCAAGACGGAGCCCATCCACAGCAGGGCCATGGCCGCCAGGATCGCGAGGCCCTGGCGCCGGCGCTCGACCATGACGCCGAAGGCCCACGCGAGCGAGAAGGGGATCACCAGCAGCAGCCAGATCTCGAACAGGTTCGTGAAGCCGTTGGGATTCTCGAAGGGATGCGCCGCGTTGGCGTTGAAGAAGCCCCCGCCGTTGGTGCCCAGATTCTTGATGGCCTCCTGGCTGGCCACCGCACCCCCCGGCAGGCTCTGGCGCGCGCCGGCCAGGGTGTGCACGAGGTGCGGCGCGTTCAGGTTCTGGATGACCCCGCTGGCGACGAGCACGATCGCGGCCAGGGCCGCCACCGGCAGCAGCACCCGGACGGTGCCGCGCACCAGGTCGACCCAGAAGTTGCCCAGCGTCGCGGTGCGCGAGCGCGACAGTCCGCGGATCAGGGCGACGGCCACCGCGATGCCGACTGCGGCCGACACGAAGTTCTCCACGGTGAGCCCGACCATCTGGGTCAGCAGCGACATCGCCGTCTCGCCGCTGTAGTTCTGCCAGTTGGTGTTGGTCACGAAGCTCACCGCGGTGTTCCAGGCCAGCGGCGCGCTCACGGCGGCGGCGTGGCCCGGGTTGAGGGGCAGCCTCGCCTGGAGCCTCTGGATCCCGTAGACCACGAGCACCGACACCGCCGAGAAGGACAGGAGGCTGGTGACGTAGCCACGCCAGGTCTGCTCGGACGCGGGGTCCACGCCGCTGACGCGGTAGAGCAGGCCCTCGACGGGTCGAACGACGCGATCGAGGCGGGAGGGTGCCCCCGAGTAGACGCGCGCCAGGTAGGCGCCCATGACGGGCACGGTGAGCGCCAGGGCGGCCACCACGACCAGGAACTGGACCACGTCGTTGAGGGTCACGAGAAGCGCTCCGGGAACAGCAGCGCGTAGACGAGGTAAGCCGCCGTGGCCACCGCCACCACCAGGGAGATCACGTCGTCCGGGCTCATCGGGGGACCTCGGCCGTCTCGTCGGCCTCGACGTGGATCACGTGCTCGCAGCCCCGCGCCGCCAGACCCATCAGCACGAAGAACCCGATGGTCACCACGACGTACACGATGTCGAGCACGTTGGCCTCCTTGCCTGCCCGTCGAACCTACGGTCCAGGGTCCGCGCCGAGCCCGACTTTTGCGTTCTCGTCACGCGTCGCGTGCGGAAGTCCACGCCGTTGTCACGGTGGGTCGGCCGCGGGGCGGTCGCGAACGGTGGCCTATGATGCGCGGCCGGAACCTCCCCCGGTACCGAAAGGCTCGACCATGCCCCCTCGTGACCCCCAGCGCATCCGCAACGCGCGACTCGCGGCCCTGGTGATGTCGGCCGAGGAGGCAGCCGCCTACATCGGCCCCGGCGACAACGTGGGGATGAGCGGCTTCACCGGCTCGGGCTACCCCAAGGCCGTGCCAGCAGCCCTGGTAGAGAGGATCAAGGCCTCCACGACCCGCGGCGAGGCCTTCAGCGTCGGCGTCTGGACCGGGGCCTCCACGGCCCCCGAGCTCGACGGGGCCCTGGCCGCCGCTGGCGGCATCGACCTGCGCATGCCCTACCAGTCAGATCCGGTGACCCGGGCCAAGATCAACGCGGGTGAGCTCGACTACCTGGACCTGCACCTCTCGCACGTCGCCCAGATGGTGTGGGAGGGCTTCTTCGGCCACCTCGACGTGGCCGTCATCGAGGTCGCCGGCATCGCGACCAACGGCGAGCTCATCCCCTCGTCCTCGGTGGGCAACAACAAGACCTGGATCGACATGGCCGACCGGGTGATCCTCGAGGTCAACTCCTGGCAGCCCATCGAGTTCGAGGGCATGCACGACATCTACTACGGCACCGCCCTGCCCCCGCACCGCCGGCCCATCCAGATCCTCGGCCCGTCGGACCGCATCGGCGTGCCGTACCTGCGCTGCGCGCCCGAGAAGGTCGTCGCCGTGGTCGAGACCAACGCGCCGGACCGCAACGCGCCCTTCAAGCCGGTCGACGACACCTCCCGGCAGATCGCCGGGCACGTGATCGAGTTCCTGACCCATGAGGTGCGCGCGGGCCGGCTGCCCGCGACGCTGCTGCCACTCCAGTCGGGCGTGGGCAACATCGCCAATGCCGTCCTGGCCGAGCTCGATCGCGGTCCCTTCCGCCCGCTCACCGCCTACACCGAGGTCATCCAGGACGGGATGCTCGCCCTCTTGCGCTCGGGCACGCTGTCGTCCATCTCGGCCACGGCGTTCTCGCTCAGCCAGGACGGCGCCACCGAACTGCGCGAGCACATCAGCGACTACCGTGATCGCATTGTCCTGCGACCCCAGGAGATCTCGAACCACCCCGAGGTCATCCGGCGTCTGGGCTGCCTGGCGATGAACGGGATCATCGAGGCCGATCTCTACGGCAACATCAACTCGACGCACATCATGGGCACGCGCATCCAGAACGGCATCGGAGGCTCGGGCGACTTCGCGCGCAACGCGTACATCTCGATGTTCCTCACGCCCTCGACGGCGGCGGGTGGCAACATCTCGTGCATCGTGCCGATGGTGAGCCACGTCGACCACACCGAGCATGACGTCCACGTCATCGTGACCGAGAACGGGGTCGCCGACCTGCGGGGGCTGGCGCCCCGGCGTCGGGCGGCGCGCATCATCGAGAACTGCGCCCACCCCGACTATCGCGACGCCCTGCAGGACTACGTGGACCGGGCCCTGGCCCACGGCGGGCGCCACACGCCCCACCTCCTGGGCGAGGCGCTGTCGTGGCACGAGCGCTACGAGCAGACCGGCTCGATGCGCCCGCGCCCCTGAGGGCGCGTCCCCGAGCCCGCCTCACGTCACGCGACGCAACGGGACCCGTGCCGGCCGCCGCGGGGCCGCCAGCACCTTGACGAACCAGTGATGGGCGTACGGGTTGTTGCCGAAGGCCGGGACCTCGTGGTAGCCGCTGGTCCGGTACAGGCGGACCGCTTCGCGCAGCGAGGCGTGGGAGTCGAGGCGCACCTCTCGCGCGCCGTGGTGGCCAGCCCAGTCCTCGAGGGCTCCGAGCAGTCGCCGCGCCACGCCCCGGCCGCGGTGGTCCGGGTCGACCCACAGGTGCTTCAGCTCGACGGTCCCGTGCTCTTCCGGGCGGGCGATGCCGCACGCGATGGCCCACCCGGCCTCGCGCGCGACCAGGAACGCGCCACCCGCGCGGCGCAGGTCCCCCGGCGCCACCAGCGCCGTGGCGTCGAACCCCTCGGGGAACCGCTCGTCCAGCTCGGCGCCGTAGGCCGCCAGCATGCGGCGGGCCTCTGTGGACGAGGGGTCGATCTCCTCGATTGCGCCGTGCCTCGGCGCGACGTCACGTTCCACCTCGCTCAGCAAGGCCGCGAGGCGGTCACGCTGATCCGGCGTCCACGAGACCAGCACGCTGCGGACCTCCGCGATCGCCGCCTGGTCGAGCGCGTCCCAGGTGCGCCGGCCGGCCCGCGTCAGCTCGACGTGACGCGC
The DNA here is from genome assembly GCA_021827705.1 of Actinomycetes bacterium. Lineage (GTDB taxonomy): Bacteria > Actinomycetota > Acidimicrobiia > Acidimicrobiales > RAAP-2 > RAAP-2. The sequence continues at coordinate 12,076 of JAKAUQ010000008.1, forward strand.
GCGGGCGTCGCGCCCGTCGCGCCGCTCACGCGCCAGGCGGCGCGCCTCGAGATCCCGCAGCGTGCGAGACAGCTGGCTGGCATCGATCGCGAGGTGGGCCCGCACGCGCGCCACGGGCGCGCCGCCCGGACCGATATCGACGAGCACCCGGGCCTGCGTCGCCGTCAAGGACAGTGCCGCGTGCGCGCGTGCGGGCGCGTCGCGTCCCCAGAAGATCCGGCGAACCAGACGCTCGAGGTCGTCTCCCTCCACGGGCCGAGAGTACCGGACGATCGTCAAGCTTGGGACGCGCCCGAGCTCGCCAGCCACCCGGTGTAGGTTCGCATCGTGAGTCGATCCCGGCGCCCGGTGAACGTCCGTGGCGCTGGCGTGGCCCTGGCCCTGGCCCTCGCGCTGATGATCGCGGCGGCTCCCGCCACCGGTGCCGGGGCGCGGGCCTCCTCGCAGTGGTCACAAGCCCAGTGCGGCGCGCCGAGCCCGCTGTCGACCAGCGTGCTCACCCAGTCGCTGACGGGCGCGCTGCACGGCTGCCTCCGTCTGACGCCCTCGTCGTCGTCCTCGGTGAGCGTGGCCGTGCAGGGCTTCGTCACCCAGCACGCCGAGCGCTGGGCCGTCCCGCTGACCGGCCAGTCGTCAAACGTCAGCGCCGACGGCACGTTCCACCTGAGCGCAACTCCGAGCGTCGTCCATCCCGGCCAGCACGTCACCCTCACGATGACCTACCGTCACCGCCACCCCGCCGACCTCTCGGGCTACGTGGACCTGTGCTGGGACGGGTGCCAGAGCGGCCTCGACGAGCAGGGGGTGCCCACGCACGTCGTGTCGGCTCGAGTCGTGCAGGCCACGCTCGTCGTCCCGGCCGCGCCCTGGTTCCAGTGGGCGCACGGTCGCGTCACGGTACACCCGCTCACGTCGGGCACGTACCCGGTCGGCCTGGAGTGCGCTGTCGTGGGCAGTGGCTGCGCCCTGTTGCCCGCCGACGCGCAGGTGCCGGTGCGCCTCGTCGCGCCGGCCAGCGTGCCCTGCGACGCCGCGCACGCGTGCGCGTCGCTCACACTAAGCGCCACGCGGGCACAGGTCGGCGACGTCCTGGTGGTCCAGGGCCGCGCCCCGCTCGAGTCCATCATCGGCCAGCCGTTCGGCTTCAGCCTGACCACCGAGCCCGCGCGGCCCCACGCGCCGTGGCTGCGCCTGGAGGCGACGGCCAGCCCGACCGAGCAGACCGCGGTACTCTCTCCCCGGGCCGTCACCCTGACGCCGCTGCCCGCGTGGAGTGCCGAGCCCGCGCGGCACGTTCTCACCGCGTCCTGGTCGGGGCTCGCACCGGCCACGCCCGGCCCCATCGCCGGCGACGTCACCTGGTGCGATCGCGGCCTCATCGTGGCCACCCGTTCCTCTAAGGCGACGGTGCGCATCGGCACCGCGGGCATCGCGCACGCCCTCGTCGGCAGCGGGGAGTCCCTGGTCGGGGTCGCTGGGCCACCCACGTGCGCCTCAGCCCTCGTCGATCCCGCACGTCCGCTCGTCGCCTACGCGGTCGTGGACGTCGGCGCCCACGGCGAGATCCCCCCGGTCCTGCTGGCCGGCCTCGAGACGACCGACGGGGGCCATCAGTGGCGCCTGATCCCCCACCCGCCCGGGACCACAACGGGCGAGTTCGGAGGCTTCGTCACGCTCGGTCCGCTGGTCGAGGCGGTGTTCGCACGCTCGTCGGGCGGCGCGGTGACCGCCGAGACGACACGGTTCGGGTCGACGCGGTGGACCACCACGACCCTGGGGTGCCCGCTGCGCGGTCCCTGCGCCACCTTTGGCGCCTACCAGCCCGGCAACTGCGCGATGAACGGCACGTGGCAGTCGCTCCTGATCGGCCGCACCTCAGCCGCGGGCACCCGCTGGGGCAGCTCGACCTGGGTCACGGCCGTGGACGCGTGCACCTCGGTCGAGCTGGCCGCCACCGGCCCGCACGACCTCGTCCTGCTGGATCCCTCCTCGACCAGCCCGCTCCTCGCCAGCACCGATGGGGGCCACCTCTGGCAGGCCGTCGCCCTGCCGCACCTGGCCGGTCTGGCGACGAGTGGCGCCCTGGGCCTCGGGCTGGCACTGGCCCCCGACGGTTCCCTGCTCGCCCAGTTCATCGACGGCGCGAACGTGACGGTCCTGGACCGACTTGCCGTCGGCGCCTCGTCGTGGTGCCGCGCGGCCACGCTGGCGGCCCGCCTGGTCTCGGCCAGCCCGATCCGCATCGCCGGCAACGACGTCGTGTGGACGACCCAGAGCCAGACCCGATCCGCGCCCGTCGTCAACCATCGACTCGCCGTGGCCCGCCTGACGTGTGGGCCCGCGTCGGCCTGAGTGATCTCGCGGTGCGGCGGGCCCCGCCGCACTGAAGGTGAGTGATCAGCGGGGGCCCGCCACCGACGGCGGGCCCCCGCTGGCTCGTCCCATTAGGCGATGTAGAAGGTCTTGGCGTTGGTGAACTCGCGAATGCCCAGCACCGAGAGCTCGCGACCGTAGCCCGACTTCTTGATGCCGCCAAAGGGCAGCTCCGGGGTGGAGGCGACCAGCGCGTTGGCAAAGACCATGCCGGCCTCAACGCCCTCGATGGCGCGATCGATCTCGTCGCGGTCGGTCGCCCAGATCGAGCCGCCCAGGCCCCACGGCGTGGAGTTGGCCACGGCGATCGCCTCGTCGAGATCCTCGACGACCTCGACCACGGCGACGGGACCGAACAGCTCCTCGCACCCCGCCCGGGTGTCACGGGGCACGTTGGTCAGGACCGTGGGCGCGTAGTAGTAGCCCGCGCCCTCCAGCATGGTGCCGCCCGTGCGCACGACGGCGCCCTGGGTGACCGAGTCCTGCACCTGGGCGTGCAATTGCTCGCGCTGCTCCTGGCTGACCAGCGGTCCCATCCCCGAGGCCGGGTCCATCGGGTCACCGACGGCCACCTGGCTCATGGCCGCCGTGAAGGCGTCGATGAACTCGTCGGCGCGCTCGCGCACCACGATGAAGCGCTTGGAGGCGATGCAGCTCTGGCCGTTGTTCTGAATCCGCGCGGTGACCGCGGCGGGCACGGTGACGGCCAGGTCGGCCGAGCGGGCCACGATGAAGGCGTCCGAGCCGCCCAGCTCGAGCACACACTTCTTGAGGGCGGCGCCGGCCTGGGACGCGATGATCTGCCCGGCGGTCTCCGAGCCCGTAAGCGTGACCGCGGCGACGCGGTCATCGGCGATCAGCCGGGCCAGGTCAGCGTGACCCATGAACAGGTTGATGAACACGCCCTCGGGGAAGCCCGCCCGCCGGAACAGCTCCTCGAGGAAGTTGGCCGAGCGCGGCACGTTGTGCGCGTGCTTGAGAATGCCGACGTTGCCCGCCATGATGGCGGGCGCGGTGAAGCGGATCGCCTGCCAGAGGGCGAAGTTCCACGGCATCACCGCCAGTACCGGGCCGAGCGGCTCGTAGCGCACGCCGCTGTGGCTGGCGGGCGAGGCGATGATCTCGGTGGCCAGCATCGCCTCGGCGTGCTCGGCGTAGTAGCGCATCGTCTTGGCGCACTTGAGCACCTCGCCTTGGGCCTGGGCGTGCGTCTTGCCCATCTCGCTGGTCAGCATGGCGCCGATCTCGACGACCTCGTCCTCCAGGATCGCGGCCGCCGCGTTCATCAGCTCACCGCGGTGCGCGAAGGGCGTCCGGCGCCACGAGCGGAACGTGGCCGCCGACAGCGCCAGCGCCGCCTCGATCTGCTCGGGCGTGTGGGACGCGAACTCCGCGACCACCTCGCCCGTGGCCGGGTTGACGGACGTGAACGACATGTCTCTTCCTCTCTGCAGGGGCACGACACCTCGCGCGCCCACTCACTATCTCTAGTCGGTCGCCGCGAGGCGTGCGAACGCCGGGGGGCGAACGATTTTCACGACGGCGCCCGGAAGTCGTCGGGCATCTCGAAGGCGATGACCTCGGCCTCTACGGTGAGGATCCCGGCGACCAGGACCCGCGAGGCGACCGTGACGCGCCGGCCCGCGACGGCCGTCACCACGCCTCGGACCTCCAGGGGCGGGCCGAGGGGGGTGGGCTGACGGTAGCGCACGAGGAGTTGGCCGGTGACGCAGCGATGCGGGGGCAGCGAGTCCAGAGCCCGGCCCTCGGCCCGGTAGAGGGCGGCGGCGGCCGTGCCGGTGGAGTGGCAGTCGATGATCGAGGCCAGGAGTCCGCCGTAGACGATGCCGGGGATCGCCGTGTGGTACGGCGCGGGGGTGAAGCGCGTCACGGACTCCTCGCCGTCCCACCGGGTGGTCAGGCGATAGCCGTGCTCGTTCAAGCGGCCGCAGCCGTAGCAGTGGGCGAGGTGCTCGGGGTAGAAGTCCTGGAAGGGCCGGTCATCAGAAGGCGTCACGTCGGCATGGTAGGCCACCGGCGCGGACCGCTCGTTCCGCTGCTTGACCTATAGCGATATATCGCTATACTCTTAGATACACCAACGAGCTGGAGGAATGCCATGCACGATCACTTTCACGACACCGACGACCTGGGCGATCCCGGTCGCCCGCGCCGCGGCCCCGGCCGGCGCGGCGCGATGGGACCCTTCGGCGGTCCCTTCGGCCCCTTCGGCGGACCCTTCGCCCACGGCCACGGCCGTGCGCGCGGCCGCGGCCGCCAACGCCGCGGCGACGTGCGCGCGGCGGTCCTCCTGGTGCTCGAAGAGGAGCCCCGCAACGGCTACCAGATCATCCAGGAGCTGACGGATCGCTCCCACGAGGCCTGGCGACCGAGTCCCGGCTCGGTCTACCCGGTGCTCCAGCAGCTCGAGGACGAGGGCCTGATCGAGACCGTCCCGTCGGGGTCCGGGCGCACCTTCCGCCTCACGTCTGCGGGCAGCGCGCTGGTAGCCGAGAGGCGCGAGGAGCTCGGCCGTCCTTGGGAGGACGCCGCCGAGGACCTCGGCGGGCCGGCGCGCGAGCTCATCTCGACGATGCGCCAGGTGATCCTGGCCTCGCGCCAGGTCCTGATGGCCGGGTCCGAGGCCCAGGTCGAGCGCGGCACAGCGGTCCTGGCCGAGGCGCGGCGCGCGCTCTACGCCATGCTGGCCGAGGCCGACCAGTAAGCGCGGACGCTTACCCCTGGCCCAGCTCGCGCTCGAGCTGGGCCAGGACGTCGGCGTCCTCGAGCCCGCTGGTGTCACCCCGGGCGTGGCCGTCGACCACCAGCTCCTTCAGCAGCCGGCGCACGATCTTCCCGCTGCGGGTGCGCGGCATGGTGGAGAGCACGTGGACGCGGCGCGGGCGCGCGATGGGCCCGATGGCCTCGACCAGCCGCGCGCTGAGCTGCTCCTCGCTGACGTCGCCACCGGCGGCCGTCAGGGTCACGAAGGCCTCGGGCACCTGCCCCTTGACCTTGTCGGCCACGCCGATCACCGCGGCCTCGGCGACGCCCGGCGTGGTGAGCAGGGCGCTCTCCATCTCCATGGTGGACAGGCGGTGGGCCGCCACGTTGATCACGTCGTCGACGCGTCCCACCACCCACACGTGGTGGTCGCCGTCCTCGATGGCCGCATCGGCGCTGTCGTAGCGATGGGGGCCAAAGCGCGTGAAGTACTGGGTGCGGTAGCGCTCGGGGTCGCGCCAGATGCCGCGAAAGAGCGTCGGGAAGGGCGCCGTGATGGTCAGGTAGCCGGCCTCGCCCTCGCTGACCGGGGCGCCGTCCTCGTTCACGATGGCGTAGGCGTGGCCCGGCAGGGCCACGCCGCACGACCCGGGCTTCGCCTCGGTCACCCCGACCAGAGACGAGGTCCACGCCGAGCCGGTCTCGCTCTGCCCGTAGGTGTTGTTGATCTCGACCGTGCCGTCGCCCACGTGGTCGCGCACCCACGTCCAGGTCGTCGCGTCGAGCGGCTCGCCGACCAGCGCGATGAGGCGCAGGTCCGACAGGTCGAAGCGCGCGGGCAGCTCGGCCCCGTGACGGGCCAGCATGCGCAGCACCGTGGGCGCCGTGAAGACCTTGGTGACGTGGTACTCGGCGATCAGCGCGTAGAGCCGGTCGGGTGTGGGGTAGTCGAGGGCCCCCTCGGTGGCCAGCATCGTCGCCCCGTGCGCGGTGGCCCCGATGAGCTCGAAGATCGGGAACGTGAGCCACCCGCAGTCCGCGGTGCACCAGTAGACGTCGTCGGGACCCAGGTCCAGCGCGTAGCGCACGTTGTGGTAGGCGCCGGTCAGGAAGCCGAGCCCGCTGTGGACGAGACCCTTGGGCTTGGCGCTGGTGCCGCTGGTGTAGATGATGAAGCCCGGGTCGTTGGCCTCGAGGGCGACCGGCTCGGCCCCCTGGGGCGTGGCCGCGACGACCTCGTCGTAGTAGCGATCGCGCGGCGCGGTCATGGGCACCTCGGGGTTGCCGCTGCGCCGCACGACGATGACGTGCTCGACGCTCGTCAGCTCGGGCAGCACCTGGTCCAGGGTCGCCTTGAGGGGGATCGCCCGACCGCGGCGGAACGTCTCGTCGGCCGTCACGACCACCTTGGCCCCGGTGTCGATCACGCGATCGGCCAGGGCCGCGGGCGAGAAGCCCGAGAACACGATGTTGTAGACGGCGCCGATGCGCAGGCACCCGTGGACCACCGCGAAGGTCTCCAGCAGGTTGGGCAGATACACCGCGACCACGTCGCCCTGGCGCACCCCGAGATCGAGCAGCACCTGGGCGAAGCGTGCCGTCTGGTCGGCGAACTCGCGGTAGGTCCACGAGCGCCGGGCGCCGTCCTCCCCGATCCAGTGGATGGCCACCCGGTCCGGGGCGGTGCGCGCGTGGCGGTCCACGCAGTTGACGCTGACGTTGCCGCGCGCGCCCGGGAAGAACGAGAACCCCTCGGCCAGGTCGCCCACCAGCGCCGGTGACGGCGGCCAGCCCTCGGTCCACTCGAAGTCGGCCGCGACCGACGCCCAGTAGGCGCCGAGGTCGCTCAGCGAGCGGGCGTAGAGGTCGCGGTACTGCGCGGTCGTGGCCACCGGCAGGCGGCCCGACGCCGGGTGCGGTGGGGCCACGAGATAGCTGTCACGCACCATGGGCGGCAGGTCGCTCAGGCCCGCGGCGTGCTCGCCAGCTCCGGTCGGTGTGTGCGGATCGGTGCCCATGGATCCCCCTCGGTGCGCGCTGTTGGGGCAACCCTACTGCGAGGGGCCCGGTGGATGAAGGGCTCGGCACCTCCAGGACGGGCCCCAACTCAGGGCAGGCGCACCCCACCCGCAGCGCTCCCGCGACCGGCGCGCACCACGATGGTGGCGCTGTGGCCCTGACTGGATCCGGCTGTGGCGCTGCACAGGGCAATCGTCCAGCGGCCCGGCAACAGACTGGTGAACTCGAAGTGACCCGTAGGCGACGTGGTCGCCGGATACGCCGTGCCCGGGCCAATCGCCCGCAGGCACGCCTGCGCGAGGGGCCGGCCCGTGGAGGACGATACCGCGGTCCCGACGATCCCTCCTTCGGCGATCACCGCCAGGGTGGGGGCGTGGGTCATCCGACCAGCTGTCACGACCAGGGGCACGCTATGGGATGCGCCGTAGCCCCAGTGGTCGCGAGGTCCGGCCTGGTCACCGATCTCGACGAAGTATCTCCCCGGCGCCAGGTTGGTGATCGTGTAGCGCCCGGTGGCGGCCGTCCGCGTGGGTGCGAAGAGCTCGACGGGTTGGATGGTGCCGCTCGTCGGCTGGGCGAGCACCTCGAGCCCGGGCGCGGGACCTCCGCCCTCGCTGGTCACGGTGCCAAAGACGCTTCCCCCAGCCACGAGGTCCAGGGTCGCGGTCCCGCCCTTGCCCGTCGCCGGCGCCACCGCAGTCACGTTGGCCTGGGCGTAGGGGGACGACGCCCTGAGGCAGGTGCTGATGACGTAGCTTCCCGGCGCGAGACGCGAGAACTGGAACTGTCCACTGGCCGAGGTCTCGACGGGGCCGCCAACGAATCGGCTATCCCCCGCGGAGATCAGTCGCACGCAGACGCCCGCCAGGCGCGTGCCCGTCGCTGCCGCCTCGACGATGCCGTGCACCGAGGCCGGACCGCTGCCCGCCGCCACCCCGCCTAGGCCCGCGAGCGTTGCCGTGCCGATCGCCAGGGCCATGAGTGCCTTGCGCATACCATGCTCCCCTCTCGGGACACCGGACCTCGTTGCCTGCGACGGGGCACGCCGACCGCCCTCGAGTCACCCTACGGCGACGGCGGGCGTCGCGCCAGCAGGTTGACAATCGTCGTGTCCACGACGATCAGGTCACCGCCGGTGAGCAGCTGGACCCGCGTGCGCACGATGCCGCGATCCGGCTTGGAGGCCGACACCCTCGCCTCGAGCACCTCGGCGCGCAAGCGGACCTGGTCCCCGGGGCGCAGCGGTGCCGGCCAGGCCAGGCCGTCCAGACCCGGTGAGCCGAGGCTGGCCACCCAGGAGATGTAGTGGTCGGTGAGCAGGCGCATGGCCAGCGCGGCCGAGTGGAGGCCACTGGCGATGAGCCCGCCGAAGGGGCCGGCCGCCGCAGCGGCTCCGTCCACGTGGAAGTCCTGGGGATCAAAGGCCGTGGCGAACTCGATGATCTCGGGCTCGCTGACCGTGCGCACGCCATACTCGTAGACCGCTCCGGGAACGTAGTCCTCGAAATAGCGCTGGTCGGGCCCGACCGTGAAGTCCGGTCCGAGCGCTCGCGTGGTGACCACCCGTGACTCTCGCATCGGGCCAGCATGTCACGAGCCACGCGGCGCCGGCGGTCGGCCCACCGGGACCTGCGGCGAGGGGCGCTCGTCGGCGGGCGCACCGGCCCGGGTGGCGCGCCTGCGACGAGGCCACCTGACCTCCGCCACGGCGTCGTGATCCGGAACCCTCGAGCGCATCTGGGGAGGCGGGGCTTCGAGACGAGCTTCCTGGGGACATGCACCACGGCTCGGTTCGCCAGCCCTCCGGAGCTGACGCTCCGGTGTGAGCCCCGGCCCGGTGCTCAGATGAACAGGTTGAGGCTCGCCTTCTCGGCCTCGGCGAGGTAACTCGCCACGCCGACGTAGTCCAGTCCGTCGATCAGCTCCTCGGGGGTGAGCCCCATGACCTCCATGGACATGGTGCAGGCCAGCATCGTGACCTCCTGCTCGCGCGCACTGGCGATGAGCTCTTCCAGGCTCATGATGTTGCGATCGCGCATCACGCGCTTCATCAGGCGCGGGCCCAGGCCGGCGAAGTTCATCTGCGACAGGGGGAGCTGGGCGGGCCCGCGCGGCATCAGGCGGCCGAACATCTTCTGGATGCCCGTCTTGCCCGACGTGGCCACGTGCTCGGGCCGGCGCAGGGCGTTCAGCCCCCAGAAGGTGAAGAACATGGTGACGTCGTCGCCCATGGCCGCAGCACCGTTGGCCATGACGAAGGCGGCCAGCACCTTGTCCATGTCGCCGCTGAACACGACGATGGTCTTCTTGGAGGTATCAGTCATAGGTCCTCTCTCCGCTCACCGACCGCGCGCGAGCCAGCGCGTGGAAGAACAGCGCCACGGGGCGGTAGACGACGTGGGCGAACTTGCCGAAGGGCAGCAGGACCAGCAGGTCGAGGGCCAGGGCCACGTGGGCGATGAAGACGCCGTAGCCGAAGGTCGCGCCGCCCGGGACGTACAGCGAGAGCTCGGTCACCAGGCCGGTCAGCCCGACCAGCCACAGCACGGCCAGGAAGAGCCAGTCGGCAACTTCCGAGGTCTTTACCGAGCGCTCGACGCGACGCAGCCGGTTGAGGGCCAGCACGCTCACGCCGTAGAGGAAGGCCAGGCCCGCGAGCGTCCCGAGGAGGCGGACGGGATACCACACCGGCTCAGGGGTCCCCGTCGCTCGCAACCCGACCAGGGAGAGACCGTAGTCGGCCATGGTGGCCACCAGCAGGCCCGTGAAGCCCCACATCGTCAGCCCGTGGACCAGCCAGCGCCGGCGCCACCAGGGTGCGCGCGCGGACTCCTCCTCGGCGCAGTCGTCGCGATAGCGCCGGAAGGCCAGGGACTCCGAGACGACCGCCGACCAGGCCGCCGACCAGGCGAGCGCCCGCCCCGGCGCGGCCGTCAGGGTCTTCCAGGTGACGCCTTCACGCCGGGCGAGACCGCGCACCATCGAGACGACCCCCACCACCATGACGGCGGCGACCAGGACCATCGCGGCGACTCCGGTCCAGTGCACCGTCGACTCGGGCACGAAGCGGAAGAGCGCCACCTGGCGAGACGGCGCCGTGCGCGCGACGCCGAGCATCGCCCCGCCCAGCACCAGCGCGACCAGGACCGCCAGGGCGATCGCCCGGCGCGGGCGCCGGTAGAGGGCGCCGGCCAGGCCGGTCACGTCGTAGCCGGCGATGGCGTAGCGGCGCGCCGCGGCCATGAAGCCCGCCGGATCGGCGCCCTGCGGGCAGCTCTCGGTGCACAGGCCGCAGTGGTAGCAGGTCCACAGCTCCTTAGACCCGAGCAGGTCCTCGCGCAGGCCGAGCAGCCCGTAGCGCAGCAGGCGACGCGGGAAGGTCGCGTCGTCGTCGACCAGGGGGCACGTCGCCGTGCAGGTCCCGCAGCTGAAGCACGCCGCGAAGTCGCGCGCGCCAAAGGCTCGCAGGTCGGCGGCCAGGCCCGGCTGGAGCCGGACCGGGACGGCCGTGGCGGGCCGGGTGTCCACATCGACGCTCACGCGAGCACCTCCTCGTCAGACGCGACCAGCTGGTAGCGGAAGTAGCCCTCGTCGTCGCTGTCGGGGACCTCGACGACCTGCCGGTAGCGCCGCATGCCCATCACCCACAAGAGGACCTCTTCGGGAGGGCGGCCCAGGCGCTCGGCCAGCTCGGGGACCGTGAGGGGTCCCCCGGCCAGCTCGCGCCGGATCGGCGCGTGCATCAGCGGCTCGTCCCGGATGACCTCGCGTCGGTCACGCTCCCTCATGAGACCAGCACCTCCTCGTGCACCGGAGCCACCATGCCCTCGATCATGAGCTCCACCTGGGCGGTCGTGACCCCGAGCAGGTCGATGGCCTCGTTCGGGCAGTACGGGGCGCAGCCGCCGCAGCCCTTGCAGGCCGACGGGTCGATGTGGGCGACCGCGACGCCGTCGACCTCCACGCGCGAGATCGCGTCGTAGGGGCAGACGCTCGCGCACTCGCCACACCACGCGCACGACGTCCCCACGACGGCGACCAGCGGGTTCAGCTCGGCCTGGCCTTTCAGCAGCATGGCCCCACTCTGGGCCACAGCCGCCAGGGCGCTGGCCACGCTCTCCGAGACGGTCTTGGGCCCCTGGCTGGCGCCCGCGATCAGCACGCCGTCGACCACCGTCTCGACCGGGCGCAGCTTGGGGTGGATCTCGTTGTAGAAGCCGTCGGATCCCAGCGGCAGCTTGAGCAGGCTGGTGAGGTCGTGGTTGGGCGCGGCCACCATGCCCGTGACCAGGACGACCAGGTCGACGGGGATCTCCAGCTCGTCGGGACCCGTGAGGGTGTCTCGGGCCGTGACGACCAGCTGATCCCCCCGGCGCGCGACGTCGGGCGGCGCGTCGTCGGCGTACTTCAGGTAGACCGAGCCGCGCTTGCGGGCCTCCTCGTAGAGCAGCTCGTAGACCCCGTAGGTGCGCACGTCGCGGTACAGGTGATACTGGGTCACCCGGTCGTCGCGCGCGGCCACCTGGACGGCCACGTGGGCGGTCGCCGTGCAGCAGTACTTCGAGCAGTACTCGTTGCCCCCGGGCTGGCGGCTGCCCACGCAGTAGACGTAGGCGATCGAGCCGACGGGGCGTCCCCGATACTGCAGCGGCCCGGGCGACGCGTCGACCATCGCGGTGAACTCCGGCAGCGTCACCACGCCCTCGATGCCGTAGCCGAACTCGCCGAGCGCCGGCTCGTAGGAGGCGAAGCCCGTCGCGATCACCAGGACCCCGACCGTGGCGGTGACCGGCTCGGTCCCGGGGGGCCCCTCGAGCCGGACCTCGTAGTTGCCGAAGGATCCCGACTTGGCCACCAGCTCGGTCTCCAGGAGCACCCGGATCGACGGGCGGTCGGCGACCTCGGCAACCAGCTGGGCGATCAGCTCGCGGCCCGACTGGTTACTCGGGAACATCGCTCCGAGCCCCCCGACGGCCCCGCCCAAGTGGTCGGTCCGCTCGATCAGGGTCACGCCGAGCCCGAGGTCGGCCAGGCCCACGGCCGCGCGCAGGCCGGCGACGCCGCCGCCGACCACCAGGGCGCTGGGCACCGTGTCCACGGTCACCGGCTCCAGGGGCACCGAGAGGCTAGCGTGGCCGATCCCGGCGCGCACCAGCCCGGCGGCCTTGGCGGTCGCCCCGGGTCGGTCGTCGCTGTGGACCCACGAGCACTGCTCACGGATGTTCACCTGCGTGTACTGGAACTGGTTGAGCCCCGCGCGCCGCGACACGGCCCGGAACGTCGGGACGTGCAGCTTGGGCGAGCACGAGGCCACGACCAGGCCGTCGAGCCCGTCACGCTGGATGCGCTCGACCATGTCGTGCTGAGTCGCGTCCGAGCAGGCGAACAGGGTCGTCTCGGCGTGCACCACGTTGGGATCCGTGGCCACGGCGTCGCGGACCGCGGCCACGTCGACGAAGTCCGAGATGTTGCCCCCGCAGTGGCAGATGTAGACGCCGATCCGGCGGTGCTCCGCGTCGGAGGTCGGGGTGGTCAGTTCCTCGTCGGGCATCAGTGCACCTCCAGAGGCACCCGCCGGCGCGGGTGCGCGACTTCGAGCGTGGCGGCCGCCTGGGCGACGGCGGCTCCCGCGTGCATGATCGAGTCGACGATGTCCTTGGCCCCCGACGAGGCGCCCGCGACGTACACGCCCGGGATGCTCGTACGGCCCGGGCTGTGATCGCCCGCCGGCTCGGCGACGAACCGGAACTCGCTGGCGGCCAGATCCTCCTCGTCAAAGAGGTGCAGGGCGTCGGGGTTGGGCCGCACGCCGACCGACAGCACCACGAGGTCGTACTCGGCCTCCACGACGCGCCCGCCGTTCTCAATGTCCTCGTAGAAGACCCGCAGGTCCCCGTTGTCCTTCTCCTCGATCTTGGCCACCCGACCCTTGATGTAGGTCGCGCCCATGTCCTTGCCCTGGGAGAAGAACTCCTCGTAGCGCTTGCCCGCCGCGCGCATGTCCATGTAGTGGGTGGTGACGTCGGCCAGGGGCAGGGCCCCCATGATCAGCTGGTGCTGCTTGATCGAGTACATGCAGCAGATCTTCGAGCACAGGGGGTTGTCGACGGTGCGGTCGCGCGAGCCCACGCAGCTGACGTAGGCCACGCGTTCGGGCACCTTGCCGTCACTGGGCCGCAGGACCGTGTTGAAGGGCCGCGTCGGTGCGAGCAGGCGGTCCATCTCGGTGGCGGTGATCACGTTGGGGAAGGTGCCATAGCCGTACTCGGGCTTCTGGTAGGCGTCGAACAGCTCGTAGCCCGTGGCCACCACGACGGTGTCCACCTCCAGGTCGAGCATCTCGTCGTGCTGCTCCAGGTGGATGGCGTCAGCCGGGCACACCCGCGAGCAGGCGCCGCACTCCGAGCACACCCCGCAGTCCAGGCAGCGCGACACGCCATCGAGCGCCTCGACCTCGGTGAGGGCCGGCTCGAGCTCGGCGAAGTCGTGGGGCGTCACCGAGAAGTCGATGCCCGACACGGCGGGGTCGCGGCGCGAGTGGGTCCGCTGGCGCGCTAGCACCGCGGCGTGGTCGACGACCGCCAGGCGGTCGTCGAGCGCGTGGAAGCCGTCGAGGGGCTCGCCGCGCAGCCAGCGGTCCAGCATGTGCGCCGCGCGCCGACCCTGGCCGACAGCCCGGGTGATGTCCGAGGGGCCCGTGACGGCGTCTCCGGCGACGAACACGCCGGGAAGAGCCGTCGCCAAGGTGGTCGGATCGGCCACCAGCGCACCGGACCCGTCGTGGGACAGGGCGGCGAAGGCGTCGCCATCGGGGCGCAGCCCGATGGCCGAGATCACCAGGTCGCACGCGACGACGCGCTCGGCTCCGGGGATCGCCTCGGGACGACGCCGGCCCGACGCGTCGGGAGGTCCCAGGCGCATCTCCTGGCAGCGCACCGCGCTGGCGTGGCCCGCGGCGTCGGCGACGACCTCGGCCGGTGCGAGCAGGAAGGCGAACGAGACGCCTTCCTGCTCAGCGTCCTCGGCCTCGACGTGGTTTGCGGGCATCTCCCCGCGGCTGCGGCGATAGACCACGGTCACGGCCGCGCCCAAGCGACGGGCGGTCCGTGCCGCATCCATGGCCACGTTGCCGCCCCCGACCACGACGACTGTGCGACCCGACAGGTCCCAACTCTCCCCCTCGCGCACCGCGCGTAGGAACGCCAGACCGCTGGTGACGCCCGCGTGCTGCTCACCGGGGATGTGCAGCGACTGGGCCAGCGGCGTCCCGGTGGCCACGACGACCGCGTCGTAGCCCGCGGCGCGCAGCCCGGCCACGTCGTCGACGGGGTGGTCGACGACGATCTCGACGCCGAGCGCCGTGACGTTGGCGATGTCCTGGTCGACCGCGGCCCGCGGGAGCCGGTACTCGGGCAGCGCGTAGCGCAGGAACCCGCCCGGCTCGTGCGCGGCCTCGAAGATGGTGACCGCGTGACCGCGGCGCGCCAGCTGCCAGGCGGCGGTCAGCCCGGCCGGGCCCGAGCCAACGACGGCCACGCGCTGACCCGTCGGCGCGGCCGGCTCGACGCCGGGACCGTCGTAGGTGGCGTAGTGCCAGTCAGCGACGAAGCGCTTCAGGCGCCGGATCGGCAGGGTGCCCTCCAGGTCCCCCCGGGTGCAGGACTCCTCGCAGGGGGCGTAGCAGGCGCGCCCGAGCGTCGCCACCAGCGGCGTCGCCTCCAAGATCAACTGGAAGGCCTCCTCGTAGCGGCCGTCACGGATGAGCGCCACGTAGCCGTGCGCCTTGATGCCCGCCGGGCACGCGTCGGTGCACGGCGAGGTCCCCGCACGCTCGAGCACCGCCTTCTTCGGCACGGCCTGGGGGAAGGCGATGTAGGCGGCGCGGCGGGCGGCGAGGTCGTAGTTGAACTGGTCGGGCACCGCGACCGTGCAGGCCACCTCGCAGTCCTGGCAGCCCGTGCAAGCCGACCAGTCGACGTACTTGGCGCGCTGGCGCACGGTGGCCGCGAAGGTCCCGTCGCTCTGGCGACGGATGCCCTCGACCTCACTGGTCGTGAAGGTCGTGATGTTGGGGTGGTTGACGGTCGAGGACATCTTGGGCCCCGAGATGCAGCTCGCGCAGTCGAGGGTCGGAAAGACCTTCGACAGCAGGATCATGCGCCCGCCCACGCTCGCCTGGCGCTCGACCAGCGCCACCGAGTAGCCCATGTCGGCCAGCTTCAGGGACGACTCCATCCCCGCGATCCCGCCGCCGACCACCAGTGCGTCGAACTTCATGCCGCCACCTCCGCGGGCAGGGCGGCCAGCAGGGCCGCGAACTCGTCCATGTGCTTGACGAAGGCCTCCGAGCACACCGAGCACAGTGCCGCCATGCGCACCCGTTCCAGAGCGATGCCCAGATCGCGCAGGCGCTCTTGAGCCTGCGCGGCGATGCGCGAGGAGCGCGCGTTGCAGTCGGGCAGGTAGGCGCACTCGTCGCCGTCGATGGCCAGGAAGACCCCATCGAAGCCGTGCTGGAGGGCGTAGACGATCCAGCGCGGCTGGACGCTCGAGGAGCACGGGACGGTGATCGTCGAGATGGTCGAGGCGTAGTGGCGGTGCTGGCTGCCCGCCAGATCGATACCGGGGTCCGAGATGTTCGCCGTGGAAAACACCAGGATCCGCGGCGATGCGGCACCGGCCCCGTGGCCGGCGCCCACTACTTCACCTTGCGCAGGTACAGGCGGATGTAGCCGGCGTCGTCGTAGTCGCCCAGGTACTCGTTGCCGACCTTGAGCGTCCAGGCCGGCAGGTCCTTCTTGGTGCCCGAGTCGGTCGCCAGGACCTCCATGACGCCCCCGACGGGGACCTGGCCGATGTTCTTCTTGGCCGCCAGGATCGGGCCGGGGCAGGACGTCCCACGGGCGTCAACGGTGACGTCCACGTGCAGGTCCTTCAGGTCTTCTACCGCGACTGCCACGGTGGTGCCTCCTTGGTGCCCCTTCTCCCCTAACGGTAGGGACGCCGCCGCCGCCGCCACGGGCAGGACCTAGGGCCCAAAGTCATAGATTGTGCCTATTTTCACAAAGCAACGCATGTGTATTTGCTATTCATATCGCCGCCCAAGGATACCCGTATGGGTACCGCGAACTACCCTCGGCCTCGGACATGGGTGACCTCCTGCGACGCGACGCGCTGGCGATCAGCGACGCCTGGCGCGCCTCCCTCGACCTGGATGCGCGCGTGGCTGCGGCCCTCGCGGACCTCGACGTGGGACCCGTCGACGTGGTGGCCCTGGGCAAGGCGGCCCGGGCGATGGCCAGCGCGGCGGCCGCGCACCTGGGCGGCCGGGTGCGCCGCCGCCTGGTGGTGAGCACGCCAGATCCCCGCCACCTAGACCCGACCGTTCTCGTCGGCGAGCACCCCGTCCCGGGCCCAGCGAGCCTGACCGCCGGGCGGGCTGTGCGGGACTTCCTCGACGCGGGCCGCCCCTCGGGCACGACGCTCTGGCTGGTGTCGGGTGGCGCCTCGAGCCTGGCGGTCCTCCCCGAGGCGCCACTGACCCTGGAGGACCTGGCGGCGCTGTGGGTGGCGGGCCTGGCCGCGGGCGTCGAGATCACCACCCTCAACCGCCTGCGGGCGGCCACCTCGGGCCTGGCCGGCGGGCTCGCCCTGACCCACGTGCGCACCCCGGCGTCGCGGGCCCTGGTGATGGTCGACACCCCGGCCGCCCACCCCCGCTGGGTCGCCTCCGGCCTCACCTACCCGTACCGCCCTCGCGCCACCGACCTCGAGGCGGTGATCGCGAGGTTCGCGCTGGCCGGTGAGCTCGCCGAGCGCGTCCGCGCGGCCGGCGCGGCCCGCCGAGCACGGTCGCACCGGGTGCGCACGGTCCATCGCAACCTCGTGATCGCGACCCCGAGGGATCTGCGGGCCCCGACCGTGGCGGCCGCGCGCGTCCGCGGCTACACCCCCACGGTGGTGCCCGTCATGACCGGCGACGTCGGGTTGGCGGCTCGGGACTGGGCCACCCGCCTGACCCGTCTGGCCACCTGCTCCACCCCGCAGGCTCTCATCGGGGTCGGCGAGCTCACCGTGACGCTCACCGGTACCGGCCGCGGGGGCCGGGCCCAGGAGTTCGCCTGGACCCTGGCGCGCCACCTGGCGGACCTCGAGCGCCCCGTGGTCGTCGTCGCGCGGGCGACCGACGGCCAAGATCACCTCCCGGGCGTTGCGGGCGCGTGGTCCGACGCGAGAACGTGGGCGCGGGCGCGCGAGGCCGGCTGGGATCCCGAGACCCTCCGCGCCCGTCACGACACCTCCGCCGGCCTGCGGGCCCTCGACCAGCTGATCGCGGGTGCCCCAACCGGGTGGAACCTGTGCGACCTCTACCTCGCCGTGCTCGGACCACCGACCCGATAGCCCGGAACTCGAGAGCCGGTAGCGACTCTCGGCGATCGGGCGCGCTGGCCGCGACCCGGGAGGGCATCGCGGGGCACGACGGTATCCCTCCCTGGTAGCCCCGCACCCGCGAGCGGTGGCTCCTGGCTCGGCTCCGGCCCTGGCCCGCCCGACCACCCTGGCGTCACGGACGCGGTGGCCGGGCCTGGCTAGTGTGTCGGCGAGTGCCGAGCCAGTGCGGAAGGACCATGAACAAGACGATCCTCGCACTAGCCGTGGCCCTGACCCTCGGCCTCACCAGCACCGGTGCGGGGGCCTCGACCGGCGTGCAACCCCAGGGCCCTCCCGTCATCTTGATGCCGGCGCACAACTACTCGTTCAGCTCCCTCGCTGGTTACGGTGCGCGCAACTGCTACACGGCGGGTTGGTCTTCGGCGGCGTGCATCGGCGTGGAGTTGCGGGCCATCAACCACATGCACCAGCTGGAGGGCGTGGCACCGATGGCCCTGCCCACGAACTGGGCGCGCCTCAGCGTCCCCGAGCAGCTGTTCGTGGTGACCGACCTCGAGCGCGTGGACCGCGGGCTGCCGGCGTACCTCGGCCTCAACGGCGCCCTCAGCGCCGTCGCCCAGGTTGGCGCCCTACGCAACGCCGACCCGGTGCCACCGCCGCGACTGGAGGGCTGGGACGTCGGCTCGACGTGGGCGGGGGGTGCCGGCAACGCCTTGATGGCCGACTTCGAGTGGATGTACGACGACGGTTGGGGCGGGTCTCGCGCCGCCACCAGCAACTTCGACTGCACGAGTGCGCACAGTCCGGGGTGCTGGGGGCATCGCGACGTGCTGTTGGGCTGGAGCCCCACCGAGCACGCCGGCACGGGCCTCGACTGCGCCATCTGCGTGATGGGCACGGGCTACGTCCCCGGCTCCCAGACCACGCTCATCGAAGTGCCCCGCACGACGATGCCGCTGTCCTTCACGTGGGCCAAAGACGTCCTGCCGTACCTGGTGAGCCGGCCCTGGACGCGCTACTTGAACCTCCTGGTGCCCCAATTCAGCCCGGATCTCGGCTCCACGGGCGTTGCGCCCTCCGTGTTGAGGAAGGCGGGCTACGTCAGTGAGGTGCGCACCGCCCTCAACGGGCTGGGCGCCGGCCCGAGCGTGTTCAGCGACGGCGTCGAGCAGTACTTCACCACGAACGGGATGAACTACGTCGTGGGACTCGTGGCGGCCTTCACTACGACGCTGCGTGCACCCGTCGCCTCCACCGCGGCTCGCGACGCGTGCGACGCGTTGAGCCCCTCCAGCACGACCGTTTCCCGGGCCGGCGTGGACAACGGCGTGCGGGCCACCTGTGATCAGGGCCGGCTCGTCGTGGTGGCCTGGGTGAAGGCCAACGTGCTGGGTATGGCGGCCAGCTACGACTCCCGGGCCGGTGTGGGCATGGTCAGCGTGGCCCAGCTGGAGAGTGTCGCAACGGCGAGTTGGAAGGTGGTGGCCGCGGGCGGCCAGCCCTTCTAGCGCGAGCTGGCCGCCCGGCGCGAGCGCGACCCCGAACCTGACTACGCTGCGCTCAGTGTCACGCCTGGACTCCTACGTTGCCGCGCCCGACCGCTACGACGCGGCGGCCTTTCGCCGCTGCGGACACAGCGGCCTGGCCCTGCCCCAGATCTCTCTGGGCCTGTGGCACAACTTCGGTGACGGCTCGCCCCTCGAGGTCCAGCGGACGATCGTGCGGCGCGCCTTCGACCGCGGCGTCACGTGCTTCGACCTGGCCAACAACTACGGCCCGCCCTACGGGGCGGCCGAGGCCAACTTCGGGCGGCTGCTCCGCAGCGACCTGGCGTCCTACCGCGACGAGCTGGTGATCACCACCAAGGCGGGCTGGGACATGTGGCCGGGTCCCTACGGCGACCGAGGGTCGCGCAAGTATCTGGTGGCCAGCCTGGACCAGAGCCTGGCGCGGCTCGGGCTCGACTACGTCGACATCTTCTATCACCACCACTACGACGACTCCACCCCCCTCGAAGAGACGCTCGGCGCCCTCGACCACGTCGTGCGCCAGGGCAAGGCGCTCTACGTGGGCATCTCGTCGTACTCCCCCGCGCGCACCCGCGAGGCGGTGGCCATCCTGCGCGACCTGGGCACCCCGCTGCTCGTGCACCAGCCCTCCTACTCCCTGCTGAATCGCTGGATCGAGGACGAGCTGCTCGACACGCTCGACGAGCTCGGCGTGGGCTGCGCCATCTTCTCGCCACTCGCCCAGGGCCTGCTGAGCGACAAGTACCTCGCTGGGGTGCCCGGCGACTCCCGCGCGGCTGTCGGAGACTCCTTCCCAGCCGCCTCGCTCTCGGCCCAGAACCTGGAGCGCGTGCGCGCCCTGGCCGACGTGGCCCACGCCCGCGGCCAGAGCCTGGCCCAGATGGCGATCGCCTGGACGCTGCGCGACCCGCGCGTCACCTCCGCCATCATCGGCGCGCGCACCGTTGCCCAGCTCGACGAGAGCCTCGACGCGCTGGGCGCTGCGCCCTTCGACCCCGCCGAGCTCGCGGCGATCGACGCGTTCGCCCGGGAGGGCGGCATCGACCTGTGGCGCGACGTCGCGACGCGCTGATCACACGACGCGCGCGATCACACCTACCGCGGTCGCCAGCCCGACGACGACGACCAGGCCGGTGAGGGCGTAGGTCACCACCCGGCGGGGCCCCCGCATCCGATGCGCAGGATCTAAGCGACGCTCCAGCAGCACCAGGAACCCCAGCACCACGGGCAGGAGCACGGCGTTCATGACCTCGACGTCGACCGAGAGGGCGACCAGGTTCACCGAGGCCACGACAGCCAGCGCGCTGGCCACGATGCCGCCCACGGCCACGGCGTAGAAGCCCGCGGCGGCGCGGGGCTCGTCGTTGAGGCTGTGACGCCAGCCCAGCACCTCGGCGATGCCCCAGGCCCCCGCCACCGAGACGACCAAGGCGGCGGTGACCGACGCGCCCACCATGCCCAGGCCGAACAGGATGATCGCCCCGCGGTGGCCGAGGAAGGGTGTCAGCGCGGCCGCGATGTCGCCGATGGATCCCAGGCTGTGGCCCGGGTCCCGCGAACCGATCGTGGCGCCCAGGGCGACGACGATGGCCACCATCACGACCTGGGTGGCCACCGCCCCCAGTGCCGTATTGCGCCGCGCGCGGCGCACCCCGGCCGGGCCGGCGCCGTAGCCCTTGTCGATGACGGCCTCTTGCTGGTAGTAGATCATCCAGGGCATCACCACGGCACCGACATTGGCGGCGAGCAGCATGCCGTAGCCGTGGGCCAGTGACCAGTGCCCCCCGAGGCTCGCCAGCAGGCGCGAGCCCCCCGGATGCACGGTGAACGCCGCGACCACGAAGAGCAGCTCCAGGGCGCCGACCACGATGCCGATGGCCTCAATCCGCCGGTACCGACCGAAGAGCAAGACGGCGATGAGGCCGGAGGCGGCCGCGGCGACCGTGGGGGCCGTCGGCCATCCGACCAGAGAGCCCACACCCGCCACCCCCGCGAGCTCGGTGACCATGGCGCCGGTGCAGGCCGCCAGCAGCGTGAGGGCCGCCACCGTCGCCCAGACGCGCCCGTACTCGCGCCGGATCAGGGCGCCGTGGCCGAGCTGGGTCGCCAGCCCGACCCGGACCGTCATCTCCTGGACGACGTACAAGATGGGGATGAGGGCCAGCTCGGGCAGCACCATGGCGAGGCGGAACCGGGCTCCCGACTGGGCGGCGGTGACCACGCTGCCCGCGTCGGTGTCGGCCAGCATGACGAGCAGTCCGGGTCCGAACACCGTCGTGGCGACCCACGGCAGCACGCGTCGCCACCGGGGGACGCCGAGCGGGCGGACCCGCCGCGTCAGCGTTCCGCGATCGCCCCCCGAGCGCGCCTCGGTCTCATCCAGGCTCTCATTGTGCCACGACCACCACCCGTCGCCACCGGTGTCAACGACGCACCGCACCCGGGAGCAGAATCTGGGCTCTCCCCGCCACCGGGGTGTGAGCGGTCGGACTACCGTGACACCCAGGCACTGGGAAAGCGAGGTCCTATGGCGGCACGGCACCCGAAGGCTCGAACGGTCGCGCTCCTGGGGCGCAGCGGGGTCGGCAAGACCACCCTGCTCGACGCCCTCGCCGTCGCGGGCGGGACCCTGGAGCGGCCGGGCCGGGTCGAGGACGGGACGGCCCTGGGGGCGACCGATCCCGAGGAGCGCCGCCACCAGACCTCGCTGTCCTTGTCGATGGCGCCGATCTGGATCGGCGAGGACAAGCTGACCGTGCTGGACACGCCCGGCCTGCCGGACTTCCTCCTCGAGGTCGACCACGCCCTCGAGGTCGCCGATGTCGCGGTGCTGGTCGTCAGCGCCGCCGAGCCCGTCACCTCCGAGACCATGGTCCTGTGGCGCCGAGCGCGCGAGGCCAACGTCCCCGTGGTCATCTTCCTCAACGCGCTCGACGCCGAGCGCGCCGACTTCGACCACGCGCTCAGCGCCCTGGAGAGCCTGGTCGGACCCGAGCTGGCCCCCCTCGAGCTGCCCCTCGGTGCTGGTGAGGGCTTCGTCGGCGTCGTGGACCTGCTGACCGACGAGGCCCTGCGCTACGCCACGGGACCGGCGCACCACGAGAGGGTGCCCGAGGACCTCGCCGAGCGGGAGCGTCGGGTGCGCGCCAGCCTGCTCGAGGCCATCGTCGTGGGCGACGACAGCCTCACCGAGCGCTACCTGGAAGGCGAGGAGCCCGACCTCGACCAGCTGGAGGCGACGCTCGGCCACCTCATGGCCGAGGGGCGCATCGTGCCGGTGGTCCTCGGCTCGGCGACCCGGGCCATCGGCGTCGACCGCCTGATGACCCTGCTCGACGAGATCGCCGAGAGCCGGCCCATCGCGGCGATGGAGGCCGGCGAGCCCGTCGAGCTGGCCCGCGACCCCGCGGGCGACCTGGTCCTGCGAGCCTTCAAGGTCATCGTCGACCCCTACGTGGGGCGCATCGTCGTGTTCGAGGTCGTGTCGGGGACCCTCGAGGGCGACGTCACCTTGACCAACACGCGCACGCAGGCCGAGGAGCGACTGCACGGGATGGGTCACCTGGTGGGCACCAAGCTGGTGCCCGTCGAGCGCGCCGTGACCGGTGACGTGGTGGCCATCGGCAAGGTCGCCCACGTGCAGGTCGGTGACTTCCTGGCGCGGCGGGGCCGCAACCTGCATCCGGTCCCGGGTCCGGTCGCCGTCCCGGCGATGACGCTGGCCGTCTCGGGTCCCGACGACGACAAGCTGGCCACGGCCCTCCAGCGACTGGCCGAGGAGGACGTCGCCCTGCACGTGCATCTGGATCCCGTCGCCCGCCAGCTGGTGGCGACCTTCGCGGGCGAGATGCACCTCCAGGTAACCGTGGAGCGCGCCAAGCGTCGCTTCGGCGTCGAGATCGCCACGGCCCCGCCGCCGGTCCCCCTCTACGAGACCATCACCAAGTCCGTGACCGTGGAGGGCCGTCTGAAGAAGCAGACCGGCGGGCACGGCCAGTTCGCGGTCGTCAACGTGCGCTTCGACCCCCTCGAGCCCACGGTGCCCTTCGAGTTCGTCGATGAGGTGGTCGGGGGCGCGGTGCCGCGTCAGTACATCGGTGCGGTGCGCGCGGGCATCGAGAAGGCCATGGCCCACGGCGGACCCAACGGCTTCCCGGTGGTCGGCCTGCGCGCGACCCTCTTTGACGGCAAGGCGCACAGCGTGGACTCGTCGGAGGCAGCCTTCGAGACTGCCGGGTCGCTGGCTCTCCGCGGCGCCGTCGAGCAGGTCGGCACCGTGGTGCTCGAGCGGATCATGGCCGTCGTGGCCACGGTGCCCGCCGACGGCCTCGGCGACGTGCTCACCGACCTGTCGGGCCGGCGCGGCCGCGTGATCGGCACGACCCAGTCCGACGAGGGTGACGCGGTCATCGAGGCCCACGTGCCCGAGGCCGAGCTCCAGCGCTACGGACTGGATCTGCGGCGACTGACGGGCGGGCGCGGCCGGGCCACGGTCGCACCGCACCACCTGACCGAGGCCCCGCGCTCCCTGAGCGCCAAGTAGTCGCCCCTACGACGCCGCGGGGACCTCGAGGTCGCTGGTGCAGTAGCGGCACTTGGTGGCCGCGACCGGCAGGTCATCCGACAGGCACTGGGGACACGTCTTGACCGGTGGCGCTGGCTGCGGTGCCGCGAACACGCTGTGACCCGCGCGCCGCATGTAGGCGCGGTAGGGCACGACCAGCGCGAAGTAGATGACCATCACGAAGATCACGAAGTAGACGATCGCCGAGATGAAGGCGCCCACCTGGACGAACTGGCCGTGCACCGTCCAGCCCAGCCCCGTGCTCGCGCTGCCCGGCTCGGCGGCGTTCACCAGCGGCGTGATGATCGAGTCGGTGAAGGCCTTGATCAGCGTCGAGAAGGCCAGGGCCACGACCAGCCCGACGGCGATCACGATCAACTCTCCTTGCATCAAGAAGTTCTTGAAACCCTTCACGGTTCCTCCTTCGCGGGGCCGCGACCCCGGGCCCTTCGCGAAGCGTAGCCACAGCGCCGCAACGGTGCCCCGACTCGCGCCACCTCGCGTGTCAGACTGGAGGGGTGCCGGCCGCCTCGACGTCTCGACCCCGCCGGGCCCTGTCCGCCAGCGTCGCGGTGGCGCTGAGCGCCCTGGTGCTGGCGGCCTGCGGCTCGACCAGCCACTCCTCAGCGACCCCGGCGCCCTCGTCGACCACGACCACCGCGCCGCGCCCGCCGGCGCTGTGTCCGCTCACCGGCACGCCCGCGCCCGGCGGGGTCGTCCCCCAGCGCCCGGCCATCGCCATGAAGGTCGACAACTACTCCCTGGGTCCGCCGCCCGCCGAGGCCCGCCCCCAGAGCGGGCTGGACGCCGCCGACGTGATCTACGAGGAGCAGGTCGAGGGGTCGATCACGCGCTACGCGGCCGTCTTCCAGTGCCGCAACGCGCCCACGCTCGTGGGCCCCATCCGCTCGGCGCGCTGGACCGACGTCCAGATGCTCAGCGAACTGGGTCACCCGCTCTTCGTGCACGTGGGCGGCATCTTGCCCGTGCTGGCCGTTGTCAATGCCTCCTCGCTGGTCAATGTGGACCTCGGCACCCACCCGAGCCTCGAGGTCAACCCACCGGGGCGCTACGCCCCCTACGACACCTACACGACGACCCAGGCCGTCTGGTCGGCGATCAGCGCACCCGCCAAGGCCCCCGCGCCGATCTTCACCTTCTCGCGGGTGGCTCCGGCCGGGGAGGCCGTCAGCCAGGTGCACCTGGACTGGTCGGCCACCTCGAACATCTACTGGCGCTGGAACCCCGCGACGGGCACCTGGCTGCGCTTCTACAACGACGGCACGGCCGCGTCCCCCGACATCGTTCCCGACCTGCTGGCCAATGGCGTCCAGAACCAGGCGCAGAACGTGATCATCCAGGACGTCTCGATCACCTACGGACCCTGGGTCGAGAACAGCCTGGGTGGCCTCGAGGCCGAGTCCCACATCCTCGACTCCAGCGGGCGGGTCACCATCTTGCGCAACGGGCGCCTCATCACCGGCACGTGGACCAACGGGCCGGCCGGGACACCGACGATCTTCCTGGACGGAGCCGGGCACCGCATCCCCCTGGCGCCGGGTCGCACCTGGATCGAGATCTACCCGGCGGGGGCGCCGATGACGGTCACACCGGCCACCCCCGTCGCCTCGACGACGCCAGCGGGCTAGCGCTCGGACTCGGCGATCGCCTCGAGCTCGCCCTCGTCGATGATGTCGAAGGCCCGCAGGGACTGGATGCGGTCGTGGCGCCGGCTGCGCAGGCGACGCCCGGAGAGCTCGCGCAGCTCGACGAAGGCCGCCAGCACGGCCCGGTGCACGTTCTCGGCGGTCACGTAGGGATTGGGGTCCTCGGCAACGACCTCGTCGATCAGCCCCAGCTCGAGCTGGTCGGCGGCGGTCGAGCGCATGGTGGACAGCGTCATCTTGACCTGGTCGCGCGTCGGGCTCGGCGTCTTGTAGAGGATCGAGGCCGCCGAGCGGGGCTCGGCCACGTAGGCCATGGCCCGCTCCAGCATCATGACGTGGTCGGCCATGGGGGTCGTCGCCAGGCCCCCGCCGCTGCCGAGCGCTCCGGCCACCAGCGAGATCACGGGGTGCGGGTAGTCGATGCCGCGCAGGATCGAGCGCGCGATGAGGCGGGACTGGCCGCGCCGCTCGCTCTCAAGGGTCGGCTTGGCCCCCAGCGTGTCGGTCACGAAGAGCGCCGGCAGGCCGAGGCGCGCACCCACCTCCAAGGACCGGTGCAGGTGGGCGAAGTCCTCGGGTCCGGGGTTGGCCGGGCGCTTGAGCACGGCGTCGCCCACCCGCTGGTACGAGGGCTGGGTACCCACGACCAGGAAGGGCTGGGGCCCCAGGCGCGCGAAGGCCGTGACGATGGCCGGGTAGTGACGCAGGCCCGGCTCCTGGACGTGGTTGTAGAGCGCGACCGACTCGGTGAAGGCGTAGCGCACGAGGAACTCGAGGTCGACGCGGTTGGCGTCGACGATCAGGTCCTGGTACTGCTCGAGCAGCGCGTCGGCCCGCTCGGTGGGGACCGGCGGGCGCTGCGCGGCGGGCACCAGGTCGGGGGCACCGGTCACGTCGTCGAAGCGCGGGCCGTGGATGCCCGGCGCCCCGAAGGAGAAGACCCGGCGCTGGCCGACCGCGGTGACGTTGTGGATCAGCGATTCGGTCTCCCGGTTGAGCTCGGGGCGCTTGTCGGCCGGCGCCGAGACGGCGTAGAGGCGCGCCAGGTAGTCGACCAGCTCGGCCACGTCGGAGATGACCGCGTCGATGTTGCGATCCATCAGGTTGGCCTCGGCGCTCTGGGAGGCCGAGGGCACCGCGGTCCCCTCGAAGGCCTCGATCACGTTGGGGCCCGCGAAGCCGAAGTTCGTCCCCGAGGTCGCCACGATGATGTCGGCGTTGGGCACGGCACTGGCCGAGACCCCACCCCAGACGTTGCCCAGCAGGACCGCCACGTGGGGCAGGGCGACACGCTCCTTGTAGACGCGTATCGCCTCGACCATGCGGGTCATCTGGGTCAGGCCGGCGAAGTTCTCGTGCTGGCGCACGCCGCTGCTCGCGTAGACGGCGACCAGGGGCAGGTGCCGGGAGACCGCCAGCTCGGTCGCCTGCTGGAACACCTCGCCCGAGATCACGCCGAGCGAGCCGGCAAAGAAGTCCCAGTTCATGGCGTACAGGACGACGGACCGGCCCTCGAGGGTGGCCGTGCCGTAGGTCGAGGACTCCGACTTGCCGTGGCGGGCCTCGCGGCGCAGCTTGTCGAAGTAGGACTCGTCCTTCTCGCCGGCGTGGCCCCGCCGCACCAGGCCCACGAGGTCCTTGGTGATGCGCCACCGGCTGCGGCTCGCCTTGAAGTGCACGAGCTCCTGGAGCAGCTGGAGCTGGGCGGGGATGTGTACGGTGCGGCGGTTGCGCAGGTGGGGCTCAACGGCCACCTCGTGCGCTGGGAGGCCGACGGGGTAGCCCTCCCCGAAGAGCATCGCGTCCAGGTCGTCGGTCGGACGCTGGTCCCCGGTCCCCCCGCTGTCTGACATGGCTGCTCAGTCTAGGCGGCAGGTCGCAACGGCCGGCTGGGCACCTAGCCGATGTTGAAGGGCAGGCCCCCGAAGCCCGTCTTGCCCGTCTCGCCGGTCGCCAGGTACGGCCCGATCGCCTGGGCCAGACCCGGCAGGGTCAGGCTCTGCAGATGGACCTCCCCGGGGCCGGTCAGCTGGGCCAGGAACAGGGTCTCGGCCCCGAAGATGATGTTCTTGATGCCCTTGACCATCTGGATGTCCAGGCGCACCGAGGCGTCAAAGAGCCCGATGTGGCCCGGGTGCACCAGCAGGGTCTCGCCCGCGGCCAGCCGGTAGGTGATGAGCTCGCCCGACAGCTCGATCCAGGCCGTGCCGTGGCCCGCGATGCGCTGGAGCAGGAAGCCGTTGCCCGAGAAGATCCCTGCCCCGAGCTTCTGCTGGAAGCCCAGCGCCAGGGTCACCTCGGCGGTCGCGGCCAGGAAGCCGTGGCGCGAGACCAGGTACTCGTGCTCGGCGTCCACCGGGATCGGCCGGATGTGGCCGGGCATCTTGGCCGCGAAGGCGATGCGCGCGCTGGCCCCGGTCGCCTGGTACCGCGTGAGGAAGACCGTCCCGCCGGCGGCCACGCGCTTGAGGACGCCCAGGACGCCCGCGGCGCCGGCGCCGGCCGTGGTGGTCGTGAGCTGCACGTTGGGGCTCATCCACGACAGCTCGCCGCCCTGGGAGACGACGGCCTGGCCGTCTTGGAGCTCGACCTCGAGGACCGGCATAGTCGTGCCCACGATGCGGTGCGCCACCCCGGTCGCGCCGCTGTCGGTGAATTCCGGGGCGTCGCTGATCGACTCTGGCATGGGGTCCTCCTCACTCGCGGGCCCGCCGGGCCCCGGCGCCCTAGGCGAAGTCCTCCTCGCGGTACTCGGCCGGCGCCCGGCCCTCGCGCGCCTGCTCGGCCGTGCGCAGGTCGACCCGCCGGATCTTGCCGCTGATGGTCTTGGGCAGCTCGGCGAACTCCAGGCGCCGCACCCGCTTGTAGGGGGCCAGGTGGTCGCGGGCGTAGGCCAGGATGTCGCGGGCCAGCTCGGGGCTCGGCTCGTAGCCAGCCACCAGCGACACGTACGCCTTGGGCACCGCCAGGCGCATGGCGTCGGGAGCCGGCACGACGGCCGCCTCGGCGACGGCGGGGTGCTCGATCAGCACGCTCTCGAGCTCGAAGGGGCTGATGCGGTAGTCGCTGGCCTTGAAGACGTCGTCGGCCCGCCCCACGTAGGTGATGTAGCCGCTCTCGTCACGGTGGGCGATGTCCCCGGTGTGGTAGCGGCCGCCCGCGAAGGCCGCGGCGTTGCGCGCGTCGTCGGCTCCCGTGGAGGTGCGATACCCGGTCATCAGGCCGAGGGGGCGCTCGTCGGCCAGGGAGACGCAGATCTCCCCGTCGTCGCCGACCTCACCGCTGATCGGGTCGACCAGCTCGATGCTGTAGCCCGGGATGGGGCGGCCCATCGATCCCGCGATCACCGGCTGACCCGGAGAGTTGCCGATCTGCACGGTGGTCTCGGTCTGGCCGAAGCCGTCACGGATGGTCATGCCCCAGGCGCGCTGGACGGCCTCGATGACCTCGGGATTGAGCGGCTCACCCGCGCTGGCCAACTCGCGCAGGCTGGTCGCGTAGGAGGCCAGATCCTGCTGGATGAGCATGCGCCACACGGTCGGGGGCGCGCAGAACGTGGTCACGTGCTGGTCGACGAGGACCTGGAGCATGGCCGCGGCGTCGAAGCGCGCGTAGTTGTACACCGCGATGGTGGCCCCGGCGATCCAGGGGGCGAACATGGACGACCAGGCGTGCTTGGCCCAGCCGGGGCTGGACACGTTGAGGTGCACGTCGCCGGGGCGGATCCCGATCCAGTACATCGTGGAGAGATGTCCCATCGGGTAGCTGGCGTGGGTGTGCCCGACCATCTTGGGCAGTGCCGTCGTGCCCGACGTGAAGTAGATGAGGAAGGGGTCGTCGGCGGCCGTCGGGGCCTCGGGCACGAAGTCCGCGCTGGCTTGGCGAGCATCGGCGATGTCGAGCCAGCCCGCGGACGCGCCGCCCACCGCGACCCGGATGTAGCTGCCCGACACGTTGGCGAAGCGCGCGGTCACGTCGGCCTGAGCGATCACCGCCCCGGCGCTCGCGCGGTCGATGCGATCTTGCAGGTCGCTCGAGGTGAGCAGCGTCGTCGCCGGGATCATGACGGCGCCCAGTTGCAAGATGGCGAGCGTCACCTCCCACAGCTCGACCTGGTTGCCCAGCAGGACCAGGACCCGCATCCCCCGGCGCACACCCTGATCGCGCAGCCAGGTGGCCAGCTGGCGTGACCGGGTCGAGAGCTCCGCGAAGCTGTAGCTGGCCGACGACCCGTCCTCCTCGATCACCACCAGACCGGGCTGATCCGGGGTCTCGCGGGCCAGTACCGCGTCGAACCAGTCGCGCGCGAAGTTGAAGGTCGCCGGGCGGGGCCAGGCGAAGCGACTGCGGGCGCTGTCGTAGTCCTCGCGCAGGGCCAGCAGCTGGTCACGGGCTGCGCGGAACTCCTCGGTCGGGGTTGGCATATGTTTCTCCCTTCTCTGGGGACGATCGTAGGTCTGAGGTGGCGGTCGTGTCAGGTGCCCGTGACCCCCGGCGCCACCAGGCGCGTCGTCGTGCTCGCCAGCCGGGTGCACACGGCGCTCGCCAGGCGCACCCGACGCGGCGCGAGGAACGGTCGCAGCGCGATGGTGACTCCCCACGCATGAGCCGCGCGGCACCGCGCGGGCGGGTAGTTCCCGACCTCACTGACGCCCCAGGCCACCGACACCGAGGACCCCCGGGCCACGACGTGGCGCGCCGGCATCTGCCCGACGCTGGCGTTGCGCGCCGGCGGGCCGAGCGCGCGACCCGTCGGGCCGGCGACCGGCTGGATGGCCGGCACGCCCCACAGAACGCACGCCGCGCGCCGATTGGTGAGCACCAGGGAGTAGTAGATGGTCCCGGCAGTCCCGGAGGAAACGCCCACGTACACCACCAATTGGGCCGAGGCGCACGCCGGCACGCCGGCCGCTTCGGCGCGTGCCGAGCCGGCCAGGAGCGGCGCCGCTGCCACCAGCACGGCCGCCGCCGCACCTCGCGCCACCCATCCTCGCCTCGCTCGAGCGTCCACGCGCCACCCCTTGCCCCCTGGTCTACACCCAAAACCGGGCCCGGTGGGAAGCCTCAGTGCGCGCGCGTGGCAGGATGAGGCCATGACCGCTCGTGCGCGCGCGACCGAGGGCGCGACGGCGTCCGCAGACCTGTCGCGACGCACGGGCTTCGTCCACCATGACGGTGAGCGCCTCTACTTCGAGGTCGTCGGCGCCATGAGCGCCCAGCCGGCGCTGGTGCTGTGCCACGGGGCCGGCTCCAATCACGCCTCCTGGTTCCAGCAGGTCCACGCGCTGGCCGAAGATCGCCCGGTCATCACGTGGGATCACCGCGGCTACGGCCGCTCGAGCGACGTCGGCGAGCGCTCCGGCCCCCAGGTGGCCCCCGGGGACCTGCTGGCCATCCTCGACGAACTCGAGGTCGAGCGCGCCGACCTGGTCGGCCAGTCGATGGGGGGATGGACCGCGGTCGGAGCGACGCTGGCCCGGCCGCACCTGGTGCGCTCGTTGACTCTGACCGACTCGATCGGCGGCCTCGTGACCGACGCCGTCGTCGCCTCGCTGGCTCGCGACGCGGCCCGCGACCCCGCCCACGAGGTGCTGGGCGACCATCCCGCCCTCGGCGCAACCTTCCGCCACCGCGCACCGGCGCTCGCCCACCTGTACCAGATGGTGGGAGCCATGGGGTCGGTCGATCCCGCCACCATGATTGACCTCCTGGTGCACGTGACCTACGGCCCCGCCGAGATTGCCCGGCTCGCCTTGCCGGTGCTGTGCGTCGTCGGCGACCACGACCCGATCTTCCCGCCCGCGGCCGTGCACGCACTCGCCGAGGCACTCCCGGACGCTCGCGTCGTCGAGATCGCCGATGCGGGACACTCGGCCTACTTCGAGGAGCCCGACGCGTGGAACCGGGCCGTGCGCGACTTCCTGGTCGTGCTCGATCGCGCGGCCGACCCCCCACGCTGAACCCAACCGCCAACCTCGCTGTCCCCAGCGCAGTTGGCGCCAGATGCCCGAAGAGCCCGAGACCCCGCTGCTACTGTGTACTGGTTGCGCCCGGGGTGTGCCGGCAGCGCGAAGGCGGGCAGGTGTGAGCGAGTCGGTGGACTCCAAAGACGCGTGGCAACTATTCCTGTCGTCACTTCCTGACGGCGCCTTGCTGGTCGACGCGCACGGACGCATCGCCCTGGTCAATGAGACGTTGGCGTCCTACACCGGCTACGCCGTGTCCGACCTGGTCGGAGCGCCAGTGGAGCTCTTGGTGCCCCCGGGGGTCGCCGGCGACCACGCCCGGGCCCGCGAGACGTTCGCCGAAGGCGCCGCGCGTCGGCCCTTCGGCTCGCACACGCACCTCGCCCTGGTCACCCGCGACGGGAGCACGCACCAAGTCGACATCGCCCTCTCGCAGATCACCCTCGAAGGCGAGCCGATGTCACTGGCCCTCGTGCGCGACCTCGATGACCTGCATCGCGCCAGCCTGCACAGCGACTCGGAACTGCGCTACCGGCTGGCCTTCGACATCTCGGTGGCCCCGATCGTGTTCACCGACGACCACGACAAGATCCTGGCGGCCAACGACGCCTTCTGCGACCTCCTGGGTCGCTCGCGCGACGAGCTGGTCGGCCAGGACTCGACGCCTTTCACCTATCCGCTGGACCTCGGGTTGACCGAGGCCTCCCTGGAGCGCGTGCGTCGCCGCGAGGTCGACGCCGAGCACTACACCAAGCGCTACGTGCACCGTGACGGCCGGGTGCTCATCGTCGAGGTCGCCCGCCGCGCCGCCTACGACGCCAGCGGACACCTGCTCTTCAACGTGATCAGCGAGCGCGACGTCACCGAGGAGCGATCGCTGACCGCCCAGCTGGCGCACCAGGCCCTCCACGACCCCCTGACGGGGCTGGCCAACCGTGCCCTGCTCGAGGACCGTCTGGTGCGCGCCCGCGCCAAGATCTCGCGCCAGGGAGGCTTCGGCGCGATCCTGATGGTCGACCTCGACGACTTCAAGGACGTCAATGACTCCCACGGCCACCTGGTGGGCGACCAGGTCCTCATCGCCGTCGCCCGACGACTCGAAGAGGTCGCCCGCACGGCCGACACCCTGTGCCGCTTCGGGGGAGACGAGTTCGTCTACCTCGTCGAGGGCGTCCACCAGGCTGAGCAGGTCCGCCGCATCGCCGAGCGCCTGCTCACCGCACTCGAGCAACCTTTCTCCGTCATGGGTCTCAGCCTGCTCCAGCACGCCAGCATCGGCGTGGCGATCTGGGACGGCGAGTCAGCCGACGACCTGGCCGTCCTCGAGCAGGCCGATCTCGCTCTCTACGAGGCCAAGCGACTCGGACGCCACCGCTACGCCGTCTACTCCCCCCGTCTCCACCAGAGTCACTCGGGACGTGGCCACGACCTCCAGGCGCTGCGCGGCGCCCTGACCGACGGCTCCTTGTCCATGCACTTCCAGCCCATCGTCTCGGCCGCGACCACGACCGCGGTCGGCTTCGAGGCCCTCATGCGCTGGCGGCACGGCGAGCGCGGCTGGATCGCGCCCTCGGAGTTCCTGGGCCTCGCCGAGTCGACAGATCTCATCGGCGAGCTGGGATCCTTCGCCCTGCGCGAGGCGACGCGAGCAGCCGCCAGCTGGTCGAGCGCGCCCGATGGTCCCTACGTCACCGTGAACCTGTCGGCCCGCCAGCTGTTCGACCCGCAGCTCGCCCAGCGGGTGCGGACCGCCCTGGCCGACAGCGGGCTCGAGGCGAGCCGGCTGGTGATCGAGATTCCCGAGCGCGCCGCCCTGGAGGACGCGGCGCGCGCCTCCCTGATCGTCGACGAGCTGCGCGCCCTGGGCGTGGGCTGTGCCCTCGACGGCTTCGGCGACGGACTGGCCTCGCTGGCCCAGCTGCTGCACCTGGACCTGCGCTTCGTGAAGATCGACCGATCCTTGATCCGCCCCCCCACCGACGCGAGCCTGCGCGACGCCCTGGTCGAGGTCATCGTGACCCTGGGCCACCGCACCGGCATCGACGTCGTGGCCCAGGGCATCGAGACGCCCGACGACCTGGCCCGCCTGCGCCAAGCCGGCTGCAACCTGTCCCAGGGCTTCCTCTTCTCTCAGGCGGTGCCGCTGTCCGAGGTCAGTCCGCTGATGGGCACGCCCCTCGGCGTCGTGGACTCGAAGGTGAACCCCTCGTCGATCAGTGCGACGCAGGCGTCCACGACCTCGGTGTCGTAGCGCACGCCCGAGCCGCCGAGCAGCTCCTCGCGCGCATCGGCCAGCGACCAGGCGGGCCGGTAGGGGCGGTGGTGGACCATGGCCTCGACGACGTCGGCGACGGCGACGAGCCGGGCGAAAGGCGAGATGGCCCCATCGACCAGGTGGTCCGGGTAGCCCGAGCCGTCCAGGCGCTCGTGGTGGTGCCGCGCGACGTCGACGAACACGGGCGACAGCGATGCCTCGGCCACGATCTCCGCGCCCAGCTCGGCGTGGCGAGCCACCGCCTCGAACTCGAGGGCGCTGAGCGGTCCGGGCCGGCCCAGGATCTCGGAGGGGATGGCGATCTTGCCCACGTCGTGCAGGGCGGCCGCGCTGGCCACCGCGTCGACGTCCTCGGAGCACCAGTGCAGACGCTCGGCCAGCTGTCGACTGAGGGCACTCACCCGGGCCTGGTGGCCCGCGGTGTAGGGATCGCGGATCTCGGTGAGCCGCACCATCGCACTCACCGTCCCGCGCAGGGACCGCTCCAGCTCGGCTCGGGTGCGGGTGTGCGCGACCAGGAGCTCGACCTCGGCCACCAGCGCGCGCAGCTCGCCCTGGATCGCTGACGGGAAGGCGAACTTGTCGGGGGCCCCCACCGTCAGGGTCGCGTGACGGCGGCCCAGGGAGAGTGGCAGGGCCAGGAACGACTCGATGCCGAAGCGACTGGCCCGCTCGCGCCACGGGGAGAATACGGGATCGAACTGCACCGCCTCGACGCCGACGGGCCGCTCGTCGCGCAGGGCGCGCAGCGTCGGACCCCTCCAGATCGGGTCGTGGGCCGGTGCCTCGAAGGTCAGGCCGTCGAGGTACTCGACGAGGCCCGCGCGATGCGCGACGACGGCGCCGTGATCCGTGGCCCGTGACACCCACGCCAGCACGAAGCCGCCGACGCTGCACAGGGCGTCGACCACCGACTGGAGGGCGGCGTCCTCATCGGCGGCGGCGGCGATGTTGCGGGTGACCTCGGCCAGCAGGCGCAGCATGCGCTCATCACTA
The DNA here is from genome assembly GCA_021827705.1 of Actinomycetes bacterium. Classification (GTDB taxonomy): domain Bacteria; phylum Actinomycetota; class Acidimicrobiia; order Acidimicrobiales; family RAAP-2; genus RAAP-2. The sequence continues at coordinate 46,581 of JAKAUQ010000008.1, forward strand.
CGGCGCGCGGTGACGTCGGTAAAGGTGGTCACGACCCCCCGCACCTGACCGCTCTCGATGACGGGATACGAGTCGATCGAGAGCCAGCAGCGGGGGTGCTCGGCGAAGACGAAGCCCACCACGACGTTGCGATACACCTGCGAGGCGTCGAAGGT